>NZ_FWFP01000033.1 GCF_900172215.1 Ruegeria meonggei
TCCGTTAGCTATCGTTCGCGAGAAAGTTAGTAGACACACAGGACCCAGGCGTGCAAGTCAATTTCAGCTGACTACACCGATTCTGGTTAAAAGAGCCTATGGCCACCCTTATTTTAGAGAAAAAAAACCACACCTCTAATGTGTTGGGCACTAGAAAAAGCTAACTACCTAGTCCGTTTCTGGACGACTTCATTGGGAATAACATACCCCCCACTGTGATTAAGACTGGCACTGTCCTAATGCTTTCTTCAATAGGTTTGGCTCATGTGTGATTCCCTCTGGCAAACTTATAGAGGACAAGCAGAATAAACCAATTCAAGGTCGTTGTAGCTGAAGGCCTGGCCTGCCTGACAGTTAATTATGAGCATGTCTTGCCCTTCATGGTGGATATTCACAGCTGAAAGTGGTATTGGCATTTTTTTCTGAGGACACAACGAGGAAATCTGATAAATACGGCCACCTGAAGTCTAGCTCGGAGTTAACAATTTACCACGTTTAGAGCGGCCGCGATATCCTGCAGATGCATCCAGTACTAGTATGGCCCGGGGGATCCGTTAGCTATCGTTCGCGAGAAAGTTAGTAGACACACAGGACCCAGGCGTGCAAGTCAATTTCAGCTGACTACACCGATTCTGGTTAAAAGAGCCTATGGCCACCCTTATTTTAGAGAAAAAAAA
>NZ_FWFP01000030.1 GCF_900172215.1 Ruegeria meonggei
GACGATTTTCGACACGACGCCGGCGCCGACGGTGCGGCCGCCTTCGCGGATGGCGAAACGCAGGCCGTTTTCCATCGCGATCGGCGCGATCAGCTCAACCTCGAACGACACGTTGTCGCCGGGCATGACCATCTCGGTGCCGGACGCCAGGGTCACGGTGCCGGTCACGTCAGTGGTCCGGAAGTAGAACTGAGGACGGTAGTTCGCGAAGAACGGCGTGTGACGGCCACCTTCATCCTTGGTCAGGATATAGGCTTCGGCTTCGAACTTGGTGTGCGGTGTCACCGAGCCCGGCTTACACAGAACCTGGCCACGCTCAACACCTTCACGGTCCACACCACGCAGCAGCGCGCCGATGTTGTCGCCCGCTTCTCCGCGGTCCAGCAGCTTGCGGAACATTTCAACGCCCGTGCAGGTGGTTTTCTTGGTGTCGCGGATGCCGACGATTTCGATCTCGTCGCCAACATTGATCACGCCACGCTCAACACGACCGGTCACAACCGTACCACGACCCGAGATCGAGAACACGTCTTCGACCGGCATCAGGAACGGCTGGTCAATCGCACGCTCAGGCGTCGGGATGTATTCGTCCACGGCCGCCATCAGCTTGCGGATGGATTCCTCGCCGATCTCCGGGTTGTTGCCTTCCATCGCGGCCAAAGCCGAACCGGCAATGATCGGAATGTCGTCGCCGGGGTATTCATACGAAGACAGAAGCTCGCGGATTTCCATTTCCACCAGTTCCAGCAGCTCTTCGTCGTCAACCTGATCCACTTTGTTCATGAACACGACCATTGTCGGGATGCCAACCTGGCGGCCCAGCAGGATGTGTTCACGTGTCTGCGGCATCGGGCCGTCAGCGGCGTTCACAACCAAAATCGCGCCGTCCATCTGGGCAGCACCGGTGATCATGTTCTTGACGTAGTCGGCGTGGCCGGGGCAGTCAACGTGGGCATAGTGACGGTTTTCCGTCTCGTATTCCACGTGGGCGGTCGAGATGGTGATGCCACGCGCTTTTTCTTCCGGCGCGCCGTCAATCTGATCATACGCTTGGAAGTCACCAAAATACTTGGTGATCGCTGCGGTCAGCGTCGTCTTGCCGTGGTCAACGTGGCCAATCGTGCCAATGTTCACGTGCGGCTTGTTACGCTCAAACTTTTCCTTTGCCAT
>NZ_FWFP01000028.1 GCF_900172215.1 Ruegeria meonggei
TGACCTGCGCCCCGAGGCTCCCTCATTCATAACGAGAGTCTGCGGGTCTGGTTTTCATATTCTTGGTCGTCGGTTTGGGCAAGCGCTCTCTCGTTGTTTACTTCACAAACAACTGTCTGGCAGTGGTCGTGCGCGGAGCCTTCAAATTGCTCAAGCGCTCGACGCGCTTCTGCGGGTGTTTTGTTCGCCAGCGATGAATGGGGTCTGACGTGGTTGTAGTCGTATCGCCATAGGGCCAGCTTACGGCGGGCGTCATCCAGACTATCGAACAACTCCTCATTCAGCAGTTCATCACGCAGGCTGCCGTTGAACGACTCGATGAAGGCGTTCTGCTGGGGCTTACCTGGGTCGATGTAATACCAGTCCACGCAATTATCGTTCGCCCATTTTAGGATCGCTCGGCTGGTGAACTCCGTTCCATTGTCGCTGACAATGCTGGCGGGCTTGCCGTAAATGCGAACAAGCGCATCCAGTTCGCGTACGACACGTGCACCGGATATGGAAGTGTCGGCCATCAGGCATAGGTTCTCCCGACAGCAATCGTCATTCACTGCCAGAATGCGGAATTTACGAGACGCGCCAAAGGTATCTGACAGAAAGTCCAGCGACCAGCGTTCGCCGGGTCTCAGGGCCTCGGGCATCGGTGTCCGTGAGCCACGGGCCCGTTTCCGGCCCTTTCGCCGCCTGACCCCAAGCTTTTCCTCCGTATACAGCCGTTACAGCTTCTTGTGGTTCATGATCATTCCTTTGCGCTCAAGCATCACCCCGATCCGGCGATAGCCAAACCTGCGGCGCTTGGCTGCGACCGCCTTCATCTCTGCTCTGATCTCTGGACTGTCCGGCGGGCGTTCACGCCGGAGGGTTTTGGGATCAACACCGACAAGACGGCAGGCCCTGCGCTGCGAGATATCATGATCCCGCATTGCAAGAAGCGCTGCCGCTCGCCGCTCGGTCGGTGTCGTCAGCTCTTTCCCAGAAGATCCTTCAACACAACATTGTCCAGCATAGTGTCGGCCAGCAGGCGCTTGAGCTTGGCATTCTCATCTTCCAGCGACTTCAGCTTGGCAGCATCAGAAACTTCCATGCCGCCATACTTGGATTTGAACTTATAGAACGTCCCTTGGCTGAGGCCATGCTTGCGGCACACCTCTGCAGTTGGCATCCCAGCTTCCTGTTCTTTGATCATCCCGACTATCTGGGCTTCCGTGAAACGACTCTTTCGCATCTGTTTGCTCCTTCGAAACGTTGAGCAAACTCTACATTAAGGTGAGGGAAGTTTCGGGGGGCAGGTCA
>NZ_FWFP01000026.1 GCF_900172215.1 Ruegeria meonggei
ATATGATCCGGAAGCGGCAATTCTCAAGCGATACGACTTCCGGCTTTCAGCTATTCGCCGAGATCGCAGGATAGGTGTATCCAGTAAGTCGCTGACTTTAGCCGTTCCAAATGTTTGCGACACATCCGCGCCAACTCACTACAACCTCAGAATGCAGCATTCGAGTGCGTTGGTCTGTGAAGTGAGTCACATGATGAAAGATTGGTTGTTATTGACTGCGCTCTGGTGATATCCGGACCTCTTTTTTCGAGGAGACCCGATATGAGCGACTTTTCAGCACACGAAGCACTGCACACCGCCAGCGTCCTGATGGATTGCTACGGATCACACGTAGGCGAACATCCATGGGTAGAGGCCAATCCCGAGATTGCGGCCAAGGTAGAAACCGCTATGGAAGCTATGATGGAGGTGTATCAGGCGATTGGGCGGGTGCACTTGGGAAAATGAGTTGACCTCATTCTGGCAAATCGAGAAATCGCAGCCCCAGCATGGACTCTGTGCCATTGAACCAACATTTCTTTCTTGAGCATTGAGATGTTGTGCCGATTTCAGATGTGCAATAAGCCTGTTAGAACAAATAAATAGGCACAGCCAGCACAAAAAAATAAACCCACCGGTCGGAACCAGTGGGCTGCTGACTAAGAATAGCCAAGCGATGTGAGGTGGTTTTAACCGCAATGGGTGAAGAAAACAATACCGAAAAGAACAAGCTTAGAGCAGCGCTCTATGTCGATGGTTTCAATATATACCACCCTCTGCACGAGTTTGATGAGCCGTTCTTGAAATGGTTGGACCTGCGCGCCCTTGGAGAGATGATTATTCCCTCAAGAAGTCAACATCTTGTTATTACAAAGTATTTTTCGGCCCTCCGACCCGACATGGGTGGTTCCAAAAACCGGCACAACGCCTACATTAATGCGCTGTCAGCTAGAGATGTGTATGTGGAGCGGGGACATTATGTCACGCAGCCCAGAAAATGTAATGATTGCGGCATGAGCCGCGAGGAGAACTCGGAAAAGCAAACTGATATCAACATGGCTCTTGCGGCGGTGATGGACGCACAAGATGACCTGTTTGACGTAGGATACTTGCTGACTGCAGACTCTGACCATGCGGCTTCCTTTCGGGTTCTACGTCAACGCTTTCCTCAAAAACGTTTGGTATCAGTGTTGCCCCCAGACCGCCCGTCTTCAGATAAGATTATGCAGTATGCTGACGCGAAAATTCACTTGAACAAGTTGCACATCGAAAAATGCCTTTTCCCTGGGTTCGTAAACGGGAAAAAGGGGATTATCAGACGCCCTGCAGCATATGATCCGCCGGAGTGGTGGGTTCCACCACACCTGAGAGCCAAGTAGTTTTTGCTTAGCAGCACTTACATCGTTGGTCATCCGTCTCATCAATGAATACGAGCAATCAGGTTATCCGCGCCCTTTTCCTTCACCACGCTTAGCGGTCCTATTGGTGGTTTCATTGGCGTCAAAATATGCACTAGTTGCTTTGCGAAGGTCGCGCTCAAATATTTTTACATTTTCGTCATAGCTTGGAAACGTCTCTCGAAACATGCTTTCCAAGATAGAAATATCATCGGACAAGCTTGCCGAGATATTTGCGAGGTCTTCGGGACTAACGTCCTCCTGGAGCCACTCCTGAGCAGCTTTCATCTTTGCGATGCGCAGGGCAAGTTTCTTTAAAGTTACATCAGGATGTGTCGCAAACATTTGGAACGGCTAAAGTCAGCGACTTACTGGATACACCTATCCTGCGATCTCGGCGAATAGCTGAAAGCCGGAAGTCGTATCGCTTGAGAATTGCCGCTTCCGGATCATAT
>NZ_FWFP01000032.1 GCF_900172215.1 Ruegeria meonggei
GGATGTGTCGCAAACTCTGGGGTCTAGTTGACGAGCCTGCGTGATCTGAGGTTTGTACAGGTCGAAAAATTCCGAACAGGTTATTTGAGCATGATCTCGTTAAAGGGCTGTCATTTCCCCAAGGATGCAGTTTTGTACGCTGTGTACTTCTATCTGCGATACACGGTGTCCTATCGTGACTTGGAAGAGATTATGGCTGAACGCGGTGTGCGAGTTGACCATGCCACATTGAATAGGTGGGTTGTGAAATACTCGTCGATCGTCGCAGCTCGTGCGCAATCAAAAAAACGCCCAACGTTGAGCTCCTGGCGTATGGACGAGACCTATATTCGTGTTCGCGGCAAATGGATGTACCTCTATCGTGCCGTCGACAAGGCAGGAAATACCCTTGATTTCATGCTGTCTGAGCGCAGGAACCGTCCAGCGGCAGCAAGGTTCTTTGCCAAAGCGCTGTCGTCAAATGGAATCCCGAGCAAGATCGTCATCGACAAAAGTGGAGCCAACGCGGCGGGCATTCGAGAGGTGAACAGGATCCTGAAGCGGTTCGGTTGCCTAGCCAAAATCCAAACGGTCAGGTCCAAGTATTTAAACAACCTGATCGAACAGGATCATCGGTTTATCAAGCGTCGCGTACGACACATGTGCGGGTTCAAATCGTTCAGATCCGCATCAGCTACTTTGGACGGTATCGAAATCGCCAATATGATCCGGAAGCGGCAATTCTCAAGCGATACGACTTCCGGCTTTCAGCTATTCGCCGAGATCGCAGGATAGGTGTATCCAGTAAGTCGCTGACTTTAGCCGTTCCAAATGTTTGCGACACATCC
>NZ_FWFP01000025.1 GCF_900172215.1 Ruegeria meonggei
CCAATGAGTTATAAATCGGACATTGAGATTGCGCGAGAGGCGCATAAGAAGCCTATTCAGGAGATTGGGGCCAGGATTGGCATCTCCAGTGATGATTTGCTGCCTTATGGCCACGACAAGGCGAAGGTGAGCCAGGAGTTTATCAACTCGGTTCAGGGTCGTGAGGACGGCAAGCTGGTTTTGGTGACGGCGATCAACCCGACGCCTGCGGGTGAGGGTAAGACAACCACCACCGTGGGTCTGGGCGACGGTCTGAACCGGATCGGCAAGAACGCGATGATCTGTATTCGCGAGGCCTCGCTGGGCCCGAACTTCGGCATGAAGGGCGGCGCTGCGGGGGGTGGCTATGCGCAGGTTGTTCCGATGGAGGACATGAACCTGCACTTCACCGGGGATTTTCACGCCATCACATCCGCCCATTCGCTGCTGTCGGCGATGATCGACAACCATATCTACTGGGGCAATGAATCCGAGATCGACATCCGCCGCGTCGCCTGGCGCCGGGTGGTCGACATGAACGACCGGGCGCTGCGCCAGATCACGGCGTCTCTGGGCGGTGTCAGCAACGGCTTCCCGCGTGAAACCGGCTTTGACATCACCGTGGCGTCCGAGGTGATGGCGATCCTGTGTCTGGCCAACGATCTGAAGGACCTGGAAAAACGCCTGGGCGACATCATCGTGGCCTATCGCCGCGACAAGACTGCTGTTTACTGCCGCGATATCAAGGCCGAAGGCGCGATGACCGTGCTGCTGAAGGACGCGATGCAGCCGAACCTGGTGCAGACGCTGGAAAACAACCCGGCCTTTGTCCATGGCGGCCCGTTTGCCAATATCGCGCATGGCTGCAACTCGGTGATTGCCACCAAGACGGCGCTGAAGGTCTGCGACTATGTGGTGACCGAAGCCGGGTTCGGGGCCGATCTGGGCGCTGAAAAGTTCATGAACATCAAGTGCCGCAAGGCGGGCATTGCGCCCTCGGCTGTGGTGCTGGTGGCCACGGTGCGGGCGATGAAGATGAACGGCGGCGTGGCCAAGGCTGATCTGGGCGCGGAAAATACCGGTGCGGTCAAAAACGGCTGCGCCAACCTGGGCCGCCATATCGAGAACGTCAAATCCTTTGGCGTGCCGGTTGTGGTTGCGATCAACCACTTTGTCACCGACACCGAGGCCGAAGTTCAGGCGGTCCGGGATTACTGTTCCGATCACGGGGTCGAGGCGGTGCTGTCGCGCCACTGGGAGCTGGGGTCCGAAGGCTCGGCACCGCTGGCCGAGAAGGTTGTGGAGATCGTCGAGGGTGGCTCTGCCAACTTTGCGCCGATCTACCCCGATGACATGCCGCTGTTCGAGAAAATCGAAACCATCGCCAAGCGCATCTATCGCGCCGATGAGGTGCTGGCCGACACCAAGATTCGCAACCAGTTGAAGGAATGGGAAGAGGCCGGATACGGCAACCTGCCGGTCTGCATGGCCAAGACGCAGTATTCTTTCTCGACCGATCCGACCCTGCGCGGCGCGCCCACCGGCCATTCGGTTCCGGTGCGCGAGGTACGCCTGTCTGCGGGCGCTGGCTTTATCGTTGTGGTCTGCGGTGAGATCATGACCATGCCGGGCCTGCCGCGCAAGCCGGCAGCAGAAAGCATCTGCCTCAATGACGCAGGTGAGATCGAAGGCTTGTTCTAAGCCGCCAGATAAGACATCTCGTGGTCCGGGGGATCCCCGGGCCATGAGGAGACGAACATGCCCACGCTGACACCGCCGCAAGACTGTCTTTCGATGCAGGAGTTGCGGGTTCAGATCGACAGGCTGGACCGCCAGCTGATCGCGATGCTGGTGACCCGCGCAGGCTATATCGACCGCGCGGCGCAGCTGAAACCGGCCGAAGGGCTGCCCGCCCGCATTCCGGATCGCGTCGAAGAGGTGGTGCAGCGCGTGAGGGCAGGCTCGGACGAGCTGGGCATGGACCCGGATCTTGCCGAACAGCTGTGGCGCATATTGATTGACTGGTCGATCGCGCGTGAAGAACGCGTGCTTGGCCCTGACTGAGTGGCTGGGCGCTGATGCGCCTATTCCGGTTTTGACAGAGGGCCGGTTTTTGAAAGAAGGGATCACAGGATGGTAGCCCAGGTTATCGACGGTAAGGCTTTTGCTGCCAAAGTACGCGCGCAGGTGGCCGATCAGGTTGCAAAGCTGAAAGAGCAAAGCGGCATCACCCCCGGTCTGGCGGTGGTTCTGGTGGGCGAAGACCCGGCCAGCCAGGTCTATGTGCGCTCCAAGGGCAAGCAGACCGTTGAGGTCGGCATGAACTCATACGAGCACAAGCTGGAGGTCGACACGTCCCAGGCGGACCTGCTGGCGCTGATCGACCAGCTGAACGCCGATCCGGCTGTGCATGGCATTCTGGTGCAACTGCCGCTGCCCAAACATCTGAACGAAGATCTGGTGATCAACGCGATCGACCCGGCCAAGGATGTCGACGGGTTCCATATCTCGAATGTCGGCCTGCTGGGCACCGGTCAGAAATCGATGGTGCCCTGCACGCCGCTGGGCTGTCTGATGATGCTGCGCGACCACCATGGGTCGCTGTCGGGAATGGATGCGGTGGTGATTGGCCGCTCGAACATTGTCGGCAAGCCGATGGCGCAGCTGCTGCTGGGCGACAGCTGCACGGTGACCATCGCGCATAGCCGCACCAAGGACCTGCCCGACGTGGTGCGCCGCGCCGATATCGTCGTGGCCGCCGTCGGCCGTGCGGAAATGGTGCCCGGAGCCTGGATCAAGCCGGGCGCCACGGTCATCGACGTGGGCATCAACCGCATCGACGCGCCGGAAAAAGGCACCAACGAGGACGGCAGCGTCAAAACCCGCCTGGTCGGAGACGTCGATTACGCCAGCGCCGCCCAAACCGCCGGCGCCATCACCCCGGTCCCCGGCGGCGTCGGCCCCATGACCATCGCCTGCCTGCTCGCCAACACCCTCACCGCATGCTGCCGCGCAAACAAACTCCCAGAACCAAAAGGCCTGACCGCATAAGAAAGAGGGTCTAACT
>NZ_FWFP01000024.1 GCF_900172215.1 Ruegeria meonggei
GAAAGGCTGGAACAATGACCGAGATTAAACGCACTCCTTTGCATTCGTTGCATGTTGAATTGGGTGGTAAGCTGGTTGATTTTGCGGGCTGGGAGATGCCTGTTCAGTATCCTTTGGGGATTATGGGTGAGCATGCGCAGTGTCGTGAGAAGGCTGCATTGTTTGACGTGAGCCATATGGGTCAGGTGATCCTGCGCGGTGAGAATGTGGGCGAGAAGCTTGAGGCGATCTGCCCGCAGGCTTATGCGACGCTGAAGCCGGGCAAGGCGCGGTACGGGTTTTTCACCAACGTGGATGGCGGGATCATGGATGACCTGATCGTGTCGAACGCGGGTGATCATTATTTTGTGGTGGTCAACGCGGCACTGCGCCATCAGGACATCCCGCATATGCGCGCCAATTTGGACGGGGTTGAGGTGATTGAGATCTTCGACCGGGCGCTGGTTGCGGTGCAGGGTCCTGCGGCGGAAAACGTGGTGGGCGATCTGTGCCCTGCGGCACGCGACATGACGTTCATGGAAACCATTGTGGCGCCGATCCTGGGCGTGGACTGCCGCATCTCGCGGCTGGGCTATACCGGCGAGGACGGGTACGAGATCTCGATCCCCGAGGACAAGGCGATCGAAGTTTCGAAAGCCTTCCTGGCGCATGAGGATTGCGAAGCGGCTGGCCTGGGCGCGCGCGACAGCCTGCGGCTGGAGGCGGGCCTGTGCCTGTATGGCAATGACATCGACCAGAGCACCTCGCCGATTGAGGCGTCCCTGGGCTGGGCGATCCAGAAGCGCCGCAAGGAAGAGGGCGGGTTCCCGGGTGCGGATCGCATCCAGAAAGAGCTGGCCGAAGGGGCCGCCAAAAAGCTGGTCGGCATCAAGCCGACAGGCCGGGCGCCCGCACGTCAGGGCGTGGAAATCCAAAGCGCCGACGGCAATACCATCGGCCAGATCACCTCTGGCGGGTTCGGCCCCACGGTCGGCGGCCCGGTTGCGATGGGCTATGTCGCTGCCGGTCACGGTGAACCCGGGGAACAGGTGAACCTGATCATCCGGGGCAAGCCGCAACCGGCGCAGATCGTGGCGCTGCCCTTTGTTACCCAGAATTACAAGCGTTGAAGTCAGGAGAGAGACAACATGGCAACCTATTATTCCGAAGAGCATGAATGGCTGACCGTCGAGGGCGACACCGCCACGCTGGGCATCACCAAACATGCGGCTGAACAGCTGGGCGATGTGGTGTTTGTGGAACAGCAGGAAGCGGGCGATGAGTTCGAAAAAGGCGGCGAGATCGGCGTGATCGAATCCGTCAAGGCGGCGTCCGAGCTTTATGCCCCTGTGGACGGCGAGATCGTAGAAGTGAACGAGGCGCTGGCCGACAATCCCGGCTCGCTGAACGACGACCCCGAAGGCGCGGCCTGGATCTACAAGATCAAGATCACGGACGCGGCGCAGCTGGAAGATCTGATGGATCTGGACGGCTACAAGGCCCTGATCGGGTAAACCTAAACGGCGGGTCCTTTCGCGGATCCGCCCCTTCATCTGGCTAAAAATATCCCCGCCGGAGGCTCCTGCCAGAGCGGCCGGGCGAGACATTCCCTGAGGAGCATGACCTATGGCCTTCAAACTGACTGATTACGAAGCCTATGACTTCGCCAACCGCCGCCATATCGGGCCCAGCCCGACGGAAATGCGCGACATGCTCAAGGTGATTGGCTTCAAGACGCTGGACCAGCTGATCGACGCCACCGTCCCGCCTGCGATCCGGCAGAAAGAGCCGCTGGACTGGGGTCCGGCGATGACGGAACGCGATGCGCTCTTTCACATGAAACAGGTGGCGGGCAAGAACAAGGTTCTGACCTCGCTGATCGGCCAGGGCTATCATGGCACCACCACGCCCGCGCCGATCCTGCGCAACATCCTGGAAAACCCGGCCTGGTACACCGCCTATACGCCATATCAGCCCGAGATCAGCCAGGGTCGGCTTGAGGCGCTGTTGAACTTCCAGACCATGGTCAGCGATCTGACCGGGCTGGACGTGGCCAACGCCTCGCTGCTGGACGAAGCGACTGCGGCGGCTGAGGCGATGGCGATGGCCAAGCGCGGTGGCCGCTCCAAGGCCAACAACGCGGCTTTCTTTGTCGACCGCAACTGCCACCCGCAGACCATCGCCGTGATCAAAACCCGCGCCGAGCCTCTGGGCATCGACGTTCAGGTTGCCGATCCGGACACACTGGATGCAGGGTCAGTGTTTGGCGCCATCTTCCAATATCCCGGCACCCATGGCCATGTGCGCGACTTCACATCGGAAATCGCGGCGCTGCACGAACATAAAGCCATCGCCATCGTCGCCGCCGACATCCTGTCGCTGGCGCTGCTGAAATCGCCCGGTGAGATGGGCGCGGATATCGCCATCGGCTCGACCCAGCGCTTTGGCGTGCCGATGGGCTATGGCGGGCCGCACGCGGCGTATATGGCGACCACCGACAAGCTGAAACGCTCGATGCCGGGCCGGATTATCGGCGTCAGCATCGACAGCCGGGGCAACAAGGCCTACCGCCTGTCGCTGCAAACCCGTGAACAGCATATCCGCCGCGAAAAGGCCAATTCCAACGTCTGCACCGCGCAGGCGCTGCTGGCGGTGATTGCCTCGATGTATGCCGTCTATCACGGCCCCGATGGCATCAAGGCCATCGCGCAATCAGTGCACCGCAAGACCTCGCGCCTGGCCGCCGGTCTGGAAGAGGCCGGCTTTGCGGTTGAGCCGGAGGTGTTCTTTGACACCATCACGGTTGAGGTCGGCCACCTGCAGAGCGTGGTGATGGAGGCCGCCGTGGCCCGGGGCGTCAACCTGCGCAAGGTCGGGACGAGCCGTGTCGGCATCAGTCTGGACGAACAGACCCGCCCCGAGACCATCGAGGCCGTCTGGGGCGCTTTTGGCATCGACAAGGCTGATGACAGTTCCAACAAGCTGTACCGCCTGCCCGATTACGCCCTGCGCGAAAGCGAATACTTGACCCATCCGATCTTCCACAAGAACCGGGCCGAGGCCGAGATCACGCGGTACATGCGCCGTCTGGCCGACCGCGACCTGGCGCTGGATCGCGCGATGATCCCGCTGGGGTCGTGCACCATGAAGCTGAACGCCACGATCGAGATGATCCCGGTCACCTGGCCCGAGTTCGGCAATCTGCACCCGTTCTGCCCGCAGGATCAGGCGCAGGGTTATCATGAGATGATCGACGATCTGAACGACAAGCTGTGCCAGATCACCGGTTATGACGCGATCTCCCAGCAGCCCAACTCGGGCGCGCAGGGGGAATATGCGGGGCTGCTGAGCATCCGCAACTACCACTTTGCGCGCGGCGAAGGGCACCGCAATGTCTGCCTGATCCCAACCTCGGCGCATGGCACCAACCCGGCCTCGGCGCAGATGGTGGGCTGGCAGGTGGTGCCGGTGCAGGCCGATGACAAGGGCAACATTGATCTGAATGACTTCCGCGCCAAGGCGGAAAAACATTCCGATCATCTGGCCGCCTGCATGATCACTTACCCGTCGACCCATGGCGTGTTCGAGACCACCGTGCAGGAGGTCTGCCAGATCACCCATGACCATGGCGGCCAGGTCTATATCGATGGCGCCAATATGAACGCCATGGTGGGCCTGTCGCGCCCCGGGGACATTGGCGGTGACGTCAGCCACCTGAACCTGCACAAGACCTTCTGCATCCCGCATGGCGGCGGCGGCCCCGGCATGGGTCCGATCGGCGTCAAGGCGCATCTAATCGAACACCTGCCCGGCCACCCGGAATACGGCAGTGCCGTGGGCCCGGTCTCGGCCGCGCCCTTTGGCTCACCGTCGATCCTGCCGGTGTCATGGGCTTATGTGTTGCTGATGGGCGGCGAAGGTCTGACCCAGGCCACCAAAGTGGCAATCCTGAACGCCAACTACATCGCCGCACGGTTGGCTGAGGCCTATCCGATCCTCTACACGTCCGAGACAGGCCGGGTGGCCCATGAATGCATCCTGGACACCCGCCCGCTGGACGAGGCGGCCCATGTCAGCGTCGACGACATCGCCAAACGTCTGGTTGATTCAGGCTTCCACGCGCCGACCATGAGCTGGCCGGTAGCCGGAACCCTGATGGTCGAGCCCACGGAATCGGAACCCAAGGATGAGCTGGACCGCTTCTGCGACGCCATGCTGTCGATCCGCTCGGAAGCACAGGACATCATCGACGGCACCATCGACGCCGAGAACAACCCGTTAAAAAACGCCCCCCACACGGTGCGCGATCTGGTCGGCGACTGGGACCGGCCCTACAGCCGCGAACAGGCCTGCTTCCCCCCGGGCTCGATGGGCGTCGACAAATACTGGTCCCCCGTAAACCGCGTCGACAACGCATACGGTGACAGAAACCTAATCTGCACATGCCCTCCAATGTCAGAATACCAAGACGCAGCAGAGTAA
>NZ_FWFP01000007.1 GCF_900172215.1 Ruegeria meonggei
ATATGATCCGGAAGCGGCAATTCTCAAGCGATACGACTTCCGGCTTTCAGCTATTCGCCGAGATCGCAGGATAGGTGTATCCAGTAAGTCGCTGACTTTAGCCGTTCCAAATGTTTGCGACACATCCGTCAAAACCGCACAAACAGGCCGGACACATGACTGCTTCTGACAAATGCACAAATCAGATCAAAAAGGACTTGCTATGCAGGAGCCATCCACACACGCCATTCGCTGCGATTGCGGAACCACGTGGTTCTTGCCGTCAAAGCAGACCTTCGATTTCGCATCGTCGATGAAATTGCATTTCGACCACCCAGATCCAGAGATTGGCCCAAATGAAAATCCAAAGAGCCGATCATTTGCGCCACGCCAGCGCTGATGCAAGATTTCTTTGATGGCATGTAGAAAAAATGTGCAGTCATTCCGTTCCATTTAAAAATATGCTGATAAAATAGGCAAGCTGGCAGCTTGATGAAACGCTTAGTGGCCTTGGAATTGCGATCGATGAAGCTTGGGCTCACTTGGGTGCCTATGAAACAACACCTTACTGTCGTTGTCGTCGAGCAGAATCAAGAACGTGCTTTTGCAATTGTGGATGCCTTGAAAGAGTCTGGAGACGTAGACGTTTCTGTAATCGGCAATGTCTCTGGGCTGGCACGTAAAATCGCAATGCATAGCCCAGACATTGTTCTGATCGACATAGACAATCCATCGCGGGATATGCTGGAAGAGTTGACCGTTGCCTCCGGTCCGATGGAGAGACCGGTGGCCATGTTCGTCTCGGGCGCTGCGGGCGGATTGGCGAAAGCCGCCGTTGAGGCCGGGGTGTCGGCCTATGTAGTCGATGGTTTGCAAGCCGAGCGCATCAAGCCTGTTATCGATACCGCCATCGCCCGGTTTCACGTGCTGCGTCAGATGCGGACCGAACTGGCCGAAACCCGCCGTGCGCTGGAAGAGCGAAAAGTAATTGACCGCGCGAAGGGGTTGTTGATGAAAGCCAAGGGCGTGTCGGAAGACGAAGCCTATGCCCTGCTCCGCAAAACTGCGATGAACCAGAACCGCCGCGTCGCCGATGTGGCCGAGGCCTTGGTCACGGCTTCGGGGTTGTTGTCATGAGAACCGTAAATCTGCCTGTCGCCTATATGCCGCTGGTCGACGCGGCACCGTTGATCGTCGCGCGCGAGATGGGGTTTGACCATGCTGAAGGTATTTCGCTCGATCTGCGCCCGGCCCCGTCATGGTCATCTCTGCGCGATATGCTGGCCTTTGGGCACGTGGACGCGGCGCATCTGCTGTCACCTGTGCCCGTTGCGATGGCCTTGGGTTTGGGCGGTATCGCGACGCGGCTGTCCGCCGTGTCTGTTTTGTCAATGAATGGCACCGTCATTGCCGTTGGCACGCAATTGGCTGGACGGCTGTCTGATCAGGGATATGGGTTCGACTTCGCGAATGCCGCTGAGGCCGGGGCGGCATTGGCAAAAGCCGCCGGAGAAGTACTTGTCTTCGGCGTTCCATTCCCTTTTTCGATGCATGTTGAACTGCTGCGCTATTGGGTTGCGGGAACCGAACTGGCTTCGAAGCAGGTCGAAATCCGCACTGTCCCGCCACCTCTCATGGCGCAGGCGCTTGCAGGTGGCGAGATCGATGCCTTCTGCGTGGGCGAGCCTTGGGGCTCATTCGCCGTAGATGACAGTGTTGGCGCGTTGCTGCTGCCCGGTAAGGCGATCTGGACCTGCGCACCTGAAAAGGTGTTGGCGGTTAGAAACGACTGGGCCGAAACCGAGCCGCATTTGCTGGGCAGCCTCATGCGGGCCGTTTGGCGCGCAGGACGTTGGCTGTCAAACACGGACAGCAGAACAACCGCGTCCGAGATGCTATCGCGCAAAACCTACCTCAACGTTTCACCCGAACTAATCGACCGCGCATTGATGGGCGAATTCACGGTCTCGGCGCGCGGCGAGCAACGATATGTGGATGGGTTTGTCGAGTTCTTTGACGGCGCTGCCACTTTCCCATGGCGCAGTCAGGCCAAGTGGATCGCGCACCAGCTGGCACAACGGAACGGGATCGATGTTAGCACAGCCGAACGCCAGGCCGCCCGTGTCTTTCGCAGCGATCTCTATCGGCGCGAGTTGTCCGGGCTGGGAGTTGAAACCCCCGGAGCGTCAGAGAAGCTGGAAGGAGCGCTTCCTGAGTCGACCGCCGTAGCCTCGACAAACGGAAGCTTGATTCTGGCGCCGAACGTCTTCTTCGACCGTCGCATTTTCGAGCCATTGGGGTGAGAGTGCACAAAAATTTTGCAGCGCAGCATAAAATCACGCTGCGGCGCAGAAAGTTCACACTTTGACGCTCAAAACCGGGTGACGGCCCGGATCAAGGATGTCTTAATCGGGACATCGGAAGGCAACGACGCCCACCGACGGAATTCGCCCATAATCCAGGGCACCTTACAAGAGCAAAGCCGCTCGACCATCCGCCACCTCCTCCCGGCGGACTGTGTCGGCGGCTTTTTTGTTTGCCCAAGGGGTTGGGCTGAACCGAAAGGGATCGAGATGAAAAAGCTACTTTTAGGCCTCGCCGCAACGACTGCGCTTGTGTCTCCGGCACTGGCCGAACTGGAACTGGAAAAAGACGAGCTGACCTTTGGCTTTATCAAACTGACCGATATGGCACCGCTGGCTGTCGCTTATGAGAATGGGTACTTCCTGGACGAAGGCCTGTTCGTGACGCTGGAAGCGCAAGCCAATTGGAAAGTCCTATTGGATGGCGTGATCGACGGGCAGCTTGACGGTGCACATATGCTGGCCGGACAGCCTTTGGCCGCCACCATCGGATACGGAACCGAAGCGCACATCGTCACGCCCTTCTCAATGGACCTGAACGGGAACGGCATCACCGTGTCCAACGAGATTTGGGAAGAGATGAAGCCGAACATCCCTGTCATGGAGGATGGCCGTCCCCAACACCCGATCAGCGCCGAGGCGCTTGCTCCGGTCGTTGAGAAATACAAATCCGAAGGCAAGCCCTTTAACATGGGCATGGTCTTCCCGGTCTCGACCCATAATTATGAGCTGCGCTATTGGCTGGCCGCTGGCGGGCTGCATCCGGGGTTCTACAGCCCGGACAACGTGACCGGTCAGATCGGCGCGGATGTGTTCTTGTCGGTGACACCTCCGCCGCAGATGCCCGCCACGTTGGAGGCCGGAACGATCTATGGGTATTGCGTGGGCGAGCCGTGGAACCAACAGGCCGTGTTCAAGGGCATCGGCGTTCCCGTGGTCACAGATTATGAGCTGTGGAAGAACAACCCCGAGAAGGTTTTCGGCATCACTGCCGAGTTTGCCGAGGAATATCCGAATACCACCCTGGCAGTGACCAAAGCGCTGATCCGTGCCGCGCAGTGGTTGGATGAAAACGACAACGCCAACCGCCCCAAAGCGGTCGAAATCCTCAGCCGCGCGGAATACGTGGGCGCGGATTATGACGTCATCGCCAACTCGATGACCGGCACGTTTGAATACGAGAAAGGCGACAAGCGCGAGGTTCCCGATTTCAACGTGTTCTTCCGCTACAACGCGACCTATCCGTTTTATTCGGACGCTGTCTGGTACCTGACCCAGATGCGTCGTTGGGGTCAGATCGCCGATGCGAAGCCGGACAGCTGGTATGACGACGTGGCCAAGTCGGTCTACAAGCCCGAAATCTACCTCGAGGCCGCGCGTTTGCTGGTTGACGAAGGTCTGGCGGATGAGGCCGATTTCCCCTGGGACAGTGATGGCTACAAGGCACCGACACCTGCCGAGGATATCATTGACGGTATCGCCTATGACGGCCGCACCCCCAACGCTTACCTCGAAAGCATGTCCATTGGCCTGAAGGGCGAGCAGAAGATCGTCGGTTCAGACGTTCAAGGCTAATTTCTCAGCTCCACGCCCGGCCAAGGTCGGGCGTGGGCTTCACCAGTGCCCCGCCATCGCAAGGACACATCAGATGACGACCGTCGATCCCGATTTCAACGCTGACGCCGCCCGCCAGGAGCGTCGCGCCCGCCTTTTCACCCGCATCAATGCAGCCGACAAATGGTTCCAAGTGTTGGGCCTCAGCTGGGCCACACCTGTTCTGAAGGCCGCCGCAGGGGACAATCCTCGCGCACAGATGGCCGAGATCTGGCGCTTGCTGATCGTGCCGTTGTTGTCGATCTTCGCCTTTCTGCTGCTGTGGGGCACGCTGGCGCCAAAGGTGCAGACCTCGCTGGGCGCGGTCCCCGGGCCGGCGCAGGTTTGGGCGGAGATGGTCAGCCTGAATGAGGACGCCAAAGCCAAAGCGGCGAAACGCGCCAAGTTCGAGGCGATGGTCGAGACGCGCAATCAAAAGTTCATTGATGCTGGCCAGCCGGAGAAGGTGAAAGACGTCGCCTTCACCGGGGCTCCGACCTACTACCAGCAGATCTGGACCTCGATCAAAACTGTGTTCTTCGGCTTTCTGATCGCCACTGCCCTTGCTGTCCCGCTGGGCATCGCGGCAGGTCTGTCGCCAACGGCAAATGCGGCGCTGAACCCGCTGATCCAGATTTTCAAACCGGTCTCGCCACTGGCGTGGCTGCCGATTGTGACCATGATCGTCTCGGCCGTTTACGTCACCAATGATGGCTGGTTCGCGAAATCCTTCCTGATCTCGGCCATCACCGTAACTTTGTGTTCGCTGTGGCCCACATTGATCAACACGGCGCTGGGTGTGGCGTCGATCGACAAGGATCTGGTGAACGTCTCCAAGGTTCTGAAAATGAACACCTATACCAAGATCACCAAGCTGGTATTGCCTTCGGCCTTGCCGCTGATCTTCACCGGTCTGCGCCTGTCGCTGGGCGTTGGCTGGATGGTTCTGATCGCCGCGGAAATGCTGGCGCAGAACCCTGGTCTGGGCAAGTTTGTCTGGGATGAGTTCCAGAACGGTTCCTCCAGTTCGCTGGCCAAAATCATGGTTGCGGTCTTTACCATCGGAATCATCGGTTTCCTGCTGGACCGTGTGATGTACGCGCTGCAATCCCTCTTCACCTTCACGAATAACCGGTGAGCGCGATGAGCATTCTTAGCTTCAAAAACGCCTCCAAATCCTTTGGCGAAGGCACCGCGCGCGCGGATGTGCTGAAAGGCATCGATCTGGGCGTGCAAGAGGGCGAGTTTCTGGTGATCCTCGGATTCTCGGGCACCGGTAAGACGACCCTGATCAACCTTATGGCCGGGCTTGATAGTCCGACCAGCGGAGAGGTCACGTTCAAAGGCGCCCCGATCAAGGGCCCTGGCCCGGAGCGCGGGGTGATCTTTCAAAACTACTCGCTGATGCCGTGGCTCACGGTCAGCGGCAATGTCGGGCTGGCGGTTGATACGGTCTTTCCCGGCCTCAACAGGGCGGAGAAGGCCGAGAAGGTTGCGCACTACGTGCAGATGGTGGGCCTCAGCCATGCCGCGACACGCCGCCCGGCGGAGCTGTCTGGTGGGATGCGCCAGCGGGTCAACGTGGCGAGGGCGCTGTCGATGAACCCAGAGGTTCTGCTGCTGGATGAGCCTCTGTCCGCGCTCGACGCCTTGACCCGCGCCAATCTGGCGGATGAGATCGAACACATCTGGGAGGCCGACAAGAAGACCTGCGTGCTGATTACCAATGACGTGGATGAAGCAATCATTCTGGCAGACCGGATCGTCGCCCTGAACCCCGATGGCTCGCTGGGGCAGGAGTTCCGCGTGTCGATCCCGCGACCGCGCGAACGCGGTGCTATGAACAACGATGAAACCTTCAAACGCCTGCGCGCGGACGTCACCAAATACCTGATGGATGTGGGGGTCGAAGCTAAAGTAGAAGGTTCGCGCATTCTGCCCGATGTCACGCCGATCCATGGCGTACCCACAGCGGTGGCTGAAGCGCAGAAGGGCCTGATTGAAAACCGGTTTCTCGGTTTCTCACAACTGCACAAGGTCTATCCGACACCCAAAGGCCCGTTGACTGTGGTCGAAGATTTTGACCTGAAGATCGATAAGGGCGAATTCATCTCGCTGATCGGCCATTCCGGCTGCGGCAAATCAACAGTTCTAACCATGGCCGCCGGGTTGAACGACATCTCAAAAGGCGCGATCAAGCTGGACGGCCGCCATGTCGAAGGTGCAGATCCCGAACGTGCCGTGGTGTTCCAATCGCCCAACCTGTTCCCCTGGCTCACCGCCAAGGAGAACGTCGCGATTGGCGTCGACAAAGTCTATCCCAAGGCCAGTATTTCCGAGCGGCGGGATGTCGTTGAATACTATCTGGAACGCGTCGGATTGGCCGATGCGATGGACAAATCCGCCTTGGACCTGTCGAACGGAATGAAGCAACGCGTCGGTATCGCGCGCGCCTTTGCCCTGTCACCCAAACTGCTGCTGCTGGATGAGCCTTTCGGGATGCTCGACAGCTTGACCCGGTGGGAATTGCAAGAAGTGCTGATGGAGGTCTGGTCCCGGACCAAGGTGACCGCGATTTGCGTGACCCATGACGTGGATGAGGCGATCCTGCTGGCTGACCGGGTGGTGATGATGACCAACGGCCCACAAGCGACCATCGGCAAGATCACCAAGGTCGATCTGCCGCGCCCAAGAACCCGTAAGGCTCTGTTGGAGCATCCGGATTATTACGCCTACCGGCAGGAAGTTCTCGATTTCCTAGAAGAATACGAACACGGCGCCAAGCCGAAATCGCCCGCCCCAAAGGCGATTGCAGCGGAGTGAAACCATGAAACAAAGACTTGTTGTCATCGGCGCAGGGATGGCCTCGGGCCGGGTGCTGGAGCATCTGACGGATACCTCGCCTGATGCGTTCGACATCACCCTGTTCAACGCCGAACCGCGTGGGAACTACAACCGCATCATGCTCAGCCCGGTTCTGTTGGGTGAGAAAACCTATGACGAGATCGTCACCCATGACGACGCCTGGTACACCGAGCGCGGCATCGCCTGCCGGTTTGGTGAGACGGTGGCCAAGATCGACTGTGAGATGAAGGTGGTCGAGGGCGAGAACGGACATGTTCCATACGACAAGCTGGTCATCGCGACGGGGTCGAACCCGTTCATCATTCCTTTGCCGGGGCATGATCTGGATGGTGTGATCGCTTATCGCGATCTGGAAGACACGCAACAGATGATGGGCATGGGGTCGGGAAACCAGGTCGTCGTAATTGGCGGCGGTTTGCTGGGGCTCGAGGCCGCTGCGGGGATGGCTGCGCATGGTGTTGACGTCACCGTCGTGCATATCATGGGCCACCTGATGGAGCGTCAGTTGGACGAGGCCGCAGGCTATCTGCTGAAGAAATCGTTGGAAGACAAAGGCATCAAGATCTGCCTGCAGGCGAATTCCAAGGAAGTTCTGGGGCAAGATGGCAAGGTTCGCGCGTTGCTGCTGGATGACGGGACCGAACTGCCCTGTGACCTGCTGGTTATGGCGGTGGGTATCCGTCCCAACACGGCGCTGGCGCAAGAGGCCGGGCTGGCCACCGGTCGCGGCATCCATGTGGATGATCAAATGCTGACCTCGGACCCGGATGTCTATGCCGTGGGTGAATGCGTCGAACATGGCGGAGAGATCTTTGGCCTTGTCGCTCCGCTCTACGATCAAGCGAAAGTGGCGGCGCGTGCTCTGTTGGAAGAAGACGCCGCATTCGCGCAGAAAACCCTCTCGACCAAGCTGAAGGTCACGGGCTGCGATCTGTTCAGTGCCGGCGATTTCGCTGACGGGCCAGGGCGCGAGGATATCGTCTTCCGTGACCCTTCGCGCGGCGTCTATAAGCGCCTTGTAATCGAAGAGGACCGGCTGGTTGGTGCCGTCATGTATGGCGACACCGCCGATGGCAGCTGGTTCTTTGGCCTGATCAAGGACGGCACCAGCATCGAAGCCATGCGCGAGACGCTGATCTTCGGCCCGGCCTATCAGGGGGGCGACACCGCGGACCCTCTCTCAGCCGTTGCAGCATTGCCGCCTGAGGCGGAGATTTGCGGCTGCAACGGCGTATGCAAGGGAGACATCATCGAGGCGATCAATGCAGGGGCCAATGATTTGGGCGCGGTGCGTGCAAGCACCAAGGCCAGCGCCTCCTGTGGAACATGCACCGGGCTTGTGGAACAGGTATTGCAGGTCACTTTGGGCGACGACTTCCAAATGCCTGCCGCGCAACCGATTTGCGGCTGCACCGATCTGACGCACGAAGATGTGCGTCGTTTGATCAAGGGGCAGGAATTGAAAAGCCAGGCCGCTGTCTGGCAGGAACTCAGCTGGACCACGCCCAACGGCTGCCATGTGTGCCGCCCGGCGATCAACTATTACCTGCTGGCGGATTGGCCGCTGGAATACCAAGACGACCCGCAAAGCCGCTTTGTCAATGAACGCAAACACGCGAACATCCAAAAGGACGGTACATTCAGTGTCGTGCCGCGCATGTGGGGAGGGATCACGACACCAGAAGAGCTGCGCGCCATTGCCAATGCTGCCGACAAATACGACGTGCCAACTGTCAAAGTCACCGGTGGTCAGCGCATCGACCTGTTGGGCGTAAAGGGTGAGGACTTGCCTGCGATCTGGTCGGATCTGAACAAGGCCGGCCTTGTCTCGGGCCACGCTTATTCCAAGGGTCTGCGAACAGTCAAAACCTGTGTGGGCACCGATCATTGTCGGTTTGGCACGCAGGACAGCACCGGGCTGGGGATCAAGCTGGAGAAAATCCTGTGGGGGTCGTGGACGCCGCACAAGCTGAAGTTGGCTGTATCCGGGTGCCCGCGCAACTGCGCCGAGGCGACGTGCAAGGATATCGGCGTCGTCTGCGTGGATTCGGGCTTTCAGATCAGCATCGGCGGTGCCGCAGGCATGGGCGTAAAAGAGACCGAATTGCTCTGTCAGGTCTCCACCGAGGACGAAGCAATCGAGGTCGTGATGGCCGTCACCCAAGCCTACCGCGAGGGCGGCAAGTATCTGGATCGCCTGTATAAATGGTTGGGCAAGGTCGGCATGGACTGGGTCAAAGCTCAGGTCGTGGACGACGTTGAAAACCGCGCTTCTTTGGTCGCCCGGTTCGAACTGTCGCAAAGCATATTCCGCAAAGACCCGTGGGCCGAACACGTCAAAGAAAAAGCGCAGACCTACGCGCCGATTGCAGATTTCACACTGGAGGCCGCGGAATGAGCTGGATCGACATCGGACATATCGACGAGGTGCCTTTGCGCGGGGCGCGTCTGGTGAAAACCCATATCGGCTGTATCGCCGTCTTCCGTACCGCCGAGACGGAAGTATACGCCGCGACCAACAGCTGTCCGCATAAAGGCGGCCCATTGTCCGAGGGCATCGTGCATGGCCAGTCGGTCACTTGTCCGCTGCATAACTGGGTCTTTGACCTGAACACGGGCGAAGCTCAGGGTGCGGATGATGGTCGCATCACCACCTATCCGGTGCGCCTTGAAGAGGGCCGTATCCTGTTGGACGACAGCGCGGTTACCCGGCGGAGCGCGGCCTGATGGACGGAAGTGGTCTGCCCGAAGTTCGCTCGACCTGCGCTTATTGTGGCGTCGGCTGCGGTGTACTTCTGCGACCCGATGGGGTCGGAGGGCTGACAGTGCGGGGCGACCCGGATCATCCAGCGAACCATGGTCGGTTGTGCTCGAAAGGGTTGGCATTGGGTGAAACCGTGGGGTTGGAACACCGGTTGCTGGCTCCTCGCGTCTTTGGCCAGGACACCAGCTGGGATAACGCGTTGCAACTGGTCGCAGACCGGTTCTCTGCCGCGATAGCTGAACACGGGCCGGACAGCGTGGCGTTTTACGTCTCGGGGCAGTTGCTGACCGAGGATTACTATGTCGCCAACAAGCTGATGAAGGGCTTTATGGGCTCGGCGAATATCGACACCAACTCTCGGCTTTGTATGGCCTCGGCCGTGGCCGGACACAAACGCGCTTTTGGTACCGATACGGTGCCTGGAACCTATGAGGACCTGGATCAGGCTGACTTGGTTGTGCTGGTCGGCTCGAACCTGGCTTGGTGCCATCCCGTTCTCTATCAGCGCGTTATAGCCGCGCGTCAGGCACGCGGCACAAAGATTGTGGTTATAGACCCGCGTCGAACAGCCAGCTGCGATCAAGCCGACCTCCATCTGGCGCTTCAACCGGGCAGCGACGTCGCATTGTTCAACCGCTTGTTGGCCAGAATTCACCAAACGGGGCATGTGTCAGCGGGTTTTCTGGATCGCAGCGTTGGGTTCAATGAGGCGGTTGAGCTTGCACAGCTTGACGATCCTGATGAGACTGGGCTGAGCCCCGATGAGATTGAGTCCTTCTGTGATCTGTGGATCGGGACTGAGCGCGTTGTGACGATCTTTAGTCAGGGTGTGAATCAGTCTTCAAGCGGAACCGACAAGGTCAACGCGATCCTGAACTGCCATTTGGCCACGGGGCGGATCGGGCGCCCAGGGATGGGTCCGTTTTCAGTCACCGGTCAGCCAAACGCCATGGGTGGCCGAGAGGTGGGCGGCTTGGCCAATATGCTCGCCTGCCATTTGGATATCGAGAACAAAGCCCACAATGCAGCCGTCCGGGATTTCTGGAAGGCACCCAACATGCCACAGAAGCAGGGGCTCAAAGCGGTCGACCTGTTTCGCGCCGTCGAAAGCGGCCAGATCAAAGCATTGTGGGTCATCCACACCAATCCGGCGGCCACTATGCCGGATGCAGGCCGTGTGAAGGCGGCTATAAAAAACTGTCCAATCACAGTTGTCAGCGACCTGACTGCCAGGACAGACACCGCGCGGCTCGCAGACATATTGCTGCCAGCAGCGGGTTGGGGTGAAAAAAACGGTACAGTGACCAATTCAGACCGCACCATTGGCAGACAACGCGCCGTTTTGTTGCCTCCGGGGCAAGCGCGCGCGGATTGGGATATTTTGGCCGAAGTGGGCCGCCGCATGGGCTGGACGGAGGCTTTCAGCTATGAGACCCCAGTACAGATATTTCGAGAATTCGCTAAGATGACTTCGCTCGCCGTATCATTTGGCAAGGATCTGGATATTACAAGTTTTTCGGACCTTGATGACGAAGACTATGAAGCGCTAAGCCCAACACGGTGGCCGACGACACCTCGTAGATCAGATGGCCGTTTTTTCGGCGATGGGCAGTTTTTTCATCCTGATGGAAAAGCGCGTTTTGTGCCTGTTACCCATCGTCCACCTAAGGCGACGCCATCTGAACAATTTCCATTTCTTTTGAACACGGGGCGAAATCGGGATCAGTGGCACACCATGACAAGGTCCGGGCTGTCGCCGCGCCTGTCAGCCCATCTTGCCGAACCTTATGTTGACGTTAACCCAAACGACGTTGATCGATTGGGCCTTAGCGCCGCAGATTTGGTCGAACTCAACAGCTCAGTCGGAAGCGGTATATTTCGGCTTCGCATCACGGAGTCTGTGGCGCCAGGTCAAGTGTTTGCGCCAATTCACTGGACGGGCGAAACGGCCCCATCAGCCTGTGTGGATGCGCTTGTTCCCAGTGTGACTGACCCGATTTCAGGACAGCCGGAAAGTAAGTCAACAGCGGTATCTGTAAGGCGGATGCATGCCGCGTGGTACGGTTTCGCGGTATCGGTTGACGCCGCATCCCCCAGCTCAGAGTACTGGGCATCTGCCAAAACAACCAACGGCTACAGAATGGAGTTGGCGGGGAAACAGATCGTAGACGATTGGGAAAGCACCGCCCGCTATTGGTTTGGGTTACCGGATGCTGAAGCCACCGTGGTCGAAGACCCAAAGCGCGGCTCGTACAGAATAGCGCTGACAGACGGGCAGCGCGTATTGGCAGCGCTCTTCGTCTCGCGCCAACCTATCACGCTGATGCGAGATTACTTGGCAACCTTCCCCGAGTTGACGCCTCAGCAGATTTTGTCCGGTCGTTCCTCTGCGTCTTCAGAAGTTTGCGGACCAATCATCTGTTCCTGTTACGAAGTCGGGCTCAAAACCATCATCCGTGCTATTCATGACCAACATATGATCAGTGTGGACGATATCGGAGATGCCCTTCAGGCTGGAACGAATTGCGGGTCTTGCCGGCCAGAGTTGGCTGACTTGCTCACCGAGCATTCGAAATCAATCCGCAACAAGCAGAAGAACTGCCCGCAAGAACAACCAGCGTAGACTCAGGGTTACTTCGAACGGGACTGCGGTCAGCTTTGATTGGTTTCCAAAGCCAGTGCGGGTTCTATTCAATCTTTAGAACAGATCAAATTGGGCCTTCCTAACCAGTTCGAACAACTTGGTCAGACGATGGCTTCGCCCTGTGCTCCAGACCAACACTCGCGTCCCAGTTTCGCGTTTGCGGCGAATGCCTCCTCTGACGCGCCGCACATCGGCTAAGGCAACCGAAGCCGAACGGCATCTGTGGGTGGCTCCTGCATTGCAAGAGATTTTTTGCGATTTCTGCGGTCATTTTGCCAGTACTGTCGTCTGTCCGGCCTGTTTATGTTTTGGCATTGCCTCCACTGGCCTTGATGAATTCCGCGAGCGAGGTTCCAATCGGCTTATCGGCCTCGGAGGAGGGCCGCTGCCGTTCCCGGAGTGTCCTTGCTCTTGGTTGACTTAATTCCGCATCATCACTTCAACGTCTTGCATCTTATAGGCAGTCAGCGAGGCTAGAACGCAGGCTGCCGGTACTCCTGTTTCTTCGTGAGCATCGCCCAGATGGCCCGAGCCGCCTTGTTCGCCATAGCGGTTGTCGCCAGTCGGAATGGCTTGTTTGCAATGATCTTCGCCGTCCACAGATCCACTTTTTCAGGCGAACGTTTCGCCATGACCGCGCGCGATGTCATGCCCACCACTAGAAGTTTGCGAATGTAACGATCACCCTGTTTCGTGATCTTGCCCAATCGTTCTTTCCCGCCGCTGGATTTGTTGAGCGGTGTCAGTCCGAGCCAGGCCGCCAGATCGCGTCCGGTCCGGAACTGTTTTGCATCACCAATCGTTGCGACAATCGCAGAGGCCGTAATCGGGCCGATACCAGGCATACGCATCAATCTACGCGCATCTGCATTCAGAAGGGCATGTTGCTGGATCATCTTAGAATAGCCATCGATGCGTTCGTTCAGGCCGAGGAACTGATAGCACTGGATACCGAGCATGCCGTTGGCGATCTCCGGCATTTCTGGATGGTCGCCATCAAGGTGACGCTTTGCAAAAGCCGTCACCGCTTCGATCCCGATGGGCAAGATGTGCCCAAACTCGCGCAACAGGCTGCGGATCATGTTGGCCATCTGCGTGCGCTGCCGGACGGCCAGGTCACGCGTTCTGTGAATGGACAAAATGGCCTGCTGCTCTTCAGTCTTGATGTCTACGAAGCGCATGGTCGGGCGCCGGACCGCCTCGCAGATCGCTTCTGCGTCGACAGCATCGTTCTTTCCACGCTTCACTTAGGGTTTGACATATCCGGCAGGCATGAGCTTCACATCATGGTCGAGCTTGCGCAGCTGACGGCCCCAATGATGCGACGATCCGCACGCTTCCATGCCGACCGTGCAAGGTGGCAGCGTCTCGAAGAACAACAGCAGCTTCGCGCGCTTGATGGCTTTGTTGAAAATCACTCGGCCGTTCTCCGAAATGCCGTGAACTTGAAAAACGTCCTTGGCCAGATCCAGGCCGACGGTCTTTACTGTCATTGGGTGGCTCCTTTCCTAGCAGTCGATGACAACTGCACTTTGGCACATTCGATGCCGGTGGAGCAGGAGCCACCCACCTCATCCGCAAAGGGCCGTCCGTGCAAAGGAAAGTGGTGCCGAGGAATGGGCTTTCACTGCGGATCGGGACGTATTGGGTTACGCACGGACCGTGCCATCAGATTAAGAACCAGTGCTCTGATAGCACAACATGGTTCACGCCTGCCTTAATCGGCGTTAGTCTCCGGTCGTAAAAACGCTGAAAGGAGCCGCCCAATGTCCCTATTCTCTAAGCTCTTCGGTGGCGGCGAAAAGTCGGAGCCGGAGCCGGTCTCATACAAAGGATTTGAAATCTTCCCCGACCTGATGCCCGAAGGCGGCAAGTACCGTCTTTTGGCCCGTATCGAAAAAACCATCGATGGAGATCGCAAGACCCATACGGTGATCCGGGCAGATGTTTTTGAAACCCGGGATCAGGGCGAAAGCTTCAGCATCGCCAAGGCGAAGCAGGTGATTGACGAGCAGGTCGAACGCATTTTCGACTAAGTAAACAGGTAACCTAATGTAAGCGCGCAATTGACGGGTGCCATGTGGACGGCATCTGGCGAGCCACCTATGAGTAGGTTCCAACGTGCAAGTCGGACTGCGGGCCTTAGGCGGGCCGCACCGCAGCGAAGGTGACCAGAGTCGAACGGCAGGAATGGGCCGGCCATGATTTGGGTAGTTGGCGAGGCCCAACAGATACTGCAATGCCTCTGATGGCTGCAACGAGCCCTTAGTGCTGCGGTTCACACGAATGTCCGCTTCGGCCGATGTGTTTTGCTTGTTGCACGAATAAACGCCAAACGTGGCGAAAGCGATGACCAATGTCACAGCATTCTGACCGCTTTGCGGAATGCACTGGGGCTTTGGCCAGATGTCGCTTCGAACGCTCGGCTAAAGGCACTGCGGCTGGAAAACCCGACGGATTCAGCGACGCGCTTCATTGGTAAATCTGTATTACGCAGCAGGTCGCCCGCCTTGCGGACGCGCAGATTGCGCAGCAGCTCCATCGGCCCCGCGCCATATGCTTCGGAAAAGCGCTTCGCAAAAGCTGCCCGGCTCATGCCAGCAATGTCCGCGAGGGTTTCGACAGAATACGGCTTGCCCGGGTCGTTCAGCATCGCATTTAGCGCTTTCCACAGCATCGGATCACGCAGCGCAGCCATCCAATCCAACGGGCCGCCCTGTTCTGTCATTCGTTTGCGCATCATGACAATTACGGCCTGCATCAACAAAACACGTATCAAGGCGCGGCTGCCGATGCTGGGGTTGCACACTTCGTGCAATAGTGTGTCAACCAATACCATCAGGTCGCTGCCAGGTTCGGCGCGCTTCACCAACGGTTCACGGATCAAGTTGACCACATCCGTAGCCCCCATGAGCCCAATATTGACATGTGCACAAAGTGCGATCAGGCGGCTGGCGCTGCCGACACTTTCATCTGGAACCGATTTGAGGACCTGCGCCAGGTTAAGAGCCGCTGGTTTGCACGACGGTCCGGGCACGACCGTCGCACCATCATTCAAGACCTCGTGGCTGTTCAGCGAGGGGATCAAAACCAAACTGCCCTTAGTTATCCTGATCGGGGCTTGCCCCCGCATAGTGATTTGGCCCTCGCCGCACAGTATATAGTGCAATGTCACCGCCGCATCTGGCTTGAGGGCAACATGGCAGGTTCCGTGAATCTCACAGATCGCAAACGGCTCCGTGCGGATATCGAGTTGATCGAAAATGTGGTCGTAGCTCATCAGGTGATTTTGGCCTTAAACTTCTTTGTCGTCACGAAAACTTTCTGGACTGGGCAAAATCAAGACGAAAAGGCACACCGACTGTCACACATAAGGCTGTCGATAAATCCAAAGAAGGAAAAACCTTATGTGCAATTGCGATGACCATGATCACGGTGGCCAGAAACTGTCACGTCGTGCGGCGCTGACCACCGGGCTGGCCGGGACTGCGGCAGCTGCAGCTACCGCGTTGGCAGGGACCGCTCAGGCGCAAGAGAAGGCAAACCCCTATGCAGAACCTACCGAGCCTGCATTGCCGCCCTCGGACATGAAACTCGACTTAAGCCGCGCGGCCCTGGTGGTGACCGACCCGCAGAACGATTTCCTCAGCCCCGATGGCGTGACCTGGGGTGTGATTGGTGCGTCCGTCACCGAACACAACACGGTCGAGAACATCGAAATCCTGTTCCGTACGGCCAAAGAACACGACATTACCACCGCCGTGTCGCCGCATTATTACTTTCCAACTGACCACGGTTGGAAGTTCGAAGGCGCTTTGGAAAAGCTGATGCACAAGATCGGTATGTTTGACCGCAAAGGTCCTCTGAACGTTGACGGATTCGAAGGCTCGGGCGCGGATTGGCTGGAGCGGTACAAACCCTACATCAACGACGGCAAGACCATCGTGACTTCGCCCCACAAAATGTACGGCAACGACACCAACGACCTGACGCTGCAACTGCGCAAGCAAGGCGTGGATCAGGTTATTCTGGCGGGTATGTCGGCCAACCTGTGCACGGAATCGCATATGCGCGAATTGATCGAGAACGGTTTCGAGGTGGCCGTGGTGCAGGATGCGACTGCTGCGGCGCAACTGCCCGAGGGGGATGGATACCTTGCTGCCCTCATCAACTTCCGCTTCATTGCCAACGCGGTCTGGAGCACTGAAGAAGCGGTATCGCAAATCAATGCTGCAGCTCTCTAAACCAACCCTTCCCCGAGGTGCTCTGACCCGGGTCAGAGTTATGCCGTGCCCTCTATCGACGTCTCCGATGGCGGGCACGGTCATAACCTTGTTCGCGCGAGCAGACAGAAACCAAAGGAAAAAGATGAAATCAAACTCGGTCAAGGAAGACACATTAGCGGCGGTCCTAGGCAAGGTTTTCCGCCTCTATGTACAAAGCCACTGTTATCATTGGAATGTGGAAGGTCCGAACTTCCGCAACATGCACGCCATGTTTGAGACCCAATACCAGACGCTTAACGGGTTCATCGACGCTATCGCAGAACGGCTGCGTGTGCTGGGTATCAAAGCACCTGCATCATTGGATGAGCTACTTGCCTTATCCAATGCAACCCAGGTTTCGACCGCCCAGACGACAGATGAAATGCTTACAAACCATTGTGCCGATTTTCAGCGCTTCATTGATGTTCTTCGCAATGCAATTCAGGTTCTTGATGATGTCCGGGACGACGGCACAGTCGGGATTCTGTCCGACATTCTCAAATGGTGCGAAAAGGAGCACTGGATGATGTCGGCCACTATGAAATAGGCTGAAACGGTGCATATGACAGCATCAATTCTACCTGCGTCGGAATAGTCACCAGCCAGGAGCATAGGTCGAATGTGGGCAAAGCCGTCGTTGGTCGCCGAGACCTATAGGGCGGCTTCGTCCGCGTCTGGTGAATTCGTTGATGGCTAAATGTGCACCTGCGGCGACTGTCCGGAAAGCGGGTTGCGACTGCAGCATCGGCATTGAGTGGCGAACGTCTCTTATGGGCCGTCCGCGTGATCAGTTATTCGCGGGGCCGGGGCCTTTCTGCAACGGCACCGTAGTCCGGAGTGAGCCCAGAGTGGCAAATGCTGCACCTTGCACCAGTAGCTGCGAAGCGTTGATTGCTGACATTGGCGTTGGTCAGGACAGCCCCAAGCTGCAATTTGACCACATCGTCGGTGCAGCAGTGCAGCTTTGCTAACGCGGACATCGGACTTTCTGGCAAACAGTGTCGTGGATGTTCAGATAGTTGAGTTACCAGCCTTCTCGTCAACGATCTCGAGTATCCTGTTTCTTTGGATTTTCCCTGACGGCCCCTTAGGAAGATCAAGCAAGATATGAACTTCATCGGGCGATTTGAAACGACCTAATTGGGCTTCGCAAATCTTGGACAGATCCATGGGCGTCAATTTCGAACCTTCGCGAATCTTAACCGCCGCCTCGACGGTTTCGCCATAGCTGTGGCAGGGGCGGGCAAATGCCGCTGCTTCTACAACGTCGGGGTGAGAATAAAGCGCCTCGTCGATCTCGCGCGGGGCAATGTTTTCACCACCTTTGATAATCAACTCCTTCAGTCGCCCAGTGACATATACGTAACCGTCCTCATCCATGCGGGCGAGATCACCGGTGCGCAACCAGCCATCGGCGGTAAATGTATCCGCCGTTGCTTCAGGGTTCTTAAGGTATTCCAGCATGGTGTTAGGTCCGCGTATAACCAACTCGCCTTCCGTTTCACGCGACACTGGTTGGCAATGTGCATCGAAGATTGCCGCCTCATTGCCGAAAGCAATACCTGGTGAGCCAATTTTGCGAATGCCCGGTGGCAATGGGTTAGACAAAATCTGTGCAGCGGTTTCCGTAAGCCCCATGGTCTCAACGATCGGGATTTGAAACCTGTCTTCAAACGCGCGCTGCACGTCGGGCGCCAGCGCAGAAGATGCAGAACGCCCGAAACGCACTCGCTGGCGGGTTTGGGCATCTGGTTTGGTATCAGAGTGCAGCAGGTGCGAAATTATCGTGGGCACCACAGAAAACCAGGTCGCCTCGACCTTACTCAGATTTTCCCAGAACCGGCTGGCCGAAAATCTTTCGCACATGGCCAACGACCCGCCCGACACAAGCGTTCCCATGACCGTCACGCACAGCCCGTTGATGTGGTAGATCGGCAAAACGCAAAGCCCGCGATCAGCCTCGGACAGCTTGTGCGCAATTGCAGTTGTCCAGCCCCCTGCCAACAGGCTGGAATGCGTGTGAACCACGCCCTTGGGGCGCCCGGTCGTGCCGGAAGTATACATCAACAGCGCATGACTATCGGAAGAGATGCTGTGCAAGTTGCCGTCGGCGTTGGTGACATCTGCCGCTTGCAGAATTGTGATCTTGGCGGGGTCGGCGGACCGATCGAATAACTCCGTTTGTCCGGGGTGTACAAAGCCATAGCGTGCGCCACTGTGTTCCAGTGCGTAAGCTACGGCGCTGTCGCCAGCGACAAGGTTAATCATTGTCGCCCGAAATCCTCCGTAGAGAACGCCGAAAAGGACCTCAATCGCTTCTCGGCAATTGGGGTAGAGGATGGCGACGCTTTCTCCCTTTTCCACTCCCATACCCGTTAGCATGACTGCGATGCGGCGGGCATTTTCGTGCAAGTCACCCCAGCGCAGGTCCGGCGCCCCGTCCGGGAAAACAAATCCGGTTCCCCCTTGGCTTGCTCTCTGGTTCAACCAGTCGCGGACGGTTCCCTTGGGCGGTTCCATCATCGTCCAGCCTCCGACCAATAGACACTGAATATCTCGTCCAGCTCAGATTCGCGCGGCGATGTTTCGCGCACGATTTTAGTGGTTTGGATGAAATGCCGCCAATGCAGGTTGGTGTCGATGGAATTCCCCCCCCAGCTGCCACAGCCCATCGAGAGGGAAAACGGCATGCCGTTAGTGAAGCTGCCACCGGTGGCAAAGGTATGCGCCTGATTTACGATCACCCGACAGGTAGGTAAGTCGCGGCCCAACCCTATCGCGCGCGTGTCGTCACCGGTATGTATGCCAACTGAATGTCCTGCCCCCTGATGCGCCAGAATGCGAGCGGCCGTGGCCTTGGCATCTTCGAAATCTGCCGCGCGATAGAGCGCTAAGACCCGGCTGAGCTTTTCTCCGGACAGGGGGTGATCCGAGCCAATACCGTCGGTTTCCACGGCCAGAAATCTGGTCCCCTCCGGCATTTTACCTGCCATCCCCAACGCTTCGAGCATTTTGTCAGCATCCTGCGCAATGACCGATCGGTTGAGATGGCCATCAGGCCAGAGCCGCGCCACGATATCGCTTGCACCGGAAGACGGCACCAACACGCCGCCCTCGGCAGCCATCGCCGCGACAAAGGCGTCATAGACCGCGTCAACCACAACCAACGCATTCTCAGAAGAGCACGAAGTTGCGTTGTCGAAGCATTTCGAGGCAGCAATCTTTGCCGCTGCTGCCTGCAGATCAGCAGTCTCATCCACAATCACCGTGACGTTACCAGCGCCAACCGCGACTGCAGGGGTGCCACAGGATTGCGCGCGGTGGACATTGTTTTGACTGCCGGTACAGATCACCCGATCAACCGTTTCCATCAACCGTTGTGTCTTGGCCTTTGAGCCGGGGGCCGGGATCATCTGAACCAGATCGCGATCCAATCCCAGTTTGTCGAACTCTGTGTGAATGTACCCGATCAGCATCTCGCAGGATGCCACACCCTTGGGTGAGGGTGCCACCACGATCGCGTTGCCTCCTTTTAGCGCATTGATGATGTTGTTCGCGGGCGTTGCGGCCGGGTTTGTCGACGGCACAACCGCGCCGATCACACCGATAGGGCGCGCGATTTCCGTAATGCCGGTTGATGGGTCGTCGCTGATTATGCCATGGGTCTTTGCATCGGCGATATCGCGCAACAAGCCCAGGGTCTTGCGGTGGTTCTTGGTAATCTTGTCTGGCACATTGCCCAGTCCGGTGGTCTCAACCGCCGTTTCCGCCAGTGCCCGATTGCGGGCCGGTTCCATGATGGCCCATCCCGCTGCAAGTGCCGCTTTGTCATAAAGCGCCTGACTGCCACCAGCTTCGAAAGTCGCCTGAGCCTTACGCGAACGTGCTACGATACGATCTAATTCAGCGATTTCAGGGGAAACCCCATCCTGAGCGTTCATCTTGGTCCTCGATTATTTGTTTGGGGCGGCCTCATGCCGCCCCGAATAGAGTGACCGGATCAGAGACCGGCAAGCAATTCGTTCAGAGTCTGCTGGCGCTGCGCCCACATCTCGATCACTTCGTCGCGTATCATGATGTGCATGGGCGATCCTCCTGCTTCCATCTTCTTGGCAACACGTGAATTTGCGAACATCTCGGGCACGGTGGCGGCCAGTTTCTCGATCACCTCAGGCGGTGTTCCCTTGGGCACCATCACACCCCGGAAATTGACAGACGAGTTATCCACGTCCAGCCCCTGTTCCATCATCGTTGGCACGTCCGGCAGGAACGCGTTGCGTTCCAGGTCTGCAACACCAAGGATTTTGACGTTGCCCGCCTCTTGCGCGCGGAACGCATCGGACAGGTTGTTGATACCGCCCATGACTTCACCGGCGATCACGGCTTTCATGGCAGCTGCTCCGCCGCCTTTGGTCGGGATGTAAGCCATCTTGGTTCCCGCAGCCTTGTCGATCTGCAGGGCCGCGATATGGTGGCCCACAAATAGTCCCGCGCCGGATACGGTCAGCTTTCCGGGGTTTTCCTTGGCAAAGGCGACGACATCTTCCATCGAGTTGAATTCACTGTCCGCACCAACCACAAACACAGCCGGATCTGCGCCCCAGTTCGCGATGGGTTCAAAGCTGTCGGTTGAATATTCCACACCACCCTTGATCGACTGGGCGATGAAATGCGGAACGTTATAGGCTGCCAGTGTATAGCCATCCGGATCAGCCTGTGTGGCGAACCAGTTCCAGCCAACGCGCCCACCCGCGCCGGGCTTGTTGATGATGGCGATGGGCATCCCCAACGCATCCTCGTTTCCGGCAGTCATGGTGACGATCCGCGCCTGAAAGTCGGTCGCGCCACCCGCGCCATAGCTGACCATCATCATAAGCGGCCGTTCTGGATACTCCTCAGCCACAGCTGCGCCAGTCAGGCTCATGAGGGCTAATGCCGCCCCAGCAATCATTCGTTTCATTTGCGTTTCCTCCCAGATTAGGTTCCGCCACGTCGCTCGCGCGGTCAGAACAGAATTTCCCTTGGTGTGTAGACGTTCAGCAACATGGCAAAGAGCCCGTACATCACCGCCACAAAGACCGTCGTGATGATCCCACGTTTGATCCAGCTTTTGGCCGCGCTGTGCGGAGCGGGATCGTATATCGACAGCAGGATGAAAAAGGCGATGGTTGTTGCGGTGTAGAAACCCAGCGACTTGGCCGCCCAAAAAACGTAGATCAAAGTGATGATCAGACCGGGCAGCATGTTAATGAACATCGCACGGGTCACGCCATTCCCGACCTTCGACAATCCCATCACCGCTTTGCCAAATGTCCAGCCGGCCAGAACCACAAACACGGATGCGATAAGACGCGGGAACAGGAACGCCTCGGCCGGTTGCTGGGTATAGCTGACCCAGGTCACCCAAAGACCAACTGCAAATACAAGACCCGATCCGAATATGTGCTGCGAGCGGTTCATGCCTGCGCCTCCTCTTTGGTGGTGTAGCGACGGTGGCGCAATTCCATCCAAACCGAATACGCGATCGAGGCCAGAACCACTGCGATCAGAAACAGGTTCAATCCACCGGTCATGAAGTACGATGCCTTACCGACGGTGGCATCGGCGATCATCCCACCCTGGATGAAGTTGGCCTCGGCAATCGGCCCAAGGATCAGGCCCAGAACCAGCGGTGCAGCAGAAAAGCCAAAACGCTCCAGAAAAAACATGCCAATGCCGAGACACGCCATAACATAGACATCACCCATCGAACCCTGCACCGAATAGGCACCGAAGACCGACAGGGCCAGAACGATGGCGGCCATAACCGATTGCGGCACCTGTGCGACACGGGCAGCGAGGCCCGCAACATAAAGACCAAAGATGCACATCAGCACTTGTCCGATCAGCATGGAGTTGATGAAAGTCCAGGCGACATCGGGATGGTTGTCGAACAGGTCCGAACCCGGGAAGATTCCATGGATCAGCAAGCCACCCAATAGAACGGCGGCAGTTGGGCTGCCCGGGATCGAAAGTGTCAGCAGCGGCACCAAGGATGGGCCAACCATAGCGTTATTGGCGGATTCCGCAGCAATCACGCCTTCGGAATGGCCCGTACCGAACTTTTCTTTTTCCGATGAGAATTTCTTGGTTTGGTCATATGCGACCAACCCGGCGATCTGCCCGCCCACACCCGGGATCAGGCCAATGATCGAACCGGTCAACGTTCCAATGCTCAATGCCCGTGTTCGGCTGAACAGTTCCCGAAAGGCGGCAAGGATCGAATGGCGCTGAACTTCGATCACTTCTGCACCATCCGTTTGGCGACCCTTGGCAAACATGGTCAGCACTTGCGGGATTGCGAACAGACCGATCAGCGCGGCGATGATGTTGATGCCGCCACCCAATGCGGGATGAAAGATGAAGCGCTGTGCGCCCATGATGTCGTCAAACCCGATGGTGGCCAGCCACAACCCGATACACCCCGACAGCAGGCCTTTGACGACCGATGCGGAATCCAGCGTTCCGATCACCGTCACCCCCAGGATGGCGAGCCAGAATAAATGCGAAGGGCCAAATGCCAGCGCCCATTTGGCCAGAACCGGAGTCAGAAAGATCAACAACAGCACACCAAAGATGCCGCCCACAGCCGAGGCCAAGAAGGACAGTTGCAAAGCCCGCGCGCCTTGGCCCTGCTTGGCCATGGTGTGCCCGTCCAACGTTGTTGCGATATTCGCTGGCGCACCGGGAATCTTAAGCAGAATCGCACTAACCGCACCACCGGCCACGGTCGAGGTGTAGGCTGCGCCTAACAAGATCAGCCCCTGAGCTGCCTCCAATTGGAACGTAAACGGTATCAGGAGTGCGACTGCCATTGTGGGCGACAATCCCGGTGTCGCGCCCAGGATCAGCCCGCCAATCGTGCCGCCTAACAGCAGCATAAACGACAGCGGCGTGAACACTTCTCCGAAGTAATAAATGAATTCCATCCAGGGCCTCCCAACCCGTTGGTTCACACTTTTACTTTTGTTGACAAATCAGGGTAGGCGATGAAAATAGTATTGCAAATGATTTCATAAATTCGACCGGATGGGAGAATATTATGGCTAATTTTCAAAAAGGTAAGGTGGATATTGTGGCAGTCGCAAAGGCCGCAAAAGTTTCACCATCCACAGTTTCCCGCACCTTCAATCACCCAGATCTGGTGAACCCTGCGACTCGGAAAAAGATAAACAAGGCGATTCAGAGGTTGGGGTACATCCGTAACCGGGCCGCACAGACGATGCATGGCAAACGGTCGGGAACAATCGGTCTTGTGGTGCCTACAATAAACCACGCCATTTTCGCCGAAGTCATTCAGGCCTTCTCGGATTCGATCGACAAAGCAGGTTTCAGCCTGTTGCTGGCATCGCATGGGTACGACCTTAATCGGGAATACGCGATGGTTCGCAAGCTGTTGGAACATCGTGTGGACGGCGTGGCGCTGGTAGGATTGGAACATTCCGACGCCACCGCACGATTGATCGAACAACAAAAAACACCGGCACTTGCGATTTGGAACTACGCAGAGGATTCCATTCTTCCTTGTGTTGGTGCTGACAACCGGTTGGCCGGGCGCCTTGCGGCAGAGCATCTTCTGGCCTTGGGGCATCAGAACATTGGGCTGATCTTTCCCAAGACTGACGGTAATGACCGCGCGCAGCATCGGCTTTCTGCGGTACATGAAGCGCTGGCTATGAAGGGCGTTTCCGTGCCAGACGAGCATGAATCGGAAGCCCCCTACAGTGTCTCTCAGGCTAAGCAGGCAGCCATAACTCTGTTGACGAAACAAACTCGCCCTTCAGCACTGCTTTGCGGAAATGACGTTATCGCGCAAGGCGCATTGTTTGCGGCCCAGAACCTTGGTTTGAAAGTTCCCGACAACCTGTCAATTATCGGAATCGGAGATTTCAAAGGGTCTGCAGATGTCGAGCCGGGTCTCACTACAATTCGTATCCCGGCCGAAACCATCGGAAGTCTCGCGGGCGAAAAGTTCACCGAATACATCACCTCAGACGATCCAGCACCTTTCAGAATCTGTTGTGCGCTGGATTGCATCGTGAGAGGAACAACAAGCCAGGCATCGATTTCTTAGGCAACTAAGACATGCCTAATCTAGCGCTCAACACGAAAACCTTCGACGTCTGCTTATATGTATAGGCTAATTGCTTTGGCGTTTTAGAGTAACTGGGCCATAAGTTTATTGACTGACCGGTTTTGTCACCAAGCCAAGTCGTGTGGCACGTGCTACAAAGGGCTGTTTTTCGCTGTTGTCGCGAAGAGCACAAAGCAGACCTTGGTTCGCCGATGCCGAACAGTAGGTTTGTCCGCGAATGGTGAATTCGTTCAGCGCCAAATCTTGCACGCGCAGCGAATGACCGGAATGCGGGCTGCGACCGCAGAATGCAAGCAGAGTACCGAATGTCTCTTATGGGCCGTCTGCGTGATCAGCTGGCAGCGGGGCAAGGGCTTCTGCTGCAACAGCACCGAGCTCCGAAATGAGCCCAAAATGACTAATGCTGCGCAACGCTCCAAGGTCCGTTTTGTTCGTCCGTAGGATTATTCTGAAAAAACTTCCGATCTGCGGCGGCACAGTAAGTTCCCAGTTATGTCCACGCAGACATGCTGTTCGATCCTACTGACCACGATTCGCTATGCAAACCACTTTGGCACGCTATTTGCCGATCTAGTACCAGCCTCAGGTCAGCATCCGAAGCCTCGAACAGCACTCCAGTTCCTAGTTTCTCGTGGGCTTTGGTTTGCGCCAGAAGGCGCCTACATTTTTTTAAATGCACTGTATTGGAGTGATTGCCCCATTCCATTTGATCACTTCTGCTGCCAGGTTGTGACCAGCTTTCAGACATTCGCGAACGTCCTTACTCTTGACATGTGCTGCGAGGAAACCAGCATTGAAACTGTCCCCTGCGGCTGTGCTATCAACGACTTCTGCTACGGTGGGCAAACCTTGGGCTTTCTGACAAGTAGTGAGATTGATTGGACCAAGAGCTCCCCGTTTCAGTGCGCCAAATTCCACACCAAGACTGCCTAAACGGCGCAAAACATCTGTTTCGTTTCGATCGCCAAAAAGCTCAATCTCATCGTCCAGTGAAGGCAGCGCGATATCGGTCAGCCGCCACATTTCACGATTTAATTCCCTAGCCGCTTTTGTGCTCTCCCACAGACGTGGCCGGTAATTACTGTCGAAGGCAACAGTACCCCCTCCTTTGCAGAAGCCGCTTACAAAATGAAGCAGGTTTCTTCTCACCTCAGGCGTGAGAATTGCTAATGAAATACCGGACAAATACAGTAAATCGTAGCCGGTCAATTCTTCCAATGGAACTGAGCACGGGGCTTGAAAAAGCGTGCGAGCAGCGGAGTCGGAACGCCAGTAAGTAAAGCTGCGCTCGCCGTTTTCGTCCGTATCTATGGCATAGAGACCTGGATTTTTGTCGTCGCGAATTTCAATGCTGGATGTGCCAATTCCGTGTGCGGAAATCGATTTCATAATGATCTGCGAATAGAGATCCGAACCCAACGCCGTACAGTACGCAACAGACACATCGGTGTCGGCTAAAATCCGGCTCAGGTAAACGGCGGTATTGAATGTGTCACCGGCAACGCCCAGCTTTGCGTTGACACCATCATCCGACACAATCTCGATCATCACTTCGCCGATGCAGCAGATCTTCTGAATCGGGCGCTTATTTCTTGCCACCTAAATCTCTCCGAATGTTTGTCGCACCTGATCCCAGGCATTTTCGAGGTGGCGCTTGAGCGCATCCTCAGCTGCGTCTGGGTCGCGCATAAGAACTGCGTCAAATATTTCCTTATGGGCCTTAAAGTTCTTTTGGTTTCGGTCCGGGAGTCGTGGCATTTGCATCCAATGGGGCGCTAGCCACGTTGTGTAGGCCCGGTTGACCGCTGGCAGCACCGGATTCCGAGGAATTTCATACAGGATCCGGTGAAACCCAATATCGGTTTCGTAAAACATTTCGCTGTTATCTATAGACGCCTCGTTTGCTTCCAGCGCCTGTTTCAATGCGGATATATCATGTTTGTCCGCTGTTTTGGCGGCTTCCCGAACCAGCGCTGCCTCAAGCAAGATGCGTGTGTCAAACAGATTTCTAACGCCTCCGGGCTGGTGCAACAGATGCGTGACGATGCTTTCGATCGCGCTGAAAGCACTGTCGTATCCCGGTTTTCGAACCAGCGGGCGGTGCCTCGGGCGCGCTTCAATCAATCCTTTGTTCGACAATGCGACAACTGCTTCGCGAACGACTGTTCGACTGATCCCGAATTCCTCCATCATGTCGCGCTCGGGTGGTAGTGGCTGGCCATCTCCAAGCTCACCGGTCTGGATTCTCTGAGCAAGGATTGCGACGACATTGTCCGCGGCCCGTCCATTTTCAGCTTGGTTTCGCACAAAGATTTCCTTTCGGTAGCAGGGACCACACAGACCGTTGCCTCATGCAGATCAAGTATTACAAGCGCCCAAGGATCAGGTCAGCACAACGATCCCCCATCATCATGGCAGGCGCCTGAGTGTTTCCGGCATTGATATCCGGCATCGCAGACAGGTCGCAAACCCGAAGATTTTCAACGCCTCTCACGCGCATTCGCGGATCAAGAACCGCCAGTGGGTCGTTGTCAGCACCCATTTTCGCGGTACCTGCCGGATGGTAGTTTGTTTTGACAAAACGTCGGCAATACGCGCGCAGGTCTTGGTCTGAGCGCACCTCAGGCTGTGGCAACATGACTTTGTCGATCCGGTCGGCAAGAGGTGGCGCGTTGAATGCCTCGAGAAAGAACCGTTGGCCCTTAACCATCTGGTCCATATCCTCCTCGTCCTTCAAAAGGTTCGGCGACACGCTGGGCATGGCCTTGGGATCGGACGACGACAGCTTGACGGTCCCTCGGGACCTGGGTTTGATTACAACTGTTGTGACCGTCAGCCCATAGCCATCCTCGACCAAATGACGGGTATCGCGGTCGACATAGACGATCGGAACGCAAAAGGCCTGAATCGTTGGCTCTGCCTCCGGGTCCTGAGGATTGACGAAAGCACCTGCTTCAACACCAGCGCTTGTGATCGGACCACTTCCAAAGAGCTTGAACTGAAGGCCATTCCGGATCATGCGCCAGCCTTCACCCTGTCGGTAGTACCCGCCTTTCCCCTTGACGCGTGCAGTGATGGGAACTTCAGGGTGATCCACCAGATTTTCACCGACACCGGGCAAATCCACCGCGCATGGGACATCGAATTCCCGAAGATGTTCGGCTGGGCCTATCCCCGACAGCATCAGGATTTTCGGCGTTACCAGGGAGCCTGCAGAAAGTATCACTTCTCCGCTGCACCTTGCTGTGTGAACATTGCCCCTCCGATCAGCAAACCGAACACCGACGGCTTTGCCGTTCTCAATAACGACGCTCAGAACTTCGGACTGCAAACGCACGGTCAGGTTTGGGTCATTCTTCAGAGGCTCAATAAATGCATACGCTGATGATGACCGTCGACCGTTTCGGTTCATGAATTGATAGAATCCCACACCGCGCTGCCGCTCCCCGTTGAAATCCGGTGAAATCGGTTCGCCCAGGCCCTGAACGGCCTGCACGAACAGCCGGGACAGATCATCGATATGACCCGGGTCGGACACCAACAGCGGTCCACCTGTGCCGTGGAGATCATTGTACAGACGATTGTTGTCTTCCATGCCGCGAAAATGCGGTAGAACCGCATTCCAACTCCAGTCGACGCCGTCATTGCTGCCGTGCAAAATGTCCTGCCACGCGTCGTAATCTGATGGGCGCCCGCGCATGTAAACCTGCGCATTCACAGACGAACCTCCACCAAGCACATGCCCTTGGGGGATGTCGTGGACGCGCCCTCCCAGATGCTCCTGTTCTACAGTCTTGTGATAGCGCATGAATTTCGTGCCGTTAATCATTTTGAAAATACCCGGCGGCATGTCCAATAGCGGGTGTTTGTTGGAATGCCCCGCCTCAAGAAGAAGAACCCGGTTTTTCCCGTCCTTGGCCAACCGAGCGGCGACCACGCAGCCGGCGGCCCCTCCTCCCGCAACGATATAGTCGTATTCGACGGCCATACTGCTCCTCCCATAGAACAACGCCTGTTTAGTGATGCATGCAGGACATGCGCCTCCGGCAGCCTAAAAACCATTCTCGTTGGAAGGCTTTCGGAGCAGCGGCACCTCAGGCATATATGATCGTACCAAAACTTTCAAGGGAGAGCCCAAAATATCAAATATGGCACGTTTTTCACGTTTTCTCTTGACCTAAGCGCGAATCTAGGTGAGTTAGAAATATGTTTGGTACGACCAAAGGTGAATCGTGTTAGATTTTGATATCCAGTCCGGAAAGATCCTCAAAGCGCATATGCTCATCGATGGCGCGTGGGTCGACGACGCGGCCGGTGATCGGGTCGAAGTGGAAAATCCAGCGAACGAGCAAGTTTTCGCCACGGTACCGCTTGGATCGGAAGATGATGTGGCGCGAGCGTTGGAAGCGGCGCATAAAGCGCAATCTGACTGGGAAATGGTCCCGGCTGTGCAGCGCGGGCGAATTGTTCGGCGGCTTGGCGAACTCGTTTTGAAACGGACCGATGATCTGGCTCGGATCATCACGATGGAACAGGGCAAACCCTTCAATCAGGCGCTGGGTGAAGTCACCGCCTCGGCTGAGTTCTTGTTTAACGCTGCCGATAATGCGCGGCGCATCGAGGGGGATATTCTTGTCTCGGACAACCCCGATGAAGAGATTTTCATTCGACGCCACCCCTACGGCGTGGTCGTCGGGTTGACCGCCTGGAATTACCCGTCTGCTCTTGTCACCCGCAAGCTTGGCCCCGCCCTGGTCGCCGGGAACGGTTTTGTTCTGCTTTCGCACGAGATCACACCGCTTTCCGGTTTGTTTATCGCTGCACTTGCGCAGCAAGCGGGGTTGCCGACCGGACTGTTCAATGTGATTACGGGCCGAGGCCCTGTGGCGGGTCAAGCCCTTGTGCAGCACCCACTCACGTCTATGGTGACTATGACCGGCAGCAACCGGGCTGGACGCGAGATATTTCGGGCCGGCGCCGACGGGATGAAAGTCTTGCGCCTGGAGCTCGGGGGAAAAGCGCCCTTCATCGTACTGGAAGACGCCGACATAGACCGGGCCGTTGAAGCGGCGATGGTTTCGCGATTCACGAATTGCGGTCAGATCTGTACTTGCAATGAGCGGATGTACCTGCATCGTTCAATCGCCGATGAGTTCCTCGAGAAATTTGTTTCAAAAGCCGCAGCCATGACGATCGGCGACCCAATGGACAACCCGGACATGGGCCCAAAGGTCAGTGGACCAGAGGTCGACAAGGTGGCTTCACTGGTCCGGGCGTCGATCGAGGCTGGTGCCGAAGTGCTTCTGGAAGGCGGCCCACTGAACCAAGGCCCCCACTCGAAAGGTCATTGGATGGCCCCAACGGTTTTGGAAGTCAAAGACAACAACACAGCCGTGGTTAAAAACGAAGTATTCGGGCCAGTGGTGCCTGCCATTCGAGTGGACGGTTTTGATCAGGCATTGGCGATGGCAAATGACACCGCATTCGGATTGTCCGCCTATGTCTTCACAGCAAATCATCGCCGCATCATGCAAACCCCTAAAGCGCTGAAGTTTGGCGAGATTTACGTCAATCGGGCCAATGGTGAACAGGTACACGCGTTCCACAACGGTTGGGGTCAGTCCGGCTTGGGCGGAGAAGATGGGAAATACGGTTTCGACGGGTACCTGCGAAAGCAGAGCCTTTATCTAAACTGGGGGTGATCCCGGTAATTCAGCGGCTTGGAGGATGCGGCCGCGTTAAACTTGGAGGAGATGTAATGAAACGTCGTAACATGCTTGGATCAGCAATTGCTCTCAGCGTCGGCCTGGGGGCCGGACTGGCCATCGCCGAGACACCGCCGCTGGAGGCCAAAGACACGTATCGTGTGGGCTTCCCACAAATGGAGTCCAACAATCCATGGCGCATCGCGCAAACCAAATCCTTCCACGATACAGCCGAAACCTGCGGCTGGGATTTGATAGCGACCGACGCCGCCGGGTCTGCCGCCAAACAGGTTGCGGATGTGGATTCAATGATCGCGCAGGGTATCGACGTTTTGTTCCTTCCCCCACGCGAAGAAAAACCACTCATCCCTGCCGTCATGAAGGCAAAAGCCGCCGGAATTCCGACCTTTCTGGTAGACCGCTCGGTTGATCCAAGCGTTGCGCAGGCGGGCGACCACTACGTATCATTCCTTGGGTCTGATTTTATTGAGCAGGGCCAACGCGCCGCAGACTGGCTGATAGCAAATTTTAGCGGTGAAAAAGGCGTTATTGTCGAGCTTGAAGGGACGACCGGATCTTCACCGGCAAATGACCGGAAAAAAGGTTTTGACGATCAGATCGCGACGGATGACCGGTTTGAAATCGTCGCTTCCCAAACCGGCGACTTTGCCCGTGATCTGGGGCGTCAGGTGATGGAAACACTGCTACAGGCGCATCCGGACGTGAATGTTGTCTACGCCCATAACGATGAAATGGCGATTGGCGCTATTCAAGCACTGGAGCTTGCGGGTCGTAAACCGGGGGAAGATGTAATCATCGTGTCGATCGACGGCACACGCGATGCCCTGCAGGCCATTATTGACGGCAAGATGGGTGTCACTGTTGAAAGCTCACCTTTCTTCGGTCCGCTCGCTTGTGACGTTATGAAACGGTACGCGGCCGGGGAAGAAATTCCCGGCTGGATCAAGGTCGAAGATCGGATCTTCACCAAGGACAACGCCGCCGATCATATCGACGAAGCCTATTAACCACTCCCTGTGTCGGAGGGGGCGGTATGCCGTCCCCTTTGATGCCTCTCATCGCAAGAGATCACGCAAATGACCGATTTGATCGAAATGAGCGGTATCTGTAAGGCGTTCGCCGGTGTGGTAGCCTTGCAGGATGCCCAGCTTCATTTGAAGCCCGGTGAAGTTCATGCGGTTATTGGCCAGAACGGCGCCGGAAAATCCACCCTTATCAAGATACTCACAGGTGTTTACCGCAAGGATTCCGGAAGTGTTAAAATCAACGGCTCTGAAACCGGAATCAGCACTCCCCGTGAAGCACAGGATGCAGGGATTGCAACGATTTATCAGGAGCTGAGCCTCGTACCCCTGCGCAGCGTGACGGAAAACGTGATGATGGGGTACGAGCCACGCACGAAACTCGGGCTAATCGATTGGCAACGCGCGCACCTGCAGGCCGAAAAGACTTTGAAACGGTTCGGCGTGGACATCGATGTTCGCGCGCAACTTGGAACCTATTCCACCGCGATACAGCAGCTTGTTGCGATTGCCCGTGCCGCTTCGATGAAAGCGCAGGTTGTGATCATGGACGAAGCCACATCGTCCCTGGACGATCAGGAAATAGATATCCTTTTCAGGGTCGTGCGTGAACTGAAAAAGCAAGGCGTTGCAATCCTGTACATCTCGCATTTTCTGGATGAGCTCTACCAGATCTGTGATCGGGTGACGATCATGCGGGACGGTCAGACAGTTGGTCAGCATGTGGTCTCCGAGACAACCAAATTAGGGTTGATTTCGGAAATGCTGGGTCGCGACCCGGAAGAAATCGAAGCGGCAGGTATGACCGGTCTGGGCGGTGAAAAGCGAAATCAGCCTGGTGAGGTTTTGCTGGAGGCTGACGAGATATCCACCGGCCACGGATTGAAAGACGTCACGGTATCGGTGCGCAAAGGCGAGATCGTCGGTTTGGGCGGCCTGCTTGGAGCTGGCCGAACTGAAGTTGCACGGGCACTGTTCGGGCTGGATGCCTTAAGAAAAGGTAAAATCACCCATCGCGACGGCCCGGATCGCATCAGCAATCCGGCACATGCGATCGAAGCCGGTATCGGCTTTTTAACCGAGGATCGCAAACGCGAAGGGATCATTCCGCATATGTCTGTGCGCGAAAACATGACTCTCGCCCTGCTGCCCCGGCTTCGGAAATTCGGCGGGGTGGATCGCAAGCGAGAGCAGGAGCTGGTGGGGTCTTTCATATGTTCCCTGGGCATCAAAACCGCAAGCATGGAACAGCCGATCCGTGAATTGTCGGGCGGCAATCAGCAAAAGGTCTTGCTTGCGCGATGGCTGGCGCTCGATCCAAGACTGCTGATTCTCGATGAACCGACCCGCGGGGTCGATGTCGGCGCCAAATTCGAAATCCAGTCGATCATCCGAGACTATGTTGAAAAAGGTCTTGGCGTTCTTCTGATCAGCTCAGAATTCGAGGAACTGGTGGAAGGGGCGGACCGGATCGTCGTGCTGCAGGACGGCCATTCCGTCACGGAACTGGAAAACCCCGGGGTAACCGAGGAAAGGCTGATCGCTGCCATCGCCCACCATTATGAAAGGGGTGCAGCATGACCCCAGAGAACAAACAAACCTTGAACACCAGCGGAACCTCAGGAACGCGACTTCAGTTCGACTGGAGCTGGGTCAGCAACAACGGGGGAGTGATCGCACTGATCGTGATCCTGGCTTTCAACGTTATAGTGACACCAAACTTCCTGAACCCTCAAACTCTGTTCGTGAATATCAGTCAGGTAGCAACAATTGCGATTGTGGCTGTCGGGATGACACTGGTGATTGCCACTGGCGGCATCGACCTGAGCGTTGGTGCGGTCATGGCGTTGGCAGGGGCGATGGCACCCCTGATCTTCACGTCACCGTTTGCCGAAGCGAACCCCCAAATAGGGCTGGTTCTGTCTATTGTTGTGCCTGTGTTGGTGGCATTGCTTTGTGGTGCATTCAACGGGTTCATGGTGAGTTACCTCAATGTACAACCCATTGTCGCGACGTTGATTTTCTTTATCTCCGGTCGTGGAATCGCATTGGTTCTTACCAACGGAAATCTCCAGACATTCACTAACCCGGAATTCAGTTATCTGGGTACAGGCAAGATCCTTGGGTTTCCGTTTCAGGGTTATCTGGTCCTTTTGATCGCAGTCGTGGTGTGGTGGGTCGTGAACCAGACGGTATTTGGCCGTCAGCTCTTGGCAGTGGGCGGAAACGAGAAGGCCGCGCGATTGTCCGGCGTTCCTGTCAAACGGGTCAAGATCGGGGCCTACGTGATCTGCGCCGGACTTTCCGGCATGGCAGGCCTGATCGTTGTCGCAATAAACTCCGCTTCGGACGCGGCGCGGATTGGCAACCTGATGGAACTGGACGCAATCGCAGCAGCCGTTGTGGGTGGTGCTTTGTTGCAGGGCGGTAAAGCGCCCATATTCGGCGCCATACTGGGTGCCGTGATCATACAGCTCGTCAAATACACGCTATTGGCCAACGGGGTCGCGGATGAAGTCGCGTTGATCGCCAAAGCCGGGATCATCGTGACAGCAGTATACCTTCAGCAAGCGCGCAAGGAGTAAACCGATGCTTGATACATCTGCATTTGACCTGCGCCGCTATCTGCAAGGCAGTACACACAGCATCGGCGTTTGGATCGCGCTTGTCATCCTGATCCTGTTCGGATTGCTGCGCTACGAAAACTTTGGTGGAGCCTACAATATCTCCTCCTTCTTAAACTATAATGCGATGTTCATCGTGATCTCTGTCGGGATGTGCTTTGTGATCCTGACGGGTGGCATCGATCTGTCGGTAGGCTCTGTTGCGGCGTTCACCTCGGTTGTTGCAGCTTATTTATCACCCTACGGAATCCAGATCGCTTTGCCCGGCGCGGTGGCCGCTGGTCTGGCAATTGGGGGGCTGAACGCGTTTTTCGTTGTCGCAATGCGCATTCCACCTTTTATCGCCACGCTCGCCACGATGCTGGGTGCCAAAGGCGGCGCTTTGGTGATCTCGGGTGCACAGACGATTTCGATCGACTGGGAATCGAACTTTACCAAAATGGGCCTCGAAAAGGCGTTCGGTGTTCTGCCCTGGACCATTGTGATCACCTTTGTACTGGTCGTCGCGCTGTGGATTGTTCTGGAGAAGACGTCACTGGGGCGCACAGTTCTTGCCGTCGGTGGCGGTGAGGATGCCAGCATCATGATGGGCTTGAGCGTCACAAAAGCGAAGATCTTTGTCTACACGCTGAGCGGCGGTTGCGCGGGTCTGGCTGGTGTCTTTCTGGCCTCCGGATTTGGCGCAGGTCAGCCTCTAGAAGGTGTCGGGTGGGAACTGTCTGCGATCGCATCTGTTGTTGTTGGCGGCACATTGCTGACCGGTGGCCTGGGATCTGTCCCGGCAACCGTCGCAGGTGCACTGTTGCTGGGTCTGGTTTTCAACATCCTGAACTTCGAGAACGGCCGAGGTGTCATCAGCCTGAGCGCATACTGGCAGATGGTGATCCGCGGCGCCTTCCTGTTTGTCGTGATTGTCTTCCAAAGCCGCGTGGCGTCATCATCCAAGGAAGGAACGGTTTGACATGGGAAAAATCGCAAGCGTTTCCGTGAACCTGTTTGATGTCCCCCTTGCGGAGGTACTGACGGATGCGAAACACGGAGATCATACGCATTTCGAATTGGTCACTGCGACAGTCCGGCTTGAAGATGGCAGCGAAGGCACCGGCTATACCTATACCGGTGGCAAGGGCGGGCGATCCATCGCCGCAATGATCGAACATGATCTGGCATCCTTCCTGACCGGGGAAGAGGCCGACAATGTAGAATCGTTGTACGATGCGATGCAGTGGCATGTTCACTACGTTGCCCGAGGCGGCATAGCATCCTTTGCAATTTCCGCCGTCGATATCGCGTTGTGGGATTTACGGTGCAAATCTCTGGGCAAACCTCTCTGGCAGATTGCAGGCGGTCACAGCAACAGATGCCGAGCCTATGCGGGTGGTATTGACCTGAATTTCCCGCTTCCGAAATTGCTCGCCTCCATTCAGGAATACTTGGACCAAGGCTTCAACGGCGTAAAAATCAAAATCGGGCAGCCCACACTGGAGGAAGATGTCGCACGGGTCGAAGCGGTACGGAACCTGATTGGACCGGACATCACGTTCATGGTTGACGCCAACTATTCCATGAGTGTGGAACAGGCAATTACCGCCGCGCGTGCTTTTGAGCCTTACAATCTGACCTGGTTCGAAGAGCCGACTATCCCCGACGACTACAAGGGCTTTGGGCGCATCGCGACCAACTCGAACATTCCATTGGCCATGGGTGAAAACCTACACACGATCCACGAATTTGAATACGCTGTGGCAGATGCGTCGCTGGGTTACCTACAGCCGGACGCGTCCAATTGCGGCGGTGTAACGGGTTGGTTGCAAGTCGCGAAACTCAGCCGGGACCACAATCTGCCGATTTGTTCGCATGGAATGCAGGAATTGCATGTCAGCCTTGTCAGCGCGCAGGAAAACGCCGGCTGGATCGAAGTACATTCCTTCCCGATTGACCAATACACCACCCGCCCGCTTCACGTCGAAAACCATTTGGCCGTTGCTCCTGACGATCCTGGGATCGGCGTCACCTTCGATTGGAACAAGCTTCGCCAAGCGCACGAGGAAATGCACTCATGACTCCAGACAAGATAACCGCGGCCTACTACCGTGGTGACAAGACATTCATCGTCGAGACAACCGAAGTGCCACAACCAAAACCGGGTGAAGTTCTTTTAAAGATCGCCTACTGCGGCATTTGCGGCACCGACATGCATGTCTACCACGGAAATATGGACGCACGCGTCGGGCTGAACCGCATCGTCGGTCATGAAATGTCGGCTACTGTGGCGGAGGTTGGCGAAGGTGTGTCCGAGTTTGACATGGGCCAGAAAGTCGTCGTGCGTCCCCTGGCAGCCTGCGGCAATTGTCCGGCCTGCGCGGAAGGATATTCGCACATTTGTCACAACCTGCAGTTTCTGGGCTTGGACACGGATGGGGCCATGCAGGAATACTGGTCCATTCCGGCCGAGACCCTGCATGTTCTACCAGAAGATATACGCCTGGACCATGCCGCGCTGATCGAGCCGGTGGCGGTCGCCTGTCACGACGTGCGGTTATCGCAGTTAACACCCGGCGAAAACGCTGTAGTCATCGGTGGCGGACCCATTGGTGTACTGGTCGCTATGGTCGCCAGAGAAGCAGGAGGCAACGTCACAATCTCAGAGGTCAACGAAAACCGCCTGAGAATCGCGGACCAGCTTGGTTTCGATACCGTCAATCCTTTGAAAAGCGATCTGGTCGCAGCGATCAACGAAAAGACGGGTGGCAAAGGGGCGGAGGTCGTGTTTGAAGTATCCGGGTCTCAGCCCGGCGTAGATGCCATGACGACCGTCGCCGCGACCCGCGGGCGTATCGTGATGGTGGCAATCCATGCGGCACCTCCCAAGGTGGACATGTTTCAGTTTTTCTGGCGTGAACTCAAGTTGATTGGAGCCCGAGTTTACGAGCCCGAGGATTACGAGAAAGCCATAGAACTTATCAGGAATGGCGAGGTGGGTGCGGAGACAATCATAACCGATGTCAGCCCGCTGACGGATATCCAATCTGCATTCGAGGCGCTCGACAGCAGCCCGGTTGCGATGAAAAGCCTGATCAAGGTCGGAGGCGGACAATGAGAGGTTTACCGATGTTTGACTTGAGCGGAAAAACAGCGCTCGTCACCGGCTGCAAGCGCGGGATCGGTCGGAGCATGGCAGAAGCTTTGGCAGAGGCGGGTGCCGACATTGTAGGCGTCAGCGCAACTCTGGAGCTGGAAAACAGCGAGGTGGAAAAGACGGTCCGTGCATTTGGGCGCGCATTCAAAGCGTATCAGTGCGATTTCCGAGACAGGGAAGCCGTACTTCAATTCGCGGCCCAGTTGTCTCAGGACGGCATTGTCCCAGATGTTCTCGTCAACAACGCTGGAACGATCAAACGTGCCCCCGCCGCTGAGCACTCGGATGAGTACTGGGACGAAGTCATCGACGTGAACCTTTCCGCTCAGTTCATTCTGGCGCGTGAGATAGGTGCCGCGATGTTGAAGCGCGGCAGCGGAAAGATCGTTTTCACGGCTTCACTTCTGACTTTCCAGGGGGGGATCACAGTGCCAGGATATGCGGCCTCCAAAGGCGGGATCGGCCAACTGACAAAAGCGCTGGCCAATGAATGGGGGGGCAAAGGCATAAGCGTCAATGCGATTGCGCCCGGCTACGTCGCGACCGACAATACGAAGGCCTTGCGCGACGACCCGACCCGTTCGCAGGCTATTCTTGAACGGATACCATTGGGTCGGTGGGGTAAACCGGACGACTTTGCAGGTCCGGCCGTGTTCCTGAGTTCTCCAGCGTCCGACTACGTAAATGGTGAAATTCTTGTTGTGGATGGCGGTTGGATGGGCCGCTAACAACAGCATTTCTCAGGCGCTGGTATACCGAAACTCGCTAGGTAGCTAAGCCCACAGCAGGACAACAACACCGCCCATGAGCGTGGGCCTCACTGAGGATTTCGAAAGCCAAAATCTGAGCCAACTGTATTGAAAACACGCCGATCAGCGCGGTTTTACGCTCAACTTCATGCCTAAGTCCACGGCTACCGCCCGGCGCAATCGGTCATTCTCCTTTTGAAGGCGCTTTAGTTCTTTCAGTTGGTCGGTTCCCATGCCGCCATATTGCTTGCGCCAGCGGTAAAACGTCTGCTCGGTTATCTGCACCTGGCGGATAGCATCAACACGTGGCATCCCTTGGCCGCACAGCACCTCAACCTGCCGTAACTTCGTGACAATCTCTTCCGGCTTGTGTCGCTTGTTTCCCATCTTTGATCCTCCGTATCCTAACTATAGGGGCGGACCAATTCTGTGGGGGAGGATCAGTATATGAACACTTATTGTATATACCTAGTATAGCAAATAAATATCTATACACAGCACCTTGGTGCAAATCACCTGTATAGTAAGCAGTGGTAAACCACCCAATTGATATACTTGGTATATGCAATAGATGAGCAGATAGCTTATCTATCTGTTTTAAATATCTTCCGGCCTGCCCGCATGAAAACTTGTAGGCTTAGCAAAAGCAAGACTAGGGAGCTGTATAGTGTTAACTGACTATGCCAGAAAGGACGAAGCAAAAGAGATAGGAGCCAATCGGACACTCGGGACTTCCAGAGCGTCCTGATCACACTTCCGGCAGAAGGAGCGAGTTACCCCAAACAATTGGCCTGCCTGCCCTAAACCCGTTCGCGCAATTCCCCAACAGGTTTAACGGCATGGTCTTCAAGGCTCTATGGCCCTCGGCGTTCTGTATGTCACTCATCCTCTTCGTCGTTGTCGTCTGCCTGATGTGTACTAAGCCGCTCTGACAGTGTTTGACCGTCTAGCCCCCAGTACTGCCAACCGTTGACAGACTTCCACGTGTAACCCTCACGGTGCAGCAAGATCAGTGCAGCTTTACTGACACTCATCGGTTCGCCTTCGAACAGTATCTTCTTCGGTGCAACGACTGTAGCAGTGATGCTGTCGTCGCCGGAATATGTAAGCACATCACCGACTTTCACACCTGCATTGTCGAACACATAGTTACGCTTCTTTGACACCGCTTTCGAAAGGGCCTCGATGCCTGTGTCGTCCTCTGCGATATCGTCCTTAGGTGTGACGTCTTTGCCGCCCGTCAATTTCATGGCGGCAATCACGCGCTGTGGATCGATCTTAAAGAACTCGCGGTTTGGACGAGTACGATGGTCTGCGAAGGCTTGGTGTAGAAGTCTTTCTGCTTCAGCTTCATTCGGAACATCCACCGCATACACACAACGAAATGGTAAAGGAACACTGGTATTGTCCAATTGCCGGAGCCGTTGAGTGAGGTCGATAGTCCTTCCGATCTTCACATAGCCGTCCAAAGCCGGATTAGTCAGCACATATACTATTGGCACCGTTGAGGCTCTCTATTTGTTTTGATTACGCGCGACTTGTTTGGCGTCATATTGCTCCCAGACATTCATTCGTCCCTTTTGCCGAGCGTCAGCCAGCCACAACTTCTTTCTTGCATCAGGTAGTTCAAGCGCGCTGTACTTACCACCTGAGAATTTAGGCCAATCTATTGCCATACCGAGTTTGACCAATTCCGCAGATAAGTCGCGTCCATCCTCAAGGTAGCACTTCGCCACCGTACGTCCGTGGATGTCCTCAGCAGTAACCACTGCCCTCACCCTTTGCCCCTTACAAAGGGATACCAAAGCCCACTTGGCTTTCTTGCCGTAAGGGTGGTTAATCTCAGGCGCATCGACACCAAACAAGCGCACTTGTGTTTTCTGTATTTTTATCGTGTCGCCGTCCACAACATAGGCTGAGCCTTCCAACACTTTTTCCTTGGGTTCTGGTACGGCACTGCCAGCATCGAAACGCGGGGGCTGCTGAACGACTTGCGGGCGGGATGCACCCAATCTCGGCTTCAAGTCCGAGGTTGTTTGATAGGTCGGCTTAGTGTTTCTGTCGGGCTGGCGTTTGCTAAGCATAACGAACAGCACAACTACCCCAGCAACGACTAGCAGTATCAATACTTCCAAAGGATCGGACCTTGTAAATGGTTTGGTTCAAAACACATGCAGACAAACCCGCAGACACACCGCACGTTTTGGTTGATACTGGAATGACGGAAAGGTTTTATCCAGTGAAAAGTGACGGCCATTCAGGACGGCAAAACACCAAACACCCGCAATCAAAAGGGACTGCACACAACCTATGTGCATTCCGCATGCATGGACAACGATAGTGCACACAACACCGGGGCACATACCCCGCAGGCCTGATCACCAGAGACTTCGCGGAGGAAACGGCTTCACACTTTGCTATGCTGCTTGGGCGAGCGTGATCAATAGGAGTTGCCTCAACATTGGTGTGACACTAGGGTGAGACACACTGCAAACCAACACACTACAATAGTGTTTACTATCAGTACATTAGGCGTTCGGCGGCGTTTCCCCTAGGCTCCACCAAACCCTATCGGTTCAAACTGAAAGCAAGTATTCGAGTGGCGTGACACACATGTCGCTACATGCGTAGCTCTCGCGGTTTATGCACGGAATATGATAGGTCCGTTGGCGTTTATCCAACATCAGATCAGACACCCCACGCAATATCCAATGGGTCAGAACCAGTGCAGATCAGAAGTTTCTGACCGGCGTTCTTTTGCACAGAGGGAATTTACGGCCCTCGTCGCGTTTGCCATCCGATCAGGCTGAAGCAAGCAAACAATATCGCAGCAACGCAGACAATGGATGGGCCAGCCGGTGTGTCGAACACGTATGCCGATCTCAGCCCGGCGACGGCGGAGAACGCGCCGATTGCCGCTGCGATCAAAGCCATCGATTCCGGAGATCGCGCCAAACTGCGTGCCGCCGCGGCCGGGATGATAAGCATCGCAGCGATTAGCAAAACGCCCACAACCTTGATCGCAACGGCCACGGTTACCGCAAGCGACAATGTCAGGACCAATTGCTCGCGTCTGGGATCAAAACCACTGGCATAGGCCAGCTCTTCGTTCAGGGTCGCCGTCAACAGTTGCGACCAGCGCCACGCAATCAGAGCCACAACCAGCGACGCCCCACCCCAGATCACTGCCAGGTCTGCGCGTGACACGGCCAGAATGTCGCCAAACAGGTAAGCCATTAAATCGATTCGAACGCCGGACAGGAACGATACCGCAACAAGTCCAAAGGCCAAGGCAGAATGCGCCAGAACACCCAAAAGCGTATCCATCGCGTAGCCTCGGCCAGTCAGCAGCGTTACGGTCAGCGCCATGATCAGCGCAACGGCTAGCGCACCGGTGAAGATTGACATCTGAAATGTCAAAGACAGCGCAACGCCAAGGATTGCTGCATGCGCCGTGGCATCTCCGAAATACGCCATACGCCGCCAAACGACGAAACATCCCAACGGTGCCGCTGCAAACGCAACGCCAACCCCAGCCAGGGTTGCGCGTGTCATAAAATCATCAAGCATTATTCTGCAGCTTCCTTGGGGTTTTCACCGTGGTCATGGTGGTGATCATGATGGTGCTGATACAAGGCAAGCGCTCCGCCTGTACCAGTTCCAAACAGGGCGCGGTATTCCGGGGCTGAGGCGACGACCGCCGGCGAGCCTTCGCAACACACATGCCCGTTGAGGCAAATGACCCTGTCTGATGCGCTCATCACCACGTGCAATTCGTGGCTGATCATCAATATGGCGCAACCGGTTTCGCGGCGTACCGTTTCAATCTGTTGGTAAAAGGCAGCTGATCCCCGCTGGTCCAGACCCTGGGTCGCCTCGTCGAGCAGCAGAATGTCCGGCTGGTTTATCAGCGCACGGGCCAGCAAAACCCGCTGAAACTGCCCCCCTGACAGCTGCGACATCTGGCGTTTCAGCAAATCGGGAACGCCAGCTGAGTCAAGCGCATCCACACAACGCTGTCGCGACACCTGGTTGGTTAGACGCATAAACCGTTCAACAGTAATCGGCAGCGTAGGATCGATATGCAGTTTTTGTGGAACGTACCCAATCTTAAGCCCCGGTTTCTGGACAACGCGTCCCGCAACGGGCTTGGTCGCGCCAATCACTGCGCGTAGCAAACTGGTTTTGCCAGACCCGTTTGGTCCGACAATGGTTACGATCTCACCTGGCTCGATGACCATATCGACATGAAGCAGAACGGTGTTGGCGCCGTAGCGGATGCTGAGACCTTCGACAGAAACAAGGGGCATCTTCAAGCCTTCTTGGTACAATCGGGGCAGACGCCTTCGGCTTCTACAACCGTTCGCTCAATCTCAAACCCAACCGCGCGGGCGGCGGCGCCAAGCGCCCCTTTGGCCGGGGCAGACTGTGCCTCGGCCACTGCGTCACATTTGCGGCAGATCATGAAGGCCGGTGAATGGGTTGCTCCTGGATGCGCGCAGGCCACAAACGCATTCAGGCGTTCGATTTTGTGCACAAATCCGTTTTCGACCAGAAAATCAAGCGCCCGGTAAGCCACCGGCGGCTGCGACCCGAACCCTTCTTCGCGCAACCGATCCAGGATCGCATAAGCGCCAAGTGCGCGGTGTTCCTGAACCAGCATCTCCAACACCTTGCGCCGAACCGGTGTCAAACGCAGCCCATCTTCCCTGCAGCGGTCCTCGGCAGTTGCCAAAGCCGTCTCAACGCAGGTCTCGTGGTCATGTTTTTGAAACCCGATCAGAGCCGAGGCATCAACGGGAATGGGTCGCGTGTCACTTGTCATGTTATTCCATATCATGTATGCCGCTCATAGTGTTATACAATCACATAGAGAGTCTGATGTCTAGAAAGCTTCTTCCAGTTTCGATCACCGCAGCGTTAATGGGTGGACCAGCAATGGCGGATGTTCCGAAGGTCGCGGTTGATATCGCGCCAGTGCATTCCCTGGTGACTCGTGTCATGGATGGCGTTGGAACACCTGATCTGATTGTGTCAACGGGTGCTTCACCCCATGAATACAATCTGCGGCCATCCGAGGCCGCCGCGCTGCAAGAGGCGGACCTTGTATTCTGGCTTGGCGAAGATCTGACACCTTGGATGGAAGGCGCGGTTGAAACACTTGCTGACGACGCGACCGTCACAACCTTGCTGGAATCCGACGGCACTGTCCTTTTGGACTTCCGCGAAGGCGCTTTGTTCGAAGCACATGACCATGGCGACAACGAGCATGGACATGACGATGATCATGACGCGCATGACGATGAAGAGGCGCTTAAGGATCACGATCACGAAGACCACACCGATCATAAAGAGCATGACCACGGCGACGAGCATCCCGAAGACAAAGAGCACGCGCATGACGACGACCACGCAAAACATGCGGAAGGGGAAGACCATGCCGGGCATGATGATCATGAAGACCATGCTGATCACGATGATCATGGACATGGCGCGCACGACCCTCACGCCTGGCTGTCACCTGAAAATGCAAATACCTGGCTGAACCTGATTGCAGCGCAACTGTCCGCTGCCGATCCGGACAATGCAGGGGCTTACTTTGCCAATGCAGCAGCGGCACGTGAAGAGATGGATGCGCTTTCCGCAGAGGTGGTGGCGACGCTTGAACCGGTACGCGGCGGCAGTTTCATCGTATTTCACGACGCCTACCAATACTTCGAGGACGCCTTTGATTTCCCGGCCTCGGGCGCGATTTCCATTGGGGATGCGTCTGACCCCAGCCCCGCACGCATTGCCGAGATTCAGGCTCGCATCAAGGATGAGGGCATTGAATGCGTTCTGGCTGAACCGCAGTTCAACTCTGGAATAGTCGAAGCTGTGCTGGACGGAACTGCCGCCAATACCGGCGTGATCGATCCGCTTGGGTCCGATCTGGATCCCGGGACGGACCTGTACCCGCAGGTCATTCGCAACATGGCCAAAACTCTGGCCGAGTGCCTTTAAGCCAAGTGATTGGCTCGGTCGAAGTGATCCTTCGGCCGGGCCAGCGTCATCAGGGGTAGTGCATGTTCACAAATGACTTATTTCAAGTGCCGTCGTTGTCCCTGACACTCACGACGGAGTCCTCCTGATCCACCGAACTGCCCTAATTTTCATCTTTAGAGGTGGCGGCGATCTGGGCGACTTGTTTTTTCAGGATATGTTATGTTATTTCATTTCCAAACAGGAGCGAGCAGTGATTTCTCATGTTACAAACAGCGTCGATGACAAGGCGGACCGGCGGATCCCGATCACTGTTGTGACGGGCTTTCTCGGGGCCGGAAAGACAACACTTTTGAACACTGTTCTGTCTGAGACCTCGGCCGGGAAAATCGCAGTGATCGTGAATGAATTAGGCGAAGCCGGGCTGGACCACGACCTGATCGAAACCGTCGAGGACGAGATCGTGATGATGCAATCCGGCTGCCTGTGCTGTTCAATTCGCGGGGACCTGTCAGGGACCATTGCAAATCTGATTGAGCGGCGGGATGACGGGGCCCTTCGATTTGAACGGATTGTAATCGAAACAACCGGGCTTGCCGACCCAGGTCCTATTCTGCAGGCGCTTTTGGTTGATCCCGAATTGGCAAAGGCTACACGAATGGACGGTCTGGTAACCGTTGTTGACGCAGCTAACGGGCCAACAACATTGGACGCTCAGATCGAGGCCGTTTCGCAAGTTGCGATGGCCGATCTCATCCTGCTCAGCAAGACGGATCTAGTTTCACCTGCCGTGGCTGATGCACTTTCTGACCGCCTAAAAAGCCTGAACCCCAGCGCACAGATCAAACGACCCGTTGGAGGTTGCTTCAAGCTCGACATATTATGGGGGCTGAGCGGTCTGCGCAAAGACATAGACCCAAAAGAAGCGATTGCGTGGACTTCAGCCGCTCAACCGCGTGAACCTGACCCGCTTGGCAACCTCTCGGGCTTCTCCAGGCCCAAGACAACGCAAATGGCAATGTCCCCACATGACACACGGATCAGTTCGGCCTCGATTGTGTTGAACGCGCCGCTGAAAGACGCGGCCTTTGACCTATGGCTGGATACGCTAATCGCGCTCAAGGGCCCAGACATTCTGCGCGTCAAGGGCATCGTGTTTCTCCAAGGCCTCGAAACGCCATTCGTATTCCATGGCGTCCAACACATTTTCGACCCGCCGGTTCCGATGAAGAACTGGGATGGCGATGACCGCCGGTCGCGCATTGTGGTTATAACCCGCGACCTTGGCCGACCAGAACTGCAACGCAGCCTCGACATGCTGCGCGCCCATCAACCTGACCTTGCCACGAAAGATAAAGTGTTTCTGACCCATGACTGATACCCGTCTTCCCGTCACCGTCTTGTCCGGCTTCCTTGGCGCCGGAAAAACCACCCTTCTGAACAGCGTGCTGAACAACCGCGAAGGCAGGCGTGTTGCTGTGATCGTCAACGATATGTCCGAGGTGAATATCGACGCCGACCTTGTACGCGCCGAAACCGAACTGAGCCGCACCGACGAGACGTTGGTCGAGATGTCAAACGGATGTATCTGCTGCACCCTGCGGGATGACCTTTTGGCCGAAGTCCGGCGGTTGGCTGATGAAGGCCGGTTCGACTATTTGCTGATCGAGTCGACCGGAATATCTGAACCCCTGCCAGTTGCCGCGACCTTTGACTTCCGCGACGAAAATGATGAGAGCCTTTCGGATGTCGCGCGTCTGGACACGATGGTCACGGTTGTTGACGCGGTGAACCTGCTCAACGATTTCTCAAGTCACGATTTTCTGAGTGACCGCGGCGAGACGCTGGGGGACGAGGACGAGCGCACTCTGGTTCACCTTCTGACGGATCAGATTGAATTCGCGGATGTCGTCATCCTTAATAAAGTGAATGACGCAGGCTCCGAACGCACTGACGCCGCACGCAAGATCATTCGCAGCCTGAATGCCGATGCCCAAATCATCGAGACAAACCATTCCGTGGTCGAAAGTTCGGCAATCCTGGATACTGGGCTGTTCGATTTCGACGCCGCCCACGAACACCCGATGTGGGCAAAGGAACTTTACGGCTTTGCCGACCATGTCCCGGAAACTGAAGAATATGGTATTTCGTCATTCGTGTACCGCGCGCGCCGCCCATTTGAGCCAGAGAAGATTCTGGCCGTGCTGAACGGCGAGATGCCCGGCGTGATCCGGGCCAAGGGCCATTTCTGGATCGCATCCAGGCCTGAGTGGGTTGCCGAATTCTCGCTTTCCGGCGCGCTGTCCAGCGTCAAGCCGATTGGGACCTGGTGGGCTTCGGTTCCAAAGAAACGCTGGCCCGATCACCCGTCAGTTTTGAAATATATAGATCAGCATTGGATGGATCCCTGGGGCGACCGCCGACAGGAAATTGTCTTTATCGGCGCTGATATCGATTGGCCGGTTTTGAAATCCAGGCTCGACGATTGTCTGTTGCCCGACGCGCTTGCCTTTGACCCGGAAAGCCTCCCCAATGATTTACCGGATCCGTTTCCGTTGTGGCGCCGTGTGGAGGATGCCGCATGAACTACGCCCAGGCCGAGATCAAGAACGCAGCGGTAGGCGTCGGCGTTACGGACACTCCAGACGGGTTGGCACGGATTGCACAGCCCGGATGCGCAGCAACCCTCTGGCGCCGCCAGCTTGCCTTAGAATTTCAAACATGGATCGATGCGCTGGATCCTTTGAAGCTACCCAAGGCGCGGCTTGTACTGCGTCCGGACGCCGTGAAAGATGCAATGCGGCATCTGTGTGAAATCGTGGGCATGGAGGATATTCCCGAGCGCGCCTGGCTTGAAGAGGATATCTCGGACCTGGCCACTCGTTTTGCCGAGATGATGCGAGCACCCTATCTGCGTCTTCGCTTGGACACGATCACCACAAACGCCTGCCGGAAATTTCACATCGACGCTCTCCATGCCCGGTTGATCTGCACCTATCGGGGGACGGGCACCCAATATGGAATTTCGCCTGATGGCGAAGATCCAAAACGTGTCTTCACCGTAGGCACCGGAGCGCCAATGGTCATGCGTGGCACGCTCTGGCCGCAGAACCCACGCTCTGGTCTGCTCCACCGTTCGCCGCCCATCGAAGGTACCGACGAGACACGCCTGGTTCTTGTGCTTGATCCGGTCTTCGAACCTGATGAGGTTCGTTGATGGGTCGAAACCTTGGCCAGACAAAACTCCGCAAGCGACGCCGCAGAGAAGACCCCATGCGCGAGTTTGACCTGCTCCCACCGGTTTTACGGGCCTGGGTCACGCAGGCTGCGTTGCCCTGGCGACCGCGTTCAGTCCTGCGCGCGTACAACACAGCGCTTGCCCGGACAGGAGACCAAACCCGGGCTCTGGACGAATTGAAACACCTTGAAGCCGCACAGTTGGCGAAAGACAGCCAGTTGACGTCTGCCGTATGATGCGGGCAGGAACAGGCATGGCTGATCTGTTGGCAAGCCCCGGCCCGGGCTCCGGTCATTTTTCCGATGGATCGCTTTCTGCGTAATCACGCAATCGGTCGATATCGGAAATCTCGGCATGGTTTCGGTTGATCTTCACCCCCACCGTTTTCAGGCGCGAGAATGCCCGGCTCAGGCTTTCAGGTTTCATTCCCAAACGCCCGGCGATCAGCATTTTATCGTAGGGCAGCTCCACCTCGCACCCATCCAAGTTTTCTTCGCACAGGTTCAGCAGGAATTCAGCGACCCGCTGCGCGCCCGTCTGGGCCTTGAGCTGTTCCAATTGCGCAACCAGTGAATGCAAATGGGTAAAGGTAGAAGCCAGGATCGAAACGCCAATTTCGGGATCTTCTTTCATCAACGACAGCAGTAAGGGGCTGGGAATATGCATCACCTCGCAAGGCGAAACCGCCTCGGCCGACACAGGATAGGGAACATTGCGCAGCGCAACCGCTTCGCCAAAGCTTTCGCCGCGGGTAAAAACACTGACCACAGCTTCGGCCCCGGTTGGCGACATGCGAAACAGTTTGACCCAACCCGCCAGCACGACGTGAACGGCCTTGGCCTCTTCTTCCTGCAGAAAGATTGTCTCGCCTCGGTCATACGACCGCCAGATCGCATGACTGAGCAGTGTATCGATATGCTGGTCCGGCAAACTCTTGAGCAAGAGTGACTGTCGGGCAATCGCCTTTTGTGCTTCATGCGCCATGAAGGTTCTTCCCCTATTCCCTGGTCGATCATCTGACCGGTGCGTCCCGCAGGATCAGGCTATGCCAAAGCGGCCCCGCGTGCACCAGTCTTTTCCTGCCCGCAGCTTGACTAATGTCATGTTACGTTGGGGGGCACCGGCCTAATCTTGGTCCAAAGCCAGTAATCCGGGGAGCCAGAAAGATGGACTACGAGCGATTTTTCACCCAGAGCCTCGATGATCTGCGGGACGAAGGAAACTATCGCGTCTTTATCGATCTGCAACGCCGATGCGGGTCTTTCCCGAATGCGCGCCAGACCGATGGACCGGTGCAGCGCAACGTTCGGATCTGGTGCTCGAACGACTACCTCGGCATGGGGCAACACCCTTCAGTAATCGCGGCCATGCATGACGCGCTGGATCGCTGTGGTGCTGGCGCTGGGGGCACGCGGAATATCTCTGGGACTACCCATGATCATGTATTGCTTGAATCCGAACTGGCCGATCTCCATGGCAAAGAGGCCGCGCTGCTGTTCACCTCGGGCTATGTATCCAACTGGGCCGCGCTGGGAACGCTGGCCGCGAAAATTCCGGGCCTGATCGTCTTTTCCGATGCGTTGAACCATGCCTCGATGATTGAAGGCATCCGCCACTCACGGGCACAGAAGGTAATCTGGACCCACAACGATCTAAATGATCTTGAAGCGAAACTGGCTGCCGCCGATCCCGATGCCCCCAAGATGATCGCCTTTGAATCCGTTTATTCCATGGACGGCGACATCGCCCCGATCAGAGAAATCTGCGACCTGGCCGACAAATATGGCGCGATGACCTATCTGGATGAGGTTCACGCCGTTGGCCTTTACGGTCCGCACGGTGGCGGCATAGCAGAGCGTGAAGGGTTGATGCACCGTCTGACCGTGATCGAAGGCACGCTGGGCAAAGCCTTTGGCGTCGTGGGCGGCTATATCGCCGCTTCTGCTGCACTTTGTGATTTCGTCCGCAGCTTTGCCAGCGGGTTTATCTTTACCACCGCCCTGCCGCCGTCGATCGCCGCAGGGGCCGCTGCATCGATCCGGCATCTGAAACAGTCGAATGTGGAACGCGACTTGCAAAAATCCCGTGTGGCGCAGGTACGTGCCCGGCTGGATGCCGAGGGTATTCCGCATCTGCCAAACCCCAGCCACATCATACCGGTGATGGTGGGCGATCCGGTGAAATGCAAATTCATCTCGGACACTCTGCTGGAAGAATTCGGCATCTACATCCAGCCAATCAACTTTCCCACCGTCCCAAAAGGGACCGAGCGTTTGCGGATCACACCCTCACCCGTTCATACGGAAGAAGACATCGATCATCTGGTCGGCGCGCTGTCAGCCCTATGGCAGCAGTGCCAGATCGCGCGGATGCCGATGGCCGCCCAATAACCTAAGCGTCCCTTTGCTTGGGAAACTGCCGCTCTTTCTAAGGCGGCCTTTTTTTTGCGGTCAGATCAGGTACAAGCCAAAGATCGCGGCAGAAAAGCATGTCAGCACCATGGTGAATCCACGCAACCAGGCGGGGCTTCCGGCAAGGTCCAGATACCGGGCCAGGATCACTCGCGTCTTGATCAGCGCCAACATTAGGATGCCCGCCCCAAGGGCTGCAGGTGGCACCGGTGCCATCGTCACCAGGGCTGAAGCCAAGCTCAGTATCAAGAGCCCCAACCAGGCGACCACAAGGTGGTCGGAACCAGTTCTGCATGAAGTGATATCGGGGTCGGACATATCGCTTATCCCAACAGGTAGATCACGGGAAACAGCATGATCCAGACCAGATCAACCATATGCCAGAACTGGGCGCCAGCTTCGATGTTGCGGGGGGCGTCCCGCCAGGCAACAAGCAACAGAATGGCGACGCCAGCCAGCACATGTGCTGCATGAAAGCCGGTCAACAGGTAGTAGAACAGAAAGAACGGATGGGTTTCATAGCTGATGCCCTGCGCGGCCTTGTCCGCATATTCCGCACCCTTGATGATCAGAAACACCACGCCCAGCAGAGCCGCGCCAACCAAGGCCAGCCGCGCCGCACCTCGTCGGGCGATCTGACGCCAGTGCAAGGCTTGCGCGGCCAAATATCCGGACGTGACCAGCACGGCGGTGTTCAGCGCCGCGCCGGTGCGGTGGAGATGGGATTGCGCCTCGGCAAACCCGGCCGGATCAGTCAGACGCACGCCCATAAAGGCGATCAGCCCCGCCCCGAAAACCAACAATTCCGAGATGATCAGCACCCACATCAACAACTCGCCCGGAAGCTCGTCTATCAAAGAGGTGTCGCTCATGCGCCGACCAGTTGGCGATAGATTTGCGGCAATGCCATGGTCAGGCGATGCGGGTCGGGAATAACGGCAAAGCCACCCTGCCCGAACATGCGCGGGAACCAGCTTTTGCCGGTTTTGTCGATGGTGACGCCAAAGACCGACTGCCCGGCGCGGCGGGCCTCACGGACAGCCATACAAGTGTCTTCGATGCCGTGGCGGCCCTCATAATGGTCCAGATCGTTGGGCTTGCCATCGGTGATCACAAGCAGCAACCGCCGCTTGCGCGTTTGACCTGCCAGATCAGCCGAGCAATGGCGAATTGCCGCCCCCAACCTTGTGTAGTGGCCGGGCCGCAGTGAGGCGATGCGCTGTTCAACTGTCTTGCCCATCATCTCATCGAACCCCTTGCAGCGTTGCACGTAAACACGTTGGCGTTTCAGCGAGCTGAAGGCGTGAATGGCAAAATCGTCCCCGCAGGCGTTCAGTCCCCAGGCCAGCGCCGCCAATGCCTCGCGCTCAATGTCAATCACCGCGCGTCCGGTGACCGCGCTCTCGGTGGATCGGCTGACATCCAGCAGGATCGAAACCGCCAGATCGCGCGCCTCGGGCCGGGATTGCAACCACACCCGATCAGTACCTTCACCGCTGGCAAGGCGATCAGTTTCAGCGCGCACGGCGGCCTCGATATCCAGCTGATCACCGTCCAGATGGCCGCGCGTCATCACACGTCCGGGGCGCAGCGCCTCGAACTGGCGTTTCACCGCACGGATGCGGCGGGCGGTGGCGGGGTCCTTGCCGAATTCGGCGGCACCTTCACGGATATCGGCGTCCGAGGTCAGCACGTTCACATGATCGGGCAGGTATTTTCCGGTGCGCACGTCCCATTCGGGGTACAGAATACGACCCGACAGTCGCTCGCGATTCACATCTTCGGGCGCAAGGTCCAGGTGCAGTTTCAGACGCGTAGGTGGCGCTTTGGAGATCTGGCCCAGCCCGATCTCATCCTGATCATCGGCGGCTTTCTTGGCGTTGTCAGGGTCGTCATCGTCGATGCGGCGGTTGATGTTCAGAAACTCGGCCCAGCTGAGGATCGCCTCGAACTTATGCAGGATGAAACTGTCGCTGCGCGAGGCCTGATCAGATTTCCGGCGCCGGGCACGGTGGGTTTTGTCGCCGGATTCTTCCGGCGGACCTTCGGTGTCGGGGTTTTCAACCTCGCTATGTTCGGAGAACCCAACAGCGCGCAGTTCTGGCCACAGGGGAACAGGGCGGAAATGCTGATACCCGCGCGGTGCGGTCATGCCGTCCACCGCTTCCAACAGGGCTTTGGCCCCGTTCGGCAACGGCGCAGGGTCGCCGCCCAGCGCCTGCCGGATCAACGCCTCTACCGCGGCTTCAGCAGGCGGAAGGGAACGAATTTCACGCTGATACAGCACGCCCTTGCACAGCTCGGCATAGAGCGGGCGCAGGCCGGGCGCATCCTCAAGCGTTGCTGCGACCATGTCTTCTGCGGCCGCCAACGCTCGCAGATCGGCGCGAAGGGGATCGTCGTCTTCAAACCGGGTTCCGGCATGGGCCGCTGCTGCTGCCAGCCAAACATAAAGCGCGCCATTGGCCTCGCGCGCGGGGAAAACGGCCAGACTGTCCGGCAAGCGCAGCACTTCCCCATCGAATGAGGCGCGCGGCATCAGTTCCACTTCAGTTCCCAACCTACGACGCCAGCTTAGGCGGTGGCGCGAGACCTCGGGTGAGACCGGGCGCAATTCGACGCCCGGGCTTCCCCCAAGCCCCCGGAAAAGAACTGCCAGCCGCCCCGCGACCTCTGAAAGGTCGACCGCGGCTCCTATGTGCACCTCAGGTGCATCCAGGCGGCTGGCAAGGGTGTGCCACAGTTTCCCGATCGTTTCTTCGGGTTCCCATGGCTCAAAGTCGATCTTTACCATTGGCTGGCCTCACCCAAAGACAGCCGTGACAAGATCGAGGAGCCCGCGTTTGATATCCTCATCATCGGTCAGAGGTTCGATCATGGCGGCAAGGATGGCGCGGTCTGTGGACATGCCCTGTGCGATCAGTGTCGCGGCATAAACCACCAGACGAGTCGAGACGCCTTCCTCAAGATCCTGACCCTTGAGCCCACGCAGCTTGCCGGCCAACCGGATCAGCGGCTTGCAGCGTTCCAGCGGCAGTCCACTTTCCCGGGCGACCACTTCGGCCTCCATCTGCGGCGATGGAAAGTCGAACTCCAGCGAGATGAACCGCTGCCGGGTCGAGGGTTTCAGGGTTTTCAGAATGTTCTGGTAGCCGGGGTTATAAGACGCCACCAGCATAAAGCCGGGCGTAGCCTCAAGTTCCTCGCCAGTGCGGTCGATCGGCAGGATACGCCGGTCGTCGGTCAACGGATGCAACACAACGGTGACGTCCTTGCGTGCTTCGACCACTTCGTCAAGGTAACAGATCGCACCCTCGCGCACCGCGCGAGTCAACGGACCATCGACCCAAACGGTTTCGCCGCCTTTCAGCAGATAACGTCCGATCAGGTCGGCAGCAGCAAGGTCATCGTGGCAGGCCACGGTGTAAAGCGGGCGGCCAAGACTGGCGGCCATATGGGCCACAAACCGGGTCTTGCCGCAGCCTGTCGGCCCTTTCAGCAGGACCGGCAGGTTGTTGGTATAAGCGGCGGCGAACACATCGCATTCGTCGCCCTGGGGCAGGTAGAAGGGGGCGTCAGCCGCCCCCCTTCCCAGTTTCACGGAACCATCCATACCCATCACTCCGCAGGGGTTTCTGCAGCGCCGGGTTCAATGATCTCTTTCCGGGGCACCCAGATAGAGTAGATGAACAACAGCGCGCCAAGGACCACCACGACACCTGAACCAAGACGCATCCAGTAGAAGATCGCAACCTGATCCTGCACATCCATAAAGTAGTCTCCGACCACCCGCTGCATGTGCGTTTGCACGGTTCCGGCAAAGGTCAGCACGAAGGTCATAAAAACCATACCGCTGGTCATCAGCCAGAAGCTTGCCATGTTCAGAACCTGATTATACGGATCGCGGTTCTTGAGGATCGGCATGGCATAGCTGAAGATCGCCAGATTGAGGCAGACATAGGCTCCGTAGAAGGCCAGGTGACCGTGGGCTGCGGTGATCTGCGTGCCGTGGGTATAGTAGTTCACCCCATGCAGCGTGTGCAGGAAGCCCCAGACGCCAGCGCCAAAGAAGGCCAGCGTGGCACAGCCAAGCGACCACAGCAGCGCGGCTTTGTTAGGATGGTCCCGGCGGCCCTTCCAGACCATGACGAAGGCAAAGGCCATCATCGCAAAGAACGGGATCACTTCGAGGCTTGAGAAGATCGAACCAATCCACTGCCAATACGCAGGCGTACCGATCCAATAGTAGTGGTGGCCGGTTCCCAGAATGCCCGAGAACAGCGCGGCCGCGACAATGACATAGAGCCATTTCTCGACGATCTCGCGGTCCACACCGGTCAGCTTGAGCATCAGATAGGCCAGGATCGAGGCCATGATCAGTTCCCACACACCTTCGACCCACAGGTGGACAACATACCACCAGTATTGCTTATCAAGGCTCAGGTTGCCCGGGTTGTAGAAGGCGAACAGGAACAGCAGCGCCAGACCCCACAGACCCAACAACAAAATGTTGGTGATGGCGGTTTTCTTGCCCTTCAGAACGGTCATCGACACGTTGTACAGAAAGATCAGCGCGGCCACGACGATACCCGCCTTAACCCACTTGGGCTGTTCAAGGAACTCGCGCCCCTCTTTGCCCAGCAGCCAGTTGCCTTCGAACAAGTTGAAGGTATAGGTGACCACCACGCCCAACGTGCCAACCACAAGGATCAGCAGCTGCAGATAGGCCAGCTTGGTCGAGTGAATCTCGCGCTCGGCTTCTTCCGGGATCAGGAAGTAGGCCGCACCGAAGAAGCCAAGAATCAGCCACACGATCAGAGAGTTTGTGTGCAGCATCCGCACGATGTTGAACGGCAAAAGCTCGCTCAGGAAGTTGGGTGATACATAGATCAAACCGGCCAGCAGGCCGCCGATCACCTGTATCGCGAACAGGCCCATTGCCACGGCAAAGTAGGCGTAGGCGATTTTTTGGGATTCGTATTTCATTGCTCCGTTCCCTTCTCAGCCTGCCTCGTTGGGCGGCCAGTCCTGAGCGTCGATATTGTCCGTCCAGATCAAAAAGTTGGTCAGGTCGCGGATTTCTTCGTCGCTGAGGTTGAAATTGGGCATCTGCCGACGACCGGGAATGCCGGTTGGTTGTGCCTCCATCCAGCCCTTGAGGGATTCAAAGGCTGATTCCGGGTCGTCCAGTACGCCCCAACGTGTCATCACGTTTCCGACCTCGGGGGCAAAATAGGCCCCTTCCCCAAGAATTGTGTGGCAGTTGATACAGGCGTGTTTTTCCCAGACATGTTTGCCCCGAACCACGCTGTCATCCAGTTTTGCCGCGTTCTCGGACGTGACGATGTACCAGTGGGAATGGGCCGACAGGGCCAAAAATATAAGGATAAAGAACAGGGACCCGCCATAGAATATGTTGCGGGCCATGCTCTTGGTCATGACGTCTCGCATTGCGCTCTCCTTTGCGCCGCTTTGCTAGTAGACACACCATGGAGATCGGGTCGCCAAGGCGCCTTAACGAAAGTCAAGACATCCGGGGTTCGGGGAAAATCATCCTGCCCGAGGGGCGCGTGGACCGGTCAGAGCCGGCCACATGGCGATCAGATACAGCGCAAAGGCGCAGACCCACAAACCATCAGACAGCAACATTGCGCCCAGATAACCGGTATCCAGTTCTGTTCCGATCCAGCGCGACACGGCGGCAAAGGCCATCAAACCATAAGCCACCACCATCGGCCCCGGCGCGATCAGGTCACGCCCGCTATGGCCCAGCGCGGCGCGGCTCATGACAGCCAAAGTCATCCCCCCGACGCAGCCGATGCCCAGAACGTGCAAGGCGGCGATCTCGCTGCCTATTCCCAGCACCCCAAGCCCCCACAGGATCAACCCAAGCGCCAGCATGCCCAGCGCCACATGCAGCGCCAGCAGGATCGGCTGCCGTACTGCCCACCGCGTGCGCCAGCGCGCCATGCGCAGGGTCTGTACTACGCCAAGTCCCAATGCCAGGGTCCCGGGCACCAAACTTATCCCCAACGCCAGGACGCTAAGCGGCAGGATCAGCACCAATACCATCCCGGCCTTGTCCAACCCCACCGCTGAGACCGGCCATTTATCTTCGGGCTCACCGGCTCGTTTCATCGCGTTGCGAGTGAAGGCTGGCGTAATGCGCCCGCCCAATATGGCGATCATGGCGCAGAGGGCCAGCAACCCGGCGCGCAGCCCGGTTTGCAGCGTATCCGCCGTGACCCCCATCCATTCCAGATGGGTCAGCAGGTCCGCAACCCAAATAAAGCTGAGCAACAGCAGGAAGATCATGTTCTGAGGTTTCGGGCGGCGGACCAGCTGGCTTGCGATCTTGGCCGCCAAGACAGGCACAAAACTCAGGTCGACGACAGCGACCAGAACAGGCGGCAGAAAACCTGAGAACCACATCGCCATCCGACCCGCCAGCCACAGCCCGGCAGCCAGAGTGACAAAACGCGCGCGGGCTTCGGGCGCGCCGGTCCAGTTCGGCACCGCAGTCAGAAAAAACCCGCCCAGCGCAGCGGTGGCATAGCCAAAAATCATCTCATGCGCGTGCCACATTGGCGGCGTCATGCCGTAATCAGGTGCCATGTAAGGAACCACCAGCCACAGCCCCCAGACCAGCCCGACAAACAGGCCGTACAGCCCGGCGGACAGAAAGAAAACACGAAACCCCTCACCTAGAATACGGGTGATGAACGTCGGCATGGCTGCTCTCCTGGTTCGTTTTCCCAGCCCTAGCAGTCTGTCCTCGCGCGCGACTTAACCAAAATCAAAAGCATCGGGAAAACATGAGCCAAAGAGGCGAATTTTATGTGCGGTGTTTTTGACGTTCTTTCCCAATTTCCAGCCAACTTGCGCCGCCAGCGTTGACTTTCGTCAAGGAGCTGACCTGCCCGATGTCCCACCATTGGCGGTGCCTCACCAGCAAATGGAGAGTGATCATGTCACTTGGAATCAGCTACAACAAAACTGGCCGCGCCTTCGGGGTCGGTTTGGCGATGCTGCTGGGCAGCGTCGCTGCACCAGCCTTTGCCGAAGAGCCAACCTTGAGCGATGAAGCATTTGAATCGTCCAAACAGCTCTATTTTGAACAATGCGCAGGCTGCCACGGCGTGCTGCGTAAAGGCGCCACCGGCAAAAACCTTGAACCCCATTGGAAGAAAACCGCGGCCGACGGCACTGTGACCGAAGGCGGCACTCTGAAACTGGGTCAGGAACGCCTTGAAAAGATCATCGCCTGGGGAACCGAAGGCGGGATGAACAATTTCTCGGACATCATGACCGAGCAGCAAATCAAGGATATGTCCACATACATCATGATGGAGGCCCCCAAGCCGCCTGAAATGTCGCTGGATCAGATGCGGGCCACACGTAAGGTCTATGTCGAAGAAGCCGACTATCCGACCGAGCCGCTGCACGGTCGCAACTGGGAAAATTTCTTCGTTGTTATCGAACGTGACGTCGGTAAGGTCGCGATCATCGACGGGGACACCAAAGAGGTGCTGACCCATATCCCAACCGGATATGCCGTGCACGTGATCAAGGCGTCGGAACACCACAAAATCACCGAGCCTGAAACACCCGGCCGGTTCTGGTACACGATGGGCCGCGACGGCAAGATGACCAAGATCGATCTCTGGCAGACACCGGACAAGATGTTGGTATCCGAGGTTAAAGTTGCCTATGACGCCCGGGACGTTGCCGTCTCAGGTGATGGCAAATACATCATCGGTGGGGGCTATTGGCCACCGCACTTTGTGATCTCGGACGCTGTGACGATGGAGCCGCTTAAGGTCGTGTCGACCCGCGGTGTGAACACCGAAGGCGACTATGTGGAAGAGGCTCGCGTGGCCGCGATCTACACAACTCCGAACGAGCCGACATGGCTGGTTGCTGTCAAAGAGCTGGGCCAGATGTGGCAGGTCGATTATTCCGATCTGGACAACTTGCGGATCGACAAGATCGACACCGCGCGCTTCCTGCATGACGGGTTCTTTGATCCAACAGGCCGGTACTTCCAGATCGCTGCAAACGCATCGAACCAGATGGTCGTCGTCGACAGCAAAGAGCGCAAGCTTGAAGCGATCATCGACACTGCCGCCCTGCCGCATCCCGGCCCGGGCGCAAACTGGAACGATCCGAACTGTGGCCCGGTTGCCGGTACGACTCACCTGGGTGTGGGCACTGTGACCGTCTGGGGGAATGACCCCGAGAACCGTCCCGACGATGCCTGGAAAACCTGCTACGAAGTTGAAACCGACGGCCCCGGTCTGTTCATCCGCACACATCCCAATTCGAAATACGTGTGGGCGGACCAGACCAAACACCCCGAGCCTGAAATCCAACAATCGGTGCAGGTCATCGATAAGGAAACCGGTGAGATTGTGAAAACGATCCAGCTTACCGAACAGGAAGGCCACGCCGCCGTTCACTTTGAGTTCAACGCGGACGGAACCGAGGTCTGGGTGTCCAACTGGAACCTGGCCGACTCGAAGGAGCCGAACGGTGAGATCGTGATCTACGACGCTGAGACTCTGGAAGAAAAGGCCCGGATCAAAGGCCTGTTCGCACCGACCGGCAAGTTCAACGTCTACAACCGGTCAAACCACGTCACCTGACGGGTTTGCAATCAGCACCGGAAAGGGCGGGCCCCTCGCCCGCCCTTTCCTCGTTTGACCGATCAGCCAAACATGCCCGCCCGGCAGACCGGGCCAGTCAATACAGCCAAAACGGAGCCCGGATATGACCTCGGAACCGGAAAAGAAAAAACCAATCTGGCGCCGGTATTTCCTGTGGGGAATGCCCGTGGCCGGTATCGCCGTGGCCTTTGCCGCCGGCATCATCTTCTGGGGCGGGTTCAACACCGCCATGGAAGCCACCAACACCAAGGATTTCTGCATCTCGTGCCATGAGATGCGCGATTTCGTTTACGAGGAATACACCGGCACGATCCACGACGTGAACCGGTCTGGCGTGGGCGCGGTCTGTTCCGACTGTCACGTTCCCAAGGACTGGACCCACAAAATGATCCGCAAGATCAAGGCGTCCAAAGAGCTGTATGGAAAGATGGTCGGCACCATCAACACCCGCGAAAAGTTCGAAGCCAAGCGTGTGCATTTGGCGATGAACGAATGGGAGCGAATGAAGTCCACCGATTCACGCGAATGTCGGAATTGCCACGATTTTGAATCGATGATGCCAGAGTTCCAGAAACCCCGTGCCCGACAGCAGCACTTGAATGCTATGGAAGTCGGCCAGACCTGTATCGACTGCCATAAGGGGATTGCGCATTCGGACGCTCGTGACCGCGCCGATGAGGAATATCTGGAAAAGCTCGAAGCGCCGAACCCCGATTTCATCCGCGCAATCCCGCAGGAATACCTGACCAGCCTTGCCCGGATCGAAGCCAAAGAAGCGGCCGAAGCCGAGGCTGACAAGGCCGCAAAAGCCGCCCAGCAAGAGGCGGTTCAGGCCCAAATCGCAGCCGCGGTTGATGCAGCCGTGGCCGAAGAACGCGCCAAGGCAAGTGGCGACGCGGCGGCGCCCCCCGCAGGCGGTGGTAGTGATGTCGGTGGTGACATTGATTGGAACGCTGTGGCGAGTGCGGATCTGAAACTGTTCTACCCCGGCCAGGCTTCGTTTGAGTGGGTGCAGAACGGCAAGTTCCACGGTGGTGCCCGTCCGCTGACCAAAGGGGGCGATCAATGTTCGACCTGTCACGCCAAGGAACTGGACACCATTGGCAACAAGATCGTGGCGGGCGGTGATCTGGAACCGACCCCGATCCCCGGCAAGCGCGGGGTGATCGACGCGACCGTGCAGGCGGCCCATGACGACGAAAACCTGTATGTCCGTCTGCAATGGCCGGATGCAGGCCACAACCCTGCACCCTTTGTCGATGGTGGCAAGATGGATCCGGAAAACCAGATCAAGGTTGCGATGATGATCACCGGCTCTGGTATCGAGATGGGCGATCAGGTGGGCTGCTGGGCTTCGTGCCACGCGGACAACACCTATATGCCCTTCGCGCCCGAAGCGGATGTGATTGCTGCCACTGGGGATGTCGCTGGCCGTATGACCGCACAGGACACGGTGACCAAATACATCAGCGAAAGCCGCACCGAGGTCGAAACCAAAGGGCGTCGTGGCAAAGCCTTGGGCGGTTGGGACAAGCTGCAGGCCGCCGAACAGATCGAGCAATACCTGGCCGATGGCACGTTCCTCGACTTGATGCGCGTTTATTCCGATGGCAGCGCCAGCAATGGCTATCTGCTGGAACAGCGCGTGGTCAATGACGGTGAGATCGCCGCCTCGGCCAACCTGTCCGGTGGGATGTGGACCGTGGTTTTTGCCCGTCCTCTGAACTCTGGCGCGCCAGGGGATGTGCCGCTTGAACCCGGCCAGACCTATACGGTTGGTTTTGCCATCCACGACGACTTTGCAGCTGCCCGGTTCCACCATGTGACGCTGGATACAAGCCTCGCTTTGGATGACGACAGCGCGTTTATTAACGTGGTGAAACAGTGACCTGAGGGGCCGGTCAATCCGGCCCCATTCCCTTTGTTGGAAAGGAAACATCGACCTTGAAACCGCTGTACGTTTTACCTGCGCTCCTGCTTCTGGCCGCGCCTGCATGGGCCGATGAAACCGCCGACACCTGCGCCGAGGCTGAAGATCGGTATGTTGAGATGTTCGGCCAGCCATCTGCGGCCATTGAGGACGCCGAAGTGGTGCTAATGTACAAATACACCTTTTGCCCGGCTGAGCTGACGGTCAAGGCAGGCACCACCGTGCGCTGGGTCAACGTGGACAAACGCACCAGCCATTCGGTGCTGCTGAAAGATGGCAGCGTCCCCGAAAGCGACCGGCTGTTTCCGGAAGAAACGGTTGATATGACCTTCCTTACGCCCGGACCGCAGGGCTATCTGTGCGGCCCCCATTGGGAAACCCAAAACATGATCGGCATGATCATCGTCGAACCCTGAGCCGAGGCAGAAAGACAGGCAAGGCTGAGGAGCGCAGGCGCTAAACCCGCGCTCCTTAACTTTAGTCAAGGAAGCAGCACGGATATTCCGTCAACCTGCCCCCATGACACGCCCGGCTTCCCCAGCAACGTCCCGCCACTGCGCCGGTTTCGCACAGGAAACCCGGGTTCCGAAGACATTCAGAACAAGCGAGTTTGCACATGAGCGGTAAGGTTTTTCTGATTGGCGCTGGCCCGGGCGATCCCGAATTGATGACCCTGCGCGCCCTGCGCATGCTGCAAGAGGCGGATGTCGTGGTCTATGACCGTCTGGTATCGGACGAGATCCTGGCCATGCATGCCGAAAATGCACGGCTGATCGCCGTGGGCAAAGCCCCTAAATGTCACACCGTTCCACAGGATCGTATCAACGACATTCTGCTGGAAGAAGCCCGCGCCGGACACATCGTGGCCCGTCTTAAAGGTGGCGACCCGATGATCTTTGGCCGCGGCTCGGAAGAGGCCGCCTATCTGATGGCCCGTGGTGTCACGGTAGAATACGCGCCGGGCATCACCGCTGCACAAGGTGCGTCATGTTCCACCGGTGTGCCTCTAACCCATCGCGGACTGGCGACTTCGGTTCAATATGTCACCGGGCACCGGCAGGCGGACAAGGTTCTGGATCTAGATTGGAAACGTCTGGCGGATCCGGATTCGACTCTGGTGGTCTATATGGGCGTTGCCAATATCGGCCAGATCGCCATGGGTCTGATGACCGAAAACCTGCCCGGATCAACCCCTGTTCTGGCGGTAGGCAAAGCCACAACTCCGAATGAACGCCGCCTTGTTTCGCGGCTGGATCGGCTGGCGACTGATGTGCGTGCAGCCAAACTGCAAGCGCCGACGCTGTTTATCATTGGCGAAGTTGTTTCCTTGTATGCCGAAAAGCCCGTGGCCGAGTTGCTGGAACAGGCACATGGCTAGGCTTGCTCAACAAGAACGCACGCCGCTGTCTGTCCGGACGACAGAGGGTTCGGGTTGGGCGGCGCGTGCTGTTCTGACCACAACTGTACTGGTCGCCACCTCGGCCCTGGCTGCCGATGTTATCGACCCCAATGCCCTCAAGCGGCTTGTGCATCAGGACTGTGGATCGTGCCACGGACTATCCCTGAAAGGCGGTCTTGGCCCGGATCTGCGATCCGACACATTGCAACATTACAATCCTGAGATCCTGACAGGTGTCATTCTCGACGGCATCCCCGATACGGCGATGCCTCCCTGGCGCCCGCTGATCAGCGAAGAAGAGGCTGAATGGATCGCCCGCTACCTTCTGCAACCGGAGGCACAATGAAACAGCTTATCCTTGGCCTTGCAGCCACCCTCATGATGACAATGGCCCCCATTGAATCAAAGGCCGAACCAACCGCGACCGGAGATCTGGGGCTTGTGATTGAACGCGCCAGTGGCTCGGTCCTGCTGGTTGACCAATCAGAGCGTGCCGCGCTGGCACGGATCGAGGGGTTGGGCGATCTGTCCCACGCCTCGCTGGTTTACTCGCCCGATCAGCGTTTTGCCTATGTGTTCGGTCGCGATGGCGGTCTGACCAAGGTTGATATCGTCACCCGCCAGATCGTGAACCGCGTTGTGCAGGCGGGCAACGCTATCGGCGGCGCGATCTCGGATGATGGTCAACTGGTGGCCGTATCAAACTATGAGCCGGGCGGCGTCCGCGTCTTTGACGCCGACACGCTGGAGATGGTCGCGGACATCCCTACCGGCAGCAAGACCATCGGTCTGGTCGATGCGCCGGGTCGCCGGTTCGTGTTCACCATGTGGGACACGGGTGAGACCTGGATTGCTGATTTCACCGATAACACGCCGCAGATCACCAAGATCCGCGACATGGGCAAAAACCCTTATGACGCGCTGATCACGGCCAATGGCCGCACCTATATCACCGGCCTGTTCGGCGAGGACGGACTGACCGCGCTGGATCTGTGGTCCCATACGCCCGAACCTATCCGCGTGTTGCCCGACTATGGCCGGGGCCAGCAGGAGATGCCGGTCTACAAGATGCCCCATCTGGAAGGCTGGGCGCTGACCGGGCGCGAGTTTGTCTTGCCCGCCGTCGGTCACCCCCAGGTTCTTTGGATCGACGCGGATACCTTGTCTGAGACCGGGCGCACACAGACCCATGGCCAGCCGGTCTTTGCGATGGCTCGCCCGGACGGTCGGCAGGTCTGGGTGAACTTCGCCCACCCCCTGAACGACACGATCCAGGTCATCGACAGTGTCAGCAAAGAGATCATCCACGAGTTCAAACCCGGCCCCGCCGTGCTGCATATGGAATTTACGCCGCGCGGGCATGAGGTTTGGATCAGCGTGCGCGATGCGGGCAAGGTCATGATCTACGACACGCAGACCTTCGAAAAACTGCGCGAGATCGAGGCAGACAGCCCCTCGGGCATATTCTTTACCGCCCGCGCGCACAGAACGGGGCTGTAAGGCGATGGACCATATCACCGACCCAACCGACCGCCGCCTGCTGGATGAGTTTCAGCGTGACTTCCCCATAACGCGGCGCCCTTTTCAAGTGTTGGCCGATGCGCTTGGGCTGGACGAGGCCGGGGTGCTGGGTCGGCTTGCCCGGATGCGCAAGACCGGGCGGATCACGCGGGTCGGGGCAACCATTGCGCCCGGCGCGGTATCCGCCAGTACCTTGGCCGCAGTTGCCGCACCGGATGAGCGGCTGGAGGAGATCGCCGCGCTGATCGATGCAGAACCGGGTGTGAACCACAACTATCAACGCGAGGACTCCTGGAACCTCTGGTTCGTGGCCACCGGCCCCGACCGCGCGCATGTAAACGACACATTGGCTCGCATTGCGCATCGCACCGGGCTGCAAGTTCTGGATTTGCGTTTGGTGCGACCCTTCAATGTTGACCTGGGTTTCCGGATGTCGGGTGCGGCGCGCCATGTTCCAGGCCCGCGCAAGGTGGATTGCACCGCCATGCAACCAGGCGACCGCGTTTTGTTGCAGGCGCTCAGCACTGGCCTGCCTCTGGTCGCTGATCCTTATGCCGCACTGGCCCGAACGCTGGACCGCGACGAAGATCAGGTCATGGTGCGGATTGAAGCGCTGCACGCCGCAGGTATCATCTCGCGTCTTGGCGTCATCGTGCGCCATAGGGCGCTTGGCTGGTCTGCCAATGCGATGGTTGTCTGGGATATGCCCGCCGCGCAGGTCGACACCGCCGGGCCCGCCCTTGCGGCCCTTCCCGGCGTGACGCTGTGTTACGAGCGGAACCCGGTCGAAAGCGTCTGGCCCTACCGTCTGTACTCCATGATCCACGCCCGATCGCGCGGCGAAGCCCTAGAGGTTCTGTCAGGCGCGGTCGCTCTGCCGGAACTGCGTGGCGCACAGCACAAAGTTCTGTTCTCGACCCGCTGTTTCAAACAGACGGGCGCGCTGATCCAACCCAAAGAGGCCGCCGCATGATGCTGGATACAACTGACCGCGCAATCCTGAACAGGATGCAGGACGACCTGCCCCTGACCACTCATCCCTTTGCCGACATCGCCGATGATCTTGGCATTCCCGAAGCCGAATTGCTCAGCCGTCTCGCGCGTCTGAAAAACGATCGCGTGATCACTCGGTTCGGCCCATTTTTCGACGCAGCGGCCATGGGCGGTGCGTTCTGCCTGTGTGCAATGGCTGTACCTGCAGATAAATTCGAAACCGTCCTGACCAAAGTCAATGCACACCCGGAGGTGGCGCATAATTATGAACGCACGCACCGGCTGAACATGTGGTTCGTAATGGCGACAGAAACGCCTCAGGGGATCGCAATCACCGCTGATGCAATCGAGCGGGAAACCGGGATCGAGGTCCTGCAGTTTCCCAAACTTCAGGAATTTTTCATTGGCTTCCGGGTGGCGGCATGATCGACGCGCAAGACAGACAGATCATCGAGGTTCTGCAAGGCGGGTTGCCTCTTGTACCAGCCCCTTACGCGCAGGTGGCCGAGACGTTGGGTATGAATGAAGATGCCCTTTTGGTCCGCCTGGCCAAGATGAAATCGCGCGGTGTGATCCGCCGCATCGCCGCTGCACCCAACCACTACAAATTGGGCATGACTTCGAACGGGATGACCGTTTGGGATGTGGATGACGACCAAGTCGCAGAACTGGGCGCGCAGATCGGCGCATTGCCCTTTGTCACCCATTGTTATGAACGCCCCCGCGCCCTGCCCGACTGGCCTTTTAACCTGTTTGCTATGGTCCACGGTTCTGACCGCGCCGAGGTCGAAGAAAAACGCGCCGAGATCAGTGCCATTCTGGGCGAGGCCAGCCGGGCCAAAGACATCCTGTACTCAACCCGCATCCTGAAAAAGACCGGACTGCGCCTGAAAGCAAAGGGCTGAGACCATGTTCCGCCTGACCGAATACATGCATCAGCTGGTCACTCCGACCCCGGTGCGCAAACGCCGCCCAGGACCTGTGAAACCGGTAGTGATCTGGAACCTGACGCGGCGATGCAACCTGAAGTGCCGCCATTGCTACACCGTCTCGGCGGATGTGGCCTTCCCGGGTGAGCTCAGTCACGAGCAAGCCATGGTAACCCTTGAGAATCTGGGCCAGTTTCGCGTCCCGGCCCTGATCCTCTCGGGTGGGGAGCCGCTGGATCGGTTCGATTTCCTCGACATCGCCAAACGTGCGCGCGATCTGGTGCCGATGCTGGCCCTGTCGACCAATGGCACGCGGATTTATGACGAAACCGCTGACATGATCGCAGATGTTGGGTTTAACTACGTGGGCATCTCGCTGGACGGGATCGGCGCGACAAACGACTGGTTCCGCGGAGTCGAAGGCGCCTTTGCCGACGCTCTGCGCGGTGTGCGCGAATGCAAGAAGCGCGGCATCAAAGTTGGCCTGCGCTTTTGCCTGACCGAAGGCACCCAGCACCACCTGCCCGACCTGTTGCAACTGTGTGATGACGAAGGTGTCGACAAATTCTACCTGTCGCATCTGGTCTATGCCGGGCGCGGTGACAAGAACCGGGGCGAGGATGCTGAACATCTGCGTACCCGCAACGGGCTGGACCTGCTACTGGAGCGCGCGTGGGAGGCCGCCTCGGGCGGGCGTCCGCTGGATATCGTCACCGGCAACAACGACGCCGATGCCGGGTATTTCCTGAACTGGGTGTATGCGAATTTTGGCGCGGAAAAAGCCGCCCATGTGCGCCAACATCTTGCCAGGTGGGGCGGCAATTCCAGCGGGCTGGGCGTGGCCAATATAGACAATCTGGGCCGGGTGCATCCGGACACCTACTGGTCCGACTACACGGTCGGGAATGTGAAGACCAAACCGTTCTCCGAGCTTTGGACCGGTGATGACCCGATGCTGGCGATGCTGCGCACCCGTCCTCGCCCGTTGAAAGGGCGTTGCGGGGCCTGTCAGCTGAAGGACGTGTGCGGCGGCAATACCCGGATTCGGGCGCTGCAGGTAACCGGGGATCCTTGGGCCGAAGATCCGGCCTGCTATCTAACCAATCAAGAAATCGGCGTGAATGGCGCAGGCGAGCGCCTGCAGGTCACACCGTTCCGGGGGAAACGTCATGATCCGGCACATCAGTTCTTATAACACTCTGAAAATCGGCGCGCTTTGCTCTCTGTTGCTGACCGGAACCGCATGGGCGGATGCCCCATCGGACTATGCAAATCACTGCGCCTCGTGCCATGGCGAGACCCGTCTGGGCGGCGTTGGCCCAGCGCTGATCCCCGAAACGTTGAAACGCATGCGCGGCCCCCGCGTGGCGTTGGTAATTGCCGAAGGGCGCACGGCCACGCAGATGCCCGCCTTCTCGCACGAGCTCGACGCGTTGCAGATCGAGGAACTGGCGGGCTGGCTGAAATCGCCGCTCGAAACAAACCCCGAATGGGGTGAGACCGAGATCATGGCCAGTCGCACTCTGGATGAGGATTACAACCCGGTCGACGCGCCCGTTTGGGGCAGCGATCCGATGAACATCACACTGGTCGTTGAAACCGGGGATCACCATGTCAGCGTTCTAGATGGCAACACATTCGAGGTTCTGGACCGGTTCGAGACACCTTTTGCCGTTCATGGCGGGCCAAAGTTCAGCCCGGACGGACGCTTTGTATTCATCATGTCGCGCGATGGCTGGGTGCAGAAATATGACATCTGGGCGCTGCAACAGGTCGGCCGCATCCGCGCAGGCGTTAACAGCCGCAACATCGCCATGTCGGGCGACGGAAAATGGGTGGCCGTGGCGAACTACCTGCCTAACAGTCTGACCCTGCTGTCGACAGGTGATCTATCGGTGGCCAAGGTCATTGATGTCAAAGGCAAAAAGGGCAACCCCAGCCGTGTTTCAGCCGTCTACCAGGCCCCGCCGCGCGAAAGTTTTGTGTTGGCCCTGAAAGACGTCCCCGAGATTTGGGAGGTCTTTTACGGCGACAACCCACCTCAATCCGGGTTGGGGCATGATTTCCGCATCGAAGGGCAGTTCAAGAACCCTGATCCCTTTCCGGTGCGCAAGATCACCACGCCCGACTATCTGGACGATTTCTTTTTCGACCAGAGTTATGAATATGTGATGGGCGCGTCCCGAGACGGAAATGGCGGTCAGGTGATCGATTTGGTGATCGGTCAGAAAGTGGCTGATCTGGACTTGCCGGGCATGCCGCATCTGGGATCGGGCATCACATGGCGGCATGGGGATACCACCGTCATGGCCACGCCGCATCTGACCGATGGCACTGTATCGGTAATCGACATGGCAACTTGGGAAACCGTGAAACGGATCAAGACCGAAGGACCCGGTTTCTTTATGCGCAGCCATGAAAACTCGCCCTATGTCTGGGCCGATGTGTTCTTTGGGCCCAACAAGGACGCGATGCACGTGATCGACAAGCAAAGCCTTGAGATCGTCAAAACGCTGCGCCCTGCACCGGGCAAAACCGTGGCCCATGTGGAATTCACCAAAGACGGTCGCCACGCACTGGTTTCGATCTGGGAAGATGACGGTGCGGTGATTGTTTATGACGCGCAAACGCTGGAAGAGGTCCGCCGCCTGCCAATGCGCAAACCGTCTGGAAAATACAATGTCTGGAACAAGATCACCTTCTCAGAAGGCACCAGCCACTGAGGACAAATGGCCGGTGTGGAAACTAGCCATTCTTTTGTATCCCGCCACAATGCTGGCGGTTGCGATCAACCTGTTTCTGGTGGGTCTGCTTGCACATGGCTTGGGGTTTGCGGTGATCGCGCCCGTCACCGCAATCCTGTGGTCAGTTCCTCTGGGCATTCCTGCCGTATGGCCGGTGGCGCGTTGGGTGCGCGGATTGATGGATGAGGCCGACAGCTGACACCCTTTTTCGGCGTACCTGACCTAAGTCAAGTATCGAAACCGGCGAATCCCATAGGACTCAGGAAAGCTTGCCGAGTTGGATTCTCCATGCCTGCCGCTAACCCTCTGCACACCGTCCCTGTCTGCGCCATGCGCGCTGTGTGTGCTTGTGCGGGCATTTTCCTGTTGCTTTTGCAACTGCTTGGCCCGGCGCTGGCGAGTCCCGGGCAAAGCATGTGGATTGAGATCTGCTCGGAGGCAGGGGCGGTTTGGGTTGAGGTCGACTTGGAAGAGCCAACCGACGATCCGACCGCGCCCTGTCCGAAATGTGCCGACTGTGCGCTGTGTGCTATCACAGCCACCGCGTCCTTGCCCGACCAGCCCGTTTTGACACAGACAGGTTTTGCCGAGTTCCTGCAAAGCCGGATTTGTGAGCGGGTCACATCATACAGGTCCGAACGGTTATGGCCCGAAACACGTGGCCCCCCGTTCGCGGCCCACGAAAAAACCGAACGCGCCCTGCACGCGTCCATGGCACCCACCCAAATACCCGGAGGTGTGTCGTGGTCGTAAGTCGCGCAACCCATTTCCTGCTGGCCTTTGTTCTGTCCTGCCTGATGGCGATTAGCGCCCATGCCGACAGCCTCGCCAGCTTCCTGCCCGAGATCGAACCCACTGACCTGGCCCCCGGTGCTGATGCTTTTGGCCCTGTGCGTGAGGACGTGCGCGTTGCCCCAGTTCTGAAAGGCGGCGAGACGGTGGCCTGGGCCTTTCTGACCTCTGACTTTGTGGGCACCACCGGCTATTCCGGCAAGCCCATCCATGTGGTTGCAGCCATCGACAGCGATGCGGTGCTGACCGGGGTACAACTGGTCAAACATTCGGAACCCATCGTTCTGATCGGCATCCCCAATTCGCGCATGGTTGAGCTGACCGAAGGCTATGCCGGACTGGACCTGAAGCTCGAAGCCGAAACCGGGGGTGAGGGGCATGACCTCGACATCATTTCCGGCGCGACGGTGACCATCATGGTGATTGACGACAGCCTTGTGCGCGGCGGCATAAAAGTGGCCCGCGCGCTGGGTCTGGGGGGCCTGTCGCCGTTGCAGGCCGACGGGCCCAAACGCGAAATCGATATGGCGCAGGATGCAACCTATGACTGGACTACCCTGTCCGGGGACGGGTCGATCCGGCGTCTGACACTGGATGTCGGACAGGTTAATACAGCTTTTGCGGCCACCGGCGACCAGCGCGCCATCAAACGCCCCGAACCCGGCGCGCCTGACGACACGTTCATCGACATGCATCTGGCGTTGGTCTCGGTCCCGTCGATCGGGAAATCCCTGCTGGGAGAGGCCGAATACCAAAACCTGACCGAATGGCTGGACGACGGTGAACAAGCCATTCTGGTGCTGGGTCGCGGGGCTTACAGCTTTAAGGGCTCGGGCTATGTGCGTGGTGGAATTTTCGACCGCATTCAGCTGATCCAGGGCGACAATTCAGTGCGCTTCTTCGACAAGCAGCAAGAACGCCTGGGCAGGGTTGCAGCCGCCGACGCGCCCAGTTTCACCGAGCTGGATATCTTCAAAATCCCCGCCGAGGCTGAGTTCGATCCCGCCGAACCGTTCCGCCTGCAACTGCTGGTGCAGCGCGCCGTCGGCGCGGTTGAGAAAACTTTTTTGACCTTCGATCTGGGCTACAAACTGCCCGAACGCTACTTGCTGCCAGTCGCGGCCCCTGCCATCGTCGATGATGCCACCAGCGAGGCTGCGGCCAAAGCCGCCCTGTGGCAACGTATCTGGAAGGATCGCACCGTCGAAATTGGCGTCCTTGGCATCATGCTGCTGGTGCTGACCGCGACGTTCTTCTTTCAGTTCCACGCCACGATGAACGCGCGGGTCTTCTATTGGTTCCGCATCGGATACCTGACCATGACGCTGTTCTTCATCGGCTGGTACGCCAATGCGCAGCTGAGCGTGGTGAACCTGATGGCGCTGGCGGGCAGTCTGCGCAGCGGGTTCTCTTGGGATGCCTTCCTGCTAGATCCGCTAGTCTTTATCCAATGGTTCGCTGTCGCCGCCGCGCTGCTGTTCTGGGGACGTGGGGCCTATTGCGGCTGGCTGTGCCCGTTTGGGGCCTTGCAAGAGCTGACCAACAAAATTGCACGCGCATTCAAAGTGCCGCAATGGACCCTGCCCTGGGGGCTGAACGAACGTCTCTGGCCCGCGAAGTACATGATCTTTCTGGGCCTCTTCGGTCTCAGCTTTGTGTCGATCCCACTGGCTGAAAAATACGCCGAGATCGAGCCGTTCAAGACCGCGATTATCCTGAAATTCATGCGCGACTGGCCCTTTGTGGTCTTTGCGCTGACCCTGCTGGGGATCGGGCTGTTTGTCGAGCGGTTCTATTGCCGCTATCTCTGTCCGCTGGGCGGCGCATTGGCGATCCCTGCCCGCGTCCGAATGTTCGACTGGCTGCGCCGCTACAAGGATTGCGGCACGCCTTGCCAGACCTGCGCCAATGAATGCCCCGTTCAGGCGATCCACCCCACCGGTGAGATCAACCCGAATGAGTGCGTCACCTGCCTGCATTGTCAGGTGCTCTACCAGTCCGAGGACAAATGTCCCGTCGTTATCCGCCAGTTGAAACGGCGGGCCAAGACAGGGTCGGTCGACCTCAAGACCCCACTCGGACAACCACCGGCGAACCATCCAAACGCCAAACCGCAATCCGTTTCCTAAAAAGGAGGAACGATCATGTCGGAACATGACAACAAACTGAACATCACCCGCCGCGGGATGCTGGGGGCGACCGCCACCGGTGCCGTGCTGGCCGGAACCGGTCTGGGGTCAACCCTGATGACCGCGAAACAGGCCAGCGCTGCGGCCAATGCCAATCTGGAACCCGGTGAGCTGGACGAATACTACGGCTTCTGGTCCTCGGGCCAGACCGGCGAATTGCGCATTCTCGGCTTTCCGTCCATGCGCGAACTGATGCGGGTGCCGGTGTTCAACCGCTGCTCAGCCACCGGCTGGGGCCAGACCAATGAATCGCTGAAAATCATGACCGACGGCCTGCTGCCGGAAACCAAAGAGTTTCTTGCCAAGCGTGGCATGAAAACCTATGACAACGGCGATCTGCACCACCCGCACATGTCGTTCACCGACGGCACTTATGATGGGCGTTACTTGTTCATGAACGACAAGGCCAACACCCGCGTCGCCCGCGTGCGCTGCGATGTGATGAAATGCGACAAGATCACCGAGATCCCCAACGCCAAGGCGATCCACGGCCTGCGCCCGCAGAAATTCCCGCGCACCGGCTATGTCTTTGCGAATGGCGAGGATGAAACTCCGCTGGTCAATGATGGCACCGTGCTGGACGATCCGTCGCAATACGTGAACATCTTCACCGCGCTGGACGGCGACACCATGGAGGTCGCATGGCAGGTGATCGTGTCGGGCAACCTCGACAACACCGACTGCGACTATCAAGGCAAATATGCCTATTCGACCTCGTACAACTCGGAAATGGGTATGAACCTGGCCGAGATGACCGAGAACGAGCTGGACCATGTCGTTGTCTTCAACCTCGCAGAAATCGAAGCAGGTATCGAAGCCGGTGATTACCAAGAGCTGAAAGGCGTCAAGGTTCTCGACGGACGCAAAGGGCAGAACAAGAAGTACACCCGCTATATCCCGATCCCGAATTCTCCGCACGGCATCAACACCGCGCCTGACGGCAAGCATGTCTGTATCAACGGCAAGCTGTCGCCGACCGTGTCGATCATGGACGTCACCAAGCTGGACGCGCTGTTCGACGGCGACGCTGATCCGCGATCCTGCATCGTGGGTGAGCCGCAGCTGGGTCTTGGCCCGCTTCACACCGCTTATGACGGTCAGGGCAACGCGTTCACCACGCTGTTCCTGGACAGCCAGATCGTGAAGTGGAACATCGACAAGGCGATTGAGGCTTACGGCGGTGCCGATGTGGACCCGATCATCTCGAAGGTCGATGTGCACTACCAGCCGGGTCACAATTCGACCACTATGGGTGAAACCAAAGAGGCCGACGGCAAGTGGCTGATTTCGATGAACAAGTTCTCGAAAGACCGGTTCCTAAATACGGGCCCACTGAAACCGGAAAACGAACAGCTGATCGACATCTCGTCCAACGAGATGAAGGTGGTCCACGACGGCCCGACCTTTGCCGAGCCGCATGACTCGATCATGGTGCGCAGCGACATCGTCAATCCTGTCAACGTCTGGGATCGCAACGATGTTACCTGGGAAGACGCCCGCAAACAGGCCGAGGCTGATGGCATCGATCTGGAAGACGGTGCCGAGGAACCCATCCGGGACGGCAATAAGGTGCGGGTCTATATGACCTCGCAGGCCCCGACTTTCAGCCTTGAGAAGTTCACCGTCAAACAGGGTGACGAGGTGACGGTTTACATTACAAACCTGGATGACGTGGACGACGTGACCCACGGCTTCTGCCTGGGCAACTACGGCATCGCGATGGAAGTGGCCCCGATGGCGACCGCCTCGGTCACTTTCACCGCCGACCGTCCGGGCGTGCACTGGTTCTATTGCCAGTGGTTCTGCCACGCGCTGCACATGGAAATGCGCGGCCGGATGCTGGTCGAGCCGCAGGGAGCGTAAGCCATGCGTTGGTCCCTGCTTATATCACTCATGCTCGGCTCGCCCCTTTGGGCGGCAGACTGGGATGTGCCCAACCGGGCGGGGGCCATCAACGAGATACTGGCGCAGGCGGCGGATGGAGACACCCTCCGCCTGAGTCCCGGCAATTACGCCGAAACGCTGGTTCTGGACCGGCCCGTCACCATCGACGGGCTGGGACAGGCCACCATCGACGGACAAGGGGCGGGCAGTGTCATCACTGTGACCGGGCCCAGCGTCACGTTACGCGGCCTGACGGTAGTCGGCTCAGGCTCCAGCCATGACGGGATCGACAGCGGCATCCAGCTGACCAAAACGGCCACCGCCCCAGTGGTCGAGGATAATGTGTTGCTGGGCAATCTCTATGGCGTCGATATCCACGGTGCCAAGGACAGCATCGTCCGCGGCAACCGGATCGAAGGACGTTTGGACCAGCGGATGAATGACCGTGGCAATGGCGTCTATGTCTGGAACGCGCCAGGTGCCGTTGTCGCCGATAATGACATTCAGTTCGGCCGTGATGGGATTTTCGTAAACTCTTCGAAGAAGAATTTCTTCACCGGCAACCTGTTCCGCGACCTGCGTTTTGCGGTGCATTACATGTACGCTGACGATTCAGTCGTCAGCGACAATGTCTCGATCGGCAATGATCTGGGCTATGCGGTGATGTTCACGACCAATGTGAAGGTGGCCAACAACGTCTCGATGGGTGACCGCGAACATGGCGTGATGCTGAACTATGCCAACAAGAGTCAAATCACCGGCAATGTCGTGATCGGGGCGAAGGAAAAATGCACCTTCCTTTATAATTCCAACAAGAATGAATTCACCGACAACTGGTTCCAGGGATGCGGCATCGGCATCCATTTCACCGCTGGAAGCGAACGCAATCGCATTGTTGGCAACGCGTTCATCGGCAACCGGACACAGGTGAAATACGTCTCGACCAAGTGGGTCGAGTGGTCAGAAGACGGGCGCGGCAATCACTGGTCCGATTTTGCCGCCTATGATGTGGATGGCAACGGCATCGCCGATGCCCCCTATCGCCCCAATGACTCGATGGACCATGTGCTGTGGACCCAACCCTCAGCCAAATTACTGCTCGGCTCGCCTGCCGTGCAGCTGGTGCGCTGGTCGCAATCCGCCTTCCCGGCCCTGCTGCCGGGCGGCGTGATCGACAGCAACCCATTGATGCAAGCCCCTGAACCCCCAGCTATGAAAAAGGTGCCTCATGACGGATAAGGCCCTGACGATAACCCAGGTCTGCAAGGACCGTGGCAAGACCCGTGTACTTAACGGGATTACCCTTTCCCTTGCCCCCGGTCAGCGCGTGGCGCTGCTGGGCCATAACGGCGCGGGCAAGTCAACGCTGATCAAATCCATCCTCGGGCTGATCCCGATTGAGGGCGGCGCCATTCAGATCGGCACCGCCACCCCCGGCAGCGCGCAAGCGCGGCGGGACACGGCCTATCTGCCAGAGGCGGTGTCCTTCCACCCCGCCCTTACCGGGCGGGAGCAACTGACCCTGTTCGCAAAACTGTCCGGGTCCAAAGCCGATGTGCCCGGACTACTGGACCGTGTTGGCCTAAGCGATGCGCTGGATCGCCGGATCGGTGCCTACTCCAAAGGGATGCGGCAGCGATTGGGTCTGGCGCAGGTGCTGCTGGGCCAACCGAAAGTAGCACTGCTGGATGAACCAACCAGCGGCCTGGACCCGATTTCGCGCCAAGACCTCTATGCCATCATTGATGAACTTGCAGCCCAAGGCACAGCCGTGCTGATCGCCTCCCATGCCCTGACCGAGGTCGAGGCCCGCACCGACCGCATAGCCATCATGCGCAAAGGCCGGATGGTCGCCGATGACACGCTGAACAACCTGTCGGCGCTGGCCGGTCTGCCGATCCGCCTGCGGGTGCGCGCCAGCACCAACCCGGATGCGCTGGCCGCGGAACTGGGCGGCAACCGCATCAACGGTGCGTCGGTCGAACTGCTTTGCTCGCCGGATGACAAGATGGAGGCCCTGCGACGCATCGCCGGCATGGGTGAGGCCGTGGCAGATCTGGAAATGACGCCTCCCAAATTGGAAGACCTCTATCGCCATTATGCACAGGAGGATCTGCAATGACCCGCTTCCTCGCCATCACCCGCACTGAAATGCTGATCCTGCGCCGCAACCGCTGGCTGCTGGTCGCCACGCTGATCATGGTGCTGTTTGCACTGGCGTTGACCTTTGCGGGCAGCGCGCCAACCGGAACGCTGGGGGTCGATATGCTGACCGTCTCGGTCGCGTCGATGACCACGCTGTCGGTCTACCTTGCGCCCCTGCTGGCGCTGATGATTGCCTTTGACGCCATCGCCGGAGACGTGGACCGGGGGAGCCTGTCGCTGCTGCTGTCCTACCCCGCTGGGCGCGGAGAAATCCTGTTGGGCAAGTTTACCGCGCATCTCGCAGCACTGACTTTTGCTATGGCTGTCGGTTTTGGCACCGCCGGTGCCGTCGCCGCATGGTTTGGCGGCGCAGGCCCCGAGAGCCTGATGGCGTTGCTGCGCTTGATCCTTACTTCCACCCTTCTGGGCGCCGTGTTCCTGGCGCTGGGATACCTGCTGTCTGCATTGGCGAGGGGCGCCACGGCGGCGGCGGGACTGTCGGCCGGGCTCTGGCTGGTCTTTGTCGTCCTCTATGATCTGGGCTTGTTGGGAGCCGTCGTCATGGATCAGGGCGGCACCTTCACCCAATCCGTCTTTCCGTGGGTGATGGTGGCCAACCCGGCCGACGCATTCCGCCTGTGGAACATCTCTGCCACCGAAGGAGTTGCGATGGCATCCGGCATGACAGGGGCCGCGCAGGCCCTACCCGCTTGGGCCGCCCCCGCATCCCTGTTGATCTGGCCAGTGCTGGGTTTCGCCATGGCCCGCGCCGCATTCCGGAGGGTCGAGCCATGAAACATCTTGTCTTGATCGCGCTGGTCGCGCTGGTGGCCTGCAAAGAAGAACAGATCGCCGTTCCTGACGCGGTTGATCTGACCCCCGACGCGCTGAGTTATTTCTGCCAGATGAACATTGCCGAACATGGCGGACCCAAGGGTCAGATTCATCTGGAAGGCTATCCTATGCCCCTGTTCTTCGCGCAGGTGCGCGACATGATCGCCTATCTCAAAAGCCCCGAACGGGACGCCCAAATCACCGCCGTCTATGTCAGCGATATGGGTGCCGCCCCTAACTGGCGGCAGCCGGGTGTGTCCAACTGGATCGCGGCCGATGGTGCAACTTTCGTAGTCGGGGCTAATGTCGCCGGCGGCATGGGTGCACGCGAAGTGGTGCCTTTCGCAGGCCGCACCGATGCCATGGCGTTCATTGCCCAATATGGCGGCACAGGCCTGCCCCTGTCCGACATACCCGACACCGAAGTACTGGGGCCCGTCGATCTGGACCTGAAACTGGAGACCCCGTCATGACCACCCTGTCCCGTCGCCGTTTCCTGATCATGTCTGCTGCCTGCGCCGCAGCACCGGCTGCAGCAACGCCGACGCAAGCGGCCAACTGGCGCGGGGTGGCATTGGGTGCCCCGGCCAGCTTGCGGCTAGAAGGCCTGACGGAGGCTCAGGCCGCACCGGTCTTTACCGCGGTCGAGGCCGAGCTGAACCGACTTGAGAACATCTTTAGCCTCTACCGCCCGGAATCGCAGTTGAGCCAGTTGAACCGCGCGGGTCGTCTGACAGCCCCTGCACCGGAGCTTTTGAACGTCCTCTCAATATGCTCCGCACTGTTTGAGGCCTCGGACGGGGTATTCGACCCGACCATTCAACCGGTCTGGGTTGCTATGGCTCAAGGTGCTGATCAAACCAGCCTGCGCGCAGCGTGGAACAGCGTTGGATGGAGCCGGGTCACTGTGGATGCTGATGCAATCAACCTTCCCGATCCGGGACAATCGGCGCTGACACTAAATGGCATCGCTCAGGGTGCCATTACCGACCGCATTGCAGCCCTGCTGGCCGCGCACGGGTTGCGCGACGTGCTGGTGGATATGGGAGAAATTGCCGCCCGAGGGCAGCGCAGCGACGGCCAAAGCTGGCGTGTCGGCCTGGCCGGGAATGCAGGAACAGTTCAGAAATCCATCACGCTTCGGGACCGCGCCGTTGCAACCTCGGATGCCAACAGTGTCATGCTGACAAGCGCGCAGGGTCACATTCTAAACCCCAAAAGGGACAGGCGGCCGGACCACATCGTTTCGGTATCAGCGCCCAGTGCCGCCATAGCGGACGGCCTGTCCACAACCTTATGCGCCCTGCCCGAGCCGCAAACGCAAGCGCTGATCAACGCGTTCCCCGGTGCAGCGATTGAAATGTGCCTCTGACAACTTGGTGTTGCGCCGCGCGCCGCCGGTCAAAATGGTTACACGCGTGAAAGGATGACCGGGTCAGCGGTGTGGCCAAGACTTTCAGAAAACGCGAACTCAGAGCCGGGTCGACACGATGTCTACTAAGCCGAGAACGTGTTCGGGTGTCCACACCTTCAGAACCGTGCAGCTTCATTTTGAAAATGCACTCGCAGAGGGCGCTGAATAAAGGATCACAAGCGCCAGATCGTAGTGTCCGCCGCTAATCTCTGACATGCGGTGCCCTTTCCCCTCAAGGTCACAGGCCAAAAACTGGTCTCCGACATGCAGCACCCGCGTATCCATATCACTTGTCTGGATGCGCACCTCTCCGCGCAAGATCGTCCCAAGAACGACCGCTGGCGCGGTGTGCCAATCATCTATGTAACCGGGTGGGTGATGCATCATCAGTATGCCGCTGGCATCTATCTGCGGTGTCGTTAGGTATCCGGTAGGGGAAGGTGGGGTAAAGCTGCCGTCCTGCAACGTCCAGACACGATCTGCAAACCGAGACCCACCATTATCGTCCTGATCTATGATTGTGATTTTCACAATGTGCCCTTTCTATGCAGCAATGGCAGGGCAAGCTTTGGACCTGCCCTGCGGTTTCAGCCTCAGAGACCTGTGCGTGCGGGCAGAGCCACATACATCTGGACATGCGTGACGGTCGAGAACTCACCCGGCAGCGGCCCGTAGGTCTTACCATCCGAATGCCACGCCAGACCCAGATCGGCGGCAAGATGTTCTCCGCTGAGTTGCAGACAGGGCGAGATCGTACGCTCAAAATCGGCGCGACCATCGTCATTGGCGACAATGATGTTTTCCGACCCGTCGCGCGCCCCAAATGGCAGGTCATAAGTGCCAATGAACGGTTTGGTTGGCGGCCAGACCATGAAGTCATGCCAGATCGTGTACACCCCGTTCGGCACCAGGTTCTCAAAGGTCAGGTCAACGATGCCGACACCGTTTTCGCAGCTGTAAGAACCACCCCCCTTTGCCGCAAACCACTCTCCCAATGTCAAACCCAGCGGACGGCCCTTGGGATACGGTCCGGTGTCAGTCGTATCAAGAAAGTTATGCTTAACTTCCAAGGCCGGGGCGTAAAGCGGCGCGTCCATATCGCGGGTTGCGGCGGTCGGGCGAAAGACCTCACCTGATCCGGGTTCTTTTTCATAAAACACATCCTGTTCGGCCATGCCGTCATCGATGTGGAAGATGAACGTGAGTTCCATACGCTCGGCGGCATCGTAGCTGACTTTGGTACTGTCATCTGCGCCTACTTCTGTTGCCATTGAAAGGGCCAGCACAGCTGCACTGGCAAGAAAACAAGGTTTCATATCATTGGTCCTTTGGTTGATTTTGGGCGTAATTGCCCGGGGAACCGGCCCGGATGAGGAACCGGAAGCTGTGATGAACGTGGCAGGTTACTTTCGTGGCCTTCGGGGGTCCGGTTGCGGTGCAAGACCCGAGGGTACATGCTGCGGAACCAGATCGGACCGATCCCTGGCGGATGGATCAGTCAGCGCGTCCAGAAATGCCATCAACTCGGCAATTTCATCATCCTCAAGCGCAACAGGGGCTAACGAGTTAGCCAGTGCGATCCTGCTTCGCAGAGCTGTCGCGCTCTGAACCCAACGATCACGCAGATCAAAAGCCGCCCGACGTTCGCCGTTGAGAGGGCGGAAGATCAGTTCCGAGTTCTCTGCCGTCTGCTCGATGATACTGCCCAAGGGCGGCAGAGGCACCGCGCTGGCATCGAAAGCTTCAAGCGATGCAACGCTGTCCAGATGATGGCGCACCATCGCCTCCAGATCGTCGAACGCTCCGTCATGCCCCCAAGGGCCAGTCAGCGTGACATTGCGCAGGCTGGGCGTGCGAAACGCAAAGAGGTCGTCGGCCTCAAACGTTACGCGATATCGCCCCTCATCTTCAGTATGGCGGCCGAAACCTGACGCCCGCCAGTAGCTGGTGTCGCTGCCATGCCCTTTGCCCGGCCCGATCTGAGGCACTGCAATGGCGTGGAATTCGTGATCCGTTTGCAGCGCGCCAGAGTGGCAAGTGACACAGCCTGCCTTGCCATAGAACAGATATGCCCCTGCGCGGGCGGCGTCGGACAGGGCCATCGGTTCACCCGATAGAAATCCATCGAAAGGGCTATCATCGGACCGAAACGCCTGAGATTGGAACGCGGCCAATGCGTTTGCGGCCTGTACCAGGGTGATCCCATCTGTATCGGGGAATGCTGCGGCGAACATTTCCTGGTAGCCTGGAGTTTCCCCCAAACGCTTGGCCAAATGATCCCAGGCGTCCGACACTCGATCTTCGGTCACTGCCGTCGCGACCGGGTTTTCTCCCTTTTGTCCAGCCATTTCCAAGTCCGACAACACCGGAAACATCGCTTGTGCGGCCAGAATGGTATCCAGCCCGGGGGGCAGATGCTCGCGCGCTGGGGTCCAGTAGCCGCTTTGAAAGGTTGACAGTGGATCAGCCTCAACCCGTCCGTCATGAAACATCGAGCGGTATTCACGCGCGCCGATGTTCCACAAGGCCTGCGCATTGCGCGGAATGCGGTCGATCACACCATCGGCTGTGCGACGAGACGGGCCGAACCCGATGCCCCCTTCGCCGATCGACAGGGCGACGCCGTCACTGGTGCCACGCGCGGGATCATGGCAAGTGCCGCAGGAAATGTTGCGGTTGCCTGACAGGATCGGGTCGAAGAACAGATTTCTACCAAGTTCAAAAAGCGCCTGTGGTGGCTTGCCGTCATACAAATAGTCACTGTCATGCAGACCTTCGGGCACAGAAAGAGAGGCAGAGCTGTCTGCGCGCACTTGTGCTGCAACGGATAGAAGGGTCAATGAAAGTGCGGTTCCAGCGCAGATAGACGGCTTATAGCTCTTGAAAATAGACATTTTGCAATCCTTCGGTCGTAGCGTGGTCGAAAGTCTCCGCGCTTAAAGCAGTCGGTGACGGAGGCAGGCTTCGCGCTTGTGGTCGATGAGGTGTTCCAGACCCACGTCCCGCAACAGGCGGTCGGGCAGTTCGTCAAAACCACGGCTTCGTCGTTTCAGACGCAGGTGTAATGCGCAGCGTCGGATGAACTCTGAAATGTTCAAACATCGTCTGGAATGTTGCGCCCGGATATGCGCGGAGTTCAGATACGTCACTGACTTGTTCCTTCTATTGACTGGGCGTATTGGTGCCCGCCTGGCGGCAAATGAGGGGATGATTGAGTTGGGAACGAGGCGCTGTCGCTGGCCTCGATACACGTTGCGATGCGGTTTGCACTGACACCGGCGGCGTGAAAAAAGCCCTGAAACAGCAGCCCATACCCGGTGAACCACAGACCGGGGTTTTGAAGATCTTCCTGCCCCATCGGATGCCGCGGATATCCTTTGTGGTCCAGCGCACCCAGATGTCCGAAAAGCCCATCCAGATCGGCCCTGTACCCGGTCGCACAGATCACAACGTCAGGGTGGACCATTCGGCCACTGGCCATTTCGACGGTGTTGGGTGAAAAGCCAACCGTTTCTCCGACCGCGTCAAACCGCCGGGCCTTCAGCGCTGCGACAAACCCGTCATCCAGTGCGAAGGTCACGCCGTCCTTGAGCATGCGCGACCCGCCGCCCAACTTATGACGACGCAACCCAAAGCGTTGCAGGTTTCCCAGAAACAGCCGTTGCATGGCGGCAAAGATCGGATCGAGCGACCATTTCGGGAACCGCGTGAAAAGATTGGCCATGCGTTGCATCGGGAACCCGAATATCCGCGAGGGCAGGATCGAAGGGCCATGCCTGACGGACACCCAGACCTGTGCCGGGTTGCTTCGCGACAGATGGTTCAACACATCAGTGCCCGAGTTTCCGGCCCCGATAACAAGGATGTTCTTGCCGTCATATTCGCTGGGATCCGCAAAATCAGCGGCATGAATGATTTGACCCCCGAAATTCTCCATACCGGGCCAAACGGGCATTTCCGGAACTTTTTCCCGCCCCGTTGCAACGATCAGATGAGGACTGGAGTAGCTGCCCTTGGTGGTTTCAATCTTCCAACTGTCACCGTCGCGGTGCACTGAAAGCACGCGGGTCTCGAAATGTATGTCTGCATCAATCGCACGCGCATAGTCGCTTAGATAGTCAACGACCGCATCCCGGGGCAGGTAAGTATCGGAATTGTTTGGTTTTTGATGGCCTGGCAACCGGGCAAAGTGGCGATGGATGTTCAACCTCAACCTGGGGTGCCGTGCCCGCCACGGATCAGCCACCCGGTCTGAGGCTTCCAATATAGTGACGGGGATATTGCGGGCCCGCAATTCACTTGCCGCGGCCAAACCGGAAAGCCCGGCACCGATGACGATGGCGGATGTTGATTGGGAAAGTGTCATGGGGTTTCTCCGATGCGCTTGGGTTTAGGTGTTCTCCGTATCTGCATCGGTATTGCCGCAAGGCTGCGAGTCGTGATATGCCGGTATGTGACAAGATCGGTGAATATCGGACATCATATGTCAGAACCTAAATCCACCTGCAGAACCGCTGTTGTGACCCTGCCCTGCGTTGGCACGTCGACCGTTTACTGCATCCTGGATGCCCTCGCCTCGGTTGGTAGGGACTGGGAGATGTTGCATGGGACGCCGCCCAAAGCGCGGGTTTTTGACGCCAAGATGCTGTCGGCGGATGGCAAGGCCTACACTGATATCAACGGGCGCCGGATCACACCGGACGGGGCTCTGGAAGACTTTGGCCAACCCGATCTGGTCATCGTACCGGATCTGCATCTTGCACCTGATTGCCCTTTGCCAGACGAGTTTTCCGCGTTGACCAATTGGCTCGTCAAAACGCGCGCCGAGGGTGCCATCGTCACATCAGTTTGTTCCGGCGCTCTCTTGCTGGCGGCCGCTGGGTTGCTGAACGGCCTTGATGCGACCAGCCATTGGAGCTTTTGCGACGTGATCGCCCGAAAGTATCCAGAGGTCCGCATGCGCCGGGAACGTATCCTGATACCCGCGGGGGACGGGCACCGGATCGTCACGGCAGGTGGCGCGTCTGCCTGGGGTGATCTGGTGTTGTATCTGGTAGGGCGCATTGCGGGCCAGGACGAGGCGCGACGCCTCGCAAAAATCTATTTGTTGCAACCCCACACCGAAGGGCAATTGCACTATGCCTCGCTGACCGCAGGGGCCCAGCACGAAGACGCTGTGGTCGCTGATGCGCAGGTCTGGGCGGCGGACAATTATGCCCTTCCAACACCGGTGGCGACAATGGCCGCGCGCAGTGGCCTGACCGAACGCAGCCTATTGCGCAGATTTCGGAAAGTTACCGGGCAAACACCGGTTGAGTATATACAGACACTCAGGGTCGAAGAGGCCAAACAGATGCTGGAAACAAGCGACATGCCAATCGACGACATTGCGGCCGAGGTTGGATACACAGAACCTTCAAGTTTTCGGAATGCGTTTCGGAGATATGTCGGCATGCCCGCGTCAACCTACAGAAAGAAGCGCCTGGCGTTGGGTTTAGTTGCGCCGGAAACCTAACGTCTTGGTCAGGGATATTTGGGCAGCGCGAGTTTCATGAACTACTGCCCAATTGTCAGGTCATCCAAGGACCCTCCCTCGCGCTGAAAATCCTGCCAGATCAAGGCCATGCGATCCACAAACCACATCTTGCCGCCAGAGATCACGACTAAGCCGAGGCACGTGAATCCCAAATCATACGTCCAAAGACCATAAGCAAACGGCAGAAGACCCAGACCGCTGACGAGGGCAAGCGCAAGTGCGACGCGTTTGTGATGGGTCGCAACCCTGTCTCGATGTCGCAGCCAGACCCGCTCGCCCAGCACGCCTTGCGCTGACCAACTGTCAAATGAGCTGGGTTGAGGAAATGCACGTGGGTTGGCCCATATCCAGACCAGAACCACCCCAACGGCGCACCATGCCCAACCACCAATCCACACGCGGCTCCAGATCGCCAGAGCCAGCAGGGGTAACGGCGTAAGCACGCGGGTCCAGACGGACCAGGGGTTTGCATGCCGCAGCCAAACTTCGTCTTTCATGGCCATGAGACGTTCGGAAAAGCTGACTACATCCACCTTAAAAAACTCCGGAAACTAGAATTTCCACATGGGGCTTGGAAGCAAGCCAACACAGATCAAAGCTGCATTCAAGACTCGTCCTTTGGTTAACCGAATTCCGTCACCGAGCGCCAAGAAACTGTCAGACCCCTGGCTGCCGATCTGGGCAGCACTTATTTCACAATTGCGTGGAACCCCAATAGGATTCAAGTCCCAGAGTTTCAGGGGTGCATCATAGGCCATCTATTATCACTGGCGGACGAACAGCTTGCGCGTCTTCAGCCCTACTTTCCGAAGAGCCATGGAAAACCGAGCGATGATAACTGCGATGGGGTGCGCACTTTTTACTGCCTCACAAAAGGCTTGCCAAAACGGGATATATTCTCGTTAATTGAGGCATAGCCTCATTATATGAGATACAGTAGCCGATATGCACCTCGACAGGATGATCAACCTATTGGAAACCATTGCGGTTGCAGGGCGGCCCGTGACAGTCGCAGAGGTGCAACGAGCAACAAGTTTGCCAAAGCCAACCTGCTACAGGCTCATTCAGTCCCTTGTCGAACAAAGGCTGATCAATGAACCCTTCAACGACGGGAAATATGTCATTGGTGAGCGGCTGATCCGTATCGCGTTACTTGGTAAGTCAGATGTGGATGTCCGACGTTGCGCGGCTCCTCTAATGCGTGCTGCTGCCACGAATTTTAACGAAACAGTGTTTCTTGCCCGCTTTCGCGACAGCAAGGTTGAAATTATCCATGTCGAAACGCCGGACGATCCGTCGCGGGCCTTTATTCATCCCGGGCTTGGGGTACGGCCGATGCACGCTTGCTCTTGTTCCAAAGCCATCGCAGCTTTTGCAGAGCCCGCGTTCCAAGAAACAATACTGTCAGGTAGTCTTAAAGAATACACGGAACTTACCAAAACCTCTGAAGCGGAATTGCGGCGTGAGTTCGAAGGCATCGTAAAACGCGGGTTTGCTGATTGTGATCAGGAAATCGACATTGGCATTTCCAGCGTCGCTGCCCCAGTATCCATTGGAAACATTGGCGCCACGTTCAGCATTGGTGCAGTGGGTCCCATTCGTCGTTTTGGAACCGAATACCGCATGGAAATCGGTGAGAAACTAAAGGTCCTGTCAGAAAAAGTCAGCGGGGCTATCCAGTTATGTAACGTAGCAGAGGTGTGACGACACACAGCCAATTTCGGTCTTTCGGGCCCAAATAAATGACCTCGGAAAGGGGCGATCACCGCAACAAGGAGGAACAACAATGAACTTGAGACCAGATCCGACATTTCATGCCTCGCCAAAACTGGCGATGCAAGCGCCGGTGGAAAACTACGCATTTACGGTAATGCTCAGTCCAGATGGTTCGCAATCTGACGGCATCGCTGTCGTCGACCTTAAGTCTGGGTCAGACACATATGGTCAAATCGTGCACCAAGTTATTGTTCCCAACAAGGGCGATGAATTCCACCACTTCGGCTGGAACGCCTGTTCGTCTTCGCTTTCGCCGCTAACAGGTCACGCCTTCCTTGAACGACGTTATCTGATTGTCCCCGGCATTCGTTCATCGCGCATTTATGTGATTGATGTGAAAGATCCTCTAAAGGCAAAGATCCACAAAACGATTGAGCCCGAAGAGCTGTTTGAAAAAACGGGCTACTCTCGGCCCCATACGATCCATTGTGGCCCAGAAGGGATTTATGTGTCCTGCCTAGGCGGTGGCGGCAAGGATGGAACGGACGGCCCTCCTGGTATCTTCATCATGGATTGCGAGACGTTCGAGATCATCGGCCAGTATGAAATGGACCGGGGAAAGCAAGACAAGCACTATGATTTCTGGTGGAATTTACCGCAAGACTACATGGTCAGTTCCGAATGGGGATTGCCACCTCAGTTTGAGAACGGAATTGTGCCAGAGGACCTGTTGTCGAACAAATATGGTCACTCAATCCACTTTTGGGATTTACGGGCGCGTAAAAACATCCAGACGATGGATTTTGGCGAGAACTATCAGATGGCACTGGAAATTCGCCCGGCGCATGACCCAACCAAGTCTTATGGGTTCTGCGGCGTTGTCGTAGATACTACTAACCTGCAAGGGGCCATCTTCACATGGTGGCGCGATGACGATGGTGTTTGGCAGTCCAAGAAGACAATCACTATTGATCCCCGGCCTGAGAAACCGGAAAATCTGCCACCATTGTTACAAGGGTTTGAGGCAGTCCCGCCGTTGGTAACAGACATTGATTTGAGCCTTGATGACAAATACCTCTACGTCGCCTGCTGGGGGTTGGGGGAAATGCATCAATACGATGTATCTGATCCAATGAACCCGGTTCTGGCTGGCAAAGTTGAACTCGGCGGGATCGCGCGGGGCGCTAAACATCCCAACGGGGAAAACTTTGCTTTTGGTCCGCAAATGGTCGAGATCAGCCGCGACGGGAAACGCGTTTTTTGGACAAATTCTCTTTATTCCACGTGGGATGACCAGTTTTATCCTGATGACGAAGGCGGGCAGATGGTCATGGCCGATGTTGGCGAAAACGGCGGGCTGACTTTGAACAAGGATTTCTACGTCAATTTCCCTGACGGCCTGCGGTCTCATCAGATCAGGCTGGAAGGCGGGGATTGTTCAACTGACAGCTTCTGTTACCCGTCCGTGTAAGTGATGGTCGATGTGACTTCGATGACAGCCCTATGGTGGGCTGTCATTTTTTCTGGCCTCTATCATGGCATCAACCCAGGAATGGGCTGGCCTCTTGCTGTCTCAGCAGCCCTGATGGAGCGCAAACACAGCGCTATGCCCAAAGCGCTTGCCATGCTCGCTGCTGGGCATTTTCTAGCCATGGTCGGTATATTGCTCCCGTTTTCGCTGATGATGGTCCTTGTGCAGTGGGAGGTCGAGCTGCGCATTGTTGCAGGGCTATTGGTCATCGCCATGGGCCTGTATCTGCTGATCAACCGGCGACACCCAAAGTTTCTGGCGCGCGTACATCCTGCACGCCTTGCGCTATGGTCCTTTCTGGCTGCCATGGCACACGGGGCGGGATTGATGTTGGTTCCTATTTTTTTGGGAATATGTGCAATCGGTGCCGATGATGTGGGTCATTCAGCAGCTCGTTCACTTATGGGAAGCAACATCGTAACAGCATTTTTTGTTGCGGCCGTCCATACGCTGTCAATGACGTTTGCCGGCGGGGTGATCGCAGTGTTGATCTACCGTTGGCTGGGGCTGAAATTCCTGTCAAAAACTTGGTTCAACCTAGATATCGTTTGGGCGCTAAGCCTTGTCATTGTAGGTGTATTTGGACTGTATTCCGCCCTAACCGGGCATTAACTCTTTCTTGAATGAAAGCGCGGCAAACAAAATAATCTTCGTCCCTCTAAGTAGAAATGCCCACTTTTATTGCGACGGAACAGAATTTCCGCGACTGCGGCGAAAACCCGGCGTCCGACCTGCGTGTAGAAGCCACATGTCCGGTTTTAGCTGCGACCTACCATGATCGACGCGACTTACTTCAAAGCGCATCGCAAAGCTTTCAATCTGGGTGTTTTAAGAGAGGCGCGTTGCCGCCTGATCGGCCGGACCAACGTCCGGCTTCAGAATGTTCGGTAGTATTGCTGTAACTCTTGCATGATCTGAGCCCGCTCTGTTTCCAGACTCATAATGCTACTCTGGCCCTCCTCATTCAAATCACTATATGTAGTCTCGTTGATTTCTGGATCTTTCAGATGTTGCCGCAGAGGAAGAACCCGACAGCGAGACGAAAGGTCGCCCAAGCGCTTCTGGATCGGTGCCATAGCGGGGTTAGACAACATGCGTTCCGCTGCTTGATTTGCTTGAGATCCGACCTCGCTTAATACGTCACTAAGCCTCGTCTCGGATTTATTGGGTATTTCCGAAATAGATCCCCTGAGCGCGGCAACCGCTTGAATTGCGTCGATCACGCTGGTGTCCGTGCCCTGTGTCGCTTCCCCTGAAAACAAATAATCGTCGATGGAGTAGTTCTCCCCTGTTTGTTTAAACTTGGCGAGTTTGCCCCCTAATTTGTCGTCAGATATGAACTTCAAAAATGTTGCCGGGGGCCTTCCACCGTCGATCATTAGCCCTTCAAGTTCAGAAAGTGAGCCAGAGTCTCGGTAAGTGCCAAGGGCCCGCACAAATACATCGCGGTATGCCTGCAGTGTTGTAGCAACTGATGCCCAGTCAGGGCGAAAGCCAATCACCTGAATAGCGAGGACGATTTCCTTGTTCAGATGCGGGTTGATCTTGCGTTGAAGAGTGTAGTTATTGATAAATCGTTTGAACTCCCGCGGGTTAAACCCACTTTCAGTCGTCAGTTCCGCAACGAACGGCCGCACCGTTTTCTCGAGCTCCCTCTTCTGTGGTGCCTTCAGACCAGCCCCATTGATAATGTTTGTCAAAAGATCGTTTGTTTCGGATACGTTGACAGGCGGGAAACTGAATTGCACCTGAAAGATCTTTTGTAGATATCGTTCACCCGTCAGTCTGGTCGCGGTGGCGGACTTTTCGCCGGAGAACTTTGAGTAACGGTGTTCGATGGCCAATTCGACTACGTCCCGGTCCAAGCCGGCAACAAATACGAAGCCAGACAAATCGAAAAACAGCTTCATTGATTCAAGGACTTCAAGGGTCTTCTCTGGCAAGCAACGATCAAGGTCATCTACGAAAACCACGATTTTTGACGCACCCATCTTGGAGAATGCTGCAAACGCAGCCTGCAACGCATTGAAACTTGCGTGATAAAAAGATCGCGGCGTTCGTGCCTCAATGTCTTTATCGTCCAGTTTTTCCGCTGCAGTCAGAGCTTTGTTCGCATCAAAAGAAAACTCCGCAAAGCCTGGGATTTTTGCTTTTGCCGACAATCCTGCCACTAGGCTAGAAGTCACGCCACCAATCACCCGGGCCAATTTGATCGCCGCGTTCTTGGCTTGGCCCTTGCTTGTCCTGTCAGACCATTTCAGAACGCCTTCCCGTATCACATCGAGCATGGGTACCAGCAGATGCTCTTCTTTTTCGTAACGCCACGCAGAGAACCAGACTGAAGCGTTCAAATTGGGATCAAGCCTCGCGTCGATAGCCCGCATCAGAGTGGTTTTTCCTGATCCCCAACTTCCATAAACCGCGATAGCAAAGCGTGGTTCGGACACCGTTACGATCTGAGCAAAAGTGTCGGCCAATCGACCAAAATCGAGCGCCAGATTTTCAACCTCTGGCACGTCAAGGAGCAATTTGAAGTTGGCGGTCGCATCGACTGTCAAGAGGTTGGCCCATCGCTCAATTCCAGATCGTCGTCAATTCAGCATTAAACTTCCAGAAGGGCCATATTGCAATTGTACAGTTTCCAGAACCCCCTTTGAGTTTTCAATGTCGACTCCAAACGCGTTCTGCGAACTTGGCTAGTGTCCAGCTTTGCTTTCACGACGAAGGCGGGCGGCGAGCGCAGCATTAATCAGTTGCTTGATGTAGGCTTACGGCCACTGATAACGACCGGATTCTGACCCAAATAGTACCATCACACTCTAAATTCAGCACCAGATCTGCGGAACGGCACTCAACTTTGGTTTTGAAGGAAACGTCTGAATTGTGATTCCTTACAGTGTCGAACGTTCACCATAGTTCTGGCACAACTGTGACAGTTGATGACCGGCCAGCATGAGCGCGATCACTGCCGCGATAAGGTTCTTCGCTCTACAGAGGGTCGCTGACGTACTTATAGCAACTGTCACTAGCCAAAGCCGACACTCGTGTAAATTGCGGCATCACGCACCATGGGCTCAACCCTGCAATTGTTTCGCGGTGCGGTGCAGGTTCACCGGCGAGAGCGCATGCAAAGTGGTACGAACCAGCCATTCAGCATGCGGCCTTCTTTGTCTGAGTTCGCAATTCGCCTAACGCAGGTAGAAACACCTCTGCTGCAAAGGCGCTAAACGAGCGTGGCGACGTGCCGGTGATTTTCTCGACATTGCCGGTTGTGAAGTTACCCCAATCCGATGCGTAGGCTTGTCCGTAATCTCTGGCCAACGCGGCCGGCCAGTCGCCCCATCCCATGCCCTCGGTCTTAGAATAGATGTCTTCAGGCGATATCGGTTGATATGCGGTTGGTTTGCCACGCAAATCGCTCAAAACAATTGCCACATCAAAATAGCTGAGTGTTTCGGGCCCTGTCAGTTCAAACACTTCACCGTCCCATTGATCTGAAAGAGTACAATCCACAGCGCAAGCCGCGACGTCGCGGGTGTCAATCATCCCCATGCGACCTTTGCCCATTGCAAATGAAAACTGCCCCTGTTGACTAATTTGATCTGCAGCCATGAAGAGGCTTTGCATGAACAGATTGGGTCGCAGTATGACATATCCAATGCCGCTTTTGATATTGTCCGTCTCGGTTTTTCCATGCGTTCGAGTGTTGTTAGTCGGCCCGTCCGGGTCGGCCTTGATCGCGGATATTCTGACAATCCTATTCACGTTCGCAGCGCGAGCCGCACAGATTGCATTTGAGGCCTGGATTTCTGCCGAGGCGTTGGCAGATGTAATCCGGATGACAGTTTCAACATCTGCCATTGCAGTGGCCAAAGCCGCCTCATCTTCAAAGGAATCAACCATGGGCGTTGCGCCCTGGGCTTCAACCTGTCCGACTTTGCGAGGGTCGTGCACCAATGCGCGGACTTCGGACACGCCACGTTCGGCAAAAAGCCGATGAACTTCAGAGCCGATTGTGCCAGTGGCACCTGTTACAAGAAATGTCATCCGGCCACCTCGGCCCAAATGGCAAGTTCGTTTCCGTTAGGATCAACGAAGTGGAATCGTCTTCCCCCTGGAAAGCTGTAGATATCGCGGATGATCTTTGCTCCTGCTTCTTTGACCTCGGCAAGAGTTGTTTCCAGATCATCTGCGAATAGAACAATCAATGCGCCGGGAGCTTGCGCAGGATTTCCGTCTTCGCCATTGAAGCCACCTTCAAGACCCGCGCCACTAAAACTAAGATAGTTTTGCCCCCATTCCTAAAATTCCCATCCAAAGACGGTTTCATAAAACCGCCTTATTTCAGCAGGCGCGATTAGCAGAAACTCGACGTAGTTGATCGTTTTGTTTATGTGGGGCATCAGGCGATCCTCGTTAATGTGCAGGTCACACTAATGCTTCCATTTCTCGAAGAAATAGGAAAAATTGAAAACCAAATCCCATATTTGGAAGTTATACTATGCAGCTGGATGCCATCGCAGTATTCGCAGAAGTCGCCCGTATTAAAAGCTTTACCGAGGCTGGGCGCGCCCTAAATGCTCCGCTGTCTACAGTCAGTCGCAAAGTGTCCGAGCTTGAAGCCAACCTGAACACGCGCCTGATTGATCGCAGCAAACGACAGATCAGGCTGACAGACGCCGGAGAAACTTATTATGACCTCTGTCGCAAAGGACTGGAGACGCTTGCCCATGCCAACAGGGTAATGAATGATCGTCATACTGACACAGCCGGAACCGTCACAATCACAATGCCGCCCAATCTGTGTGAGCCAGTATTTCTCAACGCGATCGAGACCTTCCAACTGCGTTACCCAAAGGCGCAGCTGCGAGTGCTGGTATCTGAGCGCATGTTGGATCTTGTTGACGATAAAATCGATCTCTCATTTCGGGTGGCGGCACCAACCCAACCGGATTTGATCTCTCGAACAATCATGCGGCATCGACATCGGCTGGTTGCGACACCAAGTTACGCGGCAGTATATGCCCTCCCGGTCAAGCCAAGTTGCTTGGCGGATCATAGGCGCATAGGGTTTGGGTTCGGTTCAAAACGGGAAGTCACGTGGTCTTTGTCAAAGGGCACGAAAACTGAGAACATCAGCTTCGTACCCGAACTTGCTATCAACGACTACGCGGCAATAAAGGCTGCCGTACTTGCAGGCCAAGGCATCGCTGAGTTGCCGGAACCGTTGTGCCAAGATATGCTTCAAGCGGGCAAACTGGTCGAGGTCATGCCAGACTGGCGGTTTCCTGAAATCAAGCTTTTTGCCGTCCATGCGGGTAACGCATCGTTGCCAAAGCTCGCTCGGCTCCTTCTCGATATCGTCGTTTCAGACATCAAAAGGTAGGCTCTGCCCACAGGCCTCAGTCCATTGATTTTTTCGGAAAGCGGACGTTCGCTGCAACCCCGCTTTTCAACACATCAGAACCCCCACCGGCCTTATGCAAATCCAGCGCTGTCCAAGTTGAACTGATCCGTGGATCAGACATTCCGATAGTTGATAAAAACCTCTCGTCACCATGATGCGGATGTCCGGGTTTGTGGGAACGGGTACGACGCGAAAGCACCCGAAGCATTCGTCACCAAAAACGAAATTGAGGTCACCGGGCGCCGGGAATTCCGCGGCACAAAAACCGTTTGCATCCGCGACCCTGACCGCAACGTGCTGGAGCTTATCGGCCCCGGTCCATCCGTTGCGCAACTGATCGCCGAACACGTCCACTCAGAATAGACGGCCGCGGGGTTGATTTGGAAATAACGAGGGTTTTCTCTCAGGCCAGTATAGAACGTGCCCGTATGTCCTCTTGATCGGGTCGAACTGGCACACATGATCCGCAAAAACCAACACATGCCCAAACTCTATCCGTTTCGTCAATTCGCGGAATTGGCCGTTTAAGACGCTGGACCGGAGAGATCACTTCGACCAGTTAGTACTTCGCAACAGATCCGAAGTGGTTTGCCAGATGATCAATCAAAGCTCGAACCCGGGCAGTCAGATGACGATTGGGCGGGTAGAGTGCATAGAGGCCAAAGTTCTCTGTCTCGTATTCATGAAAGAGTTGTTCAAGTGTTCTGTCCTCGAGGTTCTGCGCCACCACGTAATGCGGGCAGCGCGCAATTCCGAGGCCTGCAATCGCCATGTTGGCAATTGCTGCCGGTGCGTTGGCATGGAAGGCGCCGGCGACTTTGACCACAAAGTCCCGTTTTCCAGTCCGGAACCTCCATGCAGTTGCGTTAACCGGGTTTTCGTCGACAAGGCAGTTGTGGGTGGCAAGCGCCATCGGATCACCCGGCCTCCCCCGCGCGGTCAAATAATCTGGTGACGCACAGACAATAAGCGGCATATCCGCAAGTTTTTTCGCGATGAGCGTCGAATCCCTTAGCACTCCCACTCTGACGGCGAGATCGAACCCTTCTTCAACTAAAGCCACTCTGGAATCCGAAAGTTTGAGTTCGATATCAACGCTCGGATGTGCCAGCATGAACGGAGCCAGGGCTTGTGTCAGGTTGGTGCTGCCGAACCCGGTTGGTGCGGTGATCCGGATCGGACCCGCCAGCGCGGATTGTCTTTCCTGCACCAGCTCGTCCAGCTCGTCGACTTGTTCGACAATAGGTCGGCACCGTTCAAGATAAGCCACCCCAACATCCGTCAGAGAGACACTTCTCGTTGTTCGGTTGAACAGCTGGGTTGAAAGTCTGCTTTCCAACTGCGCTACGTATTTACTGACCAACTTGGTCGAGAGACCAAGACGTTTCCCTGCCGCTGTGAACGAACCTTCTTGGGCGACGGCCATAAAGGCTCTCATCGTATCAATTGTGTCCATTGCCCTGCTCCTTCGTCTCATTGACGCTTGGTTCATTATACCCATTTTGTTCACAGCCATTGAATAAATTAGGTCATTATAAATGAAACGGTCCTTTGGCATGTTTGTTCCAGTGAGCAGATGTACCGCAACAGTGCTCACCCAGGAAAACCCTCCGAAAGGAAAAAACCATGCCAAGCGCTATCCGTATTCACCGCCATCCACTTTCCGGTCACTCTCACCGGGTCGAGCTTTTCGCCAAATTTGGCGGCATCAATCACGAACTGGTTGATGTCGATCTGCTATCCGGCGAACACAAGAAAGAACCATTCTTGTCCCTGAACCCGGCCGGACAAGTGCCGGTCATCGAAGACGGCGACACCGCCATCTCCGACTCCAATGCCATTCTGGTCTACCTCGCCCGCAAATATGCCCCCGACTGGTTGCCCACCGACCCCGTCCTCGAGGCCGAGGTGCAGAAGTTCCTGTCGCTGGCCGCCGGGGATATTGCCCACGGTGCAGCAACTGCAAGGCTGGTCACTGTCTTTGGCGCTCAATTGGACGCAGAGCGTCCCAAGGCAGTGGCCAAATCCGCATTTGATCGTCTCGAAACGCATCTGGACGGGCGTGACTGGCTGGTTGGCACCACTCCGACAGTCGCGGATGTCGCGATATACAGCTACACGGCACATGCGCCCGAGGGGAACGTTTCGCTTGACGATTACCCCAATATCCGGGGGCTGTTGTCGCGTGTCGAGGCTTTGCCGGGTTTCGTGCCCATGCAAAGCACCAAAGTAGGTCTGGCTGCCTAGAGAACCAAAGCGCCCGGGCTGAAGACCGGGCGCACATTTATCTTCCCTTGTTTTCCACAATGACATCACGACCCCAGGAGAAATCCCATGTCCGACATTGACCCGCGTGTCTTCAGTGCCTCCCCGTTTCACAACGGCGAACATTTGGCTCAAGCGCGGCTGGGTGTCCGAGATATCGAAGACTGGGCACGGCAAGTTATTCGCGACCACCTGCCCGAACAACACCGCAACTTTCACACCGCTCTTCCGTTCCTGGTAGTCGCTGCCCGGGATGAACAGAACAAGCCCTGGGTCACGCTGTTGGAAGGACCAGATGGATTTATCACTGCGCCGGACAACAAAACGCTGTCCATCGACGGGTTGCCCACCCGCGGAGATGCGTTGCACGGTGCCATTCTGCCCGGAAGCGATGTTGGTATTCTCGGCATCGAACTGGCGACCCGTAGACGAAACCGCGTCAACGGGCGTGCCGCTGAAGTTACCTCTGCAGGTTTCGATTTTTGTGTCGACCAGAGTTTCGGCAATTGTCCGCAATACATTCGAGAAAGAAAGTGGCACCGGCTGGATAACTTTGTTCCAGGCCAGTCAATCAGAGGCCAACGCCTCACGAACGAGCAGAAACAATGGGTTTCGTCTGCCGACACATTTTTCATTGCAAGCGGCTATCGCGGAGAAGGTGAAAGCCCGACTTATGGGATGGATGCCTCTCATCGCGGCGGCGACCGCGGCTTCGTCCAAGTTCTGGATGACGGGAGGCTGAGGTTCCCCGACTACGCTGGCAACAACCATTTCAACACAATTGGCAATATTCTCCTTGATCCGAAGGCCGGCTTTCTCTTTGTCAATTTCACCAGCGGCAGCTTTCTTCAATTAACCGGCAGGGCATCCATCGACTGGGGCAGCAAAGAACTATCGAAATTTCCCGGTGCGCGCCGGCTGTTGACGTTAGAGATCGACGAGATTGTCGAGACCCGCTCTGCGGTCAGCCTCAGATGGAGTTCAGATGCGGGTTCGGTTCGGTCGCTCCGGCTTGTCGAAAAGACGCCAGAAAGCGCCGATGTCACCTCTTTCATCTTTGAAGCGCGGGATGGAGGGATCTTGGCAGGATTTGAACCCGGCCAGCATCTTCCGATCGAACTTGAAATTCCGGGGATCAACGAGCCAGTCAGTCGGACATACTCGCTGTCCAACGGCCCCGATCAATATCGCTATCGTATCTCCGTAAAACGTGAGCGGAAAGGCGTCGCTTCGCAGTTCCTTCATGATCACCTCGAAATTGGTGCAATCATAAACAGCCGTCGGCCATCCGGAGATTTCGTGATGACTTGCAATAAGTGCCCATTGGTGCTGGTCAGCGCCGGCGTCGGTGTCACGCCGATGATGAGTATACTGCACGCGGTTGCGAAGGAACGTAGTGACCGCCCGGTCTGGTTTGTTCACGGAGCGAGAGACGGCGAACACCATCCTCTGGCTGAGGAAGTTCGCGATCTGGCGTCCACGCGATCGGGTTCCACCGTGCATGTCGCCTATAGCCAACCCGCACCCGGCGACCGAATTGGAACCGATTATGACAGTCATGGGCGCATCGATGGGGCATTACTGGCGCGGCTGATCAACAATGTCGATGCCCATTACTTCATCTGTGGGCCTGTGAAATTCATGGGTGAGTTGCAGACCAACCTGGAAAGCCGTGGCGTATCCCCAGAGCACATTCATACCGAAAGCTTTGGTCCTGCCGGGTGATCTGGTGTGACGATGGCGAAGGCTCTCGCTTCAGGAGTTTCCAACCATCGCGGGGACATCAGGTCCTCGATCGATCCGCACGGCCGTCAAACCAACGCTTGGAAGAAGGAGAATTCCCATGGACCACAAAGTTTGTTTGATCACAGGCGTCGGTGACGGAACCGGCGCTTCTGTCGCCCGCCGGTTTGCGCGGGACGGGTATCGCGTCGCCATGTTGGCGCGCAACCCTGAGCGTTTGGCGGACCTTGAAAACGAGCTTCCGGGCTCGAAGGCTTTTGCGTTCGATTTGGAGGATCTTGACCAACTTGTCAGTGTTTGCCGTCAGGTGAAGGAAAAGATGGGGGTGCCTGAGGTGATTGTGCATAACGCTGTTCGCGCCACCTTCAAACCCTTTACAGAGGCAGATCCTGAAGAATTGGAGCGTAACTTCCGCGTCAACACCACGAGCCTGTTATACATGGCACGCGAACTGACCCCGGCAATGGTCGAGCGCGGCAGTGGTGCCATCATCATCACCGGTAACACGGCAGCCCTTCGCGGTGTCCCGAATTACGCACTCTTCGCGCCGACAAAAGCGGCGCAGCGGATCTTTGCACAGTCACTGGCCCGCGAATTGGGACCAAAGGGCATCCATGTGGCTTATGTCGTGATTGATGCCGCGATCGACACGCCATGGACCCGCGTGCCCTTCAATCCGGATATGCCGGAAGAGTTTTTCAGCAAGCCCGACGCCATCGCTGTTGAGGTGTTCCATATCGCCCATCAAGATCGGTCCACCTGGTCGTTTGACGTAGAACTGCGCCCATATGGAGAAAAATGGTGAACCAAAGGTAAGCTGTCGTGTAACCAATGAAACTCAAGCTGAAAAGCCGGCAATCCGCAAAAATTGTGCGGTTTTCTGCGTAAGCGATTGCCGCAGTAACGGCAGCAAAAGGCCCAAAACAGACAATCGGATAAATCAAAAAAACGCCCCCGAACAGGTCGGAGGCGTTTTCTTTTTTCTTCGCAAAAGCGCTTAACCGCGCTCTTCGATGATCTCTACCAGATGCGGGATCTTCTTGACCATGCCGCGGACCGAAGGAGTATCCTCCAGCTCGCGGGTTTTGTGCATCTTGTTCAGGCCCAGACCGATCAGGGTTGCGCGCTGTTCGGCGGGGCGACGGATCGGGGAACCGATCTGCTTGACGACGATGGTTTTTGCCATGACTCGCTCTCCTTATGCTTCTGCTTCAGCAGCAGCTGGTGCTTCGTCGCGCTTGGGCAGGATGTCAGCAACCTTTTTGCCACGACGCTGTGCGACCGAACGCGGGCTCTGCTCTTTGGTCAGGCCGTTGATGGTTGCGCGGATCATGTTGTACGGGTTCTGCGAGCCCAGCGACTTGGACACAACGTCCTTGACACCCAGCATTTCGAACACGGCACGCATCGGACCACCGGCGATGATACCGGTACCTTCTGGTGCTGTGCGCATAACCACTTTACCGGCGCCGTGACGGCCTTCGATGTCGTGGTGCAGGGTCCGACCTTCGCGCAGCTGCACGCGGATCATCTGACGCTTGGCTTGTTCGGTCGCCTTGCGGATGGCCTCGGGTACTTCTTTCGCTTTACCCTTACCAAAGCCGACGCGGCCTTTCTGATCGCCAACAACCACCAGAGCGGCGAAGCCAAAGCGCTTACCACCTTTTACGGTTTTCGACACGCGGTTGATCGCAACCAGGCGATCTGCAAATTCCGGTGCTTCGTCACGGTCGCGACGGTTGCCACGACGGTTATCACGTTCTGCCATTTTGGCATCCCTTTATCTGTGGCGCGATTGGCGCCGTTTGTTCAATCCAAGTGAGCCCCGACTGCTGCCGAGGCCCCCGGATCATCGGGGCGGATCGAAACCCGCCCTCAATCTTTGTAATCACGCATCTTGGCCCGAAAACCGGTTTCCACTTTTCGGGATGCGCTGGGTCTTAGATCTTCAGACCACCTTCACGGGCAGCGTCGGCGACAGCCTTCACTTTGCCGTGGAACAGGAAGCCGCCACGATCGAAATAGGCCTCTTCGACGCCTGCCTTCTTGGCACGCTCGGCGATAGCCGCGCCCACTTTCGTGGCCGCTTCGACGTTGTTCTTGCCAACGATACCCAGATCTTTTTCCAGGCTCGAGGCCGAGGCCAGGGTCACGCCGCGCACGTCGTCGATCAACTGAACAGAGATGTTCTTGTTCGAACGGTGTACCGACAGGCGCACGCGCCCCGCGTTTACCTTGCGAAGTTTGTTCCGAACGCGCAGGCGGCGCTTCAGAAACAGGGTTCTTTTGCTGTTTGCCATTGTTTGCGTCCTTACTTCTTCTTGCCTTCTTTGCGGAAGATGAACTCGCCCTTGTAGCGGATGCCTTTGCCCTTGTAGGGCTCGGGACGGCGCCAGTCGCGGATTTTCGCCGCCACTTCGCCCACCTGCTGCTGGTCGTTACCTTCCACAATGATCACGGTCTGCTTCGGTGCGGTGATGGTGACACCTTCCGGAGCAACGAAATCAACGTCGTGGCTGTAGCCCAGGTTCAGCTTCAGGGTGTTGCCCTGCATCTGAGCCCGGTAACCAACACCCTGGATCTCCAGCTCCTTTTTGAAGCCGTTGGTCACGCCTTCAACCAAGTTTGCGACCATAGTGCGGCTCATGCCCCACTGCTGGCGCGCGCGCTTGGACATGCCGCGAGGGTTGATCTGAACCACGTTGTCTTCAACCGACAAAGTTACATCGTCAGTTGCGGTGAAGCTGCGGGCGCCTTTCGGGCCTTTGACTTCGATGGTCTGGCCGGAAACCGAGGCAGTTACGCCACTAGGCAGTTCGACCGGACGTTTACCAATACGAGACATTGACAGACCTCCTTAGAAGACGGTGCAGAGCACTTCGCCGCCAACATTGTTGGAGCGTGCGTTCTGGTCCGACATCACACCTTTCGGAGTGCTGACAATCGACACACCCAGACCCTGACGGACCTGCGGGATGTCATTGACGCCCATGTAAACGCGACGACCGGGTTTGGAAACCCGCTTGATCTCGCGAATAACAGGAGTGCCTTCGTAGTACTTTAGGCTGATTTCGATGGCCGGATGACCGTTTTCACCAGTCATGCTTTCGTAGCCACGGATGTAACCTTCGTCCGCCAGCACGTCCAGAACCCAACCACGCAGCTTGGAAGCCGGGGTGGAAACGGTGGACTTGCCACGCATTTGCGCGTTGCGGATACGGGTGAGCATATCGCCGATAGGATCGTTCATATCATTCTCTCCCTTACCAGCTCGATTTCACCATGCCGGGGATCTGACCAGCAGAACCCAGCTCGCGCAGCGCGATACGGCTGACCTTCAGCTTACGGTAGTAAGCGTGGGGACGACCGGTGAGCTGACAACGGTTGTGCAGACGAGTAGCCGAGCTGTTGCGCGGCAGTTTGGCCAGTTTCAGACGCGCTTTGAAGCGCTCTTCCATCGGCTTGCTTTCGTCATTCGCGATTTCTTTAAGCTCGGCACGCTTTGCGGCATATTTGGCCACCAGGCGTTCACGCTTCTTCTCGCGTTCGATCATTGCTTTTTTAGCCATGTCTCTATCCTCCCGGCGCTCAGGCGTTGAACGGCATGTTGAACGCTTTCAACAGTGCCTTGCCTTCAGCGTCGGTTTTCGCTGTGGTGGTGATTACGATATCCATGCCCCAGACCTCGTCGACTTTGTCGAAATCGATTTCCGGGAACACGATGTGCTCTTTCATGCCCATGGCAAAGTTGCCACGACCATCGAAAGACGGCTTCACACCGCGGAAGTCACGAATACGCGGCATCGCGATTGTGATCAGACGATCCAGGAATTCGTACATCCGGTCACCGCGCAGGGTCACTTTCGAACCCAGCGGCATCTCTTCCCGGACGCGGAAGCCCGCGATCGACTTTTTCGCCAGCGTCGCAACGGCCTGTTGGCCAGCAATCGCTGTCAGATCCGCAACAGCCGCTTTGGCCTTTTTGGAATCACGAACAGCTTCTGCACCACAACCGATGTTCAGAACGATTTTTTCCAGCTTGGGCAGCTGCATGTCGTTCTTATAGCCGAACTCTTCTTTCAGAGCGGCACGGATGGTTTCAGCGTACTGAGCTTTCAGACGCGGGGTATAGTTTGCGGTATCAAGCATCGATCACGTCCCCCGTGGTCTTGGCGAAACGCACCTTCTTGTCACCTTCGATGCGGAAGCCAACGCGGGTTGCTTTGCCGTTTTTGTCCAGCAGAGCCAGGTTCGACAACTCGATCGGATTTGCCTGAGGCAGGCGACCACCTTGCGAGTTCTGAGTCTGGCGGGTGGCACGGATCGCGATGTTCACGCCATCAACAACTGCTTTACCGGCAGATGGGTTGACCGAGGTAATAGTCCCCTCTTTGCCCTTGTCCTTGCCGGCCAGCACGACGACCTTGTCGCCTTTGCGGAGTTTAGCAGCCATGGTTACAGCACCTCCGGAGCAAGCGAGATGATTTTCATGAAGTTCTTGCCACGCAGTTCACGAACAACGGGGCCAAAGATACGTGTACCTACGGGTTCGTTGTTGTTGCCAAGGATGACGGCGGCGTTGCGATCAAAACGGATCGCGGTGCCATCTTCGCGACGGACTTCTTTTGCGGTGCGTACGACGACGGCCTTACGGACGTCACCTTTCTTTACGCGGCCGCGTGGGATGGCTTCCTTCACCGAGACGACAATGATGTCGCCAACGGAGGCGTATTTACGCTTGGAACCACCCAGGACCTTGATGCACTGAACTCGGCGTGCGCCGGAGTTGTCAGCGACATCCAGATTGGTCTGCATCTGGATCATGTGGTTTCTCCCGACCTGTGGGGGCTGGTCTGGTTAGATCCCCCAGGGTTTCGACTAATGGAAAATCCCGGAGGCTTACGCTTCCAGAACTTCCCAACGTTTCGTCTTCGATTTCGGCGCGCATTCGATGATGCGGACTGTGTCGCCGACCTTGAAGGCGTTCTTTTCGTCATGAGCCCGGTACTTTTTGGACTTACGAACGGTTTTGTGCAGCAGCGGGTGCTTGAAGCGACGTTCAACCGAAACGGTTACGGTCTGCTCGTTTGCGTCGCTGGTTACGGTGCCGGACAGGATACGCTTGGGCATCTGATTACTCCTCGGATGCCGCGGAAGCGGCCTTTTCGTTCAGAATGGTTTTAACGCGGGCAGCGTTGCGGCGGGCCGCTTTGATGCCGGCGGTGCTTTCCAGCTGACCGGTCGCCTGTTGAAAGCGCAGGTTAAAGCTTTCTTTCTTCAGGTTGGCCAGTTCCTCGCGGAGCTGGTCCGGGGTCTTGTCACGCAGTTCTTGGGCGTTCATCGCCTTTTTCCTTTGCTCAAAACACCAGAAGGCCCCGTGTCAGGGTCACCTTTGACCTGGTGGATGAATGATAGACATACGAATCCCCCGACTCGGCCGGGGGACACGCAAGATGCCGCTCTATAGGGGTTTAGCTGGTGGGTGGCAAGGGAAAGTTTCAACCGAGACTCAATGGTCGAAGGGTATCAACATCACAGGCGAGTGTGACGATGTTTCTTCGTGCAATATTTGCATCACAACAGGAGTTAATATAGCCGAAAGCTCAGGCACACAAATATTGAAGATAGGTGAGTTAATCAATGAAGGTACTACTTTGGACGATTTCGCTGGCACTGGTTGCCAGTTCTGTTCAGGCTCAGGCGATTTCGAGCGATAAGGTCTGCAACAAGGCTCATACAGATAGCCGCCTAAATGGGGCATCCATTGATCAATGTCTTTGTATGGCAACTATTGCTCAGCAAAACATGTCACCTGAACTCTATGTTTTATGGACGGAAGCAATGTACTTAGGCGAGTCCAGAGAAAAAGAGATGCTTGCCCTGAAGCAATCTCAAAGGAAGACCGCAAACCAAATGAAAAAGACGGTGCGGTTGTCCAAAAAGAACTGTGGCCTTAAGTGAGTTTTCGCTCACAGGCAATCTAGAAGCTATTGGCGTGACACACACCAAGGCGAGCGCCATTTCGTAGGAGTGATCCAAGGAGCAGCATTGGGTCACTCAAAAATTATCCCACTTGCAATTGTAACTCACGGAAATCCGGTCCTCGGCAATGTCATAGGGGCAATTCATGGCGCGGCCAGCCACTACCCTACTCTTTCGAAACACTCCACAAACGCAAAACGCGGCCCTGTTTGCACAGGACCGCGTCTTAAACTGTCAAAGTCAGAAAGACTTACGCCAGTGCGATGTTCACAGCGGACTCACGACCGTCACGGCCGGGCTCGATGTCGAATGTCACTTTCTGGTCGTCGGCCAGGCCGGTCAGACCCGAGCGCTCAACAGCAGAAATGTGTACAAACACATCTTTGCCACCGGTCTCAGGTGCGATGAAGCCAAAACCTTTAGTTGCGTTGAACCATTTTACGGTGCCATTAGCCATATCCGTAATCTCCTTTAAAATGCTGCCCGCGGAATTGCGGCAGCGCGGCGTAGTCGTCTGGATCGAAAGACTGAACGCCGAGAATCGGGAGACAGTGGTCGAAAAAGAAAAACGTTAGCGCCCCTGACATCGTCTAAGATGGACTAAATATCAAGACCTTTTGGCAAACGATGTGAAAAAGGGTTGCATACAGTGATGCCTGATCCAACCCTTATTGCCTGAAAACAAAGAGGATGCCGCCTTCGGCTACCTTCTTCGTCGGCGTTTTTTCGCCCAGATGGTTTTCCAAGGGCAAGCGACACCTCGTCTTGGTCTCGACTAAGGTGCGCTGATTCGAGTCCCTCGATTGTCGTCCGCGTGGGCGGCGGATCAAGCGTCCTTTTCTTGCATTTTCCGAACCATGTTCAGGCGCATGCGATGCGGCAGGAAAGGCAGGACCCAGTTCAAGGTAAAGGCCAGAGATTTTTCATTGATGACGTTCAGCTTGCCCGCCATCATCGCGTCATACCCAATCTTCGCCACACCCGCCGCAGTCGCGCCTTTCTGCGCGGCCAGTTTCGTGCCGTCCAGATCGGCCCGCGCGGCAAACTCTGTCGGAACATATCCGGGCTCAAGCGCCGTAACGGTCACGCCTGTGCCACGCAGTTCTTCGGCCAGCGCCTGGCTGAAGTTCGACACATAGGCCTTGGTGGCAAAATAGGTCGCCTGCAACGGACCGGGCATATATGAGGCAGTCGAACTGACATTGAGGATTTTGCCGCCCCCTGCTGCAACCATGTCCTTGCCGAACATATGGCAGAGCGAAACCAACGCTTCGACGTTCAACCGGATCATATCGAGATCTTCAGACAGGTCCCGATCCAGAAACGCGCCGCGACCGCCGAACCCAGCGTTGTTGATCAGGTAATCGACCTTTACTCCGGCGGCCTTGACGGCGTCATACAGTTTTGTCGCCCCGCCTTCGGCCCCCAAATCCAGAGCGTTGACCGTCACGGTAACGCCATGGTTGGATTCCAATTCAGATTTTAGCTCTTCAAGAGCCTCGGCACGACGGGCAGTGATGATGACGTCACCGCCTTGTGCAGCGTGAAAGCGTGCAAATTCGCGTCCAATGCCGGACGATGCCCCGGTGACGAGTGCCGTTTTGGCCATGAAACCCTCCGTTCAGGTCATGTAATGTTGTAGCGCATTCAGCGCTGGAAGGACCGCGATTTAGCCCCAGCTGTAGTTGAAGCTGACACTAATCCGTTCGTCCTCAGACATGTTCATGGGCACTTCATGGCGCAACCAACTTTCCCAAAGCAACACGTCCGCAACGTCAGGTTTCAAATAGATGAACGGCTGCAACTCCCGCCGCCCGGTCTTGAGGCGCGTCGGTGCGGCCATCATCCGACCGGATCGCGGGTCTTCCAGCTTTAGAGCACTGGCTCCTTGGGGCATTGCCACATAGGTCGTGCCCGAGATCACGCTGTGCGGGTGCAGGTGGCTGGAGTGCATCCCACCCTCTGGCAGGATGTTGATCCAGATGTCTTCCAGCTTCAACTCGCCCTCACCCAGATCAAACTCCAGGTCTTTGGCAAAAGCTGCGACGTGGCTGTCCAGCACTGTCACCAGATCAGCAAAGATCGGGAACCGCCAAGGCAGATCAGTCAAAGAGGCATAGCTGGTGTATCCGGGATAGCCGTTCTTCTCACACCATTCCTGCCCGGCCTCGTCATCCTCGGCGATGACAAGACAGGAGCTTTCCAACTCTCCCGGGTCGATCTTGGGATCGAATTCGGACAAGGCGGCGCGATAGAGGCGGGTCACGAAGAGTGATTCAATCTGTGGCATGTGGCTGTCATACAGCAGCCCATTGTCAGATGCGAGAGCAGGTCAATATCCCGTGATTATTCCCCTTCGTTGAGCCAACTGCATACTGCTAACTTTGTTTTACGGGCGAGAGTGCCTGCAGGACTGGTAGGAGGGAAGCTTTGTCGATTTTGAAAAAGGGCCTAACAGGCGCACCGGTAAAACGCTTGCAGGAAAAGCTGGGAATTGGTGCGGATGGCATATTCGGCCCCGGGACTGAACAAGCGGTTCGGGATTTCCAACAATCCGCAGGGTTGGGTGTGGACGGTATTGCAGGCCCCGACACGTTTTCAGCGTTGGGGCTACATGAATTGGTTTTGTTACGACAGGGGTCGCGCGGGGCAGCGGTCAAGAAACTGCAGGAAGGTCTTGGCATCGGTGCCGACGGGGTCTTCGGCCCTGGCACAGCCGCGGCCGTAGCGAAATTTCAACAGGAAAACAGCCTGGATGCAGATGGCATGGCCGGCCCGGAAACGCTGGCGAAAATGTCTGGCTTTACCGAGATAACCGCAGAGACAGTTCAAAAAGCCGCTGTGCAACCAGATGAGGCGCATTTTGAAAGTGAACCGCTTCCAGAAATAAGTGGTAGCGACGTCGTGGCCGGAAATGCCGTCGAAGTCCCGGAAGAAAAATCCGTCTGGGGCAAGGTAAAAGGCTGGTTCTCATAATCAAAAGAAAAAACCCCCGCCGGTTTCCCGACGGGGGTCGATCTTGTTACGGTCGGGGTCGCCCCCAATCGCTTACCAGTCTTCGCGAACCACGACGCGGGTCTTGATCGGCAGCTTCATCGCAGCCAGGCGCAGAGCCTCACGTGCGATGTCGTCATTGACGCCGTCGATCTCGAACATCACGCGGCCAGGCTTGACCTTGCATGCCCAGCGGTCGACCGAACCTTTACCTTTACCCATACGAACTTCGATCGGCTTTGCAGTGACCGGGGTGTCAGGGAAGATGCGGATCCAGACACGGCCCTGACGCTTCATGTGACGTGTCATGGCACGACGTGCAGCCTCGATCTGGCGCGCAGTTACACGCTCAGGCTCAAGAGCTTTCAGACCATAGGTGCCAAAGTTCAGATCAGAGCCGCCCTTGGCTTCACCCTTGATCCGGCCTTTGTGCATCTTGCGGAATTTAGTACGCTTTGGTTGAAGCATATCTTTCCCTCCTTAGCGACGACCGCCACCAGCACCACGAGGTGCAGGGCCGTCCTGGAGTTCCTGTGCTTTACGGTCACGTGCCTGCGGATCGTGCTCCATGATCTCACCTTTGAAGATCCAGACCTTGATCCCGATGATCCCGTAGGGGGTCATCGCTTCGGCTTGTGCGTAATCGATGTCGGCGCGCAGCGTGTGCAGAGGCACACGGCCTTCGCGGTACCACTCGGTCCGTGCGATTTCAGCGCCGCCCAGACGGCCAGCGACGTTCACCCGGATACCCAGAGAGCCCATACGCATGGCGTTCTGAACCGAACGCTTCATCGCGCGACGGAACGAAACCCGGCGCTCCAGCTGCTGAGCGATGGACTCGGCAACCAGCTGCGCGTCAAGCTCGGGCTTGCGCACTTCGACGATGTTCAGGTGCAGTTCGCTGTCTGTCATCAGGGCGATTTTCTTGCGCAGAACTTCGATGTCCGCGCCTTTCTTGCCGATGATAACACCCGGACGTGCAGTGTGGATCGTAACGCGGCACTTTTTGTGCGGACGTTCGATGATCACACGAGCAATACCGGCTTGCTTGCACTCTTTGTTGATGAACTCACGGATCTTCAGATCTTCCAACAGAAGATCACCGTAGTCCTTGGTATCTGCGTACCAGCGGCTGTCCCAGGTGCGGTTCACCTGCAGGCGCATGCCGATCGGATTGACTTTATGTCCCATTAGGCTTGCTCCTCAACTTGACGCACCTTGATGGTGATCTCCGAGAACGGCTTCAGAATCTTGCCGAACCGACCACGGGCCCGCGGGCGACCGCGTTTCATGATCAGGTTCTTGCCAACCCAGGCTTCGGCGACGATCAGCTCGTCAACGTCCAGGTTGTGGTTGTTCTCGGCGTTGGCGATTGCGGATTGCAGGCACTTCTTGACGTCCTGCGCGATACGCTTGTTCGAGAACGTCAAGTCGGTCAGAGCCTTCTCAACTTTCTTGCCGCGGATCATCTGCGCAACCAGGTTCAGTTTCTGCGGGCTGGTACGGAGCATGCGGGTTTTCGCCATTGCTTCGTTTTCGGCCACGCGGCGGGGGTTCTTTTCCTTGCCCATGACTTACTTCCGCTTCGCTTTTTTGTCTGCGGCATGACCGTAATAGGTCCGAGTCGGCGAATACTCACCGAACTTCTGACCGATCATGTCTTCCGAGACGTTGACGGGGATATGCTTCTGGCCGTTGTACACACCAAAGGTCAGCCCTACAAACTGGGGCAGAATGGTGGAACGACGCGACCAGATCTTGATAACTTCGTTGCGGCCCGACTCGCGCGCTGCTTCGGCTTTTTTAAGCACATAAGCATCGACGAAAGGACCCTTCCAAACAGAGCGAGACATAGATTAACGTCCCTTCTTCTTGGCGTGCCGCGAGCGGATGATCAGCTTCTGGGACGCTTTGTTTTTGTTGCGGGTACGCTTACCCTTGGTGTCCTTACCCCAAGGCGTAACCGGTGTACGGCCACCCGAAGTACGACCTTCACCACCACCGTGCGGGTGATCGATCGGGTTCATAGCGACACCACGAACCGACGGACGCACGCCCTTGTGGCGCATACGACCGGCTTTACCGAGGTTCTGGTTCGAGTTGTCGGGGTTCGACACGGCACCAACGGTGGCCATGCATTCCTGACGAACCATGCGCAGCTCGCCCGAGCTCAGACGGATCTGAGCGTAGCCACCATCGCGGCCAACGAACTGAGCGTAAGTACCGGCCGCACGAGCGATCTGACCGCCTTTACCAGGCTTCATCTCGATGTTGTGGACGATGGTACCAATTGGCATGCCCGAGAACGGCATTGCGTTGCCCGGCTTGATGTCGGCCTTGGCGGATGCCACGACTTTGTCACCAACAGCCAGACGCTGCGGAGCCAGGATATAAGCCTGCTCGCCGTCTTCGTATTTTACCAGTGCGATGAATGCGGTCCGGTTCGGGTCATATTCGATCCGTTCAACGGTTGCCGCGACATCAAATTTATTCCGTTTGAAGTCAACGATCCGGTAGAGACGCTTTGCGCCACCGCCGCGGCGGCGTGAAGTGATCCGTCCGGTGTTGTTCCGGCCGCCCGATTTGGTCAAACCCTCAGTGAGAGATTTGACCGGGCGTCCTTTCCAAAGCTCCGAACGGTCGATCAGCACCAGCCCGCGCTGGCCCGGCGTCGTCGGCTTGTACGACTTGAGTGCCATGCTTTCTGTCTTCCGTTTAGCAAGTGCGGGGTGTTCCCCGCTATGTGATAGGCCCCCGTAGGTGCCAAAGGTATAGGGCCCCGAAGGTCCCCGGTTTCAAATATCATAGGCCCCGGAACGAATCCGAGGCCGCAAGATTGGGTGCATTTAGCAGTGTTGGGGGTGGGTGTCTATAGAAATCAAGAACATTATATATGTGCCTAACCACCCTTTTTTCCCTGATCGTAGGAGCGCATTTAGAACCTATTGTTGGTTCGCATAACAATTAGCGTTTTTGAGTGAGAAACTCATGCCTCAGGAGTGTTTCGCTTGCTGAATCGTACGCGCTTTGTGGCGTGTACACAGACCGGCGCGCGCTGACAAATACTAGAAACAACCTGACCCGCATTTCTAGTTCGGCACCCTCAAATCCAATAGCCTCAAAAACCCCCTTCACAAACTCATATCGCCTGCGATCGACTTCTTTCAGGGCTTCGGCCACGACGGCGTCCTGAGCCGCCCAAGATCGGAAAGCAATATCAAATTGATCAAGTCCTTCTGACTCTACATATTGCGTTAACGACAACAGGCGCTCTGACGCTGAAGCCTCGGACGTATTGACATCGTTGATGACCGACTCCGTAAATTCCTTGGACCAGTAGTCGATCAGCGCCCGAACAAACTCATCACGGTTTTTGAAGTGGTGGTAAAAGCTGCCCTTCGTGACTCCCAGGTTTTTGACGAGAGAGTCGATTCGCAGCCGTGCACCCCCCTCTGTCGCAAGGACATTAAGGGCTGTTTCTAACCATCTTTCACGGTCATATCTAGGAAGAGGCAGGGATTTTTCAGCGTCGCGCATGCCCTGTTTTTAAGCCAAAATTGCGTTCCGTCAAGGCGTACATACCAAAAAGTACTTTACAGACCATTAAGTATGGAGCATACCAAAAGGTATCCAATATACATATTCGAATGGATGGGATTTTTTGACCTCAAGGGGGATGTACGATGCCTAAGAAGCTTTTATCAGCAACGCTCGCGACAGCTTGCGTCATTGCCGCAACTGCAACTGCGCAAACCTGGGAAGAAAATCTTGCGGCCGGTGCTGCAACAACAGAGCAGAACCATCTCAACGTGCCCTTCACGCAAATGAAGAATATGAAGACGGCCTTCAGTTCGCCCGGAAACTGGCCAATATTTGAGAACCGAGGGCCACTAGATCGTTCGCCTACGGACAAGCCGTCCAAAGTTCTGGTCATGGGAAGCGGTGACCCGAATCCCAACCCCTATCGTTATGGCCCGGCTCTGGCGGTAATCGTAAACGACTATCCCTATTTCATTGACGCTGGAGAAGGCTGGTGGCGCGCACTGGGTAAATCGGTTCAGTCTCAGGACGCAATGGATCTGGCAACGATCATGAACGTCCCGAACATCAAGTACATGTTCCTGACCCACCTGCACGAAGATCATACCGTTGGATTGCCGTCTTTCATTTTGAACCCGTTCAAATTCGGGTCGAACCTGGCCGTCGTCGACAAGAAAGTTTACGGCCCCGCCGGTGTCGACGAGATGATGGCCAGCATCAACGACGCATGGCGCATTGACCGCAACGAAATGGCACAAGGGTCGACAGTGCAGAAATTCGACGGCGCAACCGCAGTTGGGGTACCGGTCTGGCCACATGTTGACGTCAACGGACGTAAGATTTTCGAAGATGACAATGTTCTGGTCGAGGCCTTCCCGACAGCGCACGGGTTTTTAGAGAACACCCATGCCTACAGGTTTACGACCAAACCCGACGGCCGTGTTCTCGTCTTTGGCGGCGACGGGCACTACTCGGAAGGCCTGGTGAATGCAGCCAAAGATGCTGACTTGCTATTTATCGAGGGCATTACCCGCAAGAATATCAAGTACGCACCTTGGGGCGGTGACTCCGAGGAAGAAAAAGTGAAGGTCATCGGCGCCTACCACATGTTCCCCAGCGACATGAAGAAGTTACAAGATGACAGCGGCGTCAAAGGAATCGTCATGGTTCATGTGCAGAACTACAACAGCCCTGAAGACTTTGACCGGCTCAGCGTTCTGCAAGAGATGATCGGCGAAGGCGTGGTTAACATCTTGCAGGCTTCGGACGGCGACCTCTACTAAACACGATCAGCGCGCCAAAAACAGCTTGGTACCAATCCTCACAAAGTAAGGCCCCTGCTAGCGCTGGGGCCTTAGTCGCTCCCAAAACGGGTCCAACCTGAGACCGCCGGACACGTCGATGTGTGCTCCCCACTCTCAGGGTCACATCTGCTTTCTTGGTGTCTTTCCGCTTGCGCAACTGGCCTCGCACGATCACTTCTTGTCGCGCGCGGCCTTCTCTTCCTTGGTCAGTTTAGCGTTCCAGACATTCTTGCTCAGACCCAGCTCCGCAGGTGCGGGTTTGGTCTTGCCGACACTGACTTTGCCACCTTTATCCAGGAACTCCTGAATAAGGGCGTCATCCGTAGTTTCTTTGGGGACATGTTTCATGAAGGCGAGCCTAACCGCATCACACGCTCGGGGCAACGGTTGCAAGGCCCACCGAAGCGGACGGTTAATGAACCCGGTCTTGAATCATAAGGTTCGGATATCCAATCCATGCTCTGCTCCAGATTGCCAACGCCAGAAGCGGCAGAAGCGGCAGAAGCGGCAGAAGCGGCAGAAGTGTCAACACGCGGACCCAAACGGACCAAGGGTTTGCATGTCGCAGCCAAACCTCGTCCTTCATGCCCATGAGACGTTCGGAAAATCGCGCTATGTCCATCTGTGCAACTCCTAAATCCACCTCTCCGAAAATGGGAGGGGTCGGATTGGTTGTAGTGCACGACGAGGCACCGCCCCGCTCTTCAGTTGGTGGCCGTCTGGTATCTTATTTAAACCAAGGCTTCAGCCCAGGCAACGGGTTGGTCGTACATCAACATATGGGCGGCACCATCGATACGGGTAAAACTCTTCGCTGGAGCCGTAAGATGTTCGTAATACTCCTGTGCCAGATCTGCCGGTGTGTTCTGGTCTTCTGCTCCGGTTATGAAGTGGACCGGCAGATCTAGGACCGGGTGCGAGGTGAAGAGGTCGTATGCACCAACAATCTCAGGCTGTTCAATTGCTGTGCTCGATAGCTCAAGACCGCAGAGATAGTTCTTAAACTGTGCTTCCGTGTAGTAGGGGCTCCACCCTTCTAACACATAGGAGAGATAGCGATCCCATTGCTCTTCGGTGTGAAAGTCTCCAGCTCCATATTCTGCCAAAACTTCGCGCTGAACGGTGAGGCCTGCCTCATCAAGTGCATCGAACGGTTCAATCGCCTTGAGTTTCTACTGAGTTTCAACATCGCCGCGAGCTTCCGGCTCCGCGTTGGTCCCAATGGACAACAACAAAGCTCTTTTCCAGCAAGGGCGTTTGGAACAAATCGACCCAAGGTATCACGGTACCGCCCGGACCCCCGTGCAAAAATAGCAGGACCGGTTGGGACAAATCACAAGTGCGAATAAGTATCGTTTGCTCAATCCCGCCAAGAACAATTAATTCCTATGAAACGAAGCTTCCGAAACACTCTTTGGCTGCAACATCTTCGCCGCTGCGCGTCACGGAAATTTCTTGACGATCCTGGGCAAAAGACCATCCAGCAACGATGGCAGCACAGAATGTCAGTACTAAGAGACGGCGTTGTAGCTTGAATGAGTGCATGGTTCGCTGTCCATTGGGTTAATGCATTGTGGTTGCGTCTCGAATCTGTTGCGCCCTGAACTCAATACCTCAGGTAGAGATTGGGCTCGCGCTCGTGATATTCTGGGAGGCCAACATCGCGACGCACGTGATTAGATAGGAATGCCAGCTCGCCATGTTTGGGAAAACGCGGGGAAACAGGACCGCCCCTAAACGCTGGACGTTTCGGGACCACAAAAGAAAGATAGCCGAGCCAAGCTTTCACTTTAAGTGGTCTTAGGTGTAGCCGCTCATTCATTGGAGTTGATACTTTAGTCACCTGGCGCCTCGTCGGAATTTGAAGGCGGTAGAAAAATGGGGAACCGCTTGAAGTCCCCCGCCATTTTCCAATTCTCGAATGGCTACAGCTAGAACTTGTAAGACACCCGAAGCGCGACAGAGTCAGCCGTGATATCATCACCAGACGTGTCGTACGTGTCTCGTAGGTATTCAAGGCCAACCAGAACCCTGTCCGCCGCGCGATAGGTCACGCCAAAACCAGCAGAATAGCCGTCTTCGCTCTTGGAACCGCCATCAATGTTTGCGTAACCAATCAGGCCATAAAGGTATGTCCGGCCAAATACATGCCCACCTTTGAACTTCAGGCGTACAGTATCGACTTTCTCGGCTTTCCCTCCGGACTCGACCTCAGCGCCCGCGTCATAAGTAAGTTCACCACCAATTACGTAACCGTCAAAATCGTGAAGATAACCGGCATGGAGACCCAGAGCTGCATTTCCATTGTCGTTGTTGCCCTCGGAGACATCGATTGTGGATAGCTGCAAGCCCGCATTGAAACCGGTCCAGCTTTCATTTGCCAAGGACAAAGTCGGCATCACGGCTGCCAGTGTGATCATCGTGATAGTCTTCATTTAAAAGGTCCGTTCTTTTGATTGTACGGAAAGACCATCTGGACGCTGGGCATGCGTGATGCGCCAGTGGGAGTGATTTTCCGTTAGTGGGGGTATTGGAATTATTGTTTTCGGGTTTCCGTCCAGCCGTGATCCAGAACTTGGATTAGAGGATGGGTTTGGGCTTGCTGGTCATTTGAAGCAGTTTCCCTGATTGGTCATATCGGGCAGTGACCAGCACCCGGCGCGCATGTGCCACCTCTAGCGGGCCACCAACAACTTCCCAAAGCCCGAAGGTAAAAAGATCCAGTGTTCCATGACCTGCTGCTCGCGCCAGGTTCGGTTTTGTCCTGGGCTCAACATCATAGACAGCCACCCAGTCTCCATTGGCTTGTTGCTGCAATTCATCGGGTGAGCCCAACTGGCGTTCAACATTGAACCGGGTGGCCTCCTGGCTAACGACGCTCAGATCAGGGCCATCTCTGCCAGTCGCTGCCATGTTGGCGGCGCATCCGCTCAGAGCGGCACCAAAGATAAGCGCGGCGAACACTGAACGCACAAACTGACTGGAGGTCGCAATGCGTTGCATTGCTAACCATCGAACTCGACCTGCTTCAAAAGAGACTGGGTTCTTCGGCCCTATTGATTTATGGGTTTTTTTCATGGCCTTTCCATATCCTGATTGAATTGTGCGTTGCATTGGGGGCTTCTGCTTCAAGCAGTTTGTGATCAGAACCCCGAGCAGTTCGCGAATACCCGCCAGGCGAGACATTCGACGCAACTCGGATGGCGAAGTAATTCCACAGACAAGAGCATTCATGACATTCGATCCTGCATCGTACGCGCAACTCAACCGGGTCCGCAAAGCACTACCGCTTGCGGAGTTTGGCTGCGTAAACGCATCGTTAAATTCGGGTTGGCAGGTGAATTACATTGCTCTGCCAGGTGAGTCGGGGTACAAACCGACCATGGGTCTGTATTTGCAGACCGCCGGTCGGTTTGCAAGAGGAAAGTGTATGAAATCTACGAAGCGAAAGAACATGCCGCCCGAACAACGGCGTGCTCAGCTGCTGGGGTGCGCGCAGATGTTGTTCTTTTCCAAAGGCTTCGAGGATACGACCATACAAGATGTGCTTGATATGGCGAGCGTCTCAAAGGGCGGGTTTTATCATCACTTCAAATCTAAAGACGAGTTGTTGTTTGGCGTATTGGACGGAATGGCAGAGGGTGTATTTTCGCAGATGGCTGTTGTTGCCTCTGATGAGACCTCCTCTGCGCTCGACCTGTTGCACAGCTTTATCCACCTGCGGGCCAACTACTTACGTGAGCATGACTACCCTGGTCAGGTTGAATTTTTCCGGGTCATGAATCAGGACAAAAACATGGTTCTGCTTGAACAGTTCAAGCGCAGGGTCAGAACCGGTGCTATGCCCGTCCTGACCGGGATCATTCAGAAAGGCTGTGATGAGGGTACGTTTACTGTCGCAGATGTTGATACTGCCGCAGAACTAATTTTGTTCCTAAGCACCTTTATTGATCTCGCGCTGTTGCGCGCGATTGAGGCACGGGGAACTGAAACAGCCGATCATGCCGCAGAGAAATTGCAGGCGGCAATCGACATGCAGTTTCTCACACTCGACAGAGTTTTGGGCCTACCTGACGGGACAACGGATTTCGGCTGGCCAGAAGCAGTGGAGGTTACCATGGCAACTGTGCCCGCAACTCCTCCATCGGCAAACTAATCTGGTCTAGACAGCGATTACCTCGCGGAGCATTCGGTAAAAAGGGCTGGCCACTGACATTCTCCGCAACACGCGTCAGCGCCGTTTCCCGAAGCCGTCGGACATTGGCGTAGGTCGCAGCGTCAAGAACATTGGTCTCGATGCTGACCTCGGTGCCGTTGCAGCAAAGCCCCCTTAAGCTGCGCAAGCCATACCGAAAGTATCCGCGCCCGAACAGTTGGGATTGCACAGTCAGGTGCCTTGAGGCACGGTGCGGCTCAACCTGGAAGGATGTTCATGGCAGCCGCAAGACCTACCAACCCGTGGCTCATATTGCTGGGCCTTGCGCTTGGCGTCAGCATATCCAACGCCTTTGGTCGCTTTGCATACGGACTAATCCTACCATCAATGAAAAGTAGCCTTGGCTGGAGTCTCACTCAATCCGGTTGGCTTAATACCGCCAATTCGATTGGCTACATAGTGGGTTCGATTCTAACGCTTTTACTAATCCGGCATTTTTCTCCGTCGCGGTTGTTTGCAAGCGGAACTGTGGCGACCGCACTGTGCCTTTTGGCGACCGGGTTTGATGAGAGCCTCGTGTTTCAAACTGCTTGTCGTACTTTGGTGGGGTTGTTTGGTGCTCTTTCCTTTGTGTCCGGCGGCGTACTGGCAGCATCGCTGTTCCAAAGCCACGCCCGAAAGAATGCGCTGGCCATCGCCTTATACTTTGGCGGTGGCGGTGGGTTTGGTATCGCGTTATGCGGCGCAACCCTTCCGACTATGCTTGACGCATTCGGACCACAATATTGGGACTGGGCCTGGATCGGGGTCGGATTGGCAGCCCTGGTCATTTGCCCATTTTCGGTTTGGGCTTCCACAGAATTGAACGAAACCGAGCACGACGCCGCGCTTCCTTCCATCCCACCGGTGCGCAGAATGCTTGGCCAACTCGGTGGGTACGCGCTGTTCGGGTTGGGTTACATTGTCTACGTCACATTTATCTCTGTCTGGATGAAGGAGCAGCATTCCAGTGTCCTGTTGACCACCGCAACGTGGATGGTTCTTGGGTTCAGTATTATGGCGTCTCCTTTTGTTTGGCGCGGGGTGCTGGCTCGCTTTTCATCCGGAATGCCATTAGCGCTGATTTTAAGCGGAGTTGCACTAGGTTCAGCCCTGCCGATCTTGGTTCCATCCGGATATGGATTGATTTTATCGGCACTCGTGTTCGGACTTTCGGTGTTTATGCCGCCTACTGCTGTAACCAGCTTTGTCCGCCAGAATGTGGAACAACCGGACTGGGGTGCAACCATAAGCTTTTTTACCGTGATATTCGCCATCTCACAGGCATTAGGGCCGATCGGTGCCGGTGTCATCGGGGACATAACCGGAGAAATCGGAGATAGCCTCGTCGTGGCTTCTGCGGTCCTGCTGGTAGGTGCCCTATGTGCTGCGATGCAAAAGCCGCTCATACGTGAGGCGGCGAAACCGTCTTAATCAGAACCACGCTCGGATCCCGTCTCTCATTCCTCACAACAGGTTCCATGGGTTCTGAATGCATAAGGAGAAGCCTCCTGGTCACTCTAACCCGGGTCAGCTTCAGGCGATCTCCTCATAGTGCGGGGTCCAGAACTTCGCATTTATCGCCGCTTTCAAATCATCGCCTGTGGATTTCGGCGCAACCCCGTCCAGCTGTGCCTGTTGACCAACGGCAAATGCGATAGCTTTGCTGACTTCGCGAATGTTCCCCACATCAGACAGCAAGCTGGCTGTGCGATCGGACTTCGCCGGTGACAATGTGGCCAGCGCCTCGGCGGCGGCCATGAACATTCCGTCAGTGACGCGGCGCGCGCGCGCCGCCAGCACGCCCAGCCCCATACCGGGGAATATGTAAGAGTTGTTGCATTGCGCGACATGGTGGGTCTGACCGTTGTAGACAACAGGATCAAACGGGCTTCCGGTGGCAACCATTGCGTGACCATCTGACCAATGGATAATATCTGCGGGCACGGCCTCAATTCGCGATGTAGGGTTCGAAAGCGGCAACACAACTGGATGATCTGTGTGAGCCGCCATCGCACGAATGATCTCTTCCGAGAACAAGCCCGCCTGACCACTGACACCAACCAAAATGTTGGGTTTGGCGCGATTAATCACATCCAGCAGTGAAATTTCACCATCGGACCAGCTCCTCACTTTAGTGAAGGGTTGGACAATTTGCATTTGGAACGGCAGAAGGTCCGTCATCGCATCGGTTAGCAATCCGTTCCGGTCCACCATGTAGATGCGCTCGCGCGCATCGGTCTCGGACAACCCTTGGCGAACCATGAGTTGCACCAATTGTTCGGCGATACCCACCCCGGCAGATCCCGCTCCAAGAAAGGCGATGGATGCGTCTTTTAACGGAATGCCCGTGACATTAGAGGCGGCCAGCAAGGTGCCCGCTGTTACTGCCGCCGTGCCTTGAATGTCGTCATTGAATGTACAGAGCTGATCGCGATACTGCGCAAGCAAGGGTGCCGCATGTTGCTGAGCAAAATCCTCGAATTGGAGCAATACATCCGGCCACTTGCGCTTAACCGCCTGTACAAAAAGATCGACAAATTCAAAGTATTCATCCCCGCTGACGCGTTCATTCCGCCAGCCGACATAGAGGGCATCTTCCAGCCGTTCCTGATTGTTGGTGCCAACATCCAGTACCACCGGGAGCGTTACAGACGGGCTTATTCCGCCCGCAGCGGTATAAAGCGAGAGCTTTCCGATCGGAATTCCCATTCCGCCCGCGCCTTGATCGCCCAAACCCAAAATCCGCTCTCCATCGGTGACAACTATGGCCTCGACAGAGGGCAGGATGGTATTCTCAAGAATGTCATCGATCTGGTCTCGCTCGGGATAAGAAATGATCAAACCGCGCGGGTGATCGTATATCTCACTGAACCTTTTGCAGGCGTCACCCACAACCGGTGTGTAAATTATCGGCATCATCTCGGTTAGATGTCGAACCAAAAGGGCGTAAAATAAAACTTCGTTATCATCCTGCAGGCCACGCAGATAGACATGCTTATCCAGCGGTGTCTCTTCACGCGCAAAGGCGGCATAGACACGGTCTATCTGGGTTTCGAGCGTTTCGATGTGTGGCGAAAGAAGACCCAGCAATCCAAGCTTTTCTCGTTCGTGTAGAGAAAAGGCAGTACCTTTGTTCAGGAGTGGGTTTGTCACGTACTGTAAATTTTCAGGACCGGAATCGACCATAGGCTGCCCTTTCGGATCGGCACGCACTGGTTGCACGCGTCTGTCCGATAAAGTCAGCATTATAAGACGGCAATTGCAACGGACTTAGGAGACGAGTGCATTTAACCATCTTGCATGGAAGTGTCTAAGTATCATTACTCTCTGCTTTTAGGATGCTGTCTGCCGAAGTGCCCGCAGACAGATTGGCGTCTGAAAATGATCTGGTTTCTGGAAGTTCAAGATGCAGAGAAGACGTATGATCAATTTCAATTCGACCGCTATTCAGAGTATAGTCCAGGACGTGCCCTCCTTTGCTCAGGTCGGCGGAAATAAATTGTAGGTGGTAGCCCGGGACACCAATCCCGACGGCATAATCCGGGCACCGAAAACCCAGAATTGTCCCCTCGACGTTGTTCAGCTCAAATTCAGCCTGCGTTTTTACGACCTCCAGCAGAGGTTTGTATGGCTTCTCCTGCCGTAGAACGTTTCTGTACTTTATGTGTTTAATGTTGCCGATAAAACGAACGGCATAGAACAGATTTCTTGCCTCCGCCAAAGCATCAAGCTGGGCCTCAAGAGCATCCTTTTGTGTTTCTGTGTCCAAAGATCGAATAACCGCTGGTTCGAAATTGATGACGCCAGCATAAGGTGTCAGAGCATTGTTGCTTGCTACCGAAGCATTGCCATCCCCGTCGAGGCGATAGGCAACGCCATCCAACACAATCATTTCTCCATCGAGCGCATTGAACGTGCCCAGGCCGAAGTTTCCATGTTCCAGCAGCTGTTCGATGGAAACAGTCCCGTCGTAAACGCCCTGCACGACAGCGCTCAGCAACGAAGCCTGGTAATACTCATGCGCATGTTTTTCGGATTGGAAACCCTGCTCCCTGGAATGGCTGGCCAGGGCCGTTGCAAAAGTAAGCTCTTTATCTTGTCGCATGCAGTTTCACCAATCCGTCTGCCTGGATTATAGATTTCCCGCTATTCGAGACTGTCGTGCTTTTTAGTATCGCGTGCCTATCGAGATCGGGCAACACAGGAGATCAATTGATAATTTACAGCTTCGTAGAGATCGCTAAGTTGCAATTCATGTTTGATAGTAAGCATTCCCAAAGTTTATCTAGACGCTTCACTCACGGCCCTTTACCGACATTCAAAATTATGTGTTGATGCTTCAGACGCAGCCCGCATAGCCGCCACTCGCTGCTCGTGCTCGACTTCGGTGATGGTCGAGGTCAGGACCGTAGTCAATGCATCGTCTCGCTGCTGCTGAAAACCTGCACGATCGACGCTCGCACCTTTCTGCGTTCCCAGCAAAACAATGCCCTTGAAGAACTTCCGAGGAGCACTCGGAAGTGCCCCTCTTTGTTCAATCTTATTGGTAATGCCTGTGCGTTTTCATCCACAGCAATAGAGCAGAGTTCCAAATGGAGAGACATGAGCCCCTACGTAGTTATGCTCTCATTCCAGTATGGGTTTTCATGCACAGTGCAACATCTGTCAAAATGGACTCATTGCAGACCCAAGAATCAATGCGGCAAAGGCCCCTGCCCCGCCAATAGCTGATCACGAGGACGGCCCATTGTTGCCGTTCAAACAAACCCCAAGCGCTGCTGTGCGGCCCGTCGAAGCTGCCGTTCGCTGCTGGTACAAGATTTAGCTCAGTCTGCACTCAATATGTGCTGACGAAGCGAACCCTTCAAACGCGTACCTTCGTGGCTGCCTTCAGCTCATGTGACTAAAGATTGTTGTGATTGCGCTTGTACAATCCTACGTTTCTTCAGACTTTTCTGGAGAAAAAACGATGCCAAAGGTAAGCGAACGACCAAACGTTATTTTGATCCTCGCTGATGATTTGGGTTTTGCGGATCTTGGCGTTACGGGCTCCGAAATCAAGACGCCTAACATTGATGCGCTCGCTCGCGACGGCACCATGTTGTCAGCCATGTACAATTGCGCCAGATGTTGCCCGACCCGCGCGTCGTTGCTGACCGGGTTGTATCCTCACAACGCAGGCGTTGGTCACATGGGGGCCAATCTTGGCACGCCCGCCTATCAAGGGTTCTTGCGCAACGACAGCGCCACGATTGCAGAGCACCTCAGAGCGAACGGCTACCGAACGCTGATGTCCGGGAAATGGCATGTCGCGGGGGATTTCATGGCCCGCGAGGTCGACAGTTGGCGCGTTGGCGATGTCGAGCACCCAACACCACGTCAGCGCGGGTTTGACCGCTTTTATGGCATTGTCGATGGCGTCACACATTTCTTTTCGCCGCACTACATGTTGGAAGACGATAGCCGGGTCGAGACCTTCCCCAATGATTTCTATTTCACCGACGCGATCACCGACAAAGCGGTCGGCATGATCGAAGAAACGCCCGAAGATCAGCCGTTCTTTCTCTATCTGGCACATACTGCCCCGCATTGGCCTCTTCACGCGCATGAAGAAGACATCGCCCGATACGACGGAGTCTATAACGCCGGGTGGGACGCCACTCGCACTGCGCGGCACGAGACGATGAATGCCATGGGGCTGTTCCAGACCAACTGGGACATTTCACCGCGCGATGACCAGGTTCACCCGTGGACTGCAGAGAAAAACACGGACTGGGAAGCCCGGAAAATGGCGACCTATGCCGCAATGGTCGACCGGATGGATCAGTCCATTGGCCGTCTGATCGCCGAGCTGAAACGCATGGACAGGTTCGACAACACGCTGATCTTGTTTCTGTCCGACAACGGTGGTTGTGCCGAGTTCATGGCCGAAGATGGTTGGGTCAAGTTCTTCCCAGACACCACCTCCGACGGTCGCAAGATCGAGATGGGCAATCGCCCCGACGTTATGCCTGGTAGTGCACTGACCTATCAAAGCTATGACAAACCTTGGGCCAATGTTTCCAACGCGCCATTTCGACTGTTCAAGCATTACGTGCACGAAGGTGGGATATCGACGCCACTGGTCGCGCATTGGCCCAAAGGGTTCAAAACCCGAAACACGGCCCATGCTGCCTGTCACGTTGTGGATATTCTGCCGACCATCCTTGAGGCGACAGGGTGCACATATCAAGACGAGGTTGGAGGGCACAAAATCCAGCCTATGCAGGGTGAATCCCTGCTTTCCTTGCTCAGAGGAAAAGACTGGGGACGCGAGCAACCAATCTTCTTCGAACATGAAGGAAACGCAGCAATTCGCCTCGGGCAATTCAAACTGGTGCGTCAATTTTCGCAAGATTGGGAGCTTTACGATATGGAGACAGACCGTACGGAATTGAACAATCTGGCTGGCACATCTCCGACGCTTGAGGCGGATTTGAAAGGCCAATACCTTTCGTGGGCAGCACAATCCGGGGTTTTGGATTGGGAGATTGCACTCCCGAAGTTACTGGACGCCTGGAAGATTGAGACTGCAGAGGGCTAGTCCCAAACCTAATCCCGGTTATTCGGCCCTACCGGACATTGGCCCAACCTTAAAATTTCTGCGTTAGCGTCTGCCTTGCCGCCATTCGCTGCAGAAGCAGCACCCTGAACTAAAAGAGCTCACGCTCACTGGACCTCCACCACCATTTTAGGTTTCGCTCGTTCAGCATGTTGAGATCCCGAAAACCGGACATTCAGCACCGGACTGAAAATGGCTGATGAGTGGACAAAGCGCTCACCGCCATTTCAGCTCGCTAGCGCACAAATCATCCTACAGCGGTTAAGCCCAGCCGAGTTGCTTTAACGAGTGACCGTCATTCCAAATCTTGGTCATGTGCCGAATTTTTTCGCCTTCGAACTCCATCGCATAGACGTAATCGGCCGCAACCTTATTTCCGGTCGCTGGCACGGGCCCGTCTACCGAGTGGGTACCGTGAAATACGGCAAATGCAGTTACGACGCCACGATCTGCATCAGTCGAGAATGACTTTAGCTCGTAATGACCATCTGGAATTGGTGTCAGCAAACCCTTCATCCAATCCGCATAACCCTCCAGAGTAGATATGTCAGCTAACGCATCGGCCTGAGCTGAGAAAGTAGCGCCTTGATGGCAACAGCCTTTGCACCTTTCCCAACCCTTACCAGTCTCGCAAGCTTCAAAAAATTCTCGTGCGGTCGTTTCGATTGACATAGTTTCTCCCCCCAAAGAAGTTGGTCATTCATTCAGCTTTTCGACAGAGCAGTGTGGCGAGTGTACAGCAAAGTCGGTCGTATGCCTAAAAAACTCAAGCCGACACATTGCTAACATGCCGATGGGAACGGCGAATGCTGGATATTGCAAAGACTGCTTTGGGCTCGGAGCCGTTGCAGCTAAGCCCCCTGCCCCGCCAATTGCTGATCACGTGGACGGCCCTTACCCGACATTCATTGCACCCACTACCGCCGCAGCGCAGCTATCGTATTGCGGCAATTCGCTGCAGGAACCTATATTCAAAGCAAATAGTCGGACAATGACGACCGGCCAACTCGGAAGGCCGAGTGCAGTCGGGCGGTATTAAGATCGGCGCTAAAGATCTCCCGAAAATCTCTGTTTAGGCCCTTTCACCGTATACTGCAGCAACCGTCTTTTTCCTCGTCACTCGCTCACACCTTGCTTTAGCAGGAACTGGTTCTTAAAATTCTTCAGCCCTGGCATGACGTCGGCGTTGGCAATATCGTCGCTTGCGTGGATTTCCTGTTCAAGAAATTCCTTTAATGCGTCACGGTCGTCGCTGACGAGTTCGATGATCAGGTCATAACGGCCCGCAACCCATAGGATGAAAACGACTCGAGGGTTATTTTCAAGCCGCTCCGCCACCTGGCGCGGGGTCACTCCAACAGCCACATTCAGCCCGATCATCGCATCGGTGGTGTATTCCGTAGCCACCGGATCCGACATCGCGACGATCCGCAACATGTTGTTGTCTCGCAGACCGCTCACACGGTTGCGGATGGTTCCTTCGGACACATTCAACTGCTGCGCAATTTCCGAAAAAGCCATCCGACCATCTTGCTGCAACAGCCGGATGATCTGCTGGTTCAAGTCATCCTTTGGAGATCGAATGCTCTGATTGGCGCTCGTGTTCGATTGCTTTTTGACTGCCATATACCTGATGCTCGATTGTTGTATTCGTAACTGAGATTAGGTGAGAGCATCGAAATCCGCAAATATTCGTTGGGATTTCTCTGGAAGAAAGTGCGGAAAACGACATCCTACGATCCCAACACCGCAGACTTCGAGTGCCATATTGCGGGATCGTCGCCGAATTATTTGTATTATCCCGCTGAAATTACGTATTTCACTGCCAGCGCGACCAAATTGTTCGAAATTCGCATCACAGTGCCGCTTTTTGACCAGATTACTTCTGATTCTTGCTCCAGAATTTCGAATTACAACGGATATCGAAAAATCAACGGCCAAAATGCGCGATATTCGTAGATGGTAATTCCAGACCCGGCGCGGCGGGACAAAGCCTGCAAACAGGCCATCCGCGAGAAACGGTAAAAACCATGCGCAAACCGTTGGACCGACGGGTGCAGGTGGCAGTGTCGAAGGGAGGACAAATGACTATTGCCGAAGAAAGAGCTCAGGCTGTTGGCGGGCCTCAGCACGGGCTGACCGCTGAGGCGTATCGCAGCAAAGAGTTCTGGGAGCGGGAATGCCAGACGGTCCTGGCCAAGAACTGGGTATTCATCGGGTTTGCGCATCAGATGGCAAACCCCGGCGACGCTCATCCGGTCACATGCGCAAACTTGCCACTGTTGGCGGTGCGCGGTCGTGATGGCGACATCCAGGTTTTTCACAACGTTTGCCTGCACCGGTGCATGACATTGGTCGACAAGCCCAAGAACGTCGGCAAGCTGATCCGCTGCCCCTATCATGCTTGGGCTTATGACCTGGATGGCCGCCTGCGGGCTGCGCCGCATTTTGCCGGAACCGGCAAACAGGAATTCGACGGCTTTGACATCAAAAAGCACCGGCTGAAGCCCGTGCGCACCCATGTCTGGCATGATTGGATTTTCGTCAATCTTGATGGGAATGCGCCTGATTTCGAAGAATATGCCGCGCCATTGATCAGCCGGCTGGAGGGGATGGATTTCACCAGAGTGGAACCAATTGGCCTACTCGACTTTGGTGAGATTGGCACCAACTGGAAGCTGATCATGGAGAACTTTATCGAGCCCTACCATGTCCAGTTTGTCCATGCCTCAACCACTGATCAACCATTGGAAAACCACTATACTATCACCGATGGCACCTGCATCGGCAGCGCGGTGGATCTGAACGAAGAGTTGGGCACATCCGGCAGTCTGGGCGTCAGCTCTCGCTATCTGACCCTGTACCCCAATTTCATTCTGGGCCGCTATTTTCCGGATCAGCTGGGCGTCTATCTGAACGTACCCATCGGCCCCGGAAAAATGCGCCAGTACCGAGCACTTTACACGACAGAAGGTCAGGAGCTGAGCGCCGAGGAAATACAAGCCCTCAGAAACCTTTGGTGGGATGTCCACAAGGAAGATCACGAGATGGTTGTACGCATGTTTGAGGGCCGCAAATCCCCAGTCGCCGAGGATGGAGGCCTGTTGTCGCCTGCCTGGGAGGACAGCGTGCGCGCCTTCCAGGATCTGATCGAACGCGACGTGGCCGGTGCTTAAGCAAGAAGGAACAATATCGATGAATAAGTCCATATCCAAAGGGTTTCGTCTGGCCCATACGATGATGCGGGTCACCGACATGGAGAAGTCACTGGATTTCTATTGCGGAATTCTGGGTATGGAAGTGCAGCGGCGCACGGACTACCCCGAAGGCAAATTCACCAATACCTTTATCGGCTATGGGCCCGAGGCCGAGTTTCCCACGCTGGAGCTGACCGCCAATTGGGATCAGGGCACGCCTTATGACAAAGGCGACGGCTGGGGTCACATCTGCATCGAAACGCCAGATGTTTATGCCGCGTGCGAACAGCTGGCTGCGGCGGGAGTAAACATCACCCGCCCACCGGGGCCAATGAAAAACGGCACAAGGGTCATCGCCTTTTGCGAGGACCCCGACGGTTACAAGGTCGAATTGAACGAATCCATACTGAAACATCTGGCACAGGAAGGCTGACCAAATGGGTGACACACCTCAACTTTTCAAATTCGATCTGGTTCAAAATCGCTACGACTCGATGGGGAACAGCGACACTTACATCAAACCAATGGTGACCAGCGAATTCAGCAAGTCCATGTGCGGTGGCATCAACGTCCTGAACAACATCAAGGTGCCGTGGGATCTGACCTGCGACGAGATCATTTATTGCCTTGAGGGTACATTCCGACTGGTTTGCGATGGCAAAAGCTATGTTTGCAATCGTGGTGATGTGCTGTTTGTCCCGAAGGACAACCACATTTCCTACGAGTCGGACGGCAAATGCGTGATCTTCTATGCCGCCTACCCTCACAACTGGAAGCAGCTTGCCGGGATCACGCAGGTTCCGGGCATCGACCCTGACGATTTTGTCCCCGGCTGAACATCTTAACCGCTGCGCGACAGAACAACCGAAACCAACACCAACACGGAGGGATCACCCTCGGTGAACCAAATCTGATTGCCATTCGATGGGAGGACGCCGAATGCCCAAGGATAATGCCAGCACCCGCACCTACTACGAGACTTTCCACGACGCTGTCGAGCGTAACCGCCCGCGTATCGCAGAAGTACGGCAACGTCTGGAGGAGGATGGCGTCAAATACGTGATGGCCGCCTGGATTGACCTGCACGGTATTCCAAAAACCAAACCCGTACCAATGAGTGATTTTGAACCGCTATGCCTTGGAAAAGGGCCACAATTCGCGGTGCATTCGATTTCGTACGTGCCCGAGCTAAGCCCCGCCGACAGCGATCAAGTAGTGGTTCCGGATCTCGATGCCGTCTACGTCTGTCCATGGGACACATCGATGGCGATCATCTTCTCGGATCTCTACTGGGAAGACGCTCCTTACAACGTTTGTCCGCGTCAGGCCCTGAAACGCGCCATGCACGAGGCTGCGCTGGAAGGGTACACTGGTTACGCCGGGGTAGAACCCGAGTTTATCGTGATGAAGTATGACGACGCCGGGCAGCCGGTAAAGGCATTTGACGATGACCCTGCAGATGGGCTTCGTCCGCGTCGTCAGGCATTTGGTTATGATGTTGAGTATTCCATCGACTCGATGCCATTCCTAAAAACCCTGATCGACATCATCGAAGGTCTGGGCTGGAACCTGCATGACGTGGTGGCCGAAGGCGCATATTCGCAGTTCGAGCTCGATTTCCACTATACCAATATGTTGGAGATGTCTGACCGGCTGGCATTCCTGCGCATTACTCTGAAAGAGGTGGCGAAACAGCATGGGATGTTCGTGACCTTCATGCCAAAACCCACGGTTGGCGACTGGCGCTCCGGTGCACATATCAACATGTCGATGCAGCATGACAGCTGTCCAGGCGAGAATATCTTTGAAACGCCCGATGGCGAATGGAGCGACGAAAGCCGTTGGGCCGTTGGCGGATTGATGCAGCATGCCGAAGCAATCACGGCGATCACCTGTCCGACAGTGAATTCCTACAACGGTCTGGTGCCTCGCGTTGGTGGGTTTGAGGGTGGCACGGTGACCTGGGCACCGACCAACATCACCTACGGCTTCAACAACCGATCCGCGCAGTTTCGCCTTCCGCAAAGCCGTCACTGCATCGAAAATCGCGCCTGTGACATGACTATGAATGTCTATCTCGCGATGGCAATGCACCTGAGCTGCGGGATAAACGGCATCAAAAACAAGATCGATCCGGGCAAGCCAACCGAATTTGATTTGTACTCAAAGACTGAAACCGAACTTGCCGAGCTTGGTATACGCAGGCTTCCGCGAACTTTGTTCAACGCTATTGAGGCTCTGCGTCATGACGAGATGGCCGAACATGTGATGGGGCGCGTGATGCGCAACTCCTATCTCGAGTACAAGAACGACGAATGGGAGCGCTATCACCAATCGGTCACTGACTGGGAAGTGCAAGAGTATCTGAGGCTGTACTGAAAGATGGCCGTGGATGAGTTTAGGACATTCGACCTTGGAGACTTCCCGCTTCTATCGGGTCAGGTTTTGCACGACGCCAAACTTGCCTATCAAACTTACGGCACGTTGTCGGCCACCCGTGACAATGTCATCGTCCTACCGACCTTCTACACGGGGACAAATACTCGGAACGAAGGGTTCTTCGGCCCCGGTCGCGCTATTGACCCAAGCCGCCACTTCATCGTCAGTCCAAATTTGTTCGGCAATGGCCGTTCGTCTTCGCCCTCGAATACGCCCTCCCCTCAAGACGGCCCGCGATTTCCGTTGGTGCAGATGTGGGATAATATCGCGGCGCAGCATCGGTTGATCCAAGATCACCTCGGCATCGAAAAGATCGCACTGGTCGCCGGCTGGTCTATGGCGGGCTGTCAATCCTATCAATGGGCGGCGCAATACCCGGATATGGTACAAGCGATCTTGCCTTTCTGCGCCTCGGCCAAAACCTCAACGCATAATTTTGTCTTCCTCGAAGGGGTCAAGGCCGCCCTTTGCGCGGACCAGAATTGGAACGGCGGCAATTATGACAGCCCGCCCGAGGCAGGGCTCAAGGCCTTTGGTCGGGTCTACGCAGGCTGGGCTTTCTCTCAGACCTTTTACCGCGAGAGGCTTTATGAGCAGCTCGGATTCCGATCCATTGAAGAGCTGATGCAAGATTGGGAACAAGACCATCTGCAGGGTTGGGATGCCAACAATCTACTGGTCAAGCTTGCCACCTGGCAGACTAGCGACATCTCTGCCGGGCCGCTTTACAAAGGGGATTTCAAACTTGCCCTTAGTGCCATCAAGGCTCGCGCCACACTGATGCCGTGCACGCAGGATCTATATTTCCCACCCGAAGATAACGAAATCGAAGCCCGCCACATGCCTAACGCCATCTTCCGTCCTTACGACTCGCCATGGGGTCATTGCGCTGCCAATCCTGGCAATGACAAGGGCTTTACGGAACAGTTGGACGTCAATATCCGCGAGCTCCTAGAAGAATAAGACCAGTAAATAGCTGGGAGGTTGACCCCTCGGTCATCGTTAGGATAAAGGAGGCATTCTTAGTGATCTCAGTCATCGGCAAGGATTTGTCGCAGCTATTAACCGTCTTTGCAGCCTCGTTCCTGACTGTTGTCTTCACCAACAGTGCCAGGTCCGAAACGGTTGTGCCGCAAGTTATGCTGACCGATGACGTCGTTGAACGGGTTGAAACCCTACGGACGACTGATGCGGCTATCGCTTCGGACTACAAAGCGTTGCTTGCAGCCGCTGAGGCTTATTTGGATAGGCCCACGATTGTGGAGGCGCTCAGAACAAATGAAACCGATTTGCAAAACGGGCTTGTTGGGTTTGATCAGAAGCCGGTTGAACGCCTGACAACGCTTGGCATGGCGTGGCGACTAACCCGTGACAAGCGATATGCAGATCGAACCAAAATGGAACTCCTGCAACTTGCAGACCTGGAAACTTGGCATCCGGAGCATTTTCTGGGCTTAAGCAGAGTGACGTTGGCGGTTGCGCTCGGCTACAGTTGGATCGGTGAAACACTTGATGAAAACGAACACTCCGCAATCAGATCGGCCCTTATCGACAAAGCGCTGAACGAGGCCAACAGGATCTATGAGCTGGATAAGGCCTATTTCGACAAGGGATGGGTTGTACCGCAGCGGTGGGTGCATCCGACGCCGGTTCCAACTACGTTGCCGGATGGTACTGCAACTGCAGATATCACCTGGCCAGTCGCATCGTTTAATTGGAATATCATCTGCAATACCGGAATGATCGTCGCTGCCCTTGCGGTCTCTGAAGCTGAGCCAGAGCTTGCGACACAGATTATCGAAAGTGCTCAGACCTCTCTCCGAAATGGATTTGCCATGTTCGCTCCGGATGGGGCGTGGCCAGAAGGACCCATGTATGGCGCATTGTCTGCGCGGGATGCGGCCATAGCGATTACGTCTTTGGAAACTGTCCTTGGGCACGATTTTGATTTGTCTAAAACAGACGGAATGGCGAATTTTGGTGACTATCTTACACATGCGACGGGGCCGACCGGCATGTTGTTCAACTACGGCGACAGCGACACAAACACGGATCTGGTTGCTTTGACATGGCTTGCATCGCATTTTAACCGGCCTGACTACAACCTTCGTGTCGCCGGCTCCAAACCTTCTTCACACATTGCGCTGGATTTGATCTGGCGGCAGAATTCCAAGGCTAAGCCGGTCGACGGACGGCAACATTCATTCTGGTTTGGTGGGCTAGGACTTGTGACGATGAGGACGGCTTGGGATGACCGGCAGGCAACCTATGTCGGCTTCAAGGCGGGGCCACTGCGCAGTCACCACAATAACCTCGATGCGGGAACATTTGTTCTTGAAGCCGATGGCGTGCGATGGGCGGTTGATCTTGGGATCGGAAACTATCACTTACCGGGTTACTTCACCGACAAGCGGTTTGACTATTATCGCACCGCCACCATCGGTCAAAACACACTGACCTTTAGCTCTACTAATCAGCAGACAATCGGTCGCGCCCAGATCGAAGAGTTTGGGCAGTTTCCCGATTTCACCTTTGCAATCGCAGACCTTTCAGAACCGTATGCCCAGCCCGTGGGTGCAGTTAGACGCGGCATTGCCTTGATCGAAGAAAAAACAGTCTTGGTTCAGGACGAAATTAAAGGAGGCCATAGTGAACCTGTATCCTGGACCATGCATACCGATGCGCAGATACATGTTGATGGGCAGACTGCTATCCTGCGTAAGGATGGCAAAGAGCTATTGGCGCGCATTCTTTCTCCACCAGAGGGCCGTTTTACTTTGCGTTCAGCGGATCCTTGCAAAACACAGTACAACTCGGACTGTGCCGATCAGAACCCCAATACCGGTGTCAGCAGATTGATGATCGATTTAGGCGTTCAAAACGCCGACACCCTTCAAACGATCGCCGTTACGTTTGAAAGCATCAAGAGCGCAACTGACAAGACAATTATCCCGCTTAGCGAGTGGCGGTTGCAGGCGACTCTGTCGCAATCCGACCCGAGCGAATAGCGCTGTTTTCAGGTGCCGGGCATCGTCTGATCATTCGGTTCGGCTGGAGTGGCTACACACCCAGTTTCCAAGCGTCACGTGTGTTTGGCACGAGGTCTCAGGCGGACCAGATACTCTCTAAGCGCCTGAAACGCGGCGTACAAAACCGGGATCATCAATAGTCCCAGCGTACTGTCGAGTATCATGCCGAACAGGACGGGATAGCCAATCGAAACCCGTGCCGCAGCACCTGCCCCGCTGGACAACACCAGTGGAAGAACCCCGACAATAAAACACAAGCCGGTCATTGTGACAGGCCGGAACCGGATTTCTGCTGCTATTAGGGCCGCATCACGAATGCTTGCGCCGGATAGGCGCTGCTGGTTTGCGAACTCAACAACCATGATGGCTTTCTTAGCGGCCAAACCAATCAGCAACACCATTCCCACTTGGGCAAAGATATTGCTGGTCAAAAACGGAAACAGTGCCAGAGGTATCAGCGCGCCCAACAACGCAAAGACTGTCGATGTAATGATCGATAAAGGCAGAACCCAGCTTTCGTACAAAACCACCAAAAACAGGTAAGCCAGCACAAGGGCAGAGAGCATAATGTAGGGTACCAAATTCTGAGACTTCACTTCCTGTTGCGTGACACCCGACCATTCGATCCGGAACCCGTCGGGAAGTGTTTTGTCAGCTATTTTCTGCATCGCTGCAATTCCTGCACCCGAGCTGATATCCTCTGCAAGTTGCGCACTGACCGACGCTGCTGTGAAAAGGTTGTAGCGGGGGATCGCATCTGGCGCGAGGACCGGTTCGCTGCTTACGAAATTTCGAAGCTGCAGTGAGTCGCCCGCGCTGTTTTTGACATAGATATTGCCCACGTCATCCAGCGTTTGGCGATATTGGGCATCAGCCGAGATAACTACCCAATACACCCGCTCGGACAGAATGAAGTTATCGACAAAATACGTGCTGAGATTAGCCTGCAAAGCTGTGAAAATATCTGAAACGTTAACGCCCAGCGCTTCGGCCCGATCCCGATCCAGCAAGAGCCGGTATTGCGGCGTCTGCCCTGAAAAACTGCCATGTGCGCGGACAAATTCTGGTGCGGCATTCAACGCTGTCACAAAGGCGTTCATCACCGATTCCAACTTTTCCCCATCGCCTTTTTCAAGATCCAGAAGCTCGACCGAAATACCGCCTGTTGAGCCCAGCCCGTGAATGGTGGGAAATGGAAAAACATAGCTTTCGGCCTCGGGCAACGTGGCGAGTTGTTTGTCCAAATCCTGCATGATGGCGTTCCAGTGAAGGTTCGGGTTTTTTCGCTGATCCCAGGGTTTGAGCGTCACAATCGCCATGCCCGCGTTTGATCGACCGCCGGCAAGCATACTTGCGCCGGACACTGTGGTCACTGTGTCCACCCCCGGAGCCCGTTCGATAACCGCACCAGCCTTTGCCATGAAAGCCTGAGTGCGCTGAAGCGATGCACCGTCGGGCAACTCCATCGCCGCAAGCAAGACGCCATTGTCTTCCTGCGGGATCAGACCGGTTGGGACGGTTTTGAAGAGATAGATCGTTCCGCCAACGGCTGCGGCAAAAACAAACAACGAGATCGCGAGGTATCGCAGCATGAGCGCTACGAGACGCACATATTGCGTTCTGATCCATGAAATCACTGAGGGAACAAAACGTAGCAAACCAATCGGCTTGGCCCCAGATTTCAAGACCATGGCACACAGCACCGGAGCAAGGGTCAGCGCATTCACAGCGGACAGAACAAACGCGAAGATAATTGTCGCTGCAAACTGGTAATAAATCGTCCCCGTCACGCCGGGAAAGAAGCAAACCGGAACGAACACGGCGGCAAGAACAAAGGTGGTTGCTATGATAGGCCGGTTAACCTGCGACATCGCCTTTAAGGTGGCCTCGCGTGGGTCTAGGCCATCTTCGTTCAGGATGCGTTCGGCGTTTTCAATGATTATGATCGCGTCGTCCACCACCAGCGTGATGGCGAGCACCAATGCAAACAGCGTGATCATATTTGCGCTGAACCCGATGACATAGATCAGAGCAATGGCACCAAACAGTGACACCGGGATCGCGATGGCAGGGACGATGGTTGCCCGGAAACTTGCCAAAAAGAAGAACGTCACGGCGATTACCAAACCCGCTGTGAGCGCAAGGGTTTTGAGAATGTCTTCTATCGACACGCGAACAGCATCCGTCACGTCGTAGGTAATCTCGTACGAGACACCGTCAGGGAATTTCTTGGAAAGCTCCTCCATCAGGACGTGAATGCTGTCCGATATCTCCAACGCATTGGCCGTGCTTTCCTGATGCACAGCAATTGTTGCTGTGTCCTGACCATTCAGTTGCGACGACCCGGCATAAGTGGCAGAGCCCAGTTCGATCCGGGCGACATCTTCCAGTCTCGTGACTGATCCGTCTTCGCCCGTCGACACGATGATCCGTCCAAATTCCTCTGCTTCCCGCAACAGACCTTCTGCGCGCAACTTGAACTGAAAGTCCGTTCGTGCCTCTCCGAATGGTGGGGCTCCGACTTGCCCAGCAGCTGCAACGACATTCTGCTTTTCAATGGCGTCTGCCATCTCTGCCGCGGTGATATTCAGCGCAGCCATGCGAACCGGATTGATCCAGACCCGCATGCTGTATTCCAACTGACCAAATTGCGAAACGCCACCGACGCCTGGAAGGCGTTGCAGGGGATCATGCAGGAACTCGGCCGCATAGTTGCTCAGATAAAGCTCATCCCGGGATTCGTCCGGGGAAGTCAGGTTGATCACCAGGATCATGTTTCCGGATTGTTTTGTGACCTCGATGCCCTGCTGTTGAACATCTGATGGTAATTCCGCGCTGGCCAGCGCGATTCGGTTTTGCACCTCCACCGCAGCGACGTTGGGATCTGTTCCCAGTTCAAACGAAATGTTTAGATCATAGCTGCCATCATTCGAACTTTTGGACTGCATGTACAACATGCCCTCGATCCCGTTCACACGCTCTTCGATCGGCGTTGCAACAGATTCCTGAATAACCTGCGCGTCGGCACCAGGGTAATTGGCCTGAACATAAATCTGCGGAGGAGCGATGTCGGGGTATTCCGAAATGGGTATAAGTCGAACACAGACCGCGCCAAAAAGTACCATCAAGATCGCTACAACAGCGGCAAAATGCGGCCTGTTGATGAAGTAGTGAGAGATCAATCCCTTACCTAACTCTGGCTGTCGACTGGTTTTACGACCAAGCCATTGTGAATTTTTTGCAAACCTTGCACAACGACCCGGTCACCTTCCTTCAGCCCTGACTTAACCTGAGTTCTGGTCGCGGACTGGGTGCCGATTTCGATGTTCATACGATGAACGGTATTCTTGCCATCAACGGAAAACACAAAGTAACCCTGCTTGTCGAATTGTACGGCATTGCGCGGCACGGTCAGTACCTTTGGGTCTTCCGGGTCACTCAGGGAAACAGTGACAAACTGTCCAGGGATCAGAACCCCGTCCGAATTTGCAAATGTAGCTCTCAATTCGACGGTGCCCGTGTCCTGACCGACACTATCGCCGACGTAGGTGACTTTGCCATCTGAGGGGAAAACGCCACCATCAGCCAACGTGATCTGCGTCGACAGATTTATGTCATTCTGAGTAATGGAGCCGTTTCGGCGTTCGCGCAACAATACAGGTTCGCTGACAAAGAAACTCACCAATATTGGATCGATACTTGAAACTGTCGCAAGAACTCCACTGTCGGAATCAACAATATTGCCCGCGTCGACCGCAGACAATCCGATCCGTCCGTCCAAGGGGCTGACAATTTCGGTATAGTCGAGATCTATTTGTGCGATCTTGAGATCTGCAATCGCTTCATCCACAGCGGCCTGACCTTCGGCATACGTCGCTTTGGCGGTATCCAGAATAGCTTGCGGAATATCGCCTTTGTTAAACAATGTTTGTTGCCGGTCCAGGTCAGCTTTGTCACTCTGCGCCGAGGCCTGGGCGCTTTTTAGCGCGGCCTGTGCGCTATCGACGCTTGCTGCGTATTTTCTCTTTTCGATCCGGAACAGCACATCGCTCTTTTTAACGGTGCCGCCTTCCGTAAAATTGACCTCTTCGAGAATACCCTCGACACGGGCCTGCAAATCGACGCTCTGATCAGCAACGACGCGTCCTACGAATTCATCCTGTTTCTGCAGCTCTTGCATCGTTGCCGGAGCTACAACCACACTTGGCGGCGCAGGCTTTGACTGCGCACTGGCGAGACCCGCCAAACCAATGCCGATCAGGGTGCAAAATAACAGGTTCGTTGTCTTCATCCGGTGCTCGATCATCCGCAGTTTCATAGCCGCAAGATTACTATTCATGGCTCTTTGAAAGTGCGCAACGTAAATTTTGTTTGGCTGGGTGACCGAATTACCAGCGCTCATCCATAGGGATTATTATGGCAAACCACCATCCAGACCAGTCTAGGGCTCGCGCCAGGACCAGCTATCGATGAACATGACCACATTTTCCAGTGATGGAATCTCATCACCCTAGATCACATTGTAGCTGTATGAAACTTTTTCCCCATCCATGTCTGGGGACGAGATTTCGATGATCAACACATGGGATTTGCCGTCAACGTCATCCGACAACGCTGTGTTTGGCCGGTTTGCGTCAAAACTGTTTTGCCCGTGCTTCAGACTTCAAAGAAGTGATCGCGTGTAATGACGCCTGCGCTGCGGTAGGGCCGGTCAGAAAAGACCGACACTTCATCATCGACACCGTACAGAACCAGTTTTCCATCTGTGAGTTCTGCTTTGCTTACGGATCCAACAAATAGGTAGGTTTTCTTGCCCGAGCCTTCGGCATGCGCCATCTACGCGATCATCGCACCTGTTCCGACAAGTGTTAGAAGTAATTTCTTCATGCGCATTCTCCGTAATTCGAAGGGTCAGTCCTGTCTTCGTCTACTTTTGAAGCATCTCAGCAGGATGTTCGGGTGCTGGACAAAAATACCTGCGAAACACGTATTACGCTGTGAGACCCCATTCAATCTTTGGGTTAAATTAAGAATAACTAATTCTTTCTTGGCGTGTAAACCTACCATACGAAACAGGGGCGGGTGGCCGATCTGACGCCGCGCGAATACGCTCTCCGATCAAATGGAGGCCAACCTGAACACGGGCTTCCCCAAAGGTGCAGCCTCCAATGAGAGCAGGTCAGCCTTCCTCTCTGAAATCGCGCGCACGGCAATAGTCATCTACTGGTTTAGAGTCCTGAACCTAGTCGCTAACAGGTTCAAAGTCCGACTGGCTCCCTCCCATTCCTAATAGTTGGGTTGCGGCACCAATTGAATTCACCAGTTTTACGTCCAAAAAGCTTGTGTCGATCACGACATATGGGTTTTTGATGTCACCTTGGTCTTCTCCTTCGATAATGCTGTACTGATAGCTGATCGATCCTTCGCTCAGTACAGGCTCACTTAATTCGACGATCAATGAGACTGGTTTGCCGTCATCCAACTGACCAACCAATGCGGCATTGGGCGGATCAGAAGCAAAGCTGTCCTCTCCCTCGCTCCAGTGCTTTACAAGTTCAGCGACGGGGATCATGCCCGAAGCACGATGCGGTCGATCCGAAAATACGATAATGTGCCGATCTGAGCCCGTCAGTGTTAGAGTCTCATCCGCGAGTGTCGCTTTATCTGCATGCTGAACAAACAAAAAGCTTTCAGGCCCGTTCTTATCCTCAGATGTTTGCGCCGCGACCGTAGTCGCGATCACGCTCGCTATTATGGCGGTTCCAAAAAGTCTGACTGACGTTTTCATTTCTTACTCCCTAAGTGGCGTGCTGCATTCGAATAGAGGCGAACAGACGTGTAAATGAAGAACATGGTTCCAATAACATGTTCGTTCCCATTAAGTGTGCGTGGACAGCCGCGTGTTTCAAGAAACATGAGGCAGCCTTAACCAAACAACCATGAATTGAAATCAAAATCCTGCAAAAACTCGCGTCAAGATCTCAAGTCGAACTGCCGCCATCGGCCAAACTGGAGCGTGCGACGATATCGACAAGCGGCGCGTTTTGTTCGAATTCCTGAAGCCTTGCCGGGGATGCGGTAATCCAGTTGGTGTAGTCCTTCAAAACGCGCAACTGGGAGTCAATTCGCGCCTTTTCGCCCAGACGATCAAAATTGTCTTTCCAGTAGCGCAGCGTCGGCAGAGATTGTGGCCTTCTGTCTCGTATGGACTGTACTTCGTACCCGCAGTGCCGCAATAGCGCGCACAATTCAAGCGGTGTGGACACCGCCGAGGACAGACCAAACGTTGGTCTGTAAATAGCGTTTCCATCACCCCATGCATTTGATGAAACAATGATCTGGCGACATCTAGATTGCAGGCGTTTAAGCAGTTGCGCTTTCTCTACTATGTGTTCAAACGACTCAAGAAACAAAACGGTGTCAAAAGTTGACTCTGGTTCGAACTCTTCCAGGTTCATATGGTGAGCGTTCAGACCGAGATTCCGGCAATATTCTGCCTGCGTGGACGAAATAGTTATCCCGGTGACATTGCACCCATGTTCTCTGGCGAGCAGGCCAGCGGGGGCGCCCCAGCCGCAACCTGCATCCAGCAAGTTGCTGCCGAAGGGAATCGCACTGTAGAAATTCCTGACAGTCTGGCGCAGTGCCTCTGCCGGATTTACAGTATCGCTGAAATCGCCAAAATGATAGTGCAGGTCATCACCAATAACCTGTTTCCAAAGGGAAATATCGTTCTTTGAATAGAACGCATTTAGGTCTGTCAGCGTATTTCCATCATACTCCACGAGGTCACAGAATATCTTGCAGCAGGTCAGGTCAAGCGAATTGAGCTTAAGGCGAACTTGCCTGTGGCGTTATCAATCATTCCGCGCAATAGTCACATCAATACCCGCCAGGACATTCATCAGGAGGCCAGAGATGCAAAGTGTATTGAACCCAATTGGTAAGGGATGGCTGAAGGCACGGGCGATGGCGTTGTTTGCCTGCCTGGCGTGCTTGTCAGTTTCAGTATCCGATGCATATGCAGAAGCACCAGATCTTAAGGGGGAATGGATTGGCACCGAGGTTGAGGTGGTCGTCAACTGGGAGAACAATTTTAGCCACAGCGAGGCCTATACGGACCAGAAACTCATGGTGAATGATCAGAATGGTGAAACCTTTGCCGGTTCACTGGAGGCCGTTTTCACCAATCCAGAATCCAATGAACAACAGAATGTATCCCTTCCTTTCGTTGCCGTGATGACGGACGATGACAGTTTTATGATGACAACTTCTGGTCAGTTTTCTGCCGTTGGCTCGATCGTAGATGAAAATGAGATTGATCTTAGGTTTGTGACAACCGGCGTTTATCATTCTGCAGGAAAATACACACTCAAGCGCAAGTGATTTGCTCTGTCAGAACTTTGCGGCGGATGTTCGAAACCGTCGCCAGAACTGATGTCCTAAGTTTTGATTATTGAGCGCTTCAGAACAGGTGTGAATCTTGCCAATGACCGTGTAACGGGTCCTGGCGGCGAGGTTCGTCTGCCTCGGGGGTTTCCCAACCTTGAGAAAATGTGCCGAGCACTGGCAACGGTCGGGTTGGCCGAAAACGAAAACGGGGAGACCGTTGACGACCCTGAGCAGATTGCAGTCTGTTTGCATCTGAAAGAACGATTCAGGTCCCGACGCTGGATTCAGTGGGTTCTGCTCGATGGAGACTCGTGTGACTTAGCCACATTCGAACCATTGAATAGTGAATTCCGCCCTGGCGATCCACATGATGTCACCGGCCAAAGACTATCCCGCTTTAGTTATGTCAAACGCGACGGCGCCGATTTTGTATTGCTTAGCCCCGAAACTGCCTGTCGCATGACCCTGCGATCAGATGAGGTTTTGAGGCACATTTGGCATTTATCATCTCCATTGGATGGCGCGCAGGCAAACGAGCCATTGTTCGTAGCTTTGGGTCAGTTCGGTTTTCTGGAACCCGGTTTGGCTGACGAACCCGTAGAAAGAGCAAGCTGGGCGTTCGCCGATGCGATATTGCATTCCAGCAGTCGCCGAGGACTTGATGAGCCCATCGTCGGCGAAAACACCGACCTTCAAGAACAATATCCGGCCCCGCAAGCGCGCTTGGTGCCGACCGGAACAACGTACGCGCTTACTCCTGCTCGCGGTAAAATCCAGTTGGCTATTGATGGCAGGCGATCGTGTCGTGTTTGGCAAGCGAGCCCAATCCCCCTACCCTTACTATCTTCATTCTTGCAACGTCTGGGCGCAGTCCACGAGAGCTTCGTCGCCGGTGGTTTGGAGCGGTTGTACAAACCGATCCCCGCCGCTGGCAGTATTCATGAATTGGAGTGGTATATCGCCGTTGGCAACGTGTCAGGTCTGGAACAGGGTCTATATCGATATTGCGGATTTGAACACACGTTGCACGCCGTTCCCGACTCTGCCGATACGGCTGCTGAGATGCTCCAAAATGCGGGTTCGTCAATGGGGGCTACCGCTGAGGTTCCACCGGCATTGATAGTGCTTGCGACGCGGATGCCCAGAATCGCCTGGAAATATAGGGGTATGGCATACCGCCTAACATTGTTGAACGCGGGCATCGCACTAGACGCAATGTACAACACCGCAACAGAGCTAGACCTCGGTGGATGCGCCATCGGAACAGGAGATCCACGCCCCTTTCAGCGGGTGACAGGCCTGTCGTGGTTCGAGGAATCGCCGGTTGTCGAATTCGCGTTGGGACTACCAAAATGAAATGGTGGCGCAATACAAGGGATGCTCTGATACGACGAACGCCAATTGTTCCTCAACTGTCCGCGCTGGATTGTGGAACAGCGGCGCTGGCCACGGTCCTGAAAAACTACGGCATTGAAGCTGCCTATTTCGATCTATTTGACGAGGCTGGGACATCCCGTGATGGAACCAGCATTTCAGGGTTACTCAATGCCGCAAAGGCACACGGGCTTGACGCAACAGCCCGCCGATGTTCCGCCTTGGAAGCGTTAACTGCCCCGTGCCCGTCAATTGTCTTCTGGGGAGGCGGTCATTTCGTAGTATTGGAAGGTACTATTGGGAACCGGATTGCCATCAATGACCCACAGTCAGGAAGGCGCTTGGTTTCCAAATCGGAATTCGGCAACTTATTTGCCGGGCGACTGATCGAATTTTCCCCTGACAAGGTAACACTATCCTCGCATAGGTCGCGCTCATGGCATTGGGGTCGCCTGTCTCGCCCAGTTGCCTTTGCCGCAGTGTTGTCGCTGATAGGACTCGCATTTGGGTTGATTGGCTGGATGCAACCAAAACCGGGCCTTATTGATCCTTCACTTGTTATGATGAGGAACGGGCTGATCGTGGCTTTTGCCGGGTTCATTGCCTTGGCTGTTTTGGGGATTATCCTCCCCAAAGAAGTCTCAGAATCGTCCGATGCAGCCGGAGACACTGCAGTTTTGCCTTTGAATTTACTGCAGTTGATGCCATCCGGCTTCTTTTTGCCAAAGCTGCGCGAAACCCGGCTCATTTCTTTCATTGGATGGCTTTCTTGCGGACTAATAATGCCCATTGCGATTGTCGGAATAGTTCATGAACACTCGGCCTGGATATCGGTCCTTGTGATCGTACTTTTGTTGGCATTACTAAAGATATTTGCACAACAAAAACACTTGGCTCGGACCGCCATTGCCAGCACTGGCTTACTAAGACTTCGAGCACAATTCTCTGAGATCTTTACCAATACAGACGAACTTCGGCTGCTGCTGCGCAACAAGGCATTCACATCGACGTTCTGCGATTGGCAAAAACGTAGATTTCGCGAAGTTCAACGACTTTCCAACTTACAGATGCTTAAATGCGTTTGTCTGGGCCTTGTGGGAGCACTAGCGATCGCAGTCTCAATGATATCTGATCAGGCCAATGTATATGTGGGATGGCTAGGTTTGAGTTCATTTAGCCTGCTAGCCGCAAGCGTATTGGTTTTCATTGGGCAGTCTTCTCAGATCGACCCAACACGACAACGCGCAATTGCTCAAACAATCGGTACTTATTCCTTCGGTTACGGGCATCAAGAACCCACGGAGGTAAAAAAGCCAAAGGACGCAGGGCTGCAAATGCGGGATGTGACCTTTGGATTTGATCCGAATGCCCCGCCGATCTTGTCCGGCCTTTCGCTGTCCCTTGCGCTGCGCGACATCGTTGCCGTAACGGGCCCCAAGGCCAGTGGCAAAACCAGTCTGGCCCGCCTGGCAGCAGATCAGTACCTTCCCAGCAAGGGTCACGTTACCTTCGAAACATCTTCAAAACAGCCAGCCCGCGTCAGTTATCTATCTGAAGATTCGGTTCTGTTGGGATCGATCGAAGATATTCCTGACGACTTGATCGAGGAATTTGGAATTTCCGAGTTTCTAGATCGGGATGGGTCACGACCTCCAGAGCTATACGACTTGATGGCAACCATCAGCCGAGGTGAGCGGCAGCGCCTTTCGATCGCCTACTGCCTGTCCCAAGAACCTGATCTTCTGGTTCTTGATAATGCGATGACCTGTATTGCTCCAGCAGATTTCGCGCAGATTATCCGAACCTTGCGAAAACGAGGTGTGACCTGCCTGATCCTGTCAAACCAGTGGCCTCTGCTGAGGCTTTGCGACCGTGTCGAGCTACTCAAAAGTGGGAGGCTTAAGTCGCTTGGCGCGCCGAAAGAATATGCATCGTATGACGCCCTTCTGACGGCAGCAATTGGTACCAAAACGTGAGATCCTTTCGTCACTTAACACTGATCTGTTCGTTGGGGATTGCCTGCTCATTGAGCATGACTTGTTTGGCTTTCTGTCTGGGTGGCTGGCTGGATCAAGGGACCTCGGACGACGTGTCACTTGGCACTGCAGCAATTCTCTTAACGGCATTCATCGCGCCAGTCGCTAGCCTTAAACTTGCCGTTTCCTTTTCTGAACGGCAAGCACTAGAAGCAAGGACAGCACCGACTGTGAACTTCGGCGAACACTCCAAGCAAAGTGATTTGACCCGATGGGCACAAAAGATAGTGGTCAACGAGGATGAAGAAGGTGTTCGTGTGGGCATGACCTTCATCTCTGCCTACTCCGTTGCATTGACGGGTACAGCCTTTTTGATTTTGATTTATTTCGGTAGTTTGGCGGGGCTACCGCTGGCGTTAGGCATCTGCGGTATCCTCTTCCTTGCTATTTGGGCTACTCAGGGCTCATTTGCTTTTGGCCGAACCGCTGAGACACTTGCGTTGACTGAAACATTGCAGCGTACGCGTGAGCTACAGTCCCGGCTTTCCACGGGGCACACAAGTTCTGCCAAGCTAGGTTCACGAAATAGATCCAGTGCCAACGCTGTAGACGTAATTCCACTGATCTACGCAGGAGTAGCAGGGTGTGTATCGGTACTTTTGGTCGACTTAAGCGCCCCGGGCGCAAACACTGAGTTGTTTTTGACAGCCAGCGGGGTCATAGGGCTGGGGATTGCTTCGCTCGTAACAGGTCCTGCAATTGCTGCATCTACGGAACTGTCCAAGTTGATAGTTGCAAACCAAAACACGTCGGCTGAACCAAAACCTTTGACGCCTTATGTCTCGCTGCGCAATGTCTCCAGCACCTATCCGGGTCAAAAAAATCCAGTCTATAAGGGGCTCAATCTAGACATACCCCCAGACAGCTTAATTGGGTTTTGCGGTGAATCTGGATCGGGGAAAACCACACTCTGTCGCACTTTACTGGGGCTTCTTGATCCGAGTGAGGGGGAAATTCTGTATGGAAATCCAGGATTGCCCCGCAAAGCTGAGCAAAAGTTCCCTGACAACTACCTGCACGGTTTGGTTGATGATCCACCGCTCGCGCAGATGAGCATCGAACAGATCATCTCGAACTATGGAACTTTGCCAAAACAACGCGTGTTGGCCGCTGCGACTGCAACCGGATTTATAAATGACATCGCAACCTTTCCGTTGGGATTGCGAACCAATGTAGGGTTTAACGGGTCGATGCTGTCCAATTCGCAGAGACAGCTATTATCGTTGACCGCGGCGGTTGCACTGCGACCCTCAATCCTTGTCCTCGACAACCCAGTGTCAGCGCTGCCTGACATGGAGCGCGCAAGGCTGATACTTCGCGTGAAACCCTTGGTAAAAACTTTAATCGTGACCTCAAACTCGATCAACGTGCTGAACTCGGCAGATGCCATATTCAAGATTTCGAACCGAATGATCATCAAAGCCTGAGGTCGAAGTTAATTTTTACTTAGAAGACTCGCCAATAGATTGCAGTTTTGCAGGTCGTGGTGTTACGCTTTGATTTAACCAGCAGTATTCGCTGACACCACTTTGGAGGAACCAGCAAATGAACAATTTTGGACGCGACGACGGTATAAAAATGGGCCAGATAGTCGCCCGCTGCTGGTCCGATGAGGATTTCAAGGAAAAGTTCAAAGCTGATCCGAAATCCGTGCTTAAAGAATACGAGGTCGAAGTCCCTGGCGATATCGACATCGAAATCCTCGAGAACAGCGAATCCAAACAGTATTTTCTGCTGCCATCCTCTCCGCTAGAGGCAGAGATCGGCGCAGGGGACGTCAATCAGGTGTATGGCGCGAATTCCTGGTGCCGCTGAACGGATCCACAAACTAATCTAATTTCGGCATCTCGGTGCCAATTCGAGGATTCGTTATGCCAAAGTTGAACGACCGTCTCGATGTCCAGTCAATCTCAGCGCAGGACGTCGAGAGTTTCAATGCCGACGGTGCCGTTTGTCTCAGAGGGATCATTTCAGACCAATGGCTCGATGTTCTGGGTTGTGGAATTGAACGAGGGTTGGAAAACCCTTCGCCATTCCAGAACATCCGAACCCGTCCCGGCCATTTCGGCCGTTACGTGACAGACACTTGGGTCCGGCATAATTTTGATGAGTTCAGGACTTTCTGTGACGATTCTGGGATCGCAAAGATCGCTGCCAGGTTTCTGGGCCTCGATCAGGCTCAGTTTCTGTTCGACTCATGGATTGCGAAATATCCCGGCACCATGATGCGGACGCCCTGGCATCAAGATACCGGCATTCATGGCAGCAGCCTGATTATCTGGATCCCACTTGATCCAATGAACAAAGACACCAGTCTGGAGATAGTTCGCGGATCACATGCCTGGGGTCGCCACTATCACAGCGAACGCTTTGACGATGTTATTGCTGCGGCAAAGGCTGAAGGTAAACGCGCGGCTCCCGGACAGCGTGAGCCTGAGCGTATCCCGGATATTGATCGCCACCGGTCAGAATATGATATCATTTCCTGGGATGTAGAGCCGGGCGATTGTCTGATCGTCAACGCGCTCAGCGTTCACGGCGCACCCGGCAATTACAGCACAACGCCCGTGCGCCGATATTCTTGCAGATGGATGGAACCCGGTGCACTGCTGGCACCCCACGGGGATTGGATTGCCGAGCACTTGCTGCAGCTTTCTACTGGCGCCCCTAAACTGCAGGGCGCAATGGAACCGTTTGACACCGCGATGTTCCCCGTTCTGCCGGCCAATGCCGATGCCTGAGATCGCCGCCGATACCGTTGAACGCTCTCCGGTTCAGTTAAGGCCGCGCGACCTTGAAGCCTTCAATGAAGACGGTGCCGTTTGTTTGCGGCAAGTGATCGATCATGACTGGATCGAATACCTGCAAAAAGCAGTTGAGACCAACCTGTCCAACCCCTCTGAATACTTTACTCGTTTCACCAGACCTGGTGATTTGGGCGGCTATGTCATGGATTTTTGGGTGCGATCCCATACGCCCGATTTTGATGAATTCCTGCATGGGTCAAATATTTCACAGATCGCAGCGGATTGTGTTGGCTCTGCCCAGGCTCGGTTTGTATTCGACTCCTGGATTGCAAAATATCCCGGTACGCTGACCCGTACCCCCTGGCATCAGGATTGGGGCATTCTTGGGTTGAGCTTTGCAATATGGGTTCCACTGGACCCCACGCCTGAGGGCGCATCCCTCGAGATCGTTCGCGGCTCACACCTATGGCACAAGCAGTTTTATGAAGAGAAATTCCAACCGGAATTCGATTCCGCCCAAACAGACATTTCGAACCCCGATGGATCGTCGCCCGAACCAATGCCTGATATCGATGCGAAACGTGACCAGTACGATATCATGCGTTGGACAATGGATCCCGGGGATTGCCTGATCTTCAACAGCCTCTGTATCCACGGTGCATACGGCAACCCGTATATGCAGCCCGTGCGCAGATATATCAGTCGATGGGCTGCACCAGATGCGGTTCTTGCACCTTCGGGCAAATTGATTGCCGAACGCATGCGCAAACAGTCCGGCGCGTCATTTCCGATCCGGCAAGATGCGTTAATGCCGTTTGAGGGCGATGATTTTCCATTGCTGCCCAAACGCGGTTAACCGCAGTTGGTCCTATGGCACCTAATGAAACCACCACCTGAATAAGGCCGATGCATACGCTTTGGCCTGAACCGGTTCACCGTCAAGCAACGTGACTTTGACATGATGGAACTGCCTGTCGCAGATGGGAACCTGTATTACCCCTTGCCGCAGACCATCCCTTTTTTCCAGGTATGCCCAGTTTTCCTGACCTGTAGAGATCGCCGTACGCCCAGGAAACGACCTGATCGCTTTGCGTTTCTCCGGGTGGCACAGTCCCTGCTGTTCCAGTGTTTCAAGTAAAAGGTCGTCCGCATTGCCTTGTTGAAGGTTGCCGTCGGGGGCGTAAAGCTCAACTCCCAAGATATTTTCGTTGCCAATCTCGTAGCCCACCAATACCCGATCGACCATCGAACCAAATGTATTCTCCAACCACACAAGCCCTTTGCTTTGGCTTTCAAAGCCAAAGGCCCTGAAGTAAGAAGCCGCAGCCTGAATAGTCTCGAAACGAAGTACCAACCGAACTCTGACATCCTTCCGCCCCGTCATTACTCCGCACAGTACATAAGTCTGCGGATCAGAATAAGCAGACAGCATTTCCGTCAGTCGCTTTCGAGAACCTTCAGACATATGTGGGCTTAATACCGTTGCCGCGGTGCAAATCGATGTGATTTGATGCGGCGTCAATCTGTCCGCAGCTTTCGCTATGGCTCCTTCAAGTAATCTGGGCGAGAAATAGATGCTGGCGCGACTAGATTGCGGATCAATTAGGTCATGCTCCAGCCAAATATTGTCAAACTCGGATAACACATTCGGCAAACACGGCTCAGTCGCCGCCCGCGCCATTGGGCATCGATCAAAGAACTTACGATTCCCAAAACCTGTTGCAAAGCCGACGGACAGGTCGAAGCCGGGATCAGATGTTCCAAGGGGTATCTCAACCCCTAGCGGTGGTGGCACCCAGTGTCCAAGTTGCACCTCCCCTAAACGGCGATGTGCTAGCGATAGCGCGCGCGCATCAGCGATCTCCGGGCGCAACGGATTCAGCGCATAGTCCAGGTAAGGGGCGTAGGTGCGTATATCCTCTGCTGTCATGCAAAGTAAACCACGGGGTTGAGATCACGTTCTTCAGTTGGCTGGTCCTGCCACCCCAGAGTGACCGGAACGTCGAACAACCGCCCCGGCGCGAACCGATTGTGGTAATGCCGCAATCCGGGTGCGAAAACTCGGGCGACCGGGAAACCCACATCTGCGCGTGTCAGATCAACCGCCAATACTTCGATTTCATAGCGCGCAAGATGGGATACCAACGCTTCAACATCGGCTTTCAGTTCCCTGCCGCCACCCATCGCCGGAGACGGTGCTGGAACCGCGTTCTCAGCTGGGGTCAAGTACGGATGACCAGTGATAGTTGCTGTCTCAAACCATTTCTTGACGTGCGAAATGCGAAGCGCCAAGCGGGAATTCGCTGCCTCGCTGCAATAGACATCCAATTGAACCAATTCACTGGCCGCGCGGGATGCGGCGATGGACGCGTCCAAATGTGCGCCGAACCCAAAAGTAACAGCACCACCCGTTTCTGCGTCCCACGCAACAGCTCCAACAACCGGAATTCGAAGATCGTTGGTAAGGTCGATGAAGGACAGATTGCGGCCTTCGCTGCGCAGGTGAGCCGCAAGTGTATCGATTTGTGCACCAACAACATCGCTGACGCGTGACAGGTCAAATGCCGGTCGACGCACGCGGTTATACCACCAGATCGCCAGTGCATCCCGTTCGATCAATTCCAGAAGACCGTGTAGTATGGCCTCTTCCAGCACATTCCCGGCAGCACACCCGTTGGAGTCGGCAAGACAGAAATCCTGGCCCGTGACCGGTACATCATAATAGCAGACTGCCGTTGGCAGCAGAGCGGCACGTTGGTTGGTCAGTGACCACACGCCCGTCCATTTCGTATCTTTTGCTACGTCAAATGGTTCCGGAATCCAGAACGGTGCTTTCTTTGCATTGGCGTCTCTGTTTGCATACTGCGCCTGACTGTATTGCTGGATCACATCGGGATGTATCGCCTGTTCGGTCAGGTCGTCGAAACTTGCCTGGATAAAAAGCTCATCGCCGCGAAATGTTCCGCTATAACGCTCCACTGCTTCGGCAAGGCACCCGGTACTGGCTTGTCGAGGCGTTGGGCCTTTGCCTCCTGCCCCCAACGACACGTCGAAATTCAGTGCTGTTGAATCCTCTCGCCAAGGGGTGACTTGTCGGCACTTCGCAACATGATAACCGCCCCGTTCGACAGATTCCGGCTCCGCCGGAATGATGCCGCTGATCGGGCTAATCAAGCGGCTCAATCGTTGATAGGTATCGTCCGGGCTGCAAATCCGGTGACCACCTTCGGCGAAGAGAGATCTAGGCCGGGACACTAGTTCGATATAGGCCGCATCGAGAGCATTACTTCGCTGATGATCTTCCGTGTTTTTTCGCGGTTCGCCACATGTGCGACAATTGCGGCGCGCCCGCACCGGATGATTTCCGGCCTCAAGCGTTACGGCATCAAACGTAAGAACCTGATCCGCCAGCTTTCGATTGCCATCTGATGCCATCGCCAAAACAGTTTGCGTCGCGATCAACCTGCCCGATTGTTGGGTATCACCGATCCAAGCATTGACCACGCCAGGCAACTTAAATTCTGACCCCGCACGGGCGGCGAGCTTCTCGCGCCCGTTGTCTCGCAATGACTGTGCCAGACAATCCCAGCATGATTGGCAACTTCCATCAAACAAAGGCCCGATCCAGACTTCTGACCCGGTCGGCTTTGCAAGCATCCATGGGGTGCTACGACGCAGCGCCTCGGCATGCAGCAGGTCTAACTCCGGTCGCAGGTAGCAATCTGTCAGAACAAGTGTCAGATCGTGTTCACCAAAATTCGAAACCAGATCTGCCGCGATACCCTTGTCCCGCATAGCGTTGACTACGATCCGTCCAACTTCAGGCTCAAGCGAGCCAAGCAACAAGATACCAACTTTCTGCCTCAACGCAGCGTTGACCGAGATTGCATTGATTTCAGCTCGATCCCAAAAACCCGCAATTTGAGGCTCAAGCAACCCAATGGTATCATCCGTGATGCCCTGGTCGTGTAGCTGACGGATCGCGAACAGAACACGCTCGGTCGTGTGCTGATCTGAGAGCGACCCTACGATTTCACGAATAGAGGCCCGGCCATCAATTTTGGGCAGCAGGTCCGAAAAAATTCTTCCGTTCAGCACTCGGGTTTTGTTTTCGGATACCACCAATATCTGCCCCGGCGCTGTTTGGTGAAACGACAGATGAGAACGAATACGCAGTACTGAATTTCGCTCGGTCTCAGGCGACGGATTGTTTTTCCGTCCGGCAGCTATATCCATCTTGCTTTCAGACCGCTTTTTTGTGTTCTTTACATGGTAATCGTCGAGGCTTCGTATTGTCAAAGATCACAAAACCACCTAATCGCGCTAGCGCTATCTGCCCAATATGATTGGGTTCTCATATCTGCGCCGCTTTCAACTGATCAACCTGAGTTTACAGAAAACAGGAACCAAATCCGTTGCTGGCATTTTTGGAAACTACCGCGCAGCACATGAGTTTCAACACGAAGCAGCAACCGAAGCGCTTTCCGCCTACAAAAGCGGCGAACTCAACGAAAACGAGGTGCGTGCCTATCTGGCTACACGCGACGCCGTAGGACAACTTGAGGTCGACAGCGCCAGTTTCAACGCCTGGTTCGCAGAGCAGTATGTTGACCTTTTCCCAGGCGCGCGTTTCCTGATCGTATTGCGTCATCCGATCGAATGGCTGGATTCCGTACTCACACATATCCAGCGGGATGTTTTTCACACTGCACAAACAGATCAACCTTACCCGGATCGGTTCAAGCGGCAGGCGGAACTGGTAGTGAGTTCATTCTCGCCAGAGGTGTTTCTTGATGAGGAGCAGTTGATCAAGGCACTGCCGGAAATATCAAAAGGTCTTTTAGTTCATTGGCAGGAACGGAATACGCATCTGATTGACACGGTACCTGTAGATCGGCGGCTGGTTCTACGGACAGACAGATTGTCGTCTTCGCTACCTCAGCTGGCGCAGTTTGTTGGTGTATCTGCCAAAAACCTGATTGCCGACCAAAGCCACTTGCACCGCAAGCCAGATCACCCGACGGCCCTTAATAAGTACAATGTTAAAATAGACACTGGCGATGCTTTGGAAACTTGGCAAACATGGCAGAACACCGTATTTTCCAGTCAGGACACAGCCAATTCAACTTGATGAAAATGTATATTGGAAACCTTGTGTGATGTCTGTCTTGACGCCGATTGACCACGACCACTCCACATCCGTGCCGGCGCCATGGGCTGAAATCTTCACTTCCATTTGATGCCCGGGCAAAACTTCGATTGCTCTTGGCCCGATTGGAAAGACCACCTGTCTCCAATGGGTTCGAGCCGCATGTGGCCCTGTTGGCAAGCTGACACCAGGCGATACTTCGGCGTCAAACCAAAGGGCTATGCCATGGCACAAGCCTTGTTCAGAAAACTGTAGCGAGATCGTTTCTGCCAAAGACCCGTTAGAGACTGTGCGCATATCCAATTCTGTAACAAGTAGGGGTTCGCCAATCAGTTCTTCGGGCTTGATATGGGCCCAGAACCTCTCTTGTGCAGACGGGTTTGCGAGACCCTGAAAATCCAGGTCGCAGATCGACTCAGAAAAGAAGGTGATCTGTTCAAATCTTTCTGATGCGCGCACGGGTGCCGCCATGATGCGTACAATTCCTGGCAGCATGAGACCTTCAGGCTTTAGCACTCTGTCCCGCAACCCAATCAGGGGCGGCAACATGTTCTCTTCCAACGCCGCATTTCCAAGCCATTCGGATATCAGAACATCCACCGCCTCAGGCAAGTCTGCCGTTCGTGCATCTGTTCTAAGGAAAGTAATCCGGTCTTCAAATCCATTCGCTTTACAAAGTTCTGCGGCAGTCTTGATGAAATTGCTGCGGTCGATGGCATAAACTTTGCTCGCACCTGCCCGGCACGCCAACATAGCAAGCACACCGCTGCCGGTTCCAAAATCGCAAACGACGTCGCCAGGTTTGACGACATTGAAAATCGCACGCTGAAATGTGTCCATGCGTATTCGGTCGCTCAGCATTCTGAAGTGCATCCCAATTTGATCGTAGCCGTGCAACATGAAATCCTTGTTCAGATATGCTGTTTTTCAGAATTGAATCCGATACTTGCACACAGTCTCTGGTAAATGAAAGCTGTTAGAACACAGGTACCGAAATCCTTGACAACGTATAGGGATGAAATCGCCATCGCTCGCGATCTCCAGTTGAAACTCGAGAAGCTGACACCGCAAGAGCATCATCTCAGACAGAGAGCCTCAAAAATTTTGCGCCAGAACCCGAAAAAGCCCTTAGGCGGGTTGCAAGTTAACGCAATTTAATGCGCACGCTGGCCAATAAATACTGCTAGCAGATTATTTTCTAAGCGATACAAATGAATGACATCGATTGGAGAACTACATGAGAGACCCATTCAAATATCTAGGAACCGTTGCAGCTGCCGCTTCATTTGTGGCCGCCACGTCGGTACAAGCCGCCGATGACAAGGCCGGTCCTGAAAGCTTTTTGATCGTACAACATGCCGTCACGGCGACCTTGAAGGATGGAATGCTGGTCCTTGATGGGGCCGATGGGCAAGTTGTCGTGTTCGCTGATCGACCACACCATGCCGCCGCCACAATCCCGTTAACAGATTTAGTTCAGTCATGGCACAACGGCGCGGACAGTTTCGCCGAGGATCCGCCAAATGCCGCCGTGATCGGGCAGTCGAAGGGACAGCCTGTTTCATTGATCGTAGAGCTGCAGGATCCAAAGTTGAAAGGGGACACGCTGACATTTGAGTACACACTGATTAATGGGCAAAAAACGACGGTTATCGACCAGCCATACATGGTGATAGACAACTCATGGATAAATAATCTTGGCGGACAACTGCAGGAGTCATATGACTGTACGATTGGCGTTGACCCACTCGATTGCGGCCTGGGCGCCGCACCCACTGGCAGCACAGACTAGGCTCAGGATTCATGCGAAGATACCTTTCTCGCTCCAACGTTTCCACCGGCTGTAGAGCGTCTTGTAGGAACCATAATCCTTGGGCGCATATCGACATCGTAACCCATTTCGATTGTTAAAGATAATCCTGATCAACACCCGTTTTCCATCAACCCGAGGCTTACCGTGCGGCTTCGGGAAAAAGGGGACGAACTCGGCCATCTGCTCGTCGGTCAGCCACTGATGATCGCTCATCCGCCCGTGAGCCGATCCGGCGACTTTATTGAACTCACGGCTTTGGCCGATCTGATCATATGCTTGTCTGCGTGCCCTCAGGATTTGGCTGACACGAATGGAACCGAGCGCGAGCCGAGAGATGCCGAGGTTTCAATCATATGACTGGAATTTAGCGCCGAAGCCGATATTGCCGCAGCTTGCAGCTCACGCACATTGGGCTCTACTGACACCTTCGCCGTGATTGGCACCAAGGGCCGGTCTGGTATGAATCGACTTTCACTGCACGCCGTATAGACAGTCAAGAATCGGGACAAATTTGCTGTTTAAGCGCAACCTAGCAAAGTCCGCCTTCGAACCTGGAGTTCGAAAACGGGGATATTGATTCAAGAGACTGGTTTACACTGTCTGCCAATCCGAAATGAAGGTTTACAGCTACATTCGCTGCCGTTTCGTATCTTTAGCGACTTGAACCACTCAATTAAGCGCGCAGGACAGAACCACCTGCCTCGCGCACCTTGAGCTGTGATCAGTTGGAAATGTAGAACCTGTTCATTTCATCAGGTTCTACTTTCCATAAACTGACTAACGGTTAACTTCCTCGAGAGACCAATTGTCATTCGCTCCCGGCAACCCTGCGACGATGTTAGTCGATAAAATCTGACGATCTGCATCGTTGAGGTCTGCAAACCGGGCCCGTGTGGTTTCCAAGATCTCGGCTGAATAGTCTTGCTCCGCACTCTTCCTGCATAGGATAAAACAATCGAATACAACAAAATCAATAAGGTCAAACCGCATCGCATTCCCGCCATGCGGCAACGGGTAGCTCAGGTCTGTTCGCGTCCAATCAAGCACTGGCATGAAGTTGTAGCAGACCGTGTGAATACCGCATTCTGCCAAACTACGCAGACTCGTCTTGTAGGCCTCAATGTGTTGCCTCATCGGGCCCGTTTGAGACTTGATTGCTTCTGACACCGGAACACTCTCAACGACATCCCAAGTCATCCCAGACGGGACGCCTTCGGGCTGTGCAATCTGTTGCTGCCGCTCTTTGATGTGATCGACGGACCAAGCCTCTCCTGTTGGAACGTGGTGCAAGGCTGAGACGATGCCGGTTGCGCCGGTCTGCCTGATTTCGCCAATCGAAATAGCGTCGGAAGGGCCAAACCACCGCCAGGTCTGCTTCATGGTCTTGCTCCTAGATCGTAGAGGGCCACCATCACCCCTCATCTTCCCCGAGATTCACATCGACTGGAATGAGCGCGCCTTTGTGGCGGACGACATGGCTTGCAAGGCGACATCCTTGCCGTATTCCGTCAGTTAAATCATCGTGCCTTAATACGCTTGCCAATACGCCAGCATTGAAACTGTCCCCTGCAGCTGTGGTATCGACAACACTTGTCACTGGATCAACGTCAACCTCACCGCGTTGACCATCTTTCTGAAAGACCACTGGCTGAGCGCTGTTTTTGACGACTATCTGGTCGACACCAATCTCAGCATATCGGTTCAGCGTTGCAATTGAATCGCGATCCCCGAACCACTCGGCTTCATCATCGTAAGATGGCAGAACGAGATCAGATTGTGCCGCAGCTATCATAATCGTGTCTGTCATTTCCTGCGGCGTCGACCAAAGCCGCGGTCTCAGGTTCGTGTCGAAAGCAACGGTCATTCCGTACGCTCTGGCATGACGCAATGCATCAAACAGCTTTTCGCGTGATTGTGGATCGAGAATGGCGAGGGTTATTCCAGACAAGTAGATTAAGTCTGCGTCGCCAACTGCCCGCCCAAGTGCAATCTCGTCGACCGCGAGTTGTCTGGCTGCGGAGTCGTTGCGCCAATATGAAAAACTGCGCTCACCATTGTTGAGATGGATGAGATATAGCCCAACCGTTTTGCCTGCGATGACTTGGACGTGCGTGTCGGATATCCTGCTGTCTTTCATGAACGTTCGCATGTCCTGTGAGATCGCGTCGTCTCCGACAGCGGTCAGATAGCTGACGTCGATTTCTGATGCGACTTGTGCAAGATACCATGCTGTGTTGAAGGTATCGCCTGCAAAACCAAGCTTGAACTCACCGATCTGATCTGATGGGGCAAGTTCTGCCATGCACTCCCCGATTGCCAAGAAACGCATGTCAGTTACAGAAAATCGTCGCGACGGGGTGTGAAACTGTCGACCAGTGTACCGGGCTCCAGGCATATGCAGCCATGGGTTTGGCCAGACGGAATGACAAAGCTGTCACCGGGGCCAAACTCTTGTTCGCGTTCACCAAGTGTGAAACGAAATCGCCCGCTTTCGACATAGGTTGCCTGAACATGCGGATGGCTGTGCAGGGCACCAATCGCTCCGGTCGCCTGAAACCGGAAGGCGACAACCATGAGGTCCGAATGATCAGATAGGACCTGCCGCGTGACGTTTTCGCCGGTCGAGACGATCGGGAAATGGGACACCGGGTCTCTCCTTTTCTATTATGAAAACAGCATACCACCGTTGAGATCAATATTTGCGCCCGTGATGAAAGCACTGTCCTCGCAGGCCAGGAATAGAACGAGATTCGCTGCATCATCCACATGACCTTGACGCTTAAGCGGCGCGTTGGCTTCAAAGCCGCGACGGCCTGCATCAGGCGTGTGAATGTTGTGAAAATCGGTGTCTATCATACCAGGACAAAGCGCATTTACTCGAATGTCCGGGCCAACTTCCTTTGCCAAGCCTCGTGTCATGGTCATAACCGCGCCCTTGGCCGTAGCATAAGCCACAGCACCTGGCCCGCCGCCATCACGCCCGGCCTGACTGGCGAGATTGACAATGGTTCCTGACGTCATCCTGGACAGGCAAGCCTGCGTCATCAGGAATGTGCTGGTCAGATTCAGGGTCATCACGGCATCCCAATGCTCAACAGACATTTCCGCAATGGTTTTGCGGGCAATCAGACCGCCAGCGTTGTTGACCAGAATGTCAACGCCGCCAAAAGTTTCGACAGTGCGGAATACCAGCGCGTCGACATCGGCCTTCTTGTTCAGGTCGCCCTGCAGGGCAATCGCTTTCCCGCCATTGGCTTCGATTGCCGCAACGGTTTCCTCCGCGCCGTTCGAGCTGGAAAAATAGTTGATTGCAACATTCGCGCCTTCAGAGGCCAGTTTGATCGCAACGGCGCGGCCAATATCGCGGCCTCCTCCGGTCACGATGGCGGTTTTACCTGGAAGTTTCATGTCGATCCTTTCTATTGCAAAGCGCGAGCTTCGCTTTTGTCATGGGTCTAGTTTGGCTGCCTCCGGAATACGCTCAGAGCGCAACTGGAGACGCCACTAACGGAATGCCCCCGGCATAACTGTCTTCGGGAGCCACAGGATGATTTCGGGAAATGCTGCCAACAGAATGAGGATGACCAGCATTGGGGCCAGGATGAGCACAACCTCTCGCAGGACTTGCACAACGTTTAGGCCGCCAATCGCTGCAGAGATCAGCAAACACAAGCCGTAGGGCGGCGTCACAAGCCCAAAGGCAAGCGAGACGATACCAATGATGGCGAAAGCGATTGGATCAACCCCACCCGCTTGGGCCACAGGCATCAGAACCGTGCCAAGAATGATGATTGTCGGAATTGCGTCGATGAACAGGCCAAAGAGCAGAAACAGCAGCGCAATCAAAATAGCTGTTCCAAAAGCTCCGAATTCCCATGCGGTCAAAACACTCACAATCAGGCGCGGCGCATCGTAGAAGGACAGTAGCCAGCCGAATGCCGACGCAGTGCCGATCGCAAACAGTGAAATGGCTGCAAAGCGTGCCGTATCGTAGAGGATGAAGCCCAAATCTCTGGGTGTTACCGTCCGATAGACAAACATACCCAGGATCAGCGCGTAACCCGCCGCGATGATTGCACTTTCAGTTGGTGTGACGAGGCCGCCCACGATACCGCCAATCACAAAGACCGGCGTCAAAAGAGCCAGTGCGGCACCTTTCCAAGCGGCCCAGAACTCACCCCAATTAGGCGTCGCTGTCACCGGGTAATTGCGGGCTTTTGCGAAGCCATAGACCGTGGCCATCAAGGCAAGGCCAATCATCAGGCCCGGAATCGCACCGCCCAGAAACAACGCGCCGACAGAGACCTGCATGACACCGCCCCAGACGATCATCAAAATCGATGGTGGGATGATGACCCCCATCACCGAAGAGCACGCCGTGATAGCAACGGCAAACCGCGTGTCGTATCCCTCTTTCTGCATGGCTGGGATCAGGATTTTCCCAATGCCCGCCGCATCTGCTGTGGAAGATCCGGAGATGCCTGCAAACAGCATCGACACAGCGACATTCACATGGCCCAATCCGCCAGGCATCCAGCCGGTCAACACCCGTGCCAATTCGATCAGCCGGTCGGTTACTTTGCCGGAATTCATCAGGTTGGCCGCCAATAGAAAGAATGGAACGGCCAACAGGATGAACGAGTTATAGGATTGGAACATCCGATCCAGCACGATGAACGGGGTCAGCCGCAGCTCAAGCAACACAACCGGGAGGGTCGCCAAACCCAATGCGAATGCCACTGGGATGCGGATGAAAATCAGCACCAGAAAGCCAGCAATAAGCATCGTGGCGGCAGTTGCAGTATCGAGGATCATGTCTGGCTGCTCTCTCGGTTTAAATATTTCGCGATGGTTTCGGACAACCGGTAACCCGACAAGAGAAACCAAAACCCTCCTGCAATCGGGACCGAGATGTGCGTGATCGCAAGATTGGCGCGCATCATTACGGACCGCTGATTGCCCCCGAATTCGGTGTATTCGATGCCGTATAAAAGGAAGAACGCCCCAAAAATCATTATGGCAACGTGCACAATGCCGTCTTGAAGCAAACGTGGCAGCGGTCTCATTGCATTCCGGGTAATGCGAACGTCGAAATGCGTACCGTCCCAGACAGCGACAATTGACCCGATCATCACAATCCAAACGAAAAGGAACGTCGCCAACTCTTCAGTCCAAAGGTAAGTTGGGATCAAACCGGTGTAGCGAGAGACAACCTGCATCGCGACTGGAATGGCGAGTGTGCCCATCATCACACCAAGCAATATGCGAAGCCCAGCGCAGAACTTATCCAGATATATTCCAAGCATGTTCCGCCCTACTCCGCGATGTGACGCGCCTAGCGCATCAGAAATTGTGCCGACAGGCGAGCTTGAAGACTCACCCGCCCGTCAGCCGGGAGATTACATTCCGCGAACGTTATTGAGCAGCTCTGTCGCGCCCAGCTCTTCAGCATAGGCGTCTTGGACCGGCTGAACCAATTCCAGCATTTTCTCGCGGCCCTCGAACTCATGCACTTCGATCTGACCTGCGTCGATCATTGCCTGAAGTTTTTCACCGTCCTGACCGCTCTCTAGCGCGCGACCAAATGCACCGGCTTCAGCACCAGCTTCCATGATGGCAGCTTGCAGATCCGCAGGCAGTTCATCGAAGATTTTCGCCGACATCACGATTGGGCGCACAGTGATCGTGTGCTGGGTTAATGAAACATGCGGCGCGACTTCGTAGAACTTCAGGTTTTGGATCGAGGCGGCTTCGTTCTCGAACCCGGCGATAACGCCTGTTTGGATTGCGTTATAGACTTCGTTGTAAGCGATGGCAGATGGTGCCGCACCAACAGCAGAAAACGTCTGCGCCTGAATTGGGGCACCCATGACGCGCATACGGTGTCCTGCAAGTTCATCCATGTTTGTGATGGGCTCGGCAGAGGCCAGATTCCGCACACCGCCACCGTGATAACCCACAATCACAATGCCCGCGGCTTCACGCAGATCATCCTCAAGGGGCTTCAGCGCATCCGATGAAAGCACCGCATCCCAATGTTCTAGATCACGGAACAGGAAAGGCATATCCATCAATGGAATGGACTCTGAAAACACGGCCATATTGGAAGGGGCCAGAATGGTGTAGTCCACCGCGACACCCTGATTAAGGTAGGTCACGTAGTCGGATTCGACGCCAAGCTCGCCGTTCAGACGCAGGTCGAAATCGACTTCGCCATCGTATTTCTCAGCGACCAGTCGTTCGAATTCCCGCAGAGTTTTAGTGAAGGCATGCTCTTCATCAAACATGCTTGCGCCACGAAGCGTGACATCAGCCTGCGCAACCGAAGCTCCGCCAAGAAAAACGGCTGTTACAGCCAACGTTTTCATCGAGAAATTGAACATTCTATCCTCCCAGATCAGGTTCAAATCTTATTTTGCCCAGTCGTCTGTGACTGGTGATCGCATTCGAAACCTTGCAAATGGCTATGCCAGATCAGCACTCACCCAAATCTGGATGGTCTGATTTCCTCCCGGCTAGCACGATTGCTCCGCTCTCGCTAATGGCACACAACACGAAAACTGGGATACTAGTCAACATTTAAATTGGCAGTTTTTCAAAAACGTATAGGTTTTTCATTTAAAAACAGCGAAAAGATTGTCGTCTAGTATCCAACTATGATCTATCAATTTCCTCTTCGATCTGCCACAATGCCTTCAAACAGAGGTTTGGAAAGCAAAAAAATGGCAGCATTGGGAACCCTTGAGCGCACAACGAGTAGCGATGTCGTCTTTGACGAACTGTTTGGACAAATCACCCGGTTGGAATTGCTCCCTGGGACAAAGATATCCGAAACGGACGTAGCAAAGTCATTCGGGCTCTCACGGCAACCCGTGCGAGAGGCATTCACACGGCTGGCCAACCTCAATCTCCTATTGGTACGACCGCAGCGCGCAACTGTTGTTCGGCCATTCTCGCGGCAGCTTATCGCAAATGCCCGCTTCGTACGTGCCGCCGTCGAACTGGAAGTTATCCGCGCGGCCGCGTTAGATCGCGACAAGTCGGTAGACGCGGCATTGAAAGCGAATCTTCGCAAACAGGCGGAGGCAATTTCCGCGGAAGATGTCAGTTTGTTTCATGAACTGGATTACCAGTTTCACAAATTACTTTGTGCCTCGGCCAAACAAGAATTTGCGTTTGAAATTATCGCCGAGAACAAAGCGCAGGTTGATCGCCTTTGTATGCTCGCGCTGACCAGCAAAAAGGCAATGGATGATTTGTATGTGGATCACCAATCTCTCTTAAAGAATCTTTTTGACGGTGATACAAAGGCAGCTGATCAAGTCCTTCGTACGCATCTTGAGCGTTTGACTCCAACGATCCAGGCAATCTACACGACGCACAACGCCTACTTTGATGAATAAGTAGCTTCGTTTCGAGTCGCTATTTTTTGTTCATTACTACTTAGCTGTTCAACGTACAGCTGGTATTATGTGAAGCGATCTCTGATTGAGTGGTCGGCTCCCCTGCGGACCAAACGAAACATTACTTCAATAGCCGGATAGCAGTCATTGATCCTTTGCGCGAAGAACGTCTGTTTCGAGCCTATCCTGTGAATTTGATTTTCTCGCTGCGCGCGCTCGCAGCACAGATCTTGCCGCGTGAAGCGTTCACTGGCTGAGTGGTCAGCTCGTCAGAGTATAGCCAGCACAATCACCTAGCCCTGCCTGAATTCATCCTTTGACCATGCGTGCAAAGAACACCTGATATGATCCCCAAGGCAGCAGTCGCAAATCAAATGAACCACTATGAACGGCCGTAAATCCTGTCAGTAGCGCACTGAATGTCAGAACTTTCAATCGCATAGCTCTATCTTTTTGGGCTTTCGGAAACACCAAAAAATGTTGATCGATGAGAGTTGATTTTGGTCATCCTTCCTTCAGAAGGCTACGCGGTCTCCTCCCTTTAAGTCTAGGATTTCCCTTGCTTCACCAGGGGTCGCGACCTGACTGCCCAAGTCCTCTACGATACGTCGAATTTTAGCGACTTGTTGAGCGTTGCTTTCGGCCAGTTTTCCACGAGAGATGAACAGGCTGTCTTCAAGGCCAACGCGAATGTTACCGCCCATCTGGCTAGCCGTGGTTGCAAGCGACATCTGTGCCCCGCCAGCCCCCAAGACTGACCACCGATAGTCGTCACCGAAAAGCCGGTCGGCGGTGCGTTTCATAAAGATAAGGTTATCGGCTTCGGGTCCGATGCCGCCGAGGATGCCAAAGATGAACTGAATAAAAATGGGTGCCTTGAATAGCCCGATATCCATACAAAACTTCAGGTTGTACAAGTGACCGACATCATAGCATTCGTGTTCGAATTTGATGTCATGCGGGGCCAAAGTTTTCGCTGCCTCGCGAATGTCTCGGAACGTATTGCGAAAGATGTTCTGGTCGGAGTTTGCGACATAGTCCTTCTCCCAATCAAACTTCCAATCGTCATCGCCATACCTGTTGGCCAATGGATGAAACGAGAAGTTCATAGAACCCATGTTCATCGAACACATCTCGGGGCTGAAGGTCTTGGCCGGATTGATCCGGTCCTGAATGGACAATGTCAGCGATCCACCGGTCGACAGGTTTACGACAGCACCCGTCGCTTGTTTGATGCGTGGCAGGAAAGGCGCGAAGTCATTCGGGTCGACAGATGGTGAGCCGTTCTCGGGGTTGCGCGCATGCAGGTGCAGGATCGAAGCACCGGCCTCGGCAGCTTCGACCGCCTGCTGTGCGATGTCGTCATACGTGTAGGGCAATGCATCCGACATTGTCGGCGTGTGGATTGCACCAGTTACGGCACAGGTGATTATGGTCTTTTTCTGTCGGGCCATGGGTTCAGTTTTCCTTGGATTGTCCGATGTGCTTCACGCGGTAGCCCAGCGGGAAAAGTTGCAGGTCATAGCGGCTGCGGATAACGCCCCAAATGCCTTTGGGGGCCTTGAGCATGACGACAATCGCAACGACTCCGAGAACGATCAGATAAGTTGTTCCAAGATCGGCCAGCGTTTCGCGCAAGGCGAAGAAGACAAGCGTGCCGATAATCGGACCTTCGATTGTGCCGATGCCGCCGATCACCACGATGAAGATGACAAAGGCGGTCCAGTCATTGACGCTGAACGCGGCATCCGGTGATATGCGCAGCTTTTGCAAAAAGATGAGCGCACCGATCATCGCCGTGAATGCCGAGGTGACGACGTACACGATGAACTTCGTGCGCCAGATATCGATACCCAAGCTACCGGCTGCCAGTTCGTTGTCGCGAATTGCCGTCAACGCCAACCCTTGGCGTGAGCGAAGGAAGAGATAGACGGCTGTCACCACCAGCACAGCGGCGCCGAGCGCCAACCAATAGCTCAACGCCTCTCGCATCGAGCGACCGGACGCCAGGGATTTCACGATGGCGACGGGCAACGAAGATCCTGATCCTCCGCCAAGCGCAGAGATTTGTGCGAAGCTCAGCCGAAAGACTTCGGCGATGACCCAGGTGCCTATGGCGAAATAAGCGCCCCTTAGCCTGAAGATCAGAACGGCAACCGGGATCGAGATCAAAGCCCCCAGCACGCCTGCAGCTGCGATAGCAACCAACGGGTGCAGCCCGCCCAACATCGTCAACGCAAAGAGCATATAGCCGCCAAAGCCGACATAGGCCTGCTGACCAACCGAGACGAGACCGGCGTAACCCGCCATCAGGTTCCAAAGGGTGGCGAGGGACAGGTAGAGAAACAGCTCGCCCATCAGCCGCATATCGGCGCGACCCGCCCATAAAGGCGCTGCGATCAAAACAAGCAAAGCGATTGCGGTAAGGATCGCAGCAACTCGCGCTGCCTTTGATGATCGAGATACAGAATAGTCCTGCAGATTCATCCGGAAACCCTCGGGAAGAGGCCGTTCGGACGAACGGCAAGAATGACAAGAAAGGCGATATGGCCAGCAAGCACCTGCCAACCCGGGTCGATCTTGGCGCCGATTGTTTGCGCAACACCAAGGATCACGCCACCAACCAGTGTACCCCAAAGGTTGCCGAGCCCCCCGATAATGACGGCCTCGAAGCCAAAGATCAGGCGCCCTCCGCCGATTGAGGGATCAAAGCTGGTCCGAATACCAAGCAGGATACCGGCAATCGCCGTCACACCCAGTGCCAGAGCCATTGCCAGACCAAAGATGTGCCGACGGTTAAGACCCATGAGCTGGGCGATGTCCTGATTGTCCGAAACCGCACGAAACGCACGCCCCAGAGCGGTATGATAGAAGGTCCACTGCAACCCCCAGATAACAGCGATGGCGATCCCGAAGGTGAGAAGGGGTAGAATGCCAAGTGACACCCCGCCGACCGCGACGCTTGCAGTTTCCAGCGCACCCGCATTCAGTGTTTGAGGATCGGCTGTGTAGACCTCCAGCAACCCGTTCTGAATGATCACGCTTAGGCCGAAGGTGACAAGCAAGGGCGGAAGAATATCGTCGCCTAAAGTTTGGTTTAGAAGGCCGCGCTGAAGGGCATATCCGATCAACGCCATTGCGGGAACAACTATCACCAACGCGGCCATCGGATGCATTCCCGTCGCGGTCGTTACCGTCAGCCCGAGATATGCGGCCAGCACAATCAGGTCACCGTGGGCAATATTGACCAGCCGCATGACTCCAAAGATCAATGACAACCCTGCCGCGAACAGAGCGTAAAGCCCGCCGAGTAGAGTTCCCTGCACGATAGCGTTCAGCCATTCCATGTTATTCGATCCCGAAATAAGCGCGCGAGATGTCTTCGCGCGAAACGGTGTCAGACGCGCTCTCCAGCGAAACGCGTCCCTCTTGCAGGCAGAAGACCCGGCTCGAGACCGACAGTGCCTTGGTGATGTCCTGTTCAACGATGATCGCGCTCATACCCTCGCCAATAATGCCGGGAAGCGCTTCGTAGATGTCCTTGATGATGATCGGTGCCAGCCCGAGGCTAACTTCGTCAAAAAGGATCAGATCGGGATTGGCCATGAGAGCCCTCCCGATAGCAACCATCTGCTGTTGACCGCCAGAGAGCGAAGTAGAGGCCTGATCTTTTCGCTCTTCAAGGATCGGAAATAGATCGTAGACGGCTTTCAGATCCCAGGGGCCTTTGCGGCCAACCTGAGCTCCTATCATCAGGTTCTCTTTGACTGACAAAGAGGGAAACAGTTGACGACCCTCTGGAACCATCGCCAGACCAAGTTCGGCAACCTCGTCCGCGCGAAGGCGGCTGATATCCTGCCCTCGGTAGTGGATCTGACCCCGTCCGTTTGTCAGCAACCCTGTGATGGACCGCATCAAGGTGGATTTTCCCGCACCATTTGCACCAATGATGGCAAGGACTTCGCCCTCGCCCACGTCCAGTTCAACGTCGTAGAGCGCTTGGAAGTCGCCGTAGTAAGAGTTCAAATCGCGTGTCTGGAGAATTGGATCAGGCATCGGCTTCGATCCCCAGATAGATCTCTTTGACTTCAGTGCTTTCCATGATTGTTTGCGGCTCGCCCTCGGCGATCTTCTTTCCGAAATCGATAACGATCAGGCGGTCCACAACAGCCAGCAGCGCATGCACGACGTGTTCGATCCAAATGATGGTGACGCCAGAGGCATGAATGTCCTTGATGGTTTGAACCAGTGATTTGCACTCTGCTTCGGTCAGCCCACCGGCGATTTCGTCCAGCAGCAGCAATCTTGGCTTGGCGCAAAGAGCGCGTGTCAGTTCCAGGCGTTTTCGTTCCAGCAATGTCAGGCTGCCTGCAAGAACGTTTGCCTTTGGCAGCAGCTCGGTTTGATCCAGTACTACCAGACAAAACCGTTCAGCTTGGTGCCCACGCAGCCCAGCCGATTGCGTGGCAGCGATCATGGCGTTTTCGAAAACGGTCATGCCCGAAAACGGCTGCGGGACCTGAAACGAACGGGCGATCCCTGCATGGCTGCGTCTTGCGGCGCTCCATTTGGTGACGTTCTGACCATCAAACTCGATACGTCCGGAATTCGGTTTCAGCGTCCCTGTAATCAGATTGAACATCGAGGTTTTACCGGCGCCATTGGGGCCAATCACCCCAAGCGCCTCACCTTGTTGGACCTGATAGTTCAGCGCATCGGCGACAGTGACTGCGCCAAATGCTTTGCTCAGGTCTTGGAGATTCAGGATTGTTGTCATGCTTCTCTCGGATGGAGGGTTCGGCGCCATGATCGGCGCCGAACAATTAGTCAGCCCAGCAGCTTCATGTCTGCCGTCACCGGAACCTCGGGCGCGGTGCTGTTTGCAACGATCTGCAACTCATACGCGTCCCCGGATTTTTGCCACTGACCACCGACCAGTGGCGTCTTGGTTACATTGTTCATAGGCCCATCACCCCAGTTCACCGGTCCCACGATGGTGTTCAGGTTCGTAGATGTGATGGCCGAAATGATCGAAGAGGGGTCTTCCAGATCATCAGCCCGTTTGATCACGTCCGCGACGACCTCGAACAGAGCGTGTTTGAAACCAAGCGGTTGCGTCCACGGACGTCCCGACTCTGCTGTGTACCCTTCCGCCAGTTGTTTCGAAGAAATACCGGTCAGCGAGGACGAGAACGGATGGTGTGGAGACCACCAGACCTCGGTCGACAACCCATCGCCACGATCGCCGAGCGATTCAATGACAGACGGGAACAACAGCGCCTTGCCGATGGTCACAACCTTCGGGTTGAACCCTTGCTGTGCGGCCTGGCTCCAGAACGTCGCGAAATCTGGCGGGATCATGTTGCCGGTAACGATTTCACATCCAGCCGCTTTGAACGCTGCAATCTGGTTTGAGAAGTCATCGGACAGCGGCTGATATCGGCCGGGATCGGTGAGCGTGTAACCGGCGGCAGCAAGCGGTTTGGGCAGACCCAGTTCCGCATCACCCCAGGCATTGCCGTCGGCATCGTTAGGGAAAAGCCCGCCCACGGTCTTGGCCACTCCGGTCTTATCCCACATGTCGAGGAACGCGGCGATAACGTCCTCAAGACCCCAGAAGAAGTGATAGGTGGTCTCAAACCCTTCGCCCGGAACACCGTTTCGGCCAAAGAAGTACGGCTGCCATGGGCAGTCGGTTGTGATGCAAGGAACTTCATTAATCTCTGCCTGATCGGCGACAGGGTTCACGGTGTCCGGCGTTGAAGCCGCAACGATGATATCGACCTCATCACCCAGGATCAGGTCAGCGGCGACCTCTGCTGCTCGGTTTGGATTGGACTGGCTGTCTTTTGAGATGATTTCGACGTTCCAGGTTTTGCCATTGTTGTCCAAGCCCGCCGAAAAGACCTGCTGGATGGCTTGCAGAACATATTCGTCGGCCTCGGCAAAACCGGCCAGTGGCCCGGTGCGCGGGCTGACGTTACCGATCCGCAGCGTCGGGTTCGCAGCATAGGCACGCGTTGCCCGGAGTATAGCCGGAGCAGCGATTGCCGCTGTGGCACCGGCTATGAAACCACGCCTTGTGGCTGTTTTGAAAGTCCTTGTCATTGCGTCCTCCCTTCACCGGCCTCCCGCCAGTGTTTGATTGATCTTACAAAGTCTTCTCGAGATTTTTCAGATGTTTCGCGACACGCTGGCGAATTTCATCCGCCTCGCCCTCGGCCCATTTCCTGAACCCTTCTCCGGATTTCATGCCCAGCTTGCCCGCATCGACAAGCGCCTTTAGATAGGATGAAGGGCCCTTGTGCGCCTCAAGATCGTGCAGCACGTTTTCGTGGATATCGAGCGTCAGGTCGGTGCCAACAAGGTCAGCGTTCTCTAACGGCCCAAGCACTGCCAACCGGCGGCCAAAACTGGACTTTATCACGGTATCGACAGCCTCTGCGTCGCAGATACCGTTTTCCACTAGGCTGACCGCTTCGCGCCACAAGGCATGCTGAAGACGGTTTCCGATAAAGCCGGGCACATCCTTTTCGACCATCACCGGAGTTTTTCCGGCATCCTTCAATAGATCGTACATCGTCTGCGCAGTCTCTGGGTCTGTCCACTCAGTCTTGATGACCTCGACTAACGGGATCATATGCGGCGGGTTCCACCAATGCGTTCCGATGGCCCGGTTTTTCAGCCGCAAACCAGACATGATCTGAGTGATCGGCATGACCGAAGTATTGGATGCGAGAATGCAAGTCTCTGGTGCGTGCGCCTCGATTTCAGCAAATATCGCTTGCTTTAGCTCCAATTTTTCCGGCGCCGCTTCGAAAACCGCGTCCGCATTTCGGACCGCAGTTGCCGTTGTCGCAAAGACCTCAATCATCTCGAGGGTCTTTGTGATGGTCGCTTCGCCATCCCCCATCGCGGCCATACTGGTGCGAATGCGCTCTGACACTGTGTTCCGAGCCTCTTCCACAGGGTCTGTGACGGCGACGTATTGACCGGCCTTCGCTAAAGTCAGGGCAATGCCATGGCCCATCAAGCCTGCGCCAATCACTGCCATCTGCTGTTTTTTACGCACCATCATTTAGCCCGCCGTATATCCACCGTCGGCATGAAGGATATGCCCGGTGTAGAAATCAGATGCGCGTGAGGCGAGAAACAGCAGAGGACCGGCAAGGTCTTCTGGCTCACCCAGTCGCCCCTTTGGAACACGGGTAAGGAAGCCATCGCGCACCGCTTTGGCCTCGTCGGTGTCTTCGAACATCCAAGCTGTTAAAGGAGACCTGAACACTGTCGGAGCGATCGCGTTGACGGTAATTCCAGTCGGCCCGAGCTCACACCCCAAGGCTTTGGTGATCCCGTTTACTGCGGCCTTTGATGCGCAATACGCAGTATAACCAGCCGGATGGCCAAGAATACTGCGGGCGGAGCTGACGAAGATGATCTTGCCGTATTCGCTGACCTTCATCTGTTTCGCAGCCGAACGCGCGAGCAACCAGCTTTGATTGACGTTGGCATCCATTACCGCATCAAAGGTTTCGGGAGCCATTTCGTTGATCGGAGCGACTTTGTTCATGCCGGACGCGACGACGAGAATGTCCAGCTTGCCAAAACTGTTGACCGCTTCATCGACCAACGCGTCGCATGACGCCTCGTCGTTTGGCCGTGTATTCACTGTTACAACAGCAGCTCCGAGCTCCTCGCACTCTTTGGCAATCTCATCGAGCGCTTGTTGGTTGCCTGCTGCCAAAACCAAGTTGCAACCAGCCCCAGCCAGAACACGTGCAGCCACCATGCCAAAGGCCCCAGAGGCCCCCGTAATCAGTGCGACATTGTCCTTAACATCAAACATCTTGAGTGGATTAGACATTCTATTCGTCCTCAGCTTTCTAGCGGGTAAGGAATGACGACAAGCATCTTGCAGGTGTGGTTCGAACGGTTTTCAATTTTACGAACTTCGCCCGGCGCGATCGTGCAGCTGTCCATGGGACCCAGGGTGGTTTCCACTCCATCAACGATGACGGTCATTTCGCCGTCCAAAACCACGTAGACCTTCTCGAACGGCGTAGAGTCCGGCCCCGCGCCTCCACCCGGCAGGAACTGACTGAGGCCGATCCATTGATTTGTCGGCCCGCCTTCCTCGAACCCCTGCAACCGAAGCCCGTGGCATCCAAAGTGGTTCGGTGCCTCGTAGGGTTGGGCGTCTTTAAACCGCTTTAAATGCATATTCGTCTCCGCTCAGGATTATAGTATTGGTGGCCGCCGGCGAACCGGCGACCGGTTCGTGAGTGTTCAGAATTCTTCGCCAGCTTCGATGCGGTAAGACTGGTTCTTGTCGATCATCGCCACCAGGCGGATGATGCAGCCATCACCACGGTCCCAGTTCCAAGGGAAAAATGCGAAGGTGCATCGCTTGCCGGTCACCGCATCCAGGTCACCGCCAACATTTTCAATTCCAAGAATACCTCTGGAGAACAGCATATTGTGCACCGGTTCCCATTCAGGGAAGTCAACTTCCCACGGAGTTCCACCTGACCACTCAAGATATTCCTTCTCAAGATGCGGCATGATCGGCCCGTTCCGCTGCGGGCCAATGGCCGTTGCCAACGGATGATCGTTTGCCTGGGTGTCATGCCCAACAACTTTCACACCTTTTTCGATCATCCACTCGGCGGCCGAAGGAACAAGACCCGGGCAGTAGGCGAAGTAGTCACCATCTTCGTACTGCTTGTGCCAACCAGTATTGATGATCAGAACATCGCCTTTGCGAATTGCGTGCCCGCAAGCCTTTTCCAGATCATCTCCCGTAATTTGCTCCCACTTTTTCTTGGGGACAGAAACCACCAGGCCCGAACCGAAGAAATGCGGCAGCGGTACCTCGTCGATGAACGGCGTGCCCTGAACAACATGTGCCGGTGCATCGATATGCGTGGTCACGTGCATGGTCGTGGTAATCGTTTGCGACAACACACCCGACTTGGCCATGTAGTGTTTGCGGTCGATCTGGACGTCTTTGAAATAGGGCCAGTTAGGGCATTGAAACCCGTATCTGTGACTCAGGTTATAGAACTCCAACCCCATGTCATTGTCAGTGTTTGCCTGAAACTCAATGCCGCGGATTTCAACCATTGGGCATATCTCCTCTGTTCGCCGGCGAAGCGGCGTTGGTCGATTTGAATTGAATGGGTGGCCTCCCCACCTGTCCCGTATCATGATGCATACGCACCGCAATGCGGTCAACTTAAAACTCACATTACGGTTGACTTGCACCGCATTGCGATACAATGTGCTGGAATACTTAATACCGGTATGCGACGGCAGTAAGAAGTGCGGGAGTCATTTAAGTGTCTGACAAAAATGAAAAAGGTGGAATTCAAGTTATTTCAAGAGCGGCTTCGATCCTACGCGTATTGAAGGAAGGCCAGTCTGGAATGAGCTTGGGGAAAATCGCCGACCGCGTCGACCTGCCCCGCTCTACGGTACAAAGAATCACAAGCGCCCTTTCGGAAGAGAAGTTGGTTATTTCCGATGCGAATGGAGGAGGGTTGAGGCTCGGCCCTGAACTGAGCGCTCTTGCAGGGGCAGCTCACTACAGCATTGTCGAGCATTGTCGGCTTCTCTTGACTGAACTAACGCAAAAGACCGGAGAAACAACTGACCTCGCAGTTATGCGCGGCATCGGCATGGTTTTTCTCGATCAGGTTCCCGGCGTGTACCGTTTGACGACGGTCTCTCAAGTGGGTGAAGTGTTCCCATTGACCACCACCGCGAATGGCAAAGCGTGTCTCGCCCAACTCAGTAAAGAAGATGCGATCAAGCTAGTTCGAAACGAATGGGGCCGGAATGGTATTCAGAGAAATGTAGATGAGTTCTTGGCTGAACTGGAAGCGGTTCGAGAACGCGGCCTTGCATATGATTTGGACGAACATTCTGCCGGTGTATCGGCAATAGGTTTTTCCTTCGTCGATTGGGCTGGAGAATTACACGCGATCTCAATTCCAGTGCCAACGACGCGATTTGCGCGACAAAGAGCAACCATCGAACAGGCGCTAATCGAGACATCCACAAATATTCACCAAACCTTCCGATGAACTTAAGAAACGGGTTTGAGAAAGATTCGGGTCTCATGGCCAATCTTTCAAAAAAACCGCGATTCTACTGGAATACAGCCCATGCATTCCACCGATCAGGCGGCTGCTAAGTCGGCAAGGCGCCGATGGGTGATATTTGTATCGAATCGCGGGTTTCGCAATCATTGGCTGAATAGACGCCGCCATAACGAGCCGCGAACGTTCCTGAAAAAGGGGTATTATCCGAACCGATCTCTGGTTGAGTGGTCAGCTCATCTTCAGACAAAAGGCACAATCACTTCAATGCGACTGATCGCGTCCAGTTATCGCATGTGCACAGAGCGCCGGTGATGAGCCCAATGTGTCTAATGCTGCGCAAAGAATGAACGTCCGCTCGGCAGTCAAACTTTCTCTCACAAAAGCGACAGTTCTGCCTCCATATTTTTAGTCAGATGTCTCCATCTTAGGCGGGCCACCACCAAGCGCTCTGCTGAGTTTCTCTGTGAGCGCGAAGAGCCGTTTGCTGTCCTCTGATCCCAGGATGTTTTCTATTAACTTGTCGCCTTCTTCCCAAACCTCTGCGACTCCCAGCAAAACCGACTGTCCGCTAGGTGTGATTTTGATCACATCAGCGCGCCGGTCTGTAGGACTAGTCTCGCGTTGCACATATCCAAGTGCTTCAAGCCTGGAAATCATTGAGCTCATGGTTCCAGGTGAGACGCTGAAATGTTTGACGAGGTGCTGCTGAGAGGATGGTCCAATCTTCTGTAGCGCATCCAGAACAAGGGCTTGGCGATGCCGTATCCCGGACGATCCAAGCAAGCTTTCCAGTTGCTTTTCCAAAATCGCAGCTGAGTGTAGGAAGGGATGGATTCGTGCGTGCTGACGTTTCATGGGTTCACTTTGAGAAATCTTGTGTATTAATTACAGTGATTTAAGAAATTTGTCAAATTAGTTCTAATTGAAAAAGTTTGGCTTGAAAGTATATTGAAGTGTAATTAAACTATCCCCTTCAATCAGCCTTAGAAAAGGACACATAATGCGATTTACGCTGTTCACAGCCACGCTGCTTGGTGCGGCTGGCGTTGCCAATGCTGACGCACCACAGGTTCCGTCAGAAGCACCATATATCGTCCTCAGAGAAAACCACGACGAACCAAACGGATATGGGTTTTGCATTGATACATATGGGGCCGGGCAGTCTGATCTTTTGCAGACCCATTCTTGCAAACCGTCCAGTGAGGGTGAACCGCGCAGCTATGAAGGCCATGACACGCGTTTTGAGTACAACGCAGACACCATGCAGGTCGTATCTTACCCATTTGAAGGCTTCTGCATGCAGGCCTTAATCGCTACAGGAAAGTCGGAGTTTGCACTGTTGGAATGCAGCGATCATCCTCGCCAAAAGTTCATTTACGACGAAACAGATCAGACTCTGCGACTAGTCGCCGGATAGCAGTCATTGATCCTGCGCGCGGAGAACGTCTGTTTCGAGCCCATCTCGGACGTCTCGAAATTTCGCTGCGTGCGCGCACAGCACGAGAATTGCTGCGCCGCAGTCAAAAAATTGTTCGCAGCACAGCGGAGGTTGAAGCCATTCGAGGGGGCCACAACAAATCTGAAAACGCGAACTCACAAGTCGCGCAACTCAGCATCATCTCGCTGCGGTTGCGCGAATGTAAGCTTCTATACTGCGTAGAGGTAAATTTCTGTAGCAAAAGGCAAAACTATTTGTCGGCACAAAGGGATGTGGAACGTTGCGCACCATTGCCTCAGTCGATAGCTGAAGCCTCAAGAAATGAGAAAGTCGCGTCATTCAAATCTGACCCAAACGTCAATCATTTCCGAACCCGGACTTAGTCTTCGGCGTTGTTTCCTTCGTTGGCTAGTTCGGCTTTTTGGCGCGGTGCGCAGAACGCCACAAGTTAAGTCAACGCGGACAGAAACGCCGAAATCGAATGACGAGGAACATGTCAAAAAGAAAAACTCAGTCACTTTCGACTATGGCTGCGCTCCAGACCCAGCCCGTCGGCGTGATCATCAACGCGCGGCTGTCTGTCGGAACGACCGCACAAAGGTACGGACGGCAGGATCCGCCGCAAACGGAGGAGCTGAGAGCGCATCGAAATCCGGTCTTGCGGACGGTGTGCTGAGCAGATGCCGAGACAAGTCCGCTGCAAGGGCGGCGGACTGCTTCGCCTCGATGATGGTCGAAGCCTCAAGACTGGCCTGAACCGCTGCATGGGCCTCTTCCCTATTCCCAAGCGCTAGATGGCACAGGCACGCGTTCAGATGTTTGCGGCCCAGCTCAAGCCCCAGCCCAATATCATTGCTCTCTCCGATGGCGCGGCGGATCAGGGTTTCGCCTTGCTCCACCGCGCCGGTACAGGCCGTGAAGAACCCGAAATAGGACCCGAATATCGGTCGCATCAGGCGCGCTTCGACCGTGTCCAGCAACCGACCTGCCGCCTCAAAAGAACTTCCGGCCCGCCCGATGTCACCTGCATGGGACAGAACCACACCGGCAGATAGCCGAGCGATGATATGTGCAAAAATATCTTCCGATTGCTGCACCAGTTCCTCGGCCGCTAGCGCCAGCGCCACGCTGTCCGAAGTCTGGCCCAGAAACATCAGCGACCGCGCCCCATAGCTCATTGCCAAAACCGACAAGCCAGGGTTGACGCCAAGTTCGTTATCCAAGTTACCTTTTTCTATCGCCCGAACAACATGTTGCATGTTCCGCACCGAGGTCCAATGTTCTTCGATACTGTAGTTTGCCAGACCGCTATGAAACGCGGCCCTGACCCTTAGCACCTCATCTTCGGTTTCATCGGCAATCTGCCTGATGCGGGCGGCACATTTCCGGGCCGCGGACGGCAGCCCCTGCAACCAGAGCAGATGGCTTTCGAACGCAAGTATTCGGCCCTTAACGCGTGGGTACTCATTTTCGATAAGCGCGTCGCTCGCCTGGTCGAGGCATGCTTTAACTCCGTCAAGGTCGGCGATCTGATACAGCGGGTTTCGCATCTCCAGAAGGATTTTGACGCGCATGCGGGAGCGAAGTTCCGTACCTTTCAGGTTTTTCGACGCACCTAGAGCCAACTCCAACAATTCCAACGCATGACTGTTCATTGCGCGCTCATTCGACTCCGTCGCCGCCGCCAGATACCCGTCGCAGGCTTCATCCCACAAGTGACCGAAATACGCGTGACGGGCCTGCAACAGCGCGTTGACATTCTGCCCGGCTGAAGAGAACGTCCTAAGGGCGCGATAGGCGGTGGCATGAAAGACAACCCGGTCACGCTCGATAATCGAGTTTTCAGTAATTTCCCGAAATAGTGGATGTTTGAAATACAATCGTGGTGTGGGATGCGTCGTCAAACGCCCGAGAATCCCGTCATTGACCAGATCACCGATTGTCGACAGCTCATACCCAAGATCGGCCAGCACCTGAGACAGCAACGCCTCGGGCATCATCTCACCCAGTATGGATGCAACTTTTAGCGAATGCTTTTGGGCCCGTGTCAGCTGATCGATCCGCTCGGCGATAACCGCTTGCAGCAACGGGGTCTGGACCGTAAAATTCAGGTCTTCAGAGGCCTTCGAACCCGTGCGCACATGCTTCATTGCCCTAACAATTTCTATCAGAAACAAAGGGTTACCTGCGGATTTACGCACTATATCACTCAGATTAGCCACCTGGTCGGAAACGGTCGTGTCAGGATTCCGGATCGTACTCCTGATATCCGTCGCCAGTTGTGTGGCGGCGTCTTCCGACAAGCCACCAAGCTTCAGAATCTCTATATTTTTAACGTCCCGCTCTATCAGGCCCGCCAAATTTTCAGGTCGGCAGGACAGGATAAAGTTGCCCTTAAACGCTGAACCTGCAGACATGAGTTGAAAGAATATTTCCCTGCTTTCGCTGTCTAGTTCAAAGAACTCATCGATCAGGATTGCCGGAACTCCGTGCTGCTGCCTGTGCTGCAATAAGACTTCAAATCCACGCCGGATCGTTGCGAGCTTCCGGGCGATCAGATCGTTCAGGTAACTGCCTTCGATTGCCCCGCGGTTTTCTTCCCTACCAAACAGCTCATAGTGTAGACTTCTCAGGCTAAGCTCATCGTCTGGCGACAATTTATCCAGCGTGGTATCTTTCAAGGCGTTGCTCAAAAACCCGTCCTGATTGGTTTTGCCGGCGTCCGGAACCAGTTGTTCAACACAAGCCCGGATACCAGAACACGGGTCGAAATGGCCGTAAAACCCCCTGCAATATAGCGCTGGGAACGCTTCTCCGGCCACAAGAATTTTGTGGCTTTCGAACATCAGCCTGGATTTACCGATCCCGGCATCTCCGGCGACAACAACGACCTTTTCGAGGTCGGAGGACCGCGCCCGGCAAATATCGATCAGGCGCAAGATTTCTTCCTCCCGCCCGATGAAAGGCGCCTGTACTCCACGCATCTCCTTCTGCTCGGTTCGGGACACCTGCACCAATCTATAGACGGGAAGCGCATCGACGATGCCGCGGATCGGTTGATCGCCCAGATTTTCAAATAGAAACCTGTCAAAAGCCAAATCTCGGGTCAGACGATCTGTCAGCGCGGTATCGGGCTCTGCCAGCGCCTGTAACCGCGAGGCCAGATGAACCGACACTCCTGTGGCATCATAATGCCAGCCTATATCGGTGCTGACCGGCCTGACCAGCGTTTCACCGGTGCAAATCCCGACGCGCACGGTGGTACCTGGCAGGGGCCAATCTGCGTCCTTCGTCAGTCCAATCATCTCCAAAGCCGCAAGGCAGGCATTTGCGGCATGTTTGGAATTCGCAACCGGAGCGCCGAACAGGAATAGGATACCGTCGCCCGCAATGGTCGCGATTGTGCCCGAATGGCGGTGGGCGATACCCGTCAGGGACTCGCGACTCTCCTCCAGAAGCAAGCTGGCTTTCTGGATTCCAATTTTGGAAATCGCCTCAAGAGAGCCGACAAGATCGACAAACAGAGATGTTACCAGCTTGAGCTCGGACTCGAACAAGCCATTGGTATCGTTCTGTTTTCCCCAGGATGCCAACTGATCCTAACCTCTGTCTGAGAAAATACTCTTGTCGCTGATGCTGGTTTCTGCCAGTCTTAAACGGAAACAATTTCCACATACTTTTTGATTTTCGGCAACAGTTTTATAACGGGGGTTAAGATATGGCCGACAATGACAACGAACCAACCATTGTTTTTCTGAACGAAATCTACCCATTTTTGTCCGAGCGCCGGGTGGTAAGAATATACTATCCGCCGGGCACCTGCACCAAACAATCTTACAGCTTTCCCTACGTCGTTCTCGCGGCGACGTCTGGGGTATTGTCGATTTCGATAAACGGCGAAACGCCGATGGATCAAGTGTTTGAACCGGGTGATCACTACGCCCGCAAGGTGCCAGAAGGCCTGGATGAATTCACCGTGGAAGTGTGCAACAACACGGACTCCCCGATCATTATTTTCAAAGACTCATAGGGCAATCGCAGGTTCAACCTTTGCCCTGACCTTTCCAGACCGCAGCTTCTGCATTCATCAGACGCCTGCCATGCCTTACGTTGGACCCCATCAGTTGATGGTAGGCGTTGCTGTTCTGCGCGGCGCGCCAAGACTACGACAGTCGCGTCAGAATGACCCTTTGGCGGGCGGGTTGGACCCCCCAGTTTCGGGATTTAGACGGAGATTGATTCAATTATGATAAGCTATCTCGCACTGGGCTTGGGTATTGTTCTGTTCACGTTGAGTGGATGCAACAACTCCGCCTTAAAAGTTTCATCTGGAATGACCTGCGCCCCGAGGCTCCCTCATTCATAACGAGAGTCTGCGGGTCTGGTTTTCATATTCTTGGTCGTCGGTTTGGGCAAGCGCTCTCTCGTTGTTTACTTCACAAACAACTGTCTGGCAGTGGTCGTGCGCGGAGCCTTCAAATTGCTCAAGCGCTCGACGCGCTTCTGCGGGTGTTTTGTTCGCCAGCGATGAATGGGGTCTGACGTGGTTGTAGTCGTATCGCCATAGGGCCAGCTTACGGCGGGCGTCATCCAGACTATCGAACAACTCCTCATTCAGCAGTTCATCACGCAGGCTGCCGTTGAACGACTCGATGAAGGCGTTCTGCTGGGGCTTACCTGGGTCGATGTAATACCAGTCCACGCAATTATCGTTCGCCCATTTTAGGATCGCTCGGCTGGTGAACTCCGTTCCATTGTCGCTGACAATGCTGGCGGGCTTGCCGTAAATGCGAACAGAGGCGCGTATTGACCCTCATCCGACCGTTTACCGTTGGGAGATCGGCGCCTACTCATCGCGACACCTCCGCCGGAAGTGCTTGGGCAAAGCATCCAGGTCGGGAATGTCACAGCCGATATGTGCCCGGACGAGCCGGGTTAGGCCGGATTTGGACACACAGTACCCGAGCGTGTCCCAGGCCGCTCCCCCAGCCGGAAACTGGGGTCTCTGACGCTAAAACAGCCATTGGATAAAGGCAATGGGTATTGCGCTCGAGGCGGAAGCAGACAAACACCCATTTCTTCAAGCCTGCGGTTTTTACAAAAATGCAAGATATGTCCCACAAACTCGGCTCGACCGTTGATCACCTTTAACGCAACAAGAGGATTTTGGGCTAGATCTTGATTTCTGGCCATGCTAGACAGATAAAAAAGAGGGACATCGAGTGAGAGCAATCGACTTATATGCTGGTGTAGGAGGCTGGGCCGTTGGGTTGAAGATGGCCGACGTAGAGTTGGTTTGCTCCTACGAGTGGTGGCAGCCCGCAGCCGATACGCATAGAGCAAACGGAAATTCGATTGTTAAAGTTTCTGACATCCGAAAGCTCAAAGTGTCCGATCTACCCGGCGGGATTGATCTGGTCGTTGGCAGCCCTCCTTGCACGCAATTTTCGTACTCCAATCGAGGCGGCTCCGGAAATATTTCTGACGGGCTCAAAGACATTAAGTGCTTCTTGGACGCTGTTCGCCACCTGAAACCTGCGCATTGGGCGTTTGAAAATGTGCCCAGAGTTAAGAAAGTGTTGGAAAACGAGCTATCCAAGGGAACTGCCTTGGACGAGTACCGCGATCTGCTAGAGGATGCCAATATTGAGGTGTTCGACATGGCCGAATTTGGCATCCCTCAAAGACGAAAACGCTGTATCGTTGGAACTTTCGACTTTGAACTTTTGCGATCCTACGGAAAACGGCTCGCCGTCAGGACTTTAGGTGATGTTGTCAAAGACCTAGCCCAAGGAAAAGACCCATGCTTCCAAAACCCAAGCGCTTTTTCAATTTCGGACAACGAAAAAGAAGCTGCGCTGAGCTGGGAGGAGGAACGGTTTAACCGGGATATGAAGGTCGCGCATCCTGTCTATAATGGCATGCCGTTCCCCGATCCACTTGACCGGACTAGCCGTACTGTAACCGCAACGTGCACTCGGGTTTCTCGGGAGAGCCTCGTAATCCTTGATGCAGGTACGCAAGCTTACCGACGTCTGTCCGTGAGAGAACGTGCCTCTTTGCAGAGTTTCCCAGTTACATTTCAATTCCTTGGAAAAAGTCACGCCGAAAAGCTGAAAATGGTGGGCAACGCTATACCACCTATCTTCACCTATCTGATTGCAGAAGCGGTCAAAGGCACAGCTTGCAGCAAACTCAAGCTCCCAGCAGAGATTGATGCAAACGCGCTCCTATCCAAAGCTACACCTACAAGAACCACTCCGGACACTGCAGGGCGTGTGTATCCTAGCGGGAGAAGATTTAGGTTTGCCATTCCCAACCTTCGCTTCAAGAGTGGAACTCGATTTGAGCTTGCTAACATAGATGGACCCGACAAATGGGGTGTCGGTTTCTACTTTGGTGATTCAAAGCGCATTGAGCGGCGAAATTTCGAAACTGAGGCACTGTTGGAAACGGCGTCATTGGTATCCGAGGATGTGGTATCTTTTGTTAAAGACCTGAGAATGCAAACCACTTCGGAACTAGAGGGCTTTGAGCTGTCAACACTGCAATCTACGTGGGTTAGGAACTCTGATGGCACACACCCGTTCGTGCTCATTGACGCATTGGGTGACTTGGCAGGTAAGGCGATCTCGGACGAAACGTGTACATCTCTTGCGATCAATGAAGTTCAAACACTGGTTTATCGCGCGCTTTATGGATCAGAAGACGAAGTAGCTCTCGCAAAAAACAAGATTACCTCGCTTGTTAAACCACTTGTGGTAGGAATGACGATAGCTGCCGCCGTCAATGAAATGCTTCGGGAAGTTTCGAGCCAAAGGATTGCTGCCGAGTAGCTAGACAAACATTGATTGCGGCATACCTAGGAACAGCATCGGTGTCCTACCTGCATCGCGCCTTTGCACACGCTTCTGCAATTGTCTCCAATTAGTAGTGGTTCCGCCGAATTTGTTCACCTTGAAAACCTCAGCGCTAGCTTGTGCAAAGGACTTTTCTGGGTGGCGTTCCGCCGCCAGAATCGCCTTGGCCTGAGCGTTCGTTGGGAACGAAAATTTATCTCTACCCTGGTGGTCAGTAAAGTGTCTGTGAAGTTTGCTGAAATCTTCCAGTTTCTGAATACCCCATTTTTCAAAATAGTGGGAAATCATCTGTAGCAACCCGTCTTCAAGGTGTTGGCTGCGCGTAATAATAATCCCAAGATCAATGACATTCAGCTCGTACAAGCGTCTAATCGATTGAAAGTCCCGATCAAAAAACTCATCCTTGTTGTTCCACTCGATCTCAAGTGCGATGAGCTGACCAGAAGCATTCTTCTTCAAATGATCGATTTCGTGCGATGTCGAACTCGACACAATTGGCTCAAATTGCCCTTGGAATTCAATGGTATTGCTCACCGTAATATTGTTCTTCCACCAGTCCTTATCATTCAATGCCGCCGTAAGCTCTTGAGTTTGGTCTGCTAACCCCCCTCCTCGCTTGATAATGCTGTCTTCTATTGAAAACTGAGACACAGTCAGAATTTGCGCCAGCTCTTCAAGCTCCGTATAAAACTCTTCTCTAATAATCACATCCGCAAAGTTGATGGATTGAATTTCCCATCCGGCTTCCTTCAACTGAATCAGTCCTGATTTGTCGCTCAAGGCTCAACTCCAATTAGTATCAATGGGACTGGAGGAAATGTGCGACCCTGTCGCACGATCTCATGAAGGTGTTTTTCGAAATACGGAGGACCACTAGACATCTGCTTTTCCAAAACTTTTGTCGGCACAATCTCAATCCCAAGATCAATTCTGTCATGCATAAAGTCTGCAGTGTGCTTGATGAATAGGTCGAACTGCACGAACGAGTATTTTCCAAACTGCACTTCGATCGAAACTCTGTCTTTTCGAAAATCTGCTGAGTTAAAGGTCTTTATTAGCGGCATATTCTTTGCAAGGAGGTACTCTCGCTGCTGGTCGAAGCTTAACTTCAACAGTTCGCGATTCGTCTGAACGTCATCGGAAACGTATTAGTTGTTCCGACCTGCTTTGGCCCAGCCCCTCTTGTCAAACTCAGCTCGAAACTCAGAGTTCATGGCATCAGGACTATACAGAAGGTCCCCAAGCGTCCTTTTGTCCTCCGACACCTTCGTTCTGCAGTCTTCGGCATTTACTGAAGAAATCACACTCTGAATTTCTTCCCAATGGCTTGGATGATGATAGGCTAACCACTCAAGGCCGTTGAAGTGGGAGTAAAGTGACGCAAGCTTCATCGATATTCTAAGACCTTAAAGCACCAGTTTCGATCAACAGACACCCAAGTGACGCTTCACGCAACATCAATCTGGCGGGTAGCTGGCAAAAATCGCCATTTTTTCCAATTAAATCAATTGTGGAGCGACACATAGTTTTTCCATTTTCAGGATTTCGGATCATTGATATTAAACGGAAATTTCACAGCCCGACGCGGCAGTCTTACCTTTTGCGACTCGAAAGCTTTCCACTTCGCATGACACACCGGATCTCAATGGAGGCCCTTAGTCTGTCCTTTGATCATCCTCAGCGGCGCAGATTGTCTCGATAGTCGCAAGAACATCTGCCAAATCTTGTTTCACTAGCTTGAGGCGTTCAGTCGTCATCGCTTCATTGCGCCCGGCCAATTCCAGCACAACAGCAAGCACGCTGTCTGAATGCCTCATCAGTTCGATCAGATGTTCGGCCGTTGGTCCGTAGGAACCAGATATCCAGTTCTTCACCGTTCGCTCGCTTGCTCCAGTCCACCGCATGGTTGCTTTTGCCGCCCTGCCTGCACCGCCAAGTTCTTGCGACAGCGCTGCGCTGATTGCTTGTCGGTATTCTGACGAAGAAACACGTCCTTCGCATTCTCGATGAAACGAGTTGCCCTTTTTATGCAACATGTTTCCGCCCCTCTCTCGTTAAGATTGAGAAAGGAATCGCAAAGATCCCGTACAGGTTTGCGAATTTGATACATGGGGGCCGCAGCATTGGGTTGGGCAGAAAATGATCGTGGAAAGGAAGACAACCGCAAGGCTGCGCAATACGTCCGTATGTCGACAGAACATCAGCGCTACTCAACCGAAAATCAGGCGGATGCGATCCAGCGATACGCCGAGGAGCGCGGCTACCAGATCATCCGCACGTACTCAGATGCAGGTAAGAGTGGCCTACGCATTCAGGGACGCGCTGGTCTCACCCAATTGATCGAAGACATCGAAGCGGGCCAAACTGCGTTCAAAACAGTTCTCGTCTACGACATCAGCCGTTGGGGGCGTTTTCAGGACGCTGATGAAAGCGCCTACTATGAGTACATCTGCAAGCGCGCTGGCATATCGGTCGAGTATTGTGCTGAGCAGTTCGAAAACGATGGCAGCCCAATGTCCACGGTCGTCAAGGGGTTAAAGCGGGCGATGGCAGGAGAATATAGTCGGGAGCTGTCTCAGAAGGTTTTCGCCGGACAATCTCGCCTGATTGAATTGGGCTATCGCCAAGGCGGCGCGCCCGGATTTGGCTTAAGACGGATGCTGATTGATGAAGCGGGCAAACCGAAAGGCATACTATCGCGCGGTGAACACAAGAGTATCCAAACAGACCGTGTGACACTGGTCCCGGGACCGGATCATGAAATCGCCATTGTGAACCAGATTTTCGAGAGCTTCGTTCATGATGGCCAATCCGAGGTTGAGATTGCTGCCGAGCTCAATGCACGCAGGATCAAAACCGACATGGATCGCAGTTGGTCGCCTGCAGTTGTACGTCAAATTCTGACCAACGAAAAATACATCGGCAATAACATCTGGAATCGCAATTCGTTCAAACTGAAGAAGCGCCACGTGCGCAACGATCCGAGCAATTGGGTGCGTGCGACAGGTGTCTTCGAAGCGATCGTCAACACCGATCTTTTCGCTGCGGCAGGTGCGATCATTGGATCGCGAGCGCAGCGCATGTCAGATGAAGAGATGCTCGAAGGTCTGAAAGAAACCTTGGAAGAGAACGGATTCCTTTCTGGGATTGTTATCAACGAAGCCGCTGCACTACCTTCGAGCGGGGCATATCAAAGCCGGTTTGGCAGTTTGTTGCGCGCATATAGTCTTGTGGGTTTCAAACCGGACAGAGATTACCGCTACATCGAGATCAATAGGCGGCTGCGCGGGGTGCATGCCGACATCATCCGGGACACCATTTCTGGCGTTGAGGCCGTTGGCGGACAGGTCGATCACAATCCGCAAACAGACACTCTTACCATCAACGAAGAGTTCACCGTGTCCGTAGTCATAGCCCGTTGCATGCAAACTGGTGCTGGCGCTTTTCGATGGAACATTCGCCTCGATACCGGCCACTTGCCCGACATGACCATCGTCGTCCGGATGGGACAGATGAATGAGTTACCACTGGACTACTATTTGCTGCCAACGTTTGACATGACCAAATCCAAGCTGCGCCTGTCGGAAAACAATGGCCTGTCCCTTGATGCATACCGTTTCGACGACCTCACGCACTTTTTTGATATGGCGGCACGCGCACCACTTCTGGAGGTTGCGTGATGAGCAATACCGCTTCCGAACAGACGGTGCAGGTTCCAGTCGACGCAATCACGGTGGTGAATCCGAGGATCCGTAATCAAAAGGTATTTGAGGAGATCACTGCCAACATCGCCGCGCTTGGACTGAAGAGACCAATCACGGTCGCGGTACGAGAACCTGAGAGCGATGGTGAACCAAGCTACGAGTTGGTGTGCGGCCAGGGGCGGTTGGAAGCCTTCAAAGCCCTCGGTCAGTCGGAGATACCTGCATTGTTATCAATGCCAGCAGTGAAGACTGTCTGGTGATGAGCCTCGTGGAAAATGTCGCACGTCGGCAGCACCATTCCCTTGATTTGCTGAGAGACATTCGGCGGCTCAAGGAAAGCGGCTATTCAGAACGGGAGATCGCAGACAAAACGCAGCTTTCCACCAAATATGTGCATGGCGTCCTTAGACTTTTGGAAGGCCACGAACATCGCTTGCTGCGCGCCGTGGAAAGCGGGAAGATTCCGGTGAGTGTCGCCGTCGATATCGCCGACGCGGATGACGTTGGTGTGCAGACGGTTCTTAGGCAAGCCTATGAGAAAAATCTCCTCCGTGGAGGGAGGCTTTTAAAGGCAAAGCGACTTGTGGAAGCACGCCAAAAGCATGGTAAAGGTCGCGCGTCATCTGACAGAAGTTCCCGCAAGAGCCTTTCAGTCGAGAGCTTGCTCAAGACTTACGAAAACGATGTCGAAAAGAAAAAAGTTCTACTGCGCAAGGCACATGCGACACGCAGTGAAATGCTCTTTCTCATTCAATCACTCAAGATCCTGATGGCGGACGAAAATTTCGTCACCTTGTTGCGCGCAGAGGGTTTGGCGAGTCTGCCGAGAACAATTTCTGATCAACTGACATCTCTGGAAGGCACGCAGTCATGACGACGACCCATCAAGAACGAACCGTCGCAGCGGCCTTTGAGCAGGAATTGGTGACCGTTCCGTTTTGTCAGATTGCGCCACTCTATCTGGTAAACTCACAAAAGAAGGCCAGCATCAAGTTCAGGCAGATCGCAACTTCCATTCAAGACATCGGCCTCGTCGAGCCAATGGTGGTTTCGCGTGATCCGCAAAACCTGGGACACTACACCTTGCTTGATGGTCATCTGCGGCTTGAGGTTCTGAAGGATCAGGGGAAGACGGATTCACGTTGTCTTGTTTCAACTGACGACGAAGCCTTTACCTACAACAAGCGGATCAACCGTCTCGCGACCATCCAGGAACACAAGATGATCCTGCGTGCGCTGTCATTGGGTGTCCCTGAGGCCCGACTTGCCAGCGCGCTTAACATCAACATCAGAACCCTGACACAGAAACGCAAGCTCCTCGACGGCATATGCACAGAAGCTGCAGAACTGCTCAAAGACAAGCAAGTCGCCCTGATCGGGTTTCAAATTCTCAAGAAAATGAAACCCATACGCCAGATCGAAGCGGCGCAATTGATGGTCGCCATGAACAAGTTCACCATCAACTATGCGCGGTCTCTGCTGGCAGCGACACCGGAAAACCTGCTGCTGTCGGCCGCAACGCCCAAGAAGATCAGGGGCATTTCGCGCGAACAGCTCGACTTGATGGAACGTGAGTCAGCCAGCCTGGAGAGAGAGGTGCGTCTTGTTGAAGACAGCTATGGAACCGACCATCTCGATCTGGTCCTCGCACGCGGGTACATCTCTAAACTGATGAGCAGTGAGCGGATCACGCGGTATCTGTCGCTGCATCACGATGAGTTCTTGCCCGCATTCGAAAAGATCACTGAGGGGGAAGCGTTCGCGTCCTGAAGGCGTCCCGCGCGGGGTAATTTGTTGGGGACCCGGACCCATGAAGCGCGGGGACCGCAGGAGACGCCGCACGGTGGGGCGGATCAAGGGCGGTGATGGGGACGGCGGCGAACCCGTCTGGGCCCATCAAGCCGGGCCATTTGCCCCGCAAGTTGGTTCCTGCCCGTCTGCGCGCGTCGTTTGCTCAGAAAGGCGCGCGCAGACATCAAGCTGCGGATCAGCCGCGTTGTTCAATCAATAACCTGAGCAGTTCTTCATCAAAGGCACTGTCCTCTTGTGTGCTAGGTTTGCCGCTGAATACCCAATCGCGGTCAAATCTCTCCATCTCGATGACCATCGCAACGGCTTCGCCGTTCTTGAATATCGGCACGAGCCAGTGATCCGCCTTTTCAAGTAATATCTGCCCCATTTCGCCCAGATCTTCGACATTCACTTTCTGTCTGCGGAGATAGGCGCATCTTGCTTTGTCCATTTGGTTTCCTTTCTTTACACACACCTGTTCCGGGTCCGACGGCATGTCAGACTGGCGGGTGTGAGAAGCGAAAACATCATCAGGACATCAGGCAGACCGTTCGTTTGAGGAACCGTGCGGCATCTTACGAGGCTGGAAGCGCATTTCCAAGATTGGACTGAATGCACTACCCTACGTTGATTTTATGGCCATAGCAAAGCAAGAACATCGCTGAACCGGTTTTATGTGAAGCGATCTCTGGTTGAGTAGTGGCCATTCAGTGGAACGAGTACAAAAGGCTGCCTCGCGGACTTTGCCGCCGTTGCCATTCAGTGTGTTTGCTGACGCAGCATTCGCTCGCAAGTGCAGCGCACTCTTCGCTGCGTTGCAGCCGGTGTCGCCAGAGCGGCCACTGCAATCCACTTCGAGGGACGAGTTTCAAACCGCCCTTTCGCCGCGAGCGGGATCGACCATCCAGGAGCGGACAAAGCGCCATTTCGCTTCGCACACGCCAATGGCTACTTTAGAGAAAATCTCCTTTTCCCGACGAGAACGGCTGAATCGGTGCAATTTGTTAGGGTCGGTTTCTATTGAGTAGGAAATCTGCAAGGTCGGGCCTCCCAGCACTATTTAGTCGACGCTGCACCCAGTGCCTCCTATCCCATCGTCTGTTCCGGGTTCGATAGACGGGCATTCTTCCTCTCCGTTGTTGATCGCCTCCTCAATAACGACAGGGGCTTCCACGACGGGCTCTTCCAGATTCTCGGTTCCTGAGCAGGCTGTCAGTATGAACAGGAAAAGGCAGTATCGAGTAGTTTTCATTCGGTCTTGTCCCTCTGACGGTAAAAATAAGCGCCAGCGCGGAATCGGTACTCTGCGTCGGCTTTCTGACCTGCCTTCATGGCAGCTGCTTTGTCTGCGAGCGTTTCAAAAACTGCCATCTGCGCTCGTTCATGTTCTTCTTTCAGTTCCAACAACTGATCCATGGTCAAGCCGCCATAATGAACTGCGCGTTCAAAATGTGCAGGCGTTTTGCCCATGACGTTGTCGGTTGCGGCAGACATGTGGTCCCCAAGATTACGTGTCAGATAGGCCAACTGATCCTCGGACCCTGCAAGAGGCTGATAAGACGTCTGACTCAGTCGCAGGATGTCATTGTCCAACGTTTCTACCGTTCCTGCACTAAGCAACGTATCGAGCATTGTTCGCGGATGAACATCCCGTCGAATGTCACGGGCAAGGGCCTCGAATGACGGTTCTGCGCCGTTCTTGGGAATATCCTGAGCCAGATAAGCTGGATCTGTTCGCCACCGCGCTACCAATGTTGCCAAGTGATTGGAGCGCACCGGTGTACGCGGTTCTGATTTCAGGCGAGCAATGTCACGCCTTTGCAGGCCGGTAAGAACTGAGATGCGGCTGTCTGTAACTTTTCCTTCAGACTGCTCAACCGCCGCCGCCAAATAATGCGCTTTCAATCGTTCCACCAACTCAGGAAACAGCACGCCGCGGGCAACCATTAGGCGCGCGAATGGAGCGAAGAGGGTATCAAGTAGATCTGGCACATGTGCTATATGCACATTTTTCTTGACGAGAGCAAGTCTCCATGAGATGTGTAAATTGCACATTTATAGGAGTTGCGTTGATGAACTATCTGCAAACCCGCGGGCCGAGCCCGGTTGGCGCAGCAATTGGTGCCGCGATTTTTGGAGTGTTTCTTTCAGGCTGCGCGGATGTCTCAACCCTCGGGAATCTGGAAGAACCTGTCGTGGAAGCCCCTGTCGTCGTTGAGGAATCTGCGGCCGTTTCCGCGCCTTTGCCCGCGTCACAACCGGTCAGGTCCGTTCCGCGTCAGGGTGTGTTGACTGCGGGCGACATAGATGACTCGCTCAACCTCGCTGCGTTTGCCCTACAGCAATTGAAAGCATCGAAAGCGCTCGGTCTGCCTCGAGCAGATTTGTCCACACCGATTTTAGCAACCTTCGTAGGAGAGGATAATCAACCTGCGCCGGGCGTTCGTTTCACTCTGAGAAAGCCCGGTGCGTCTCAGCCATTCTATGACGGGCTTTCTGGTGTTGATGGCGCGGTCACTGTGTTCCCCGCGGCATTGGGTGCTGGACGAGTCCCAACGGTTGAACTACGGGCCTTCACGGATGGATCAGTAGCTCCGATCACCCGAAGCCTCAAAAGTACTGGAACTCGCCAAACGGTCAGAGTGCCTGGGAACCAGAAGTGGCAACCCAGTTTTCTGGATCTGGCCTTTGTCATTGATACAACTGGCAGTATGGATGACGAGATGGAATGGCTGGTAAAGGATTTGGACTCCATACTGCGACAGGCCAAAAGCGGCGCGGGCGATGTCGATATCCGGCTTGGCCTTGTGGTCTATAAATCGAGGGGAGATCGCTATGTGGTCAAAAGCTACGGTTTCACCAAAAGCAACAAGCAGTTTCGCAAATGGCTCAGCGGTGAGCTGCCGACCGATGGCGGCGGTGGGTATCCCGAAGCGGTCGCAGACTCGCTGGAGGCGGGCGTATCACTGAACTGGCGCCGAGGACATGGCGAGCGGCTCTTGTTTCAAATCGGGGACGAGCCGCCCCACGAAACACAGACCCGGACCTATTTGAATGCCACCCAGAAAGCCGCACTGAACGGCGTCCAGATTTTCAGTGTCGAAGCTAGCAGCCAGGGGCCGCATCTTGAATACCTTATGAGACAGGGGGCATTGGTTTCGAACGGGCGCTACATATTCCTGACTGATGACAGCGGTGTCGGGTATGCGCATAACGAACCCTCTACCACGTGTTACCGTGTAACTCCCCTCAACGAACTTATGGTTCGCGTTATTAAAAGCGAACTCAGCGGGCGACGCATTGAAGCTTCGAGCCAGAATGTTATCCGAGAAGTCGGGAGTTATCGGAGCGGCAAGTGCATTTACTAGCAAGATCGGAACGCTGCTTTGAGCGGTCTCGAGGGTCTGCAAAGACAGCGTTTCTTCCGAATTCGGACATTCGTATGCGAATGTCAGCTTCTCTAATGCTGGCCAGCCGAAAAATCGTCGATTGACGACACCAGCTTCAACAGGTCGGCCTCATAGAAACCGGCGGCATTGATGCAATTCGTTTCGAGCATCTTCAGCCCGTCATCCGTGCGACAAATGTCGATAACATAGGCCGGTGCGTAATTTGGGTTTGCCTCCACCAACCTCTTGGCAAAATCCAAGGCATCCTCGTCAATTTCATGTCGGTAAACGACGCGCGAGCCTTCTTTGTAGAGAGAGAAAGTAACAATCTCATCTCTGACCACCCACAGTCGCCATTCTTTTTGAATGCGAACGGGCTTCGTGAACATCATTTCTGTATCGTGGCGAAGCGAACCTTTAGGTATCTCGTGCTCTTCTAGGGCAAGTACTTTGTTGGCCAAATCAATGATTTCACCAGTAGACTTTACGTTTCCGGGCTCTTCTTTGCTGTCTTCAACTGGGCGCAGGAACCAGTTTTTCCCGTCATCGGGAAATTGTTCCGGAATATCTCGCAGCGCTAAGAAAAGAGCATCCGCGCCATTTAGCAGAAATGGGTGCCACGATGCTTCATGGACAAAGGGCCTTATCTTGAAGACGCCGGGCTTAAGGCCGTTGGCCTTTGCGTATCGCCATAGGGTATAAGAACCGAACATCACAACGGCGTTCGGATCATCAATAGTCGGAGTTGGCGTCAGTTCGCCAATGAACGGAACAACCTTGTGCCAAGAGTAAGGGATTTCGAGCCGATCAAGTGCATCAGCCATCTTCCGAGTGTTCTCAAAATCCTGAAGTATCCATTGCATGAATTTGTACTCAAATCTGACTGTTTATCCCCTGCATAGAGAACACCATCCCGTTACATGCTCAACAGCAGACATTGGAATTGGGTGTAATCTCTGTAGGTCTGGGCTCGATCCGAACCGCTGCTGCGGAGCGAACGCAGGTCCGGTCCGGGTTGGCGAACGGCAAGTGCCGCCCGCCAACGTGGTTCAAATGTCGATTTGCTCGGCGATGCTCAGCGCATCTTCCAGCTCAACGCCAAGGTAGCGCACGGTGCTGTCCACTTTGGAGTGACCAAGGAGCAGCTGAACTGGGCGAAGATTGCCGGTCTTTCGGTAAATTTCGGCCGCTTTCGTCCTGCGAAGCGAATGGGTGCCGTACCCGCTCGGTTCTAAACCAATCGCCGTCACCCAGTCGCGGACGAGCCGACCGTACTGGCGCGTCGAGATGTGCGGGCGGTCATGGAACCGGCTCGGGAACATGAACCGGCACGCAAACATCTCGGGCGACTTGACCCAAGCCAGGACAGTTTCGCGCGTGTTTTCCGTCAGTTCAAATTGAACGGGGCGCTTGGTTTTGCTCTGGATCACAGAAACTCGCTCCCGCACGCGGTTATCTTTGACCAGATCAGCAACCGCCAGCTTCACCAGATCGCATCCTCGCAGTTTGCTTTCGATAGCCACGTTGAAAAGCGCAAGATCGCGCAGGTTGCCCGACAGTTCGAGCCGCGCGCGGATTGCCCAGACTTGTTTCGGCAACAGTGGTCGTTTCTGGCCCATGATCCGGCCCTTGTTCCAGGCTCTTCGTTTCGGGGTGACAGCGGGAAGTTGGACTCTTGGCATAGTGCGCCCTCCAATCCTCCCGCCAAACCTAGACATCAGCACCGTGCTGACACCTGAATTTTACAGGCAGTTTGAATGGCCGTTGTCAGGTTGCCTGTTCTTTGGGACACGCCGCAGACGCATTCGGCAGCTGCGAGCCCAGAGTGCAAATTGATGCGGTCGGCCCAAATACGTGCGAAGCGTGCGTCGCTGCCGTTGGTCCTACAATGGACGGCCCATTCCGGACGTTGACCGCCACTAGAAGTGCTGCAACGCAGAGTTCTTCACAATCATATTTGATCCTATTGCATGTTCTTTCTGCTCACTCAGACGCGACGGGCTGTTAACGGACCATGGACACATCTCTTTTCCTTTGTGCGTCTCGGACCAGCGCCGCAAGCCGATAGAAGCCGTGTGCCATTTTTGTGTAGGGCGTAAGGAGGAAAAACGTAAGGACCGATCCGAGATGGATGGCCAGCAGTGCGGGCATCAGAGGCGTTGAACCGAGGGCATAGAGAACCAGCCCGCTGAGCCCCACAAACCCGAGCAACAGGATGAAGCCGATATCCCCACCCCAGGCCGACGGATCGCCGAGGTCTCGGTCTGACTTTTGCTTGAGCAGCGCCATGGCACCGCAACCCAACGTCAGCAAAACACCCCCTGAAATCCCGAACAGTTTGGGCAAAGACCAGAACCCGTAGGGTGCGTGCAGTCCAAAGCCGTAATGCATAACCGTCGCCACCGAGGTCGACGCAAAGCACAGCAGGAAGCCATACATGATGGCGTGGTGGATGTGGCGTCGTGCCTGACTGAACCGGTCTTCGTCCTCGAAGTTGCAGCCTTCGCCATGGCCTGCCGCCAAATCCTGCATCTTGCCCGCACGTTTGAGCGCAACCGTTAGATCAGACATCTGGATCGGTTTGCCGTTCACCTCGGCCCAATAGCGCCTCAGGCTGAAGGCGATACTGAACAGAGGCAGCAGGAATGCAGGCGCAAAGATCGCGACCATCGCGTTGTGGGACAGGACGGCATAAAACCCTTCGCCTCCACTGGAACCGATGGCGCGGGTCGCCCAGAACAACAGGGCAAATCCGACCACCAACGCCAGGGCGATGGCCCCGCCATGGGTGTGGAACCGGCGCGCCAGCGGCTGCGGCCAGGTGAATCTCTCCCAACTGTCCCGCCGCACCTCGGCCAGCGCCTTGGGCAGGTTCAGGTCAAACGCGTGCGGGGCGGTGTACTGACAGGCGTAGTAACAGCCTCGGCAGTTGTGGCACAGGTTGGCCAGTTGCGTGATGTCCCCATCCGAGAACGCACGCTCTGCGTGCAGCGACGGGAAGACCGAACAATAGCCCTCGCAATAGCGGCAGGCGTTGCAGATCTCGGCCTGACGGCGGGCTTCCTGAATAAGATCAGTTTGCATAAGCGGCGGCCTCTCGTCCTGCGATGCGTCCAAAAACAGTTCCGATGGTCATGCCAAAGCCCGCCAGATAGCCTTGCCCAAGGATCGACCCGGCCATGGTCTCGCCAGCGGCCCAAAGGTTTTTGATCTTGCCGCTTGGGGTCGAGCACTGGGCCGTCTCGTCGACCTTCAACCCAAGATAGGTAAAGGTCACGCCGGTCCGCAGCGAATAGCCATAAAACGGCGGTTCGGTAATTGGGCGCGCCCAGTTGGTCTTGGGCGGGATCAGGCCCGAGGTCGTCACCCCGTCCAGTTCAGTCGGATGAAACCCACTGATGTCACCACAGGCGGCGTTGAATGCGCTAACGGTTGCTTTCAGTTTCTCTGCGGGCAGGTCCATCATCCCGGCCAATTCGTCCAACCTGTCCGCCTTTAGCGGAGGGAACACGGACGGCATGAACAGGTTCAGCGACTTGGCGTCGATGATGGCATATCCCACCTGATCCGGCTGCGCCGCCACCAAACGGCCCCAGATCGCGTAGCGCTTGGGCCAGACGTCTTCGCCCTCGTCATAAAATCGTTCTGCATCCTTATTCACGACGATGGAAAACGGCACGCAGTCCAGACGGGTGACGATGCCGCCGTCAAACTTCGGCGCACGCCCGTCGATAGCCACGGCGTGGCATTGGGTCGGGTCACCGACGCTTTCTACTCCTTGGTCCAACAGATCAGACAGGACCACGCCTCGGTTGTACGGCGTTCCTCGGATCAGGAAGTTCTTTGCAGGTTCACCCCACGCGCGGGTGAGCCAATCGGTGTCGGCCTGAAAGCCGCCGGATGCGACGATTACTGCCTTCGGTGTGATCCGTTGAGACTGGCCTTCATAGGTGTAATCGACCCACTCGATCTGGTCGCTGTTCAGTTCCAGATGCGTGACCGCAGCTTCATAGAGCACATCTACACCCAAACCTGCCGCCGTGCGGTAATAGGCATTCACCAGAGATTTGCCGCCCCCCATGAAAAACGCGTTGGTCCGTGCCAATGACAATGTGCCGGAAAGCGACGGCTGAAACCGGACCCCGTGCTCTTCCATCCACGGCAGGCATTCTTCCGACGTTCGGATCGCGAGGCGGGCCAGATGTTCATCGGTTTTGCCGCCGGTGACTTTCAGCAGATCCGAGAGGTATTCATCTTCGCTATACGCCTCGACGAGCGGACCCAACGGGCCGGAATGCATACACCGAAAGTTGCGCGTATGGCGGGAGTTTCCGCCGCGATAAGGTTTTGGCGCCGTTTCAAGGATCAAAACGCGCGCGCCGGCCTCAGCTGCAGTCATCGCAGCGCAGAGAGCCGCATTGCCGCCACCGATCACAGCGATATCGTAAGCTTCCTTTGGGGTGGCCATATCCTGTCTACCTAGTGATTTTCGTCGATTGAGCGGTCGCGGTCCTGCAACGCTCGGATGCGCATCCGTTGTGCCGCATGAATATGTGCGCGCATCTCTGTCTCGGCCGCTGCGCCATCGCGGGCCTTCAAAGCCGCCATAATGTGCCGATGCTCCGCCACTGCGGCCTCGGCGCGGTCGCTATCCAGCAATTGCGAGGGCCCCAGGATCAACAGCGCCTTTTGCAGAGACAACATGGATTTTGTCAGAAACCGGTTCTTGGCCGCATCCAGCAACGTCGCATGGAAAATCCGGTTGATCCGCGCTGCCTCGGGGCCGGTGCCTGCCTCTGCCAGCCGGTCGTTCAGCACGTCCAATTCGTCCAATTCGACATCCGAGGCCGCCCGAGCCGCTAACCGGGCCGCAGTGCCCTCCAAAACGGCGCGCATTTCATACAGCTCCATCACCTCGGCATAGTCCAGACTGCGCACTGTCGCGCCCTGCCGCGGAACATGCGTGACCAGCCCATCCGTCTCCAATTGCCGGATCGCTTCGCGCACGGGGGTGCGACTAACGCCCAGCCTTTCAGAAAGCTCAATCTCGCGCAGGCGCTCGCCGGGCAGAAGGCTACCATCGCGAATCTCATCCAGCAGGCGCTGATAGGCGGAGTTGCCTTGCGGGCCAGGCTGTAACGGGTCGTCTTGGATGGTCATCGAGTGCTCACTTGTCTTCTTGCGTCCACTTGTATACATTTGGATACATATTGAGTCAACCGCATCGGAATCTGCGCATTGCCTGACCAGAAAAACGAACCCTCAGCTTTAAGAAAGCGCGCCCTGACGTTCGGGCTTGCGATGCTGGGCACCGGAGTTTTCTGGCTGCTGGATCTGCCCCTGCCATTCTTATTCGGCCCGATGAGCGCTTGTCTGATCGCCGCCCTGGCTCATGCGCCGATGGAAGGGTTCGGGCAGGTCTCGGTGGCGGCCCGAACCATCCTTGGCGTGGCAGTCGGGGCGTCGATCACCCCGGCTCTGTTTGTTGAATTGCCGAAGATGGCTGCGTCAATAACGCTGGTCCCGTTCTTTATCCTGCTGATCGCCCTGGTCGGAGTACCGTTCTTCCGCAAGGTCTGGGGCTTTGACACGACAACCGCCTTTTACGCCGCCATGCCTGGCGGGTTGCAGGACATGATCATCTTCGGCACCGAGGCTGGGGCGAACCCGCGTACCCTCTCTCTGATCCATGGCACGCGCGTGCTGATCATCGTGACGCTGGCCCCCTTGTTTCTCACTGTGTTCTATGGCGCCGAACTCACCAACCCAATCGGAGAGCCTGCGCGCGACCTGCCAGTGCATGAGTTGGCCCTGATGGTTCTGTCGGCCTTCGTTGGTTGGAAAGGCGGAGAGCGCATTGGTCTGTTCGGAGCGTCCATTCTCGGTCCGATGATCCTGACGGCGGCCCTGTCGCTGGGCGATTTTATCCATACCCGCCCCCCGCGCGAGGCTATTCTGGCTGCGCAGTTCTTTATCGGCTGCGCGATTGGCGTGAAGTTTGTGGGCGTCACCTGGGTGGAACTGCGCAAAGTCGTGGCGGCGGGTTGCGCCTATGTGGTTGTTCTGGCTGTGCTGGCCGCGGCCTTCACCGCCGTTGTGACCACTTTGGGTTTCGGCCAACCGGTCGAGGCGTTTCTGGCCTTTGCCCCCGGCGGGCAAGCTGAGATGACGGTTCTGGCCATTGTCTCGGGTGCGGATCTGGGCTTTGTGATCACCCATCATCTAACAAGGATCGTGTTGGTGATCATCGGCGCGCCCATCGCGGCAAATCTTATTCTGCGTTGGTCCAAACCTCGGGGTTGATCGTGTGGATCGGAGCGCCTTCGGCATATGCGTTCACCTGATCGAAAATATCCGCGAATTGCAGGTCGAACTCGTCCTCTGTTACGAAGCCAATATGCGGTGTTGCGATCAGGTTAGGATGCGACAACAAAGGATCGGTCGGATCGGTCAGTGGCTCGGAATCGAACACATCAATCGCCGCTTTGCCGGGGCGACCGACGTTCAGCGCCTCAAGCAAAGCACCAGGTGCGATCAGCCCGGCTCGCGAGGTGTTCACAAACAGCGCCTCCGGCTGCATCTGTGCGAAATCCGATGCGGTAATGATCCCGCGCGTATCCGGTTTCAAGCGCACATGGACCGAGACAACATCGCTGCTGCCAAAGAACGCTTCACGGCTGGGCGCGACCTGCGCGCCATCGGCCTGCGCACGCGCCCGGCCTTCTACGGATGACCACCAGACCACATTCATCCCAAAGGCCTCGGCATAACTTGCAATGGCGCGAGCAATGCGGCCATAGCCATAGAGCCCCAACTGACGCCCCCGCAGCGTCTTGCCCACGCCCGCCTGCCAGTGCCCTGCTTTGACCGAGGCCATTTGTGCGGGCAAATCCCGCATCCCGACCATGATTAACGCCCAAGTAAGTTCAGCTGCAGCATAAGACGGCGTTCCACCATGCATGTTCGAACACAACAACACGCGGTGATCTGTACAGGCTTCGACATCGACATGAGGATAAACGCTGCGCTGGCTGATCAGTTTCAGGTTCGGTAACTTCCCCAGCAAGGAGCGAGTGACTTTGGTACGTTCGCGAAACAGCACCAGCACCTCTGCTTCCTGCAATCTCTCGGCCAGAGTGTCAGTGTCTTCGACATGATCCGTCCATACCGTCACCTCATGACCCGTGAGTCTCTCAAAGCAAGGCAGGCCACGAAGCGTGTCAAACCAGTCATCCAGAATGTGTACGTTCATCGGCTTTCGATACCCTTCCCGGTGGTCAGCTTTCTTGGGGTTGGCACAAAATGCGGCGCGTCTAGCGCGGCCAGCGCGCTTCGGACGCGTTCGATTTGGTCCAGCAGATGGTTGAACTGCTCATCGCACCCGGCGATCGGCGTCGGGTACTCTGCCATGTCCCGCCGCAGGGCCGCTTGTGCCAGCTTGAGTTCCTGACGCGCGATATCGAGGCATTCCAAGTAGTCGTCCATCGTGACCTCCGCTATTGTATACTATAGTATACTTAACATGGATTGCCCGATCAACTCTCCTTCCACACCGATTTCGGCACATAGACATGCCCGTCCGCCAGCTTGCGCGCGGTTCGCACCAAGCCCGCCGCTTTCACCGTGAATCCTTCATCGGTTGAAAAATCCACCAACACGTCAATCTTGCCTGAGGCGTGCTCCAGCACGACTTCAGCCGGGCTTGCCGTGTGGCGATCCAGCAGACCGTCCGCAACGGTCCCGGGCGTCAAAGCGCAAGACGCCATGCATTGCGCCCCGGTGACGGCCATGGTCGGGTGCGTTTTCCAGGGCATGAAATACCGCACTGCAAGCGTTCCGCCGTCTCTGGCAGGCGCGACAAGGCCGAATTTGGGTGTCACTGACTTCGACACGTCTCCCATACCCATCCGTTCCCCGGCTTCGATCCGCACCGCCTCCATCTGGTCAAAAAAGGCCCGGTTGCCGTCCAGCTCCTCGGCGCTTTCGTAGCCGGTCAAACCGAAGTCGGCGGCACGGGCAATGGCCATCGGCATGGCGACATCCATGCAAGTCAGTTCAATACCTTGAACGGTATCGCGCAGTTTGCCCGTGGGCATAAAAGCTCCGGTTGCCGAGCCCACCACGCCCATGAAACTCAGCTGCACCGGCGCGGAATGACCGGGAACGCCTGCAATTTCCGCATCGCCCTCATAGGTCAATTCGCCCCCGGGTGTATTCACCTTTGCCACGACACGAGCCCCAGTGTTGACGGCCCGAATGCGAATTTCGGTTTCATCGCCCTGCGGTTTGAACAGGCCCATCTCGATAGCCGCAGGGGCAACCCCGGACAGGATGTTGCCGCAAGTCGGTTTGAAATCGACCAGCTTGTCCTCGACCGAGACCTGCGCAAAGAAATAGTCGATATCGGCCCAGTCATCCTCGCCGACCGACAGCATCGCGACCTTTGTGGTCACCGCCGCGCCGCCGCCGATGCCGTCGATGTTCAGCGACTGCCCGGACCCAAGAGCGGCGATCAGCACCTTGGCCAGCGCGTCCAGATCCTCAGGCAAATCCGAGCGGCGGAAATACGGGCCTTTCGACGTGCCGCCACGCATCAAGATATAAGGGATTGCGGTTTGAGTCATTTTGAACCCCTCACTTCAACGGCCAGGGCAGGCTGACCATGTCCTGCAACAGACCTGGCGGGAAATCGCGGTTCAGAGCGCCCGCCATCAGGCACATGAACCCGATGCCGCAGGCGGTCAGGATCAGAGTCATCTGCCAGCTGGACCCGGCGTGGATACGGAGAAAGGCGATCAGGAACCCTATCAGGGCGAGGATGAAGCCCACCACCCACGTGGCCGCGATCAAACTGGCGAACCACGCCAGAGTGGACCACAGACCGTGGGGTGCGCTGGCGTCTTCACCGGCGATTTCCTTGTCGGCAAAGATCACGTCGCCTTCGGGACGTCGCATCATCTGGATTAGAAGGATCACGCAACAGAATAGCGAGACGCTGCCGATAACCAGCGGGATGATCTTGTCGGTCATATTGTAGTCGGGGATCATGTTGGCGTTGACCAAAGCGACGATCAGATAGGCCATGATCACCAGCAGAAAGATAAGCGGCGCGCGTTTGGTACCGGCCTGAACATCACCCTCGGCCATGATCATCTTGGCCTGCCGGATACCCAGAATGACCGAAACAACCGTGACCACGATCAGCACGATGACGATTGGGCTGAAGACGTACTCCATGCCTTCGCCAAAGCTTTTTCGGAAGCGGAAAGAGGCGATCTGAAACGCCTGGTTGGTGAACTTTTCAACCGGGTTCGACAAAACGAACCCGATCAGAAAGGCCGGACGCGACCAGTCGAAACGACGCAGGAAGATGCCGATCAGGCCGATGACGAACAGGGCCAGCAGGTCTTCGGAGTTTTGGCCGGACTGGAAAGCCGCAAAGCTGATCAGCATGAACAGAAACGGCGCCAGATAGGTGAAGCGGATTGTCGTCAGCTTGGCGATCCCACCCGAGGCAGCAATACACAGGATAGTCCCCACCACGTTGGCGAGAGCCAGCAACCAGACAATTGAATAGGTGATGTCGAGATTATCCTTGAGCATGCTAGGACCGACCTCGATATCGCCGGATCCCAACAGTGCAACAGCGCCGATAAAGATCGCCATGGAACCCGAGCCGGGGATACCAAACAGCAGCGTTGGGACGAGCCCCCCGCCCTCCTTGGCGTTGTTCGAGCTTTCCGGCCCGATGACGCCACGCACTTCGCCTTTGCCGAAGTTGCTTTTGTCTTTGGTCGATTGAACCGAATGGCCATAAGCGATCCAGTCAACAACCGAGCCACCAAGGCCGGGAATAACACCGACAACCACGCCAATGATCGAACAGCGGACCGACAACCAGATGTTCGCAGCCCAGTCTTTGACGCCATCAAGCCATCCAGCCCCTAGCGAAGCGCCCTTGGCAATGGATCGGTCTTGTCGCAACAGCGAGACGATTTCGGGCACCGCAAAGATACCCAAGCCAACGATGACCAACTTCAGACCATCGGTCAGGTAAGGAATGTCATAAGTCGCCATACGCAGCGAACCGCCTGCGTCCGCCTCGCCAATGGTGCCGACCATCAGGCCCAGCCCAGCGGCGGCGACACCCTTAAGCGGGATACGTCCGGCTAGAATGGCGACCATCGACAAGCCAAGAATGGTGATCATCAGCATCTCGGGCAGACCGAATGCCAGAACGATGGGCCGCGCGACCAAGATGAACATGGTCAGAAAAGTTGCGCCGACCAAACCGCCAAACAGCGATGAAGCAAAGGCCGCTGACAATGCCCGCGCGGCCTCGCCCTTTTTCGCCATCGGGAAGCCGTCCAGCACCGTAGCCTGCGAGGCAGAGCTACCGGGGATGCCCATAAGAACTGATGCGAAGGTGTCAGAGGTCGGAACAACGGCAACCATTCCGATCATCAACGCCAATCCAAGGATCGGGTCCATGCCGAACATGAAAGGCAGCAATAGGGACAGACCAGCAATACCGCCAAGCCCCGGGAAAACACCTACGGCCAGTCCCATAACGACACCAAGAACAAGGTACCCCAGAACGATAGGTTGCAGGATCAGACCCCACGCGTCACTGAGCGCAGGAACAGCTGTGGCGAAAACCTCCATAGCGGCCGCCTTTCATAAATTGTCTTGTGTTTGGAAAAGCGCGCGCCCGACATTGGGGCACGCGCGGTGGTGTTTGGGCTTAGTTCAGCTCGACACCATAGGCTTCTTTGAGCCAGTTCAGAACGTAGGCTTTGGCGTTGTCGTCCACGTTTGTCGCGGTTTGCAGTGCCGCTTTAGAGCCGTCACCTGAGAACACTGGGTATTTGCCCACGCGCTTCGAGGAGATATCGGCAAAGTCGCCGCGCTCGGTCACAGCCTGGAACGCAGCTGTGTATGCGTCGACCACTTCCTGAGGTGTATCACCCGGCAGGAAGGCCAGCTTCTGAACCGGGAACCCGGCTACAAAGAACGCTTTCCACGCATCCCATGCCTCACCGGTGGTTTCACAGCCATCGGTGGCTTCGCACACTTCTTTGAAAGTCGGGATATCCGGGAAGGTCGGGTCGCGAACGATGTTGCCGTCTGCATCCAGAGCACCCCAGGTCATCATCGGAACAGCCTGACCGGATTCAACCAACGGGGCCGACCCGCCCAGATAGCCCGAGGATGTCTGGTAGTCGATATTAGCCTCACCGCGTTCGAACATCAGGCGGCCATCACCGCGGCCCTTGATACCAAAGACAGGCTCAACATTCATGCCCAGCATCTGCCAGGCCAGCAGCGGCACAAGGTCTAAACGGGTCGCGCCCTGCGAGCCGTAGATGAAATTGGTGTCTTTCAGCGCATTGGCAGAACCATCAAACTTGGCCCCATCTTCGGCGTTCAGATAGGCGACACCGCCGGTGCCCGACGCCATAACCGGAATCCAATCGTTGTATTCATAGCGCACACGCGGGTCGCTCAGCAGATACGGGAACTGTGTTGAACCCGACGTGCCAAACAGCAGCGTGCCGTCATCATGATTCTGCTCCTGAAACCAGTTCGCACCTTTGGTCGAACCTGCGCCCGGCATGAATTTGACCACCACAGTCGGTTGGCCCGGCAGTGCCTCGGACAGAAGCGGCGCAAAGAAGTTGGCCCATTTGGCCGACCCGCCCGTTTCCGAGAAAGGAATGACCCATTCGATGGTCTTGCCCGAGAAATCGACTTCTGCAGCGGCAGGTGCGGCGAGTCCGGCGGCGGCGATCAGCCCCACGACGGCGCGGCGGGTGAAGTTGGAAATGGCCATTGGTTCCTCCCTGTTGACCAGACAACCACGTCGGCGCCCTCCGCGCTACCGTGATCGCATATAGAACTGTGGGGTTGATTCCCCCTCCCATCTGGCAATCATGGAGCGTCAACCTTGCGCGAAACTTGCAGGAGCCCGAATGCGGATCGTCATCGTCGAGGATAACGAGACCCTCGCCAACGCCATTGCCTATCGCCTGCGGGATCGGGGCCATGCCGCTGATGTGCTGACAGATGGCGATGCCGCCGATCTATATCTGGAACAAGAAGGCGCGGATCTGATCGTTCTGGACATCAACCTGCCGGGTCGGTCAGGGCTTGAGATTTTGCGGTCGCTGCGCCATCGGGGTGATAGCGCGCCTGTCATCCTGCTGACCGCGCGCACCGAGACCAGCGATCGCGTTTCAGGTCTGGATATGGGCGCCGACGATTACCTGGTGAAGCCCTTCGAGATGGATGAGCTTGAGGCTCGCATCCGCGCGCTTTCCCGTCGCAAACAACTGGATTATGGAGCGCGCGAGACCATCGGAGATCTTGAGTTCGACCGCACCGCCCGGCAGGTGAGCGCAAAGGGCCAAGTTCTCGATGTGCCGCGTCGGGAAATGGCTGTGCTTGAATGCCTGCTGGAACGGCGGGGCAGGATCGTCCCCAAAAGTCAGTTGACCGATTACGTCTACGGCGTGGGCGCCGATGTCGACGATTCAGCCGTCGAGCCGCATGTGTCACGACTGCGCAAACGCCTTCAAAACCTTGGTGTTGGGATCAAAACAGCCCGTGGCCTTGGGTATCTGCTTGAGGTGCAGAAGTGATCAGACACGGTTCGCTCAGGCTGAGACTGTTCATTCTGATCCTGACGCCTTTGGTGTTGCTCGCAATCCTGCTTGGATATTGGCGCTACACGGTTGCCAAGCAGACGGCGCAAGAGCTTTTTGATGACAGCCTGTTGTCCGCCGGTCTCGCGATTTCCCGAGACGTGGCGGTTTCGGAAGGCGATGCCTTGTCACCCACCACGCGCGGCTTAATTCGCGATGCATCGGGCGGAGAGATTTTCTATCATGTGACCGGACCCGGCGGCATCTATGTGACCGGCTACGCATATCCTCCAGCCTCGGTAACTCCATCGGGGAAGGATGTTTACCAACCACAGTTTTTTGAGGCTGTTTACCGTGACGAACCCGTGCGCGTTCTGAAAATGACTGAGCGGGTCACCCTAGGTAATCTGGTGGGCGATGCGACAGTCACTGCATGGCAACGCATTGCGGACCGCAACGCCTTTGCCAATGAATTATCGATCCGCGCAGCGATCCTGATGGGGATACTGCTGGCCACCCTAGCCTTTGTCGTCTGGTTCGGCGTCGCGCGCGGCCTGCGGCCTTTGCTGGATATACAGGACGCCATTGACCTGCGCTCACCCGACGACCTCAGCAAGATCAAACGCCCGGTCCCGGTCGAAGTCCACGGCATTGTCCGAACACTGAACCGGCTGTTTGGGCAGGTTGAACACAGCATCAACGCCCATCAAGTGTTTATCTCGGAAGCCGCGCATCAACTGCGAAATCCGGCAGCCGCGGTTCAGTCCATGGCCGAGGCACTGCGCGATGCAAAAACGGATGAGGACAGGGACAAACGCATTGCTGAACTTGTCTCAGCGGCAAAGAACTCGGCCACGGTGGCAGAGCAGTTATTGTCACTGGAACGACTGCGGCAACCTACGCATCATGATCAGATGGAGAAGATCGATTTCCGCTTGGTCGTCGAAGAAGCTTGCGCAGAGATGGGCGTACGCATCCTTGCAAAAGGGATCGATTTTGAGGTCACGATGCCGGATTCGACAATTATGGTCTCAGGGGATCAGGTCTTTTTGACCGAGGCCATCAAAAACCTGCTGGACAACGCAGTTAAACACGGTGGTGCTGAGTTGAGCCGAATTTCAGTCGCGCTGTGCTGTGACGGCGAGCACGTTAATCTAACTGTAGCCGACGACGGAACAGGTCTTTCGCCCGAACAAAGCGAAGCCGCGTTCAGCCGGTTTTCGCAGCTGGAATACTCCGACGGCAGCGGTTTGGGGCTGTCAATTGTCTCAGCTGTGGCGGAGCGCCATAGAGGAACGGTCGCGATCAACAAAGTCGAAAAAGGAGCGAGCATTACGCTTGAGCTTCCTTTAGTTCTGTAAATCGGACCGAATTCCCCAAGGGCCCCGAAACCCTTCACGATTAAAGCGCATTCTTTGTCATAGCAGCGATTGATCCTGCACGCCGAGGACGTCTGCACTGAGCCCAAAGCAACCTGTGCTGCAACTCGCGCAAAGGCCAGCTAAGCACTGATAGGTGACGTCATTTGCTGCGCCAACTGAGTTGGTGCGCAAGGTCATTATGCGCGCACCAAGCCCAACCGGATCAGATCACAGTTCCACAACGACTTTTCCGACCGCATATCCATTCGTTAGGTGCGCGTAAGCGGCGCCGACGTCGGACCACCCAAACTTATGTTCGTCAACAATCGGTTTGAGCGCGCCGTCATCCGCCAGATCAGCCAGTATCCTCAGAATGTCGCCATGTGTTTGCCGCCCGACATCGTGCATCATTGGGATCAGCATGAAGACGACGTGCAGGGACAAGCCTTTGAAATGAGCAGGCGTCAAGTCAATCTCGACCATCGCGACCGTTGAGGCGACATGGCCATTCAGCTTGGCGGCTGCGAACGAGTTTGTCATGTTCGGCCCGCCCACGCTGTCAAATACCACATCGAAACCCACGCCGTCGGTGTGTTCGGCCACGTAATCTTCGACTCTTTGGGTGGTGAAATCCACGGGACGCGCCCCAAGACCCTTGATCAGGGCCATCTGATCCGCACCCCGGCCCGTCGCAGAGACGGTTGCCCCAAGATGGCGGGCGATTTGAACCGCGACATGGCCAACACCACCGGCGCCGCCCTGAACAAGAACGGTCTGTCCGCCGCCAACACCTGAGCGGGTCAGCCCTTCGTAGGCGGTGATGCCGACCAGAGGTAGCGCAGCGGCCTCCCGCATACTCAGCGATTTGGGCTTATGTGCAATAAGGCGGGCATCCGCGTTGATGTACTCTGCCAGAGAGCCCGGTAGATCCATCAAACCACCGGCGCAGCCATACACCTCATCACCTATGACAAAGCCTGTCACACCGTCGCCAACCGCAACAACGGTGCCGGCAAAATCCATGCCAAGGACAGCGGGCAATGTGGGGGACAGGGGCAGGTCCGCGCCCATGTTTCGGATCATCGTGTCGACGGTATTGACACTGGTGGCGGCCACTTTGACCAGCACATGTCCGGGTGAGGCGACCGGGTCGGGCATCTTAGTGGGCTCAAATGCCGCGCCGGGTCCGTAGGTATTCAGAACCATTGCTTTCATTGGGATATTCCTTTTTGGATGTGACGCCCGGCGCGCGCCGAAACAACGCACGCCGGATAAGATCATTGGGTTGGGGGTTGGTCAGTTGATGTCCTGCACCTGCATCACGAGATCGCCCCAGTTGCGCTGGTTTTTGATGTCGTGTTCCAGACCCTGTTCATCGGCGAGTGTGAAACGTTTGACGGCCGGGGTCTTGCTGGTCGCCTGATACAGCCAATAGGCTTCGGCCTTCAGCGCCTCATCAATCGGTTTGTCGATGGATTCATAGACCATCTGCTTGCAGGCATTGATCGACTCCGCAGGGAATTTCGCGATCCGCTCGGCCAAAGCTGTCACATAGGGGCCAATTTCATCCGGCTCCAAGGCTTTGTTGATGGTGCCCAGACGCTCTGCATCATCGGCGTCATAGTCCTGCGCGCTCAGGATGATCTCAAGCGCTTTGCCAAGACCGGTCTGACGCGCCATGCGCGAGGCCCCGCCGCCGCAGGGCAGGATGCCCATTCCGACCTCCATCTGCATGAACTTGAACTTGCCTCGCGCCGCAAAGCGCATGTCAAGCGCCAGCGCCAATTCGTGCCCGCCGCCGCGCGCGAACCCTTCAAGCTTGGCGATGGTGGCTTGCGGCACCTTGCTGATCCGTTCACATACCGATTGCAGGTCCAAAAGCTGTGCATCTTCGCGGGATACCGCCTCGGTCGACATGTCCTTGAGCAGCTCGGTGTCGTAATGGCAGACCCAGATTTCCGGATTGGCGGATTGAAAGATCACGACCTTGGTGTCGCGGTCCCGCTCCAACCGCATAGCCAGACTGTTAAGGTCGGCCAGCATTTCCTGGCCTTGCACGTTCACGGGGCCAAAGTCGAATGTGACCGTGGCGATGCCATTTTCAACGGTGACGTCGAAGGTTTGAAAGCTCTCGTATTTCATCAGGCAGTCCTTTCTCGGGCCTCGACGCGGCATGCGTGAGGGTTTGTGTAGTGTTAAGAGTGGAAGTGCACGGCGTTTTCGCGCCGTGGGTGTTCAGCCCGTCTGGCTGATCAAGTCTTTGATGGTGTTCATGACGTCGGCAGAGTGGTTTTCGTCAAGCGCTGCGGCATGGGGATCAGCGAAAGCCCCACTGTCATTGTCGAAATAGGCTCCTGACATGTCAGCGAACCGCGCGCCCAAAGCCGCATCAATCAAGATATCAGCGCCGATGTTCATATCGTTCCCGGCGAGGCCAAAGCCTTCTTTCACCATTTTCGAGGCCAAAAGTGATCCGGGATTTACCGCAACCATAACCGGAGCGTCTGTCAACGTTTTCGGCCATTCCCGTGTCCAGATGGTAATCGCAAGCTTGCTTTGAGCATAGGCTTCCATATCTGCCAAAGAAACATTGCCGCGCAGAGCATTGATGTTTACCGGGGCTTGCGCTGCCGATGACAGATTCACGACGCGCCCGTCGGCGGGAATGATCGGCAGCAGCAATTCGGTCAGTAGAAATGGCGCAAGCGTGTTCACGACAAAGCGGATGTCCTGCCCGTTCGCAAGTACAGCTTGCGGGGCTTTCAGCACACCTGCGTTGTTGATCAGGACATCCAGCTTGTCATGTTTAGCCCTTACATTTTCAGCGAGGTTTCGAACCGCAGAAAGATCTCTGAGATCAGCAACATAGGTTTCGGCATTTCCACCGACTGCGGCAGTTGTGCTTTCCAGTTTGGACATACTGCGGCCATGCAAAAGCACGTTGTGCCCTTCGGCGATCAGCTTCTTGGCCGTAAGCAAGCCAATACCGTCAGTTGAACCCGTTATGAGAATGGTCTTGGTCATCGGTTTGATCCTTTACGAAAAGTCAGGCAGCACAGTGTCTGCCAAGTGTTCAAGAGTTGCGGCGATAGGCGCTTGGTTGGACCTGAGGTTGAGCGCGACGTGGTTGATCCCAAGCGCTTCAATCTCACGCAGGTAGCTGCGCAGAAAATCGGTGCCGGACTGAAACCCAAGATGGATCGGTCGCGGTGGTTTGGCAGGGTCGGCAACAACATCGATATAGAGCGATTGCATCACAGGCTTGTCCGGTTGTCCCGCTGCCTTCACACGGCGCCGGTAGTCCGCGATGACCTGCCCCTGGGCCACCGCATTGCGCGGATAAGTCATCCAGCCGTCGCCGTTCCGTGCCACCCAATCGGGCGTTTGCTGGCTGCCACCGGTAATAATCATAGGTAGTCGTGTGCCATGCGGCTTTGGCAATAGGTCAATTCCGCCCGACAAAGTGCCCTGAGCGGTTTGATGTGTGGGATAATCCGCCCCGACCGCCCGGATGTATTCAGTGCTGTCGCGGAAACGTTGCCCTCGGTCATCGTAACTTTGGTTCATCGCCGGGTACTCTTCGGGGCGGTCACCGGACGCAACGCCCAACAGCAACCGCCCGCCCGAGAGGACATCAGCCGTCGCCGCCGCCTTGGCTACATGCGCGGGGTGACGCAATGGCAGGATCACACTCGATGTTCCAAGTGCAATCTGATCTGTCACCGTTGCCAGCGCCCCCAGATAGACAAAGGGATCGAAAATCTGGCCCGGATCACCAAAGCTTGGGACATTGAAGGGCACGTCACGCAACCAAAGGGCTGCAAACCCAAGTTCCTCGGCTTTCTGAGCGGCTGCCAGATGCCCCCGCAACGTCGGCTCAGCGCCAACGGAATAGGCTTCGAGAGGCAACACAAGGCCAACGCTCAGCCGCCCGGGACGGAACACCCGGTTGTAGGCGAAGTTGATTTGGGCAAATTCTTCAGGCTGCGTTTCATCCAACATCACTGGGCTCCTTTAATAGCGCACCAAAGTACGGCTCTCGATGCTTTTGCGAATGGTCGTGACACTTGGGTCCTCGACCATGTCCAGCGCGCTATGCGCAATCGACGGCAAGCCGCGATTGTCAAAAATATTGAAGATCGCGACCTCGTCCCGCTTCATCTTGGATTGATAAATCCATTGATGCTGGGGGTTTCCCACCAGCCCCATGATTTGCCCTTTGCGGTTGGGATATATCAAGTCAAGCAGAAGCCAATCGGCCGGATCAACGGATGACGGGCGGACAAACCCAAGGGGTGCTGAATTGATCGGATGCTCCAGCGGACGCCACACATTGACAAAGGCATAGTGACCCTGCGCCCATTCAGCTGCCGTCTGGGCGCCCAATAGATCGACAAGCCTCTGCTCAGCTCCGTCCTTGCTGTAGTCACTATGAACGTTGCGCGCAGGTTTGCGCGTCGCATCAGGGTCATCTGTCCGAACCGTGTGATCGAAAACCACAACCTCGCGCGCGCGCAGCCTGTCCGATAGCATCGCTGTCAGCTCAGCATCGTAAGTCGGTTTCCAGGCGTCGCCGGCAAAATCCCAAACCTGCGTTTCCAGCGTCGCGAATTCAACGGCATCAGAGGCAAACGTAACAGAGGTGGTCGTCGCTCGCATATCGGTCAACGTCACAAAGGTTGGGGCCAATTCAGGAGAAATCAGGTTTCCCGCAATCCCACCTGCATCCAGCTCAAAAGCTTGCCGATACGGCTTGTGAACATGGTAGTTGACTGTGGCTTTTCGTGTCACTTGCGCCTCCTGCTTTTGCGGTGCTGCATCCATGAGAGGTATTTAACGCCAAGCTATTTGCATATAAACTTGCCATTCTTGGATTAATAATTCGGTTTTTGAAGATAATGGGGCTTGATACAGACGCGCTCCGCCTGTTCGTAAGGGCAGCGGAAATGTTGAACATCAGCGCCGCAGGGCGCGGATTGGGCATGGCCCCGGCTGTCTCTAGCGCAAAGCTTGCCAAGCTGGAACAAAGCCTGGGGTCTGAGCTATTGCATCGCACGACGCGCAAAGTGTCACTTTCCGTCGAAGGCGCCGATTTCCTGCCTTTCGCCCGCGAGATCATCGCACAGGAAGAGGCGGCATTTGCTGCATTGGGTAAGCAAACGACGACGATCAAGGGGACATTACGTTTTGCGGCGCCAAGCAGTTTTGCACAGCTCTACATCGCGCCAATTCTGCCAAGGTTCCTTGAACGGCACCCAGATCTCACGCTCGATCTGCGCCTTTCGGATGTACAGTTCGACTTGATCGAAGGAAGCTATGATCTAGCACTCAGGAACGCGCCACTTGTCGACACCAGCCTGAAGGGCCGCAAACTGGCCGATGACCAGCGTATTCTTTGTGCTGCGCCACACTACCTCGGTACGCACGGCGTTCCCGATACACCAGCCGATTTGACAAACCACCGTCTGATCGCATTCCAAAACCTCCAACCGCGGTCACTGATAGGACCGGCAGGCGAGAACGCCATTTTCGATCCCGCGTCAGCCAAAGGCCAACTGGTCATCGATGACGGTCAAAGCCAGGTCCGCGCCACCCTAGCCGGAGCCGGTATTTCCCTGAACGCTCGATGGAGCGTGCATGATCAACTGAAGTCAGGCCGTTTGATACGAGTTCTTCCAAACTTTGAGGCCAGTGAAGACAATGTCTTGTGGTTAATCTATCCCAAGTCCAACGTGCTGTCCCCCAAAGTGCGGGCGTTCATGGACTTTCTGGTTGCAGAGATTGGCGCAAAGCCTGCTTGGGAAACATGAGCGCAATAGGATAATGCGCGCTCTCAGAAATCGTGACGCCAAGGTCGGGGAAAGGCGCTAAGCGGACATGCCTTGTCCAATTGCAAAAGTCTGTTTTCGTCCGCCAAGCGGATCTCAAGATGCGCCCAACACAATATCTGGGTGCTGGTCGCTTAGAACAACCAAAGCTTGAAAGTGAGTATTTTAACGAACCGCGAACGTCGTTGAACGGGTGTTATGTAAACCGCCTTTAGGTTGTATTCTCACCACCTAAATCTTCATCACTCGAGTGTCCCAGATCATAAATACCCTGCTTCTTCATACGGCGTATAAACGCTAGGTAGTTAATTACCTGATCGATTTCATCCATTTCTCCTGTGGCATAAGCGACGGCAATCATCTTGAACTGAGCCTCAGGATCGTCCGCATTTTTTTCGTCACGTCGAGCCGGACTATTTGCAGCCCCCAAAGAAGCAGTAGTTGTTTCGTCTTCGCTCCACATCTCATCGAGATAGGCCTTTAGATTAAGCTCGGGATTATTCGCGCCTAGCTTGCCTACGGCCTCCCATATTGGTTGAAGCCGTTCAATAAGATTTCTTTGACCGCTGGTCATGTTTCTTCACCTCGCAGTTTAGCAATTCAACGTAGTTGGCCCAATCGAGAGACCGCCACTAATACTGATGAGCATGTGCGGCGAAGCATCAACTTTGCTCCGCCACCTGCTTTTCCTAGTTCAAGCAGTCGTTGAGGCACTCAGTTTGGATTGACGTTCTACCCTCCCCATCGTCAGTTTCCGAGCCACATCGCGTGTCTCTTTCGGGTAAGCGCGAACAAACCCAGCGTCACAGGGGATTGTCTCAACTTCTCTTCGATCCAATGCCGGACCTAGATGGATCGCGGCGATCTCAAACTGCTCTGCCATTTGGCCCAGCGTTACGTAGGATTTTTCAAATATCTGAATGCTCTCTTCAGTGATGTAGAAACGATAGTGCTGCGTGTCCGGGTTTCGCACTTTTATCTGCTTCAGGTATCCACCATCCCGCAATAACCGGATTGACCCGACGCTAATTCTCAAGCGGGCCGCCGTATCCAGAAGCGACAGATCGCCGGAAAACACGCGCTCCGATTTCTCCAGGATCTCAGCGCAGTCGATAAGAATTCCAGCCAACCCCTCCACGTCCGGATCTCTCCAAACGCCGGTCAGTCGGTCCGCTGCCCAATCGGCGACAACGCGAGCCAGGGCCACCCCGCTCTGTCGGCTGTACTCCGAGAGGGGCACCCTATGACGTGCCCGAGAGGCAATGCGCAGACCTGCAAGTCGGGTCAGCAAGTCCTGTACCGAAGATGTTGGCACGTATCGTAGAGACGTTCCAAAACGATAGGCTTCCAGAACATTCTGTCGGATCAGCGCCTTCACCTGGACCGGATGGATATTGAGCTGGACCGCGGTGGATTTGATATTCTGCAACCCGGACCAGAAGTCGAGCACGGCAGCCAGATCCTCATGGCTGACATCTTTCATGTATGACAGGTCGCGCGCATTTTTGCCACGAAGATGGGCGAGAATACCTCGCACCCGAACCTCGCCGACCCCATGTAGCTCCCGCGCGCGTTCAAGCGTGATGAGTTTGGGCGCAGAGATTTCCGTACCCAGAACTTTCGCGCCGGTCTGCAGCGGATAGTTTTCACGCACAAAATCCTGCACGCAAGCCCTGAGGACTGCTGTCGCCGGGTCCTCTTCAGTTTCCTTAAGCCAGGTGTAGAATTCGCCCATATCTGTCGTGAAATAAGACCGCCTGGAGGAAGACCGGCGCCTGGCACGCTCCAACTCAGATTTCAGGGTTTCCGGTCCATTCTTCAAAAACTCGAAACCAGCCGACATGGCGGTACGCTCCTGGTCGAAGTCCAAATCCGAACGACTAACGCCGCGATCCATGGCAAGTGTCATGCCTAATGTAAGAGCGGCTTGATGAAGATGTGTCAGGTCCAAAGAGTCCAACCAGTCACCACAAACCCCATTCTTGATACGGCGGCTCAGGTAAGTTTCAAACGAGGATCGCCCGCGCGTTTTCGCGACCTGAGCGGCCTCCAAGATCAGATCCCTATGACGCGCCACTTGTTCAATCACGTCATAGGTGAGATGTGCATGCGATGCATTGGGAAGCTGGAGTAACGGAACGGCGTGTTTGGCACAGGTCCTAATCGGCAGCACCAACCACTCGAGAAGTTGAAACGCGCTCTCGGGACCAGAAGCCTCCATAGCCTCCACAATACATCTCGGACAAATGCGGATGGTTGCACGCCGTAGCGTACCATTGGTAGCCGATGACAGCCCGACGAGATACCGGCAGGGACCAATCAACCTGGCCGCTCCTTGTTCCAGTGTGTTAAGCGGCACTCTAGTTAGCAGTGACAACGTCGCCAACTGGTCCAAATGTGCCGAGCAGATATGAGGCCATCGCATTCCAAGATCCGAGCAGAAATCACGTGGCGTGCTGGTGTACAGCCGGGCCAAACGAGCAACATAACTTGACGGGGTCTCCCTTTCTGTGAAGGGGAGAATTGGATTCAGCAGGGGTATCATGCATCTTCTCCATCTTTAGGCTTGTCTCCGTCGTCCAGGAGCTTTCTTGGATTGATGCGCCCGTAGTCCTCGGCGATGAAGACATTCATCCAGGCCTCTGCTCCATTCCTTTCGCTGTAGATCTCAGCAAAATGCCGAATGCCCAGTTTTGCGTCGAACCCATCTGTAAACAGCGCATGTGAAACCGCGAGGACAACAATCTCGGCCAAAAGCCCAAACTGATAGTCCGCCGCGTGAATCAACCGCATGGCAAAGGCTTCGTTCTTAACCGAGGTCGCCACATCTATCTGCGCCCGATCAGCGTATTTTTGAACGATCTTGATGACGGGACCGACATCGCGCAGTGAATGCAATCGACCGATTTCCACCGGGTCAACCCGCCGTGCCAACTGAGCATCCTGGTTTACAATATCTTTGAGACCCGGCATCCCAGACAGCAGCAGACTCACAGGCCAGACAGAGTTTTCCATCATCGACTTAAGTGTGTTCACGACGGACTGACGCTCTTTCTCGGTTTGGTATCGAGCCAAATCCTGCGCTTCGTCAAAGCCAAGAAAAAGCGTATGGCGACGTTTGAGTTGTTCCTTGACCTGATCCCAAATAGCCGGTCCTTGTTTGTTGCCGGCATAGGGATATCCCAGCGCCCGTAGCGTAGCTGCACCAACGAACTTCATCGTAGCCGGGCTTGGCACCTGAAGTCCGATATACTCACAGATTTCCTCACCTGGGTCTGTGGCCATCAAACGCCTATATTTGTGAACGAGATGTCTTACCGCTGTGGTCTTGCCACTGCCCGACTGTCCCACCAGCATAATGCTCCTGGCTTTGAAGACGACACCGTCGGCATCGTCAGCACGCCGCTGCTCAAGGAGACTGCCAAAGCGCGCGTCTAGCTTGTTGAATTCCGGACGCGGGATGTGGAGAGTTCTCAAGCTTTGCACGGTTTTACGGATGTCTTTGTCAGACCGGAAGTTTTGAGGGTCCTTACTCATCACCCTTCTCCTCGCCTCGATCTGCGTCTCTGGCCATGCCGTGATCGCCGTCTTCATCCTCCAGTTCATCGCTGAAGAACCACTCGTCTTCATTCACCTCCGGCAGCACAGGTTCCTCCTCGGGCAGCGGACCGGGAAGGTAGGGAATTTCATCTGACAGGAAACCGCTTTCCGGATCAGGGATTGCCGCCTTTTTGTCAGAGGCAATTTCCGGATCAGAGCCTAAAGACAGACCCCAAAACGTCTCTTTCTGCGCACGTCTGATCTGATCGCTGGTAAGCTTGATCGGGCCAAGCTGCCGCGCTGCGCATTGTTCAGCGTCGATCTCCTTGATCCTGCGAATAGCGCGGTCCACCACACTCTGAGTCAAACTGGCGGCAGCGCGATTGTTTTGACGCAGTTCAAATATTGACCGCTCCCAAGAGGCGAAGGATACCCCTTCGAGCCCCTCAAGCTTTGCACCCAGCGTTGACCACCCACTGTCTTTACCGCGCTCCAACCAGACAGAAATGTGCCCCATATCTTCGGTATCGATACTGACTTCGACACTCTGCTGGCCGTATTTTTGAAAGTGTTCTGCCAGACGTTTGGAATGATAGTTCACGCCGTTCATCAAAACGCCGTGCCGACCAGTCTCACGATTGAATTTCAGCCCCAGGATATGACGAAGCTTGTGCTTGCTCATCGGAGGAGACCAGCCGAACTCAGTGACCAGCTTGTCCCACATGTTGTTGGGCGTTGCGTATTCCAAACCCCGATGCTTGCGATTGTGGTAGACATCGACGGTGAAGCGTACCAGCAACTCCAAGATACTCTCGGCAGTATGCACCGCGTATTTTTCCGACGGGTAATCCCCTCTTTGCTGCGGATTGGAGAATGTGCGCCCCGTCAAGTAAGGCATCAACAAAATCGCTATTGAGCGGAATAAGCGCTCAATAACCCCTCTCAACTTGGGAGCCCCAGCAGGTAGAACAGAGTAGTCGATCGCCAAATCGGAAAGCGCAGCCTTGAAGTCTGCGTTAACAAAGGCCGGACCGTTGTCGACAACTACATGATAAACATGCCCATGTTGCGACCAGGACGTTTCACATCCAAGCTGGGACGCGAGCATGGTCTTGCCTCGCATGGCCATCCAAACGACTGCTTTCGCATCTTCGGCACTTGGTTTGGTCGAGAGTTTGAGACCGAGTATGGAGCGGCTGGCGACGTCAATGGCAGCGCAAACCCAGTAGCGACCAAGCTCAAGATCACGCAGGCTCGGATGGGTGATATCTGCCCCTGCGCCCTGCAAGATCGACATGAGATCAATTTCCCATTCATCCATTTCGACACGAAGCAATGGTGCGTGAAGCTTGATGCCCCCGGCATGGGCGCCCAGCTTGTTCTTGGCATGCGCTACACCGCTGCGCGCGGCCAGGACTTCAAACCGATCCAACTCACTAATGCGCCGTTCAATCGTGCTCAGGGAACATTCTGGAATAAGATCTTCGCCAGCAAAGCCAAGGGCGGTGTTCTTTCGTCGCACTTCAGCATTTACGGCATCCAACACCTGCGAAGGGTAGATCTCGTTGGGATGAAGGTAGTTCTCGAGTTCCAACTGAATAATCGCTTCGGCCTGGGGATGGACACGCTTTCCGTTTTGGCCATTGAAGATCGACTTTTTGATAAAGATCGCCGGATCTCTGGTCTTTTCCCACTCACGGTATTTTTCCATGATGCTAGTGCGACCGGGCACATAAGAGAGAAAAGTGGGATCAACCCCCTCGCCCTTAATGCTTTTAAGCAGCCCATCGTGGAGCTTCTGCTGTACGCGTTCCTGCAGCTTCGGCAGAAATTCAGGCCACCGCTTTGATGATCTGTTGAACCACTCTTCGGCTTCACCCTCGCTCATCGATTCACACCAGGCTTCGCCAAGAAACGCGTTGAACTGGGTTTTGCGAGACAGCCGCGATATCACCGCACGTCCCATCCGCGCATGGCGCGCAGCTTGACGATCGGAGAAATAGCCATATTCGATTGAGAAGTGCCCATCTTCTAGCAACCTCGCGAGCTCCGCATGGGAAAACGTCAGCGGTACAGCATCCGCTTGTTTTGCCAGCAGGGTCACCGTGTCGTCTGTCACCTTTTGAACAAAGTGAAGCTCACCCTTTCCGAGCACCGCATCTTCATGGCTGATGTTGAGCTGAAACTGGATATCTTTCATGGCCTGTCCTTTCCGGGGGCAACAATTGTGTTGATGGAGATGAGTTCACGCGAATTGGCCTTCAGAAGCCTCGCGTAGATGGCTCGGAAAGCCGCCCGGAACCCGCGCGCGCCAAGGTCCAGAGGTTTTATGAGATCACTGATCGAGAGTTCGTCTGTGAGACCCGAAACAAGCTCAGCAACTAGAAGATCGGCCTCTTCGTCTGGGCAGCGCCGAAAGAAGTTCAAAAGCTCTGCGTTTTGCACTTCTTTTGGGTGGTGGTTGTGTTCAGTGATGAGGCAGACTTTGTCAGCAAATCCCTTCGGCAGATCGCGGCGGATTGCAGCGAGCGTGCTTCTGAAGTTCAGCCTTTCAACCCGTTCAGCGGGTTTGACGGCCATCGCAACCTTGGATCCGTCCCGGTACTCCGCCAGATAATCAAAGCGATGCGTGCGCTGACGCCCTGAGGCATCAATATAGCTGACGGGACGCGGCTGATCATGCAGGTTCCAAAGGTTTGGATCCGCGAGTGCGAGTAGGCAGGTTACCCGTTCATGTTGACTCGCTGAAATAAACTGCCGCCAGTACATTTCGGCAGGTGTCATAGCTAAGGTAAAACCGCGCGCAGTGAACTGTGAGCGCGCAGGAAACATCAGCCCAGCCGTGGTTGGCTCAGGGGGACGATAGAAATCGTCGTTGTCATCTTTAGACATATCTCTTGCCGTGGCTGCGAGCTCTGCCCGCGCCATTCGGCTCCTCTTCATTTGTGGAGACAAAAGGCGACCCGCCCGCTGAAACGATCAGCGCGGTTGACGGGTCGCAAATTTTGGGTCATGAATGAGGTGCAAACGGGTTCTATTCATTTGCACCAAGCCCTTTGAGAGTGCCAGCTCTCGGGGGCTTTGCTATTTCTAGAGGCTCATTTGTTGTTCTCCTTTCTTTGAAGTGGCTAGAACAGCACGAAGACAGGTGCATCGAGGACATCAACTAAGGCTTGCTCGATGCGCGAATTCAGTAGTTTGCGTAAACTGGCGAACCCACACCCAATAGACTGTTGTCTGGCCTCAGTCTGAAACATAGGATCTCGGTCCTTTCTGGTTCACAAATGGGTCCCATCGCAACGCCACAACCGTTCCAGAACTAGGGATTTACGGCGTTCCCGGGGCTTTGCTCCTCGGCCACCTCTGATTGGGCGTAGCGCTCAGGAAACAGCTCCTCAACCGACTGATTTAACACAGAAGCCAGGTACTTTTCGATTTTCTCCGAACGGCTTTTCCCAAGCGACACAGAACTGACGGCGCTGGCTCCGACACCGATCCGTTGCGCTAGGTCCGTGAGCTTCAACCCTCTGATTTCTAATTCACACTTGATCCGCGCGTGCCTTGCTCGGTCGATAGGGATATCGTTGTGTCTCATGACTTGACCTCGCCAATGGAGTCGATTTTTCAACTATCCCAAATAGATTTGATCGTGCGCGCGGCAGTCAAATCTTTTAAACGATGCCCCAAATTGCAAAAACACCTTCTTGAAAGCAAAAGCATAGAAATGGCGAATTGAAGACAAAGCCGTATGTAGTTTGCCCGCGATGTGTGAATGGTTCAGAACGACTACGATACTTTCCGAAAGATAGACCCGGCGGCAGTTACACGCTGTCATATTCGTCTGGAAAAAAATGGTGATCTCCGTGCGACGGTCTGGTTGAAAGCCAAATCAGGGCTACCTTTCCAGTTCTCGTCTAGGCATCTCGTTGCAGACTTTCACGCCGTAGAAATGCTCAAGGATTTGCGTGCACGGTACTATTGTTCTCGCAAGTCTCTCTGGAGGCTGCTTGATCAACTGGGTTTGGATCCGTGGGAGCGCGCCATCAAGGACTACAAATCTGATATACCTTTGGCGCAGGTAGCAAAACGTCATGGGTTGAAAAAAACGACACTTTCCAACGGCCTTAAGCATCGCGAAGTTCCAATTCGCATTGGAAGGCCTCCTATTCAATTCGATAGCATCGAAGTTCAAAAAGCGCTTCAAGACTGCCCTTCAGTCAAAGAACTGAGCAGAAGGTTAGGGTCTTCTTGGGACAAAGCCAAAGAGCAGTGGAAATCTTTTGAAGGATAGGCATCCATTTGATGTTTATTGCTCGAGATTTGCGTTGTGCGACAAGACTGATCGCTAGATTTGTAAGCTCACAGAACGATTGCGGATCTGCGATCATGAGCCCATTGCCGCCATCGATCGTGCTTTGGCCCAACAGGTCGAATGAGCCCACAGCCGCCATTGCCCCAGTTTCGAGTATTTGCATGTGCGGCATGATGGTCGGCCCTTTGCTGCCGTTCGTATTACGCAAAACCAATGACCGCTCCGGGATCAACTCATCAATAGATTTCGCTCTCCAAAGAGCGGTTCACACCGTCCAGCATTGTAGCTGCCCAGTCTCCGAGGACCGCATCACTACTCCAAGAAGCAAGCGGCTCTGTGAAGATCAGTAGATGTGGTTTCCGCGAGCCGCTCCAAGAGCTGGGATAAATGCGCTGGCGCAAAGCATCACGGAACCGCTTTCTGTCGCCATACAGGTTGGCGAGTTTCTGGAGCGCGGGGTGCCAGTTCCATTTGCCGCTCTTCTGTTCGAGTATCGGGAAGAAGGTAAGGAGGAATGCAATGCGACCATCCGGATCGACCGCAACCCATTCAAGCATCAGTTCGATCGGGATATCGAATAGGGCTCCAGCGCCGACGCGCGAGAGGTCACTTGCGAAGGGCTTGGTAGCGGAAGTGATGGTGTTCATCCGATCACGTTCGACCCGTGTTGCGATCTCGTAAAAGCTTGCGAGTACAGGCCAGACTGCAGCCGGAGCGCGTAGAACTATAGTGTCGAGGGCACCGCGTAGCACATCCGGAGGACCGCGGCGTCTCGATCCTGAGGTTCGGCATGCAAACACTAGCTGATCGGCAAACCTACGAGCGAAGGTGTCGTCGATTCCGTTAGAGGCATCGACCAAACGGAGTAACCGACCGTAGGAATGATCAGCCATGGTAGTATTGCCATCTACTTCTTCGGCGATGGATGGTGAAAGGATCGTGAACTTTACCAGATCGACGATCTCGGGGGGAAGAATCTTCTGGCCGTGTGTATACATGGACAAGATCTCGAGTGCAGCCCATGCTCCTCCGTCAGAGCCACGCTCAACGAGCGCCTCGATAAACGTTGACAGAGCAGCGTGACCGACTTCCTCGAGACGACGTCCATAGGAAACCGAGACACTCTGAGCCGGCGCCACTCTGCCCTCGCGAACGTCGTTCGCGAAGTTGTTGAGGCGTTCATCAGTGACGCGGAGCGAAGTCATAATATACATCGGATTGGCAGTGAGGACACTCGATGTCTTTGCAATGGCTTCAAGCTTACCGACGCCGTCTGGTTTATCTTGAAGGTGGTAATCGAGAGCCGATAAGAGGGAAGCGACAAAGTTGACGCCTTCCCGTGTGCCGCTCTCATCTAAGGCAGTGACGGCTTGCTCGAACGTATCCAAAGGGTCCCGCAATTCCGGGGCCAAGGCGTTCGCAAAGGCCTGTGGCGCATTCATCTCTTCGATCGCCATGACGTGGATGGCGCGGGAAAGCTGCTTCGGATTTCTAGCGATCATATGCGCAAGTTCTTGCACGCGACGCGCCGAATATTCGTAGTCGGGCTGGTCTTGGTCCTGAGCGTAGCGTTTCGCTGGATCGTGCAGGTCCGCCATCCAGAAGCGGCTATAAAGACGGACCAGATCTACCGGGTCGGTCGGTAGGGTCGCGTCGAACAGCCTTCGCACAGCGAGCGAGAAGTCATTCGGCTCTTCGGGTCGATCGAAATAGAGCCAATCACCGATCCCGTGAGTGGCGTCGAACCAATGACCAGAGTAGGCAACCACTTCTTTGACAAATATCTCGAGGGTGGGCAAAAGTTCGGGCGAGAGGAGATTGCGGATGTCGCCTGCGACATGCTCCTCGACTACCCGGCGCAGTTTGATGTCCTTGCGCCAAAGTTCGAGCAGGCGCTGGAGAGCCCAATCGAAATAGGCGTTGATAGTGCCGTGATCGGCAGGCACCCATTCCGGGTGATAGGCTTCGGCGCCGATCTGCTCGAACTGTTCTGATCGAGAGATACGGGTCTGGATCATCGCCCCGAGCGCTTCGACACCAACGCGACGGATACGCGGATCGTCTTCGTCGAGGGCCTGTTCCAGGGCAACACGTCGGAGGCGATCATCGGCCTGCGAGCCTGTGAGCGCGACCTGGAAGAGCTGGCGTAACAGCTCCAAGATCGGCTGTGAGCCCTCGAGAGGGGCGACGGCCGCGAGCCGCAGGACCATCTGCACGGCGGGGCCGAAGCTTTTCTGGCGCGAGGCGAGGAGACGCAGCGCGTCAACGAGCTCTTCAGTGACGGAAATGGCTTCGACATCGGAAAGCGATACATGCGCGATCGCCCGGTATAGGGATGTTCCTGTGCGATCGGGTTCGACATGAACGAAGGCAGTGAGATAGGGCGCGACGTCGGGTCGGACGATGTTCGCGTCAGCGAACGAGGTGCGTAATAGCGTATGGATGGCCTCGCTCAGCGTGCGGGACCGCGCGAGGAAGCGCCAGCGTGCGAGCATGGCGTCTCGGTGCTGACACGGCGCACTGTCCAGAAACGCTACCAGTGTTGAGGGGCGCAGATAATCAAGGCGACGCAGCGCGAGGAAGTTAGCAATCGGACGGGGCTGTACGGTCATTGCGCTATGATTGCGTTCGACCAGATGCTGCCGGGTGGCAATGACGAGATTCTCGTACATCAGTTCACCCTTCATATGAACGAGCATCTCGGCGAGGTTATCGAAGGCGGCTGGATTCTCATCGGGCGAAAGGTTGTCGAACAATGAGAGGCATTCGAGCGCCCGCACAGTTTCTCGGTCAGCGCCGACCGCATCCATAATCTGCTGCGCAACATCGTCGACCGACTTTAGGATCGCTCTCTTCTCGTAGCTCTCGGTAGCGAACACAGCGATGCGGGGAAATCCGTCGCAAAGGTCGGCGATATAGTCGAGTTCATCGGCCTTGGCCTTGGTGAGCTTGGTCTTAAGGATGCCCCTTATCGTCGAGCGATCGGCCTTGGTGGGCCGAACCATGACGCAATGATCATCATGTTCGAGCCCCTCGGTGCCGATGGTGATGATGCGAAGCTGGCTACCTTCAGTAAGAGCGAGCGCGTTTAGCTCGCGAGCTTTGTCGAGCGGGCATCCGTCCACGACAAGCACTGCCGCCGAGCCCTCCTTCACGATCTGGTTCGCGACGTCCCATAGGCGATCTCCAACCTGGCTGGACTCGCAGAAAATGAAGTTGGCGGCAGCGAGTCCCCTGAGTAGACCAGTGCCCGTGCTAAGCGCTTGATACAGTGCGCGGGTCTTGCCGATTCCTGAGGCACCCCAGATGCGAACGGAAGCTCCAGACTCTTCCAATTCGACGAAGAGGCGCTCGGCAAGTTGAGAAAACTCGATCGCATCGGCTTCATACGGGCCGAGCAAGAATTTGCGGTCAGGGCTCTCAACGAACGTTGGCGCGGTGATGTCCGCGCGTTTGCCCCAATGATCGAGGGTAGAGAAGCCGGCAAGGTCGATCGCAGCGTGCCGCTGCTTGATCCAGACAGCAACACCGGGGTGCGCGCTGGCCCACGCGGCGAGCTTATTTCCCTCGTATACATCGACCGTGGCGAGATTGGTGGGATCACCACCGGCGGTCGCAATGCCATTCTTGATCGCTCTGACGCGATCTTCCGGTTTATTACCGACGAGCGCCGTCGCAGTGATGCCGATATAGCTGCCGCCGCGAGCGAGAACTTCGCGCACAGCGTCATTCAGAATCTTGGCCGCGACTCTCTTCTTTTGGGTGGGCTTGGTCCAAACCTCTTTTTCCCACTGAGCGTCGCCCGCGTCCTTCGCCTTGCATTGAAAGATGATGTCGCAGCTTGGGAAAAAATCTGTTGATGCTTCGCCACCGGCCCAGACAATTCTCGCGTCCTGACCTCCATCGGCGACTGTGATTTGGAGCGGAACATCGACCCCTCGCAGTGGAACGCCAGCATTGCGGGCTTCGGCGTAAAGAAGACGGCGCAACAACTCGACGAGCTCGTCTCCAGTGAAATCTTTGATTTCGTTAGGATGGACTGTAAACATATTGCCTTTCTAATGTGTCTGCATCGTCGGCAAAACGATAAGATGATCTAACGGCAAAGGGTTGGAAGGAATAACATCGCCGGGGTAGTCGATCTCATACCAAGGCGTTAGCTTTTAAGCATAGGTTTGTGTCAGCAGTCCAATTGAAACAGGCAAAAAAATGAGCTCGTAGGATGAAGAATAACCTGTTTTCAGAAAGTGGTATCGATCCGCGACAGGCTCTGCTTCGTTCGCATTGCCGACCTTGGGGGAGAGCGCAGCGAAGGTCCGCTCCCCGCCCTCTCGACGGATCACATTGCGCATGCAGCAGTTTTTTCGCGTTTGCAGCGAACGGCAGCTCAGTGGCCACAATTACTTTTTGAAGTTTGACAGAAGGGTTCGATCGCAAATAGCGGTAAGCCCTCTTTCCCATCACCTTCCTTTCGTGGGCCAGCGGGATTTGGACAAGCCAAACGCCCTTGGCCTTCAGGGTGAGGGCGCGGCCCTCCCCCTCGGGCAACGCTATTAGACAGGACCGTGTCCTCGGCTATGCCTGCGGGCCGCACCACCCCTATCGAATAGCATTGCCTTGCCCCCTCCCGCGTTCGCCACGTGGCAGATCGGCAGAAACAGGCAGCTTCGCTGTCTGATCTGCAAATCAGCCCAGATTTTCCAAAAGGGAAGTCAGATCAAACGAAATTCTCTGCGGGAGTACTAAAATGGGAAACTTGAGTCAGTTTAAGACGCGAAGGCCAAAATCAATTGATTTCCAACATCGGGGGGTACCTTCCGATGTCGAACGTTCACCCCGTTTCTGGTCCAACTGTGACGGTTGGGTCAGGTTCGTGTGACGTTCAACAAGAGGTAAATGGCGGACCGAGGAGGATTCGAACCCCCGACCCCTTGATTCGTAGTCAAGTACTCTATCCAGCTGAGCTATCGGTCCGCGTTGGTGAGGCGCTATGTAGACCCGGCATTCAGGACGTGCAAGCCGATTCTGCAAAAAATATTCTAAAAAGTCCCCTCGCCCCGCGGAAGCCTGATTTCAAAGGTTGTGCCTTGCGGACCCGTCTCGGTAAGGACCAGATCTCCGCCATGGCCGCGCACAAGTTCCTGGGAAATGGCAAGCCCAAGACCCGAGCCGCCTTTGCGCACACCCCCCTGAAAAGGCGTGAACAGGTTTTCGCGGGCCTTCGGTGGCAAACCGGGGCCTGTGTCTCGAACCTCAACACACCAGTTGGTATCTTGCGTGCAGCCAGAAATCGTGATCCTGCCGGAGTTCCCGGAAGCCACAAGCGCTTGTCTGGCATTTCGCACAAGGTTCATTAGGACCCGGAACATTTGTTCGGGATCGGCTCGTGCGATCAGATCCTGGGGTACGTTGTTGATGATCTCTACGCAGGAATCCGCGACAGCAAGCTGCTCGCTGGCGACAACATCCTCGGCCACGTTTCGCAGGGGGACCATTGTCAGGGTCGGTGCAGGTTCCTCTGCTTTCCCGAACGCAAGTGTGCTTTCGCACAAGGACACCGCGCGGGTGATCGAGTTAACCAGCTTAGGTGCCATTCGCCGCACCAGAGGGTCGTCACTGGCCTCGATACGATCAGTGAACAGCTGGGCCGAGGTCAGGATGTTGCGCAGATCATGGCTGACTTTTGCGACTGCCCCACCCAGCTGCGCCAAACGTTCTCGCTGTTTCAGGGCCTGCGTCAGTTCGGTCTGCAACTGCTGCAGGGCCTCTTCCGCCTCGCGCAGTTCTGTCACCTTGGACCCTGGAGAAATGATACCGCGCGCATCTTCGGGCGCGCTGGCGTAGCGCTGCATATACCCAACCACGCTTTTGATGGGTTTAACCAACACAACCCGCACAGCCAGAAACAAAAAGAAGGCCGTGATAATCGAAATCACGAAGGAAAGGCCCAGAATACGCAAACCGTAATCTGTCATCGCCATACGCAGCGGCATGCTGTCGGTTGTCACCTCGATCAAAAGTCCAGCCCCTTTGACCGGCTCGCCGATCACGCGAATGATTTCGTTTTCCGGCGTGAACAGGCGCGCGACGGCATCGCCGATCAGAACCATCGGCCCCGCGTCTCGCAAATCGTAAGTCTTGGTGATCGGTTCCGGGATGGGCGAGGACAACATCAGCTGACGCACCTCATCCCGCCGCAGGACAACGTTATAGACACCCGCATTGGCCAGCAGCTCGGCCTCAAGTTCCTCGGCCAGCATGTCATCGGCCAGCAACGCCAATGAGGCGATCTGCGCACGCTCAAGCCGGTTCAGCAGGAAATCCTCGCGAAACCGCGCAATGGAAGGAACAAAGATCAAAATCTCGGCCAACATCACGAAGACCGTCGTCAGGATCAGAAATCGGCCCGACAGCGAGTTCAATCTGCTCTCCCTTCCAGGTCAGGATATCCAGCGCTGGACGAACCCGACAACACGTTTAACCATCTGATTCTCAAACAGCCTTGGCGAGAAATAGGCACCCGCCACCCGTTTGTTAAGCTCTCCGATCGTCGGATAGGGCGAAACCATCGCAGCGATCTGCCCCATCTTCAGGTTATTTGCCAGGGCCAGCGACCACAAGTTGATCAGTTCACCCGCCTGATGACCCACGATTGTGGAGCCGACGGGTCGGCCTTTCACCACCATGACCTTTATGAAGCCGGTCGTTTTGCGCTCGGATATGGCGCGGTCATTATGGTGATAGTCAAAGCGCGCAACTTCGACCTTGTCACCATGCAGGGCGCGGGCCTGCGCCTCGGTCAGACCCACCTGCGCCAATTCGGGGTCAGTATAGGTGGCCCAGGGGATATGGGCGGTCTTCGCCTTGGATGGCAGACCAAACAGCGCCGAGCGGATGATGATACCCGCATGATACCCAGCGACATGGGTGAATTGCATCCCGCCGGCAACGTCGCCGATGGCATAGACCTTGCGGTTTGTCGTACGCAGTGCTTCGTCGACCTTGATCCCGGTCCGTGTCGGCTCAATCCCCGCGGCCTCAAGGTTCAGTCGGTCAGTGTTGGCCTTGCGCCCAGCCGCTATCAGCAGGTGCGAGCCCGAGAAGATCTCTCCCGTCTCGGTTACCACCTCGACAACGCCGTCCCTGCCGCGGATTTGCGCCACCATGGCCTGTTCGTGAATGGCAACGCCTTCGGCGCGCAACGTGTCCAGTACGATCTCGGCAGCCTCAGGGTCGTCTTTGCCCAGCGCCTGCATGCCTTCGATCACCGTGACCCTGCAGCCCAGTCGGATATGGGCCTGTGCCATCTCAATCCCGATCGGGCCACCGCCGATGATCAGCAGATGTTCAGGCTTGTCGCGCAGGTCAAATATCGTCTCGTTGGTGAAAAAATGTACCTGATCCAGACCCGGAATTGGCGGAACCAGCGGAGAAGACCCTGTCGCAATCACCACACGCCGCGCTGTAATCATGTGATCACCCGCCTGCACCTGGGTCGGAGATACAAAGCTGCCAAACTCGCGGATCACCTTTACTCCGAAGCCCTCGAACCGCTCTTGGCTGTCCATCGGCTCAATCTGAGCAATTACGTCATGTACGTGATCCTTGGCAGCAGCATAATCCACCTGAGGGACAACATCCGCCACGCCCAGCGCCGACGCATGTGCCTGCCCATAGGCCGCCTTGCCGCTGGCGATCAGGGCCTTAGAGGGCACACAGCCGAAATTCAGGCAGTCGCCGCCCATCTTTTGGCCTTCCAGCAGGATAACGTCGGCCCCCATCTGGCTGGCACCGGCAGCAACGGACAGCCCGCCCGACCCGGCTCCGATCACCAGGATATCGGTTTTCAGTTCTTGCATGTCTCAGGCGTCCTTTCGGCCACGCAGGGCTTTGACGACAATCGGCAATGTGGCCAGCACGCACAAGCCTATGATCGGGCCCATGACAAAGGGTTCCCACAGCAACGAGACATCCGGCGTCTCGCCGCGGTCGAACACGCCGCCCAGCCCGACACCGATCCAGGTGTAGACGATACCGCCTGGAATAATGCCTAACGCCGTGGTGATCAGAAAGTTGCGAAACTTTACGCCAACCAGTGCAGGCACAAGATTGGCCACAAAGAACGGCACCACAGGTACAAGACGCAGCAGAAACAGGACCGAGATCTCATTCTCGCGCAGGCCGTCTTTCAGTTTTTTGACCGTCCCCTCTGAGGCCTCAAGCTTGGCAGTCAGCGATTGACCCAGCCCCCAGCGCGCGGCCAGAAAGATTGCCGAAGCCCCGATTGTGGCCGCGAACACGTTGAACACGGTGCCTGCGAACAGGCCGAACAGGAACCCTCCGGTCATCGAGGCGACTGCAGCGCCAGGCAGCGAAAAGCCGACAATCACGATATAGATCGTCACAAAGGTGGCGACCATCGCCCAGTAATTCGCATCCCGCCAGGCCAACAGCACCTCGCGGTTGTCGCGCAGCGTTTCAAATGTCAGGTAATCACCCAGTGTAAAGAACCCCACCGCGGCAACGGTAAGAATCACCAGCAAAGGTATGTGCCGCGCAAGCCCGCTGCGCGGTGCCTGAGTTGTATCGCTCATGTGAGTGTCCGGTTTTGTGCGTTTCATTCTGTCACCAACATGCGCCGCCTGCCGTCTCTGCAACAGGGGGCTCACGCTGCGTTGATCTTTACGGCAGGGAATGTGAGGGTTTCGGGACGTAAAACCGACTTTTTGAAACCTTTTACCCAACGCGGTTACAGAATTGTTGCAAAAGGCGTCAAAACCCCCACCTAGGGGTTTGACTTAGCCCCCACTACCCAGTAGAGGACGGGCTTCGAACAACCGGGCAGGCGAATCCGCGCCGCACCCGACCGCATAAATTGGAGACGGAGCGATGAAACGCACCTATCAGCCTTCGAACCTGGTTCGCAAACGCCGCCACGGTTTCCGCGCGCGCATGGCCACCAAGGCCGGCCGCAAAATCCTGAACTCGCGCCGCGCACGTGGCCGCAAGTCGCTGAGCGCGTAAACCGCTCGACCTGTCAGGTTATGAACATGACGCCGCCGGAGGCCCCTGAGGATGGTAAGAACCACCCCGGGGATATGCCCCCGGCGGCGTCCGTTTGCGCGCCTGATACTTTGACCATTCTGAAAAAAAGATTCGACTTCCTAAAAGCCGCGCGCGCGTGTCGGCAAGGAACATCGTCTATGATGGTGCAGGCCCGCAAACGCGCACCTGATGAGGGCGCGGGTATTCGCGTCGGTTTCACCTGTTCCAAGAAGGTCGGCAATGCTGTGGCCCGCAACCGCGCCAAGCGCCGACTGCGCGAGGCCGCGCGTGCCGTGCTGCCCAGTCAGGGAAAAGATGGCTGGGATTACGTGCTCATCGGCCGTGCCGAGGCGACGGCCGCACGCCCGTTTGAAGGCTTGCTGGACGATCTGCGCTATGCGCTGCGCAAGGTACACGGTCCCCGGAAATGACGCTGTTGTCTCATATCTTCGCCCTGCCCGTCCGGGCCTATCGATTGATCTTCAGCCCCTGGGTCGGTTTCAACTGCCGCTATCAGCCTACGTGTTCGGCTTATGCGCTGGAGGCGCTGGAAAAACACGGCTCGATCAAAGGCGCATGGCTGACCGCGCGCCGGATCGGGCGCTGCCACCCCTGGGGCGGTGATGGTTATGACCCGGTTCCAGAGTACAAGGCTGACGACCACGCCTCCTAACCCGCCGTCAGACTTGACCGACGTCTTGCCGCGTTAAACACTCGGACCGGTACAGCCCGAGGTTCAGATGACATCCGACGCCCGCCACAGCCTGCCCACCCATGACGTCCTGAACCAACCGCCCCTGCGCGGCGATGCCGATTTATGGGGGGCTGATCCCGTGCTGCAAAACTGCATCCGCTTTGCCGGGGGACGCACCCAACCATTGCAGGCTTACGGAGCGACGCTTGGGCGCACCCAGACACGTGCGCTGGCAGGCGAAGCCAATCGCCATACGCCCGAGCTGGTTTTGTTCGATCCCGGAGGGCGGCATCTGGACGAAGTCCGGTTTCATCCCGCCTACCATCAGATGATGCAGATCAGTCAGACCGCTGGCTATGCCGCGCTGGCGTGGGACGGCCAACCCGGCGGCCATGCCACCCATGCGGCAATGATCTATATGGCCAGCCAGGTTGAGCCCGGCCATTGCTGCCCGCTGACCATGACCTATGCCGCCGTCCCCGCCCTTGCGGCAAACGAGGCGATCGCGTCTGTCTGGACATCTCGGCTGACGGAACGCGGCTATGATCCATCCACGTTACCGATCGCTGCAAAGAAATGCGCCACGTTGGGCATGGCAATGACTGAAAAGCAGGGCGGCTCGGACGTGCGGGCCAATACCACCGAGGCCACCAGTGACGGCGATCACTGGCGGTTGCGCGGGCATAAATGGTTCTGCTCCGCTCCGATGTCAGACGGTTTCCTGACGCTGGCGCAAGCGCCAGGTGGGCTGACCTGTTTCCTCGTCCCCCGCTGGCTGGAGGGCGAACGCAACGCGATCCATCTGATGCGGCTGAAGGACAAGCTGGGCAACCGCTCTAACGCCTCTGCCGAGATCGAATATCACGATGCGCTGGCCTATCAGCTGGGCGACGAAGGCGCGGGTGTTCGCACCATTCTTGAGATGGTCCATCACACCCGGCTGGATACTGCCATGGCCCCGGCGGGCTTGATGCGGGCAGCCCTCAGCGAAGCACATCACTGGGTCAGCCACCGCAGCGCCTTTCAACGCCGATTGATCGATCAACCCCTGATGCGCACGGTTCTGGCCGATCTGGTGTTGGACTGGGAAGGCACGCTATCGCTGGGGATGCGCGTGGCGCAGGCTTTTGATGGCCAATCGCCGGAAGACAAGGCCTTTGCCCGGATCGCAGTGGCGTTGGCCAAGTTCCTAAACAACAAGCGTTGCCCCACAGTGGTGGTCGAAGCGATGGAGGTGCTGGGCGGTATGGGTTATGTCGAAGACACCCCCTTGCCCCTGCTCTACCGCGAGGCCCCGCTGAACGGCATCTGGGAAGGCTCGGGCAATGTGATCTGCCTGGATATCCTGCGCACTCTGGCCCGCGAGCCACTGGCCGCCGAGGTTCTGGCGGCGGAACTGGACGCAGCAACGGGCGCAGACCGCGGCTATGACGCCGCCCTCAAGGTCCATCGCGACCGCTGGCCCGGCCTGCCGCCTGAGGCTGAGGCGCGCTGGTTCGCGGAACGCACGGCGCTATTGCTGACGGCATCGCAACTGCTGCGCCACGCGCCCGGCGCAGTCTCTGACGGGTTCATCGCCACGCGGCTGACCGGCAACAGCGGCCGTATTCCTGGATCGGTGTCGGGGCTGGACGCAAACGCCTTACTTGCGCGGCTGGGCTGACCCACGCTCTTGCCCGGTTGCGCCATCTGCGATAGGGGCAGCGCATGTTTGACGAAGCTGACGATATTCACCCGCTTTTTGCCGGCGCGCCCTCGACCACCGAGTTCAAAAAGCTGCGCAAACGCATCGTGCGCCAAACCCGCGAAGCCATCGAGCACTACGGGATGGTGGACCCGACGGCGCATAACAAGGACGGTAACCCGCCCCGCTGGTTGGTCTGTCTGTCGGGTGGCAAGGACAGCTATACCCTGCTGGCCGTTCTGTACGAGCTGAAATGGCGTGGCCTGCTGCCGGTCGACCTGCTGGCCTGCAATCTGGATCAGGGGCAACCTGGTTTTCCTGCGACTGTGTTACCCGAGTTTCTGGAACGGATGGGGGTTCCGCATCGCATCGAATATCAAGACACCTATTCGGTTGTGATGGACAAGGTGCCCCAGGGCCGCACGTTTTGCGCCCTGTGTTCACGCCTGCGCCGGGGCAACCTGTACCGTGTCGCGCGCGAAGAAGGATGCTCGGCCGTGGTTTTGGGCCATCACCGGGATGACATCCTAGAGACGTTCTTTATGAACCTCTTTCACGGTGGACGTCTAGCAACCATGCCCCCCAAACTGGTGAATGAAGAAGGTGATTTGTTTGTCTTCCGCCCCCTTGCCCATGTGGCCGAGGCCGATTGCGCCAAATTCGCCACCGCGATGAATTATCCGATCATCCCCTGCGATCTGTGCGGCAGTCAGGACGGGCTGCAACGCCAGCAGGTAAAACAGATTCTGGACCAGTGGGAGAAAAACAGTCCCGGACGGCGTCAGGTGATGTTCCGGGCGCTGACAAATGCGCGGCCGTCGCATCTGCTGGACCCGAAACTGTTCGATTTCCAGAACCTTGCCCTAGGTTCTGACAAAAGTACTGAAAACTCAGATGAAATTCCGCGACTGCGTTAACGTCTGACTCAGATTGGTTTTCTACGGTTGCCTTTAGCGTGCGATGCCCAACGTAAAGGCCCAGAAACCGATGTGGAAACATATCTCACTGAACCGCCTACTCGATTCCGTTGCCTCGGGGCTGAGCGGCCCGCCTGCACTGGCCTTTGCCCCTGCGATCAGCCTGGGTGCGTTCTGGCTGGGCGGCGAAGGGGCGTTGGTGGCCGCAGCCCTCGGGTTGCCCGTTGTGATTGCCGGTGTCGCTGTGATTGCAGTCCGTACACACCTGCGAACCGGCCCTCATGGCCCGTCTGACGGTCTGCTGACCCTCGATGCTTTTGCCTCCAGGATGGAGGAGATGTTTAACCAGACGGACGCGAATGTCGAAAACTCGGCCTGCATGATTGTTGCGCTCGACGATTACTCGGATTTCCTGGATCTTCACGGCAATTCTGCCGCCAATCATCTTACGGCGCAGTTCAGCAAGCGGGTTCTTTCGGTCATCCGAACGCAGGATATCGTGACCCGGCTGGATCAGAACAAAATCGCCATTGGCCTGAACCCGGCGCAACAACTGGATCTGGAAGCCTGTATTCAGTTGTCCGGCAGGATTCAGTCGGTTGTCGAAGACCCCATTACGCTGAACGGGGCCGGAATCTATGTATCCTGCTCAATCGGCTTTTGCCTTTTGTCCAACATGGCTAAGGGTGCGTATGAGGAATGGATCGACGCCGCCTCAGCCGCGTTAAGCGAAGCGCAAAGGAACGGACCGTCGACCATTCGCGCATTTTCCAGCGACACCCGCCGCAGGTCTCGTATTCAGGCAAACCTGCGCAAGGAATTTGACGCAGCCCTGGACAGTGGCGAAATCCGCCCCTGGTTTCAGCCTCAGATCTCAACGGATACCGGACGTGTCACCGGGTTCGAGGCTCTGGCCCGTTGGGAACACCCGCAAAAAGGCATGCTGAGTCCACAGGTGTTTCTGCCCTTTGCCGAGCAGGCCGAACTGATGGAGCGGCTTGGACAAGCGATGCGCCATCACGCCTTTGCAGCCATGCGCGACTGGGATCGGGCCGGGGTTGTGGTGCCAAAGATCGGGGTGAATTTCTCCTCGGACGAGCTGCGCGACCCTACCCTGATCGATCGCCTGAAATGGGAGCTGGACCAAAATGACCTGACCCCGGACAGGCTGGCCGTCGAGGTGTTGGAAACCGTATTTTCGCGCCGCCCCGACGATGTCATCACCCGGAACGTGACCAGCTTGTCCAAACTTGGCTGCTGCATTGATCTGGACGATTTTGGAACAGGTCATACGTCAATTGCCTCTATCAAACGGTTTGACGTCTCTCGGATCAAGATTGACCGATCTTTTGTGGCCAAGGCCGACCGCGACGCCAGCCAGCAACAACTGGTCAGCGCCATTTTGACGATGGCTGAACGTTTAAGTCTCGAGACCTTGGCCGAAGTGTTGGAAACCAAGGGCGAACACGCTTTAATAGCCCAATTGGGATGCGACCACGTTTAGGGCTTTGGCATCGGCAAGCCGATACCGTTTGAAAAGACACTGGACTGGATTGCGAGGCACCAGAACAAGGTGAACGACGTGCCGAAGATTGGGCGTCAAACCGGCTCGTAATCACGGATTCCCGACAAAGAAACGCGATACGTGACGAAATGACAGGCGAATCCGCTTGACCTTTGGGCCTGCACTCTGTTGAACCCACCGGGTGTGTTTCACTGCTTAAGGTGGCTGTCCCTGATGGACGATCAGAACAAGAATCTAATCCTCGCAACCGCGCTCAGCTTTCTCGTGATCCTTGTCTGGTTTGTGCTATTCCCGCCACCGGAACCTGCGACCACACCTGATCAGGCTGAAATCACTGCCACAGAAGGCGGCGAGATCCAGACGCCCAGCGCCCAGGACACCGGGTCCGTGGGTGAGGCGACCGCCGCAGCTGAAGAGACCCTGCCCGAGGCAGCGGCCCCGCGGGTTCAGATCGACACCCCGCGCCTGACAGGCAGCCTGTCGCTGTCGGGGGGCCGGATCGATGAGCTGTTCCTGAAAGACTACAAGGTCTCGATCGATGAAGGTGCGCCGATCGTGGAACTGTTGTCTCCTGTCGGCTCAGACTCGGCCTATTACGCCCTATATGGTTGGGCCCCAGGCACAGGGGTCGCTGGCGCAGACGTTCCCGGCCCCAACACGCCTTGGTCTGTTGAGCAGGGTGAGGTATTGGGCGTCGACACACCGATTACCCTGAAATGGGACAACGAAAACGGCCTGACCTTCCGTCGTATGATTTCGGTCGACGAAAATTACATGTTCAGCGTCACCCAGTCGGTAGAAAACAACACGCAGGCCGAGGTTGGCATGGCCCCTTATGGTATCCTTGCCCGTCACGGCATCGGCGAGGATGGTGATCTGCCGGGCCTGAAGAACTTCTTCATCCTGCACGAAGGCGTGATGGTCATGGCCGACGGCGTGCTGGACGAGATCGATTACGGCGATGTCCGTGATTTCGACATTGATCCAAACGAACGTGCCCAGGCTGAGGTTTTTCAGGTCTCTGAGGGTGGCTGGGTAGGCTTTACCGATCACTACTGGATGACCACGCTGATCCCAGAAGAGGGTGCAACCTTCAAAGCGGCCGCAAAATACGATGCCCGCCGCAAGATTTACCAGACCGAAACGGTGCTGCCGACACTGACCGTAGCCCCCGGCGCAACCGAAGAGGTCACGACCCGGTTGTTTGCCGGTGCCAAGGAATGGGAAACCATTCGTGAGTATCAGGCCGAAGGCGTCCAGAAATTCATCGACAGCATCGACTGGGGCTGGTTCTATTTCCTGACCAAGCCGATCTTCTGGCTGCTGCACAACATCAACGCCCTGATCGGCAACATGGGTTGGTCGATCATCGGCCTGACGCTGATCATCAAGGCAATCCTGTTCCCGTTGGCGTTCAAGTCCTACGTCTCGATGGCGAAGATGAAGGAATTGCAGCCGCAGATGGAGGCCCTGAAGGAGGCCGCTGGCGATGACCGCCAGAAGATGCAGCAGGGCATGATGGAGCTGTATAAGAAGGAAAAGGTGAACCCCGCAGCGGGTTGTTTGCCGATCCTGATGCAGATCCCGATCTTCTTCTCACTGTATAAAGTGATTTTCGTCACCATCGAACTGCGTCAAGCGCCTTGGTTCGGTCCGTTCCAGGACCTAAGCGCGCCGGATCCGACCTCGATCATGAACTTGTTCGGTCTGCTACCATTTGCCGGACCGCAACCTGATACGCTCATGGCGCTGATCTTCATCGGTATTCTGCCGCTGTTGCTGGGTATCTCGATGTGGCTGCAGCAGAAACTGAACCCGGCACCAACGGACGCGACACAGGCGATGATCTTTGCCTGGATGCCTTGGGTGTTCATGTTCATGCTAGGCAGCTTTGCCAGCGGGTTGGTGGTCTACTGGATCGCGAACAACACGATCACTTTCACCCAGCAATACCTGATCATGCGCAGCCAAGGATATAAGCCGGACGTCTTCGGCAACATTAAATCCGGCTTTAAGCGTGCGGCCAAGACGGACGACAAATGACCGCTGAGGTAACCCAGATTTGGCGGCATCCGATCAAAAGCCATGGTCGCGAAGCCGTCCAGACCGTAACCGTGAACCCCGGGCAGACCATGCCCGGGGATCGCGTTTGGGCGGTTGCGCATACTGAATCCAAAGCAGATGAATCCGAATGGGTGCCCTGCGCAAATTTCAGCCGCGGCTCGAAAGCACCGCAATTGATGGCGATTTCAGCCAAATTGGATGGGGACATGCTGACCCTGACCCATCCAGAGCGCCCGGATCTGACCTTCAACCCGGATAGCGAGCAGCAGGTTTTTCTGGACTGGGTCAGCCCGCTGATGCCTGCGAACCGGGCCGCGTCCGCGCGGATCATCCGCGTCCCCGGGCGTGGAATGACTGACAGTGATTTCCCGTCAATCAGCTTGTGCAATATGGCCTCGCACCGGGCTGTCGCCCAAAAACTGGGTCAGGATCTGTCGCCGCTGCGCTGGCGCGGCAACATTTGGTTCGACGGCATGCCCCTGTGGGAAGAATTCGACTGGTTGGACCGCGAGGTGCAGGTCGGCGAGGCGGTGTTCCATATACGCGAACGCATCACGCGTTGTCTTGCGACAACCGCCAACCCCGAAACCGGCGCGCGCGACGCAGACACCCTTGGCGCACTGAAAACCTGGGGTCATCAGGAATTCGGGATCTATGCCGAGGTGATCCGCGGTGGCGCGATCTCGATCGGTGACAAGGTACATGTGATATGAGCACCCTTCCCTTCCCAATTGCCGAAACCCCGGACGAATTCGCGATGGAGCGCGGCCGCAAGCTGTTTGCGGGCCCGTCCGAGTTCGTCAAAGGCGTCGTCGCCATGGATGGTCTGCCCGACCCCGACCGGCTTGAGGTATGCTTTGCCGGCCGCTCCAACGTTGGAAAGTCCAGCCTGATCAACGCGCTGACCGGCACCAAGGGGCTGGCACGCGCGTCTAATACGCCGGGCCGCACGCAAGAGATCAACTTTTTCACCCAAGGCCCCGAGCTCTATTTGGTGGACCTGCCCGGCTATGGCTATGCCAACGCGCCGCTTAAGGTGGTTGAGAAATGGCAGCGACTGCTGAAGAAGTACCTCAGCGGCCGTCAGACGTTGCGCCGTGCCTTTGTCCTGATCGACGCACGCCACGGCGTCAAACCGGTCGATGCCGAGATCATGAAGCTGCTGGACACCAGCGCCGTGACCTTTCAATGCGTTCTGACCAAGGCCGACAAGGTCAAGGCCAATGACCGTGCGAAGATTCTGGATCAAGTCCGCGCGGCGCTGTCGAAACATCCGGCGGCTTTCCCTGAAATCGTGCTGACCTCGTCCGAGAAGGGTGACGGCATTCCAACACTTCGCTCGATCATCACGCATCTGGAATGACCCTGTCGCTCCGCCTTCTAACTCTGCTGACCGTGCTGGCCCTGTTGCTGACTGGCGCAATACCGCAGGGTTGGATGCCGACCATGGGGGATGACGGCAAAGTCCTGCTGGTTTTGTGCACCGGCGAAGGTACTGTTGAACAATGGGTCGATCTGGACCCCGACGATCCTATTCATGACAACACTGACGAGCGTGCCATGTGCCCCTTTGCGGGCCTGACCGCGGATGTTGATTTTCCGTCGGTCGGCGCAATCACGCCGTTTACCGCCACGATCCAGCCGCGCTGGACCCACCTTGAATTCACCCATCGCAGCGCTGGGTTCCATGCGCGCTATGATGCGCGGGCGCCACCCCTCTTCTCCTGAGTCACCTCAACCCAACTTTGAGCCTGCGCAGATGCTGCGCGGGGCAATTTCCGACTCTGGAGAGCACTATGGCATTAGACAGCCAAACCGTGGGGGACACCCCGACGCAAAACACTGTTGCGCAAAAATTCTACTTCGCTGCCTGGCGGTGGCATTTCTATGCGGGAATATTCGTCATTCCCTTTCTGATCACACTTGCCACAACCGGGCTGATGATGATGTTCATCACGCAGTTTGACGGACGGGATGGCGAGAAAATCGCGGTCTTGGTTCAGGGCACTGCCCTGCCCGTTTCGCAACAGGCTGACGTGGCCCTGACAGAGGTCCCCGGGACTGTTGTCGAATGGATCGGACCCAAGGCCGCCGATCTGGCCACCGTGTTCCGCATCAAAACCGAGGATGGTCAGCGCCTTGTGGCCGTCGACCCCTATGCCGGAGAGGTTCTGGATATCTGGGATCGCCGCGCCGGGTGGTATGATCTGGCCGACAACATCCACTCGACCCTGATGATTGGCACCACCGGAGACCGCATTCTTGAGATCGCCGCCGGGCTGAGCCTGCTGCTGGTGTTCACCGGCCTGTACATGTGGTGGCCGCGCGAAACCGGGTGGGCCGCAATTGTACCCAACCTGCGGGCGCAGGGCCGCGCCTTGTGGAAGTCCTTGCACGCTGTGGTCGGGTTCTGGGTATCGCTGTTGCTGGTGGTTTTCTTAATCTCGGGCTTGGCCTGGGCTGGCGTCTGGGGTGGCATGTTCGTGCAGGCCTGGAGCAGCTTTCCCGCCGAAAAATGGGACAATGTCCCCTTGTCTGACGAAACCCACGCCAGCATGAACCACGGTCACCAGAACGACGTCCCCTGGGCGCTGGAGCAAACACCGATGCCTGCCTCAGGGTCGGACGTCGGGATAGACGGGGTACCGCAGGGCACACCGGTGAATATCGACGCGCTTGTGGCCCTTGGAACCACATTGGACATGACCGGGCGTTTCCGTGTGGCCTATCCCGGAGATGAAACAGGGGTCTGGACCCTGAACCGCGACAGCATGAGCAGTGATTCAACCGATCCGGTCAATGACCGTACCGTTCATGTGGACCAGTTCACCGGCAAGATACTGGCGGATGTGCGGTATCAGGATTACTCGCTGATGGGAAAATCCATGGCTGTTGGCATTCCCTTTCATATGGGTCTGATGGGCACGTGGAACTTTGTTCTGAACGTGCTGTTCTGCCTGTCGGTCATCTTTGTCTGTGTCTCGGGCGTGATCATGTGGCTCAAACGCAGGCCCCACGGCGCGGGGCGGCTGGCCGCGCCGCCGATGCCGGCAGAATTGCCGCTGTGGAAAGGGGCGGTTCTGATCGGGCTGTTCACAGCGATGGCCTTTCCGTTGGTGGGCCTCACATTGCTGGCCGTGCTAGTCATTGATCTGCTGCTGGTCAGAAATATTCCAGCCATGAGGCGCGCCATCAGTTGACGCTCAGACGGTCGCACTGGGCAATCGGTGCGACCGTTTCAGCGATCCGGTCTTGGCAGCACGTTCCAAAGGTCCTAACACAGGATTCCAGAGGAACAGCAGCCATGAAGACACGTGATATGAACCGGGACTGGATCGCCACCGCCGCCACTTTGAACAGCGCTTTGCCGTATCTGCAACGCTATGACGGCGCAGTTGTCGTCATCAAGCTGGGCGGGCACGCCATGGGCAGCGACGAAGCGATGGAGAGCTTTGCTCGCGACGTCGTTCTGATGCGTCAGGTGGGGGTAAACCCGGTTGTCGTGCATGGCGGCGGCCCCATGATCAACGCGATGCTGGACAAGCTGGATATCCAGTCGGAATTCGTCAACGGCAAACGCGTGACCGACAAAGCCACCGTCGAAGTGGTTGAGATGGTGCTGTCCGGCCTGGTCAACAAACGCATCGTTCAGGCCATCAACGGTCAGGGCGGCACGGCTGTAGGCCTGTCGGGTAAGGACGCCAACCTGATGACCTGCGATCAGACCGACGCCTCGCTTGGGTTTGTCGGCTCGCCTGCGGAGATGAACCCGAAAATCCTGCACGATCTGTTTGCCCATGACGTAATCCCGGTGATCGCACCGCTGGGTGCCGGGCGCGCGGGTGAGACGTTCAATGTCAATGGCGACACCGCCGCCGGGGCCATCGCCTCGGCCTTGAAAGCGGACCGGTTGTTGTTGTTGACCGACGTTTCGGGGGTGAAAAATGCCGCGGGTGAAGTGGTGACCGAACTGAAAGCCGGTCAAATTCGAGAGATGACATTGGATGGCACCATTGCAGGCGGCATGATCCCCAAGACGGAAACCGCGCTGGACGCGCTGCACAGCGGTGTGCGGGCGGTGGTCATTCTGGACGGACGTGCGCCCAATGCAGTGCTGCTCGAGCTGTTTACAGAACACGGCGCCGGATCGCTGATCCGTCCCGACTGATGCGCACAGCGGAGGAGAGATGACCGGACTGCCCTCAACATCCTCTTACCGCGCATCAATCAGCTATGGCTGGGTAGGGCGTGTTGCGCACCAGGCAGGCCTGATCGTCATGGGCGCATTGCACCCCCGGCGCACTGAGACCAAGCAACTGGACAGCGGCACCCTGATCCTGCTGGGCGCGGGGTCTGCGTTCTGGCCGGTGTTGAAAGCCTCGCCAGAATGGCAAGGCCCCAATCCTGTAGACCGGTGGTCGGCGCGCGTCATTGGACAAATGGCGGTGGATCTGGGGGCCAATGCCTATTTCCCTTTTGGCGGCCCGCCCTACACGCCCTTCATTGACTGGGCACTGAAATCCGGCCGCACCTTCAGCAGTCCGGTGGGAGCGCTGGTGCACGATACGGTGGGCATGATGATCTCATACCGTGGGGCGCTGCATTTTTCCAAAGAGCTTGAAATCCCCATCGCAACCGGCCCATCGCCCTGCATCACCTGTGACGCCCCCTGCACGCGCACCTGCCCGGTCGGTGCCCTAAACACCCACAGCTTCTATGACGTTGAGGCCTGCCAAGGGCATCTGAATACAACAGAAGGGCAAACCTGCATGACAGGCGGTTGCCTTGCGCGACTGTCGTGTCCGCTCAGCGCTGGCGCAGGGCGGGACCCGGGTCAATCTGCCCACCACATGAGAGCCTTTCACCCAACATGACCCGCACGCTGATCCTGACCCGTCACGCAAAATCCAGCTGGGACAGCGCTGCAACCGGCGATCACGACCGGCCATTGAACAAACGCGGCCGCAAATCAGCTCCGGCGATTGCGGCCTGGCTGCGAAAGAACGGCTGGCTGCCGGATGAGGTGCTAAGCTCTAGCTCCACGCGCACCCGAGAAACATGGGACCGGATGGATTTGACGGCAGAAAAACAGTGCTTTCACCGAAATCTCTATCTGGCCGAGCCCGAGGACATGCTGATTGAACTGTCCGGTGCGGCAGGACAATCTGTTCTGATGCTAGGCCACAATCCCGGCATCGCTGAATTCGCCAACCGCATCGTCCGGCAGCCTCCGGCTCACGCCCGGTTCCACGACTACCCCACCTGCGCGGCTACAGTGGTCCGGTTCGACATTGACGTTTGGGCAGATATCCAGTGGCGCAGCGGCACGGTTCTGGGTTTTGTTATACCGCGCGAGCTTGTGGAATAGAAAAAGGCGAGGCCAAAGCCCCGCCTTTCTTTTGAGTTTTTAACCGGGATCAGTGGCCCAAAATCTGGCTGAGGAACAGCTTGGTCCGCTCGCTTTGCGGGTTGTTGAAGAACTCTTCGGGTTCGTTCTGTTCCACGATCTGACCGGCATCCATAAAGATCACGCGGTTGGCGACCTGACGGGCAAAACCCATCTCGTGGGTCACACACAGCATGGTCATGCCTTCTTCGGCCAGCTCGATCATGGTGTCGAGCACCTCTTTGATCATCTCGGGGTCCAGCGCCGATGTCGGTTCATCGAACAACATGATCCGCGGCATCATGCAGAGCGAGCGGGCAATCGCCACACGCTGCTGCTGACCACCCGAAAGCTGGCCGGGGTATTTGTCGGCCTGCTCGGGGATCTTGACCTTTTCCAAGAAGTGCATCGCACGCTCTTCCGCCTCTTTCTTGGGCGTCTTGCGCACCCAGATCGGGGCCAGCGTGCAGTTTTCCAGAATGGTCAAATGCGGGAACAGGTTGAAGTGCTGGAACACCATGCCAACCTCGGACCGGATCTTGTCGATGTTCTTGAGGTCATTCGACAGCTCGGTCCCATCCACCATGATCGTGCCCTGCTGGTGTTCCTCCAGCGCGTTCAGGCAGCGGATCAGGGTGGACTTGCCCGACCCTGACGGGCCCGCGATCACGATCCGCTCGCCCTGATTGACGGTCAGATTGATGTCGCGCAGCACATGGAATGACCCGTACCACTTGTTCATGTTGTTGATTTCGATGGCGACCTCGTCGCTCACCTGCATCTTGGATCGGTCGATTTCGCGTTCAATTGCAAGTTCAGACATATGTTGAACTCCTTAACGGTGGCCAGTCTGAAGCTTGCGCTCCAGATACATGGAATAACGGGACATGGAGAAGCAGACGACGAAGAACAACGCGCCAATGAAGGCGAACAATTCCCAGTAGATGCCATTCCATGCGGTATCGGCGCGGATCGCGTTGGCTAGGCCAAGCACGTCGAACAGCCCGATGATCGACACCAGAACCGTATCCTTGAAGATCCCGATGAATGTGCTCACGATGCCCGGAATTGAGATTTTCAGGGCCTGCGGCATGATGATCAGTCGCTGAGCTTGCCAGTAGTTCAGGCCCAAACTGTCGGCCCCTTCATACTGACCCCGTGGCAGAGCAGCCAAACCACCCCGGATCACCTCGGCCATATAGGCAGCCGAGAACAGGGTCATCATAATCATCACCCGCAGGATGATGTCAAAGTTGGTACCCGGTGGCAGGAACAGGTTCAGCAGCAGCGACGCCACAAACAACAGGGTGATCAGCGGCACGCCACGAATGAACTCGATAAAGCCCACGCACATGTATTTGACGATCAGCAAGTCGGACTGACGGCCCAGCGCCAAAACGATGCCGATTGGCAGCGAGACACCGATGGCTACAACGCCCAGCAGGATCGCCAACATGAAGCCGCCGAACTGGCGGCTTTGTACAGCCTCGATGCCTATCGGCAAGATGGAGTCCATCGCGCCTGTGAAGTAACCCGACAGAACCAACCACCAGATCACCGCAGCCACGACTGCACCGATCATCCCGATCAACTCACTCAGTTGTTTGCTGAGGACGCTGTAGACGCCCCAAGCGACGACAAATCCAAGCGCGGCTGAGATTGGGCCCCAAATGGTGCCACCCCACATCAGGAACGGCATCAGGAACGGGTAGATCGCACTGAAGATCAGCAGCTTGCTCGGCACGCGATCCGAATACAGAACCGGCGCCAGCGCAACCAGCAACAGAACAAGCGACAGAATCGGGCGCCAGTACAGATGGCTTGGGTAGAAGCCGAACAGCAGCTGCAGCCAGCGGTCGTTGATGACGGCCCAGCAAGCATGACCATGGGTAGACCCCCAGGTCGCCATCATGATCTCACGACACTCTGTCAGTGAATTAGCGTTCCAAACGGATTGGAACGTCCATGGCAGAACACCCGACAGCACGTAGTAGATCGCATACAGCGAAACCAGCGTCAGGATCGAGTTGAACCAGCCAGAAAACAGGTTGTGCTTGACCCAACCGATCACACCAACTTCGGATGCGGGCGGAGCTTGCTCCGGCAACATCTCAGTGCGGACAAATGAAACATCACTCATATTACCGCTCCACCAGTTTGACGCTATTGTTGTACCAGTTCATCACACCTGAAATGCTCAGAGAGATGGCCAGATAGACCAGCATCAGCAGCAGAACGCATTCCAGCTCTCGCCCGGTCTGGTTCATAGTGATGCCACCCAACGTACCCGTGATATCCATATACCCCACCGCGATTGCCAGCGATGAGTTCTTGGTCAGGTTCAGATAGTTTGAGATCATCGGCGGAATGATTACCCGCAGCGCCTGCGGCAGGATTACCAGTCGCATGGTCCGACCAGAACGTAACCCAAGTGCAGATGCCGCCTCGGTCTGGCCTTTGGAAATGGCCAGAATACCAGCGCGTACGATCTCAGCGATAAATGCTGCAGTGTACAGCGACAAAGCCAGCCACAACGCGATCAGCGAGTTGCGCATATGGGTGCCGCCCTTGAAATTAAACCCTTTCAGTTCGGGATACCCAAGATGCAATCCAAGTGCCGTCATCAGGACAATCATAGGGACAAACAAAATGCCCAACTGGATATACCAGATGGTTGGGCGATCACCGGTTGCCTCTTGCTTGGCTGCGGCATTGGCAGAAACTTTGCGCATCGCAAAAATGCTGCCTCCCAACACGATCAAGAACGCAAGCAAATCCAAAGATACGTCAAACCGAATGCTCGACGCACCAAAAAAATGGATGTCGCCGAGGCTCCGGGTAAACAGGAATTCCGGGATGTAGACACCGCGGTTGGTCACAGCAACTGAGTTGAACAAGTCCATCGTTGCTGTCGGGTTTTCACCTCGGAACGCATTTGGTGCGGGCAGGCCTTCGATCAGGATGGCCATGGCCAATACGATCCAAAGCAAAACAGGTACATTGCGGAACATCTCGACGTAAACAGTCATGATCCGCGCAATTAGCCAGTTGTTGGACAGGCGCAGAACGCCTACGAAAACACCAACTATCGTGGCAGTGATACATCCCAGAACAGCAACAACCAATGTATTCAGCAACCCGATAAAGGCTGCGCGTAAATGGCTATCGCGCGAGCTGTACTCCAGCAGACGCTGGTTGATGTCGTAGCTTGCAGGTTCTCCGAAAAAGCCGAATTCAACGGGTTTCCCGAGCGCTTCAAGGTTTTGAATAGTATTCGAAATGATCCAAGCTGCCAAAAGCATGAAACCGAACAGAGCGATTACTTGTATCGTCGCAGATCGGTACCGCGTGTCATAAAGGAGCATGGACAGCCGGAACTGCTCCTTCGGCGGGTCAGTGAGAGTCGTCATGACCTATGTATATCCCCGTGCATCCCGTTTTTACCGGCAGAGTTGGTCTCCGCTCAGGTCTATGCGGGCGTGTTTCTTATTGATGAAAAAAGGGCGCAGGTTGCCCTGCGCCCTTTTTCGTAGGCTTTTTAACGGAATGGCGGCGAGTACAGCAGGCCGCCATCGGTCCACTGCGCGTTCAGGCCGCGTGCTAGACCGATCGGAGTTTCCTCACCGATGTTCTGCGCGAACACTTCGCCATAGTTACCACCCGCTTTGATTGCGCGCATGGCCCACTGTGCGTCCAGGCCCAGCATCTCACCCAGAGTGCCTTCGCTGCCCAGCAGACGGTTCACTTCGGGGTTGTCTGTGCCAGCCGACATCTCATCGATGTTGGCCGAGGTCACGCCCAGCTCTTCAGCCGAGACCATCGCATTCAAAGTCCAGCGTACTACGTCGCCCCACTCGTGGTCACCGTGGCGAACCAGCGGGCCCAGCGGCTCTTTCGAGATAATCTCGGGCAGCAGAACGTGGTCACCGGGGTTTTCGAACGTGGCACGTGTTGCGGCCAGGCCCGATGCGTCGGTGGTGTAGACGTCACATGCACCAGCCAGATACTGCTGCTGCGCTTCGGCGTTGGTTTCGATCGGAACCGGCTCATAGCTGATGTTGTTCGAGCGGAAGAAATCCGCCAGGTTCAGCTCGGTTGTGGTGCCGGTCTGGATGCAGACAGTTGCGCCGTCCAGTTCCTTGGCCGAGCTGACGCCCAGTGCCTTAGGAACCATAAAGCCCTGACCGTCATAGTAGTTCACACCAACGAATTCGAACTTCAGGTCGACATCGCGGCTGAAAGTCCAGGTTGTGTTACGGGCCAACATGTCGATCTCACCCGAAGCCAGCGCGGTAAAGCGTGTCTTACCGGTGGTTGGAACGAATTCAACAGCGCTTGCGTCACCCAGAACAGCGGCGGCAACGGCACGGCATACCGCCACGTCAAAGCCTTTCCATTCGCCATTCGCGTCAGGCGCAGCAAAACCAACCAGACCGGTGGTCACACCGCAGTTCAGCTTACCGCGGGCTTTGACGTCGTCCACGGTTCCCGCCATGGCTGCGCCCGCTGCCAGACCGGCAATTGTGGCCGCGCCCAAGATTACGGATTTTTTCATTTTTACCTCTTCCTGATTGTCCGCCCCGGACTTGGGACGGTTCCGTCCGGCACCTTTGGTACCAGAAAGGTTTCCCCAAAGGTGTTCTCCCCTTTAGTGGGCATGAGTTTGGTCGCATTCATAAACAAACGTCAAGGGTCGGATCAGGGAAATCGATGAGTCAATTCGGACTTGGATAGCTTAGCGTTCGAAATTCAGGCCAACTAGGATCAAACCGAGATATCAAAGAACCTTTTGGCATGCAGGAAGGCCGCTTTCTTGTTTTCAGCCAGTGCATGGGCCTCGTCATCGTGGCCCCATTGTTCGATCTGCCAAAGCTCATCCAACCTGGAAATGGACCAAATTTCTTCTGCCGGGCGCCAGTTTTCTGCTGCGGCAAACCCGAGGACGAGCGAGCCCGAAAGGCTGACCAGATCGTGGAAGGCGGCGAGCTGAAAATCACTTAATCCATGAACACGCTGCCGGAGGGCGGTCAGCGATGCCTCGGGCTGCGGCTGGTGCAAAACTCCGGCTACAGGCAGCAACCGTGCGGACAATGTATCAGCGGCCCAATCCAGCGCCGGGTCCCATTGTGCGGCCTGACGGTGCTGCAACTCTTGCGGGTGCGTCGCCCGATAGCACAACAAATCCGAATCACCATAGTCGGCGAGCATATCTGCCACTTCGGCATGTTGGTGATGAACCTTGTCCAAAGATGCATTTGCCGAGCGTGTGAACGGCATCGAAGTCGGGTCGACCTCTTTCTCCTGCGCGTCCCATTCTGCAGCGACCTCCTGGGCCATGGCACGTGTCGGCAGAACCAGGGCGGCTTTGGCCGGAGTCTTTACCCGGCGGCCGTCCAGTTCGATGGTGTATCCGCCGCCCGTTTCGACCACGGCACTTTCGGTCCAGAATCGCTTTGGCTTCAAATCGCTCATGGTGTCAGGTCCAGATGTCGTCCAGCGCCTGCGGCAACTGATCAAAGGTTTCAATAACACGGGCAGCAGCGGTCAGAGCCGACCGGTCATGATAGCCCCAGGCCACGCCAATGCCGACCACGCCAGCGGCTTTGGCCATATCCATATCAAACCGAGTATCGCCGATCATGGCGGTCGCCGCGGCATCCACACCGGTTTCCGCCCGCGCAGTATCAATCATCGACGGGTGCGGTTTTGACGGGTGATGATCTGCAACCTGCCGGGTTACGAAGTATCGCTCCAGCTCATGTGCTTCGATCAGTGCATCCAACCCACGCTGTGATTTGCCCGTGGCGACCCCCAGCAAAACTTCGGGGACTGCATGAAGCGCTTCGATGACCTGACGTGCACCGGGATATAGCGGAGAGCTGGCCGCCCCCTGTTCCAGACGATGGGCATGATAGGCATCCTTGTACCCTTCGACCAGACGATGCTGATCCGCAGCCGAATGCTGGGACGCAAGCTGCGCCATCGCGTTGGGCAAGGACAGGCCCACAATGCACAGGATCGCCTGCCGATCCGGCACCGGCAAGGCCAGCGCATCGAAACTGGCAGTCATGGCCGCAACGATACTGCCCTGACTGTCAACCAGGGTTCCGTCGACATCGAACAGCACCAAACGCAGCGGTGCGCTCATTGCAAGGCCTCAAACGGATCGCCTGCGGCCAGATCCTCGGACCAGCCGAACGTGTCCCAGCTGCGCTCCATATGCTCCGGCAGCGGTGCGGTGACGGTGATCAGCTTTCGGGTCACCGGATGCCGGAACGAGGCCTGACGGGCATGCAGGTGCAGCTTTTTGCTGATGATCCCGCCCAGTTGTGCGCCCCAGCCGTCGCCCAGGTTTTCCTGCCCCGAGCCGCCGTATTTACCATCCCCGATGATCGGGTGACCAATCGCCGCCATATGCGCCCGCAACTGATGCGTGCGCCCGGTGATTGGCTCCATCGCCACCCAGGCGGCACGTCCGGCCACCCGATAAAGCGTGGCATAGAGCGTATGCGCCCGCTTGGCACCCGGTGTGTCATCGATTTCGTTCAGGTGAACGGCGATCATCTTTTCGCCCTCCCCCTGTTTGCCGTGACCTGGCGCTTTGACTAGCCCGGTCTTGATTTCACCAAGATACGGGGTCGGCACCCCGGCCACCAATGCCCAATAGATCTTGCGGGTATCGCGATGCCTGAACGCTGCTGTCAGCCCTTTGGCCGCCTCGCGTGTGCGCGCCATTAGCAAAACGCCCGAGGTGTCCTTGTCCAGTCGATGCACCAGACGGGGGTTTTCGTCATAACCAAACCGCAGTGCCTCGGACAAGCCGTCCACGTGGCGGGTCTGGCCACTGCCTCCCTGTACCGGCAACCCTTGAGGTTTGTTTAACGCCAGCACGTGATCGTCTCGGTAGATCACGCAGGATTGCATCATCTTGGCATCCGCATCGGTGATCCGCAGTTTGACCTCGACCGGTTTGTGATCTGCATCCGGCAGAGGCGGAACCCGCACAGCCTGCCCGACCTCAAGCCGGGTCGAGGCTTTGACCCGCCCGCCTTCAACACGCAGCTCACCCTTGCGGCACATCTTTTCAATGCGACCCTGGCTGACATGGGGAAACAGCCGGCGCAGCCAGCGATCCAGACGTTGGTCGCCGTCGCCCTCTTCCACGGTGATCATCTGTACGCCGCTCATGCCGATTTCCTCTGCTTCGCGCAGAAACACTGCGCGGTTTGCCTGTTTGGTCGTGCCCAAGAAAACATGCGCGTCTGTGGCGCGCCAAGACCCAAGAGTCAAGCCAAGGCTAGTGCGGGCTCCGTTGCGCCCGCAACTTGGCGAAATACTCCAGCCGTTTTTTCAACTCACGCTCGAACCCACGTTCAACCGGCTGGTACAGTTCGGGCCGCTCCATCCCGTCCGGAAAGTAGTTCTGGCCGGAAAACCCGTCCTCGGCATCGTGGTCATAAGCATAGCCCTTGCCATAGCCCTGATCCTTCATCATTGAGGTCGGCGCATTCAGGATATGTTTGGGCGGCGGCGCGCTGCCCGATTGCTTGGCCAGACGCATCGCTGCCTTATAGCCCACATAAGTTCCGTTCGATTTGGGGGCCAGCGCCAGATAGACCAGCGCCTGCGCAAGCGCCAGCTCCCCTTCGGGACTGCCCAGTCGTTCATAGGTTTCCCATGCATGCAGACAGATCGACTGTGCCTGTGGATCAGCCAGACCAATGTCTTCCACGGCCATCCGGGTGATCCGACGCGCCAGAAACCGAGGGTCCTCTCCCCCGGTCAGCATCCGCGCGAACCAGTACAGCGCGGCATCCGGGTCTGAACCGCGCACCGATTTGTGCAGGGCCGAGATCAGGTTGTAATGCTCTTCGCCGGATTTGTCATATTTCGCCGCCCTGCGCATCAGCCGGGTCGACAGTGCGTCGGGGTCCAAGGGCGCATCGACCTTCCATGCCGCAACCTGTTCGATCAGGTTCAAAAGCGCACGCCCGTCACCATCCGCCATCTCGTGCAGCGCGTCCCGGGCGGGACCAGTTAGCGGCAGAGCGCGGTCCAGTTCTTTCTCAGCGCGTTGGGTTAATCGCTCCAGATCAGCCAGGCTAAGCCGTTCCAGAACCAGCACCTGCGCCCGACTGAGCACAGCGGCGTTCAATTCAAAGGACGGATTCTCGGTCGTGGCCCCGACCAGCAGGATTGTCCCGTCCTCCATATGGGGCAGAAACCCATCCTGCTGCGCTTTGTTAAAGCGATGGACCTCATCAACAAACAGCAGCGTTCCCTGCCCGTTCTGGCGCCGGATCTTCGCAGCCTCGAACACTTTCTTCAGGTCGGGGACACCGGTGAAAATCGCGCTGATCTGAACGAAATGCAGATCGGTCTCTTGCGCCAGCAAACGTGCGATAGTGGTTTTACCGACGCCCGGCGGCCCCCAGAACACCAGACTGGACAGGCTGCCTGAGGCCAGCATGACGCCCAACGGTGCCTCAGGGCCCAGCACCCGTTCCTGCCCGATCACCTCGGCCAGCGTTTGCGGTCGCAACCGATCCGCCAGCGGGCGATGCGCGGGCAGTGCGGGCTCGGACGCCCCGGTATCGAACAGGTCGCTCACGCGGTTACAACCGGAACCGCAGCGAGACCGATCGACCACCACGTAGAATATCAAGATTGATCCAGCGGCCCGGATCGGTCAGCGCCCTGACCACATCGGCGGGATGTTCAATTTGCGCACCGTTGATGCCGCTGACCACATCGCCGGGACGCAGCCCGGATCGGCCGCCATAAGGGCCGGCATCCACTACGACCACACCAGTCTGGGCCAGCAATAGCCCCATCCGGGCAATCACTGCCGGATTCACCCGCGACACGGTCAGCCCCGGCATTACAGTGTGATCATCCAGCGTCGTTTCTTCAGCTGCCGGGGTTTCGGGCGCTTTGATCAGATCAATCTCAACCTCGGTTTGCTCTTCCCCCCGCAGGCGGGTCACCAGTGATGTGCCGCCCACACCCGCAATGGACATACGGAACTTCATCTCGGCCGGAGAGTTCACTTCATCACCGTCCACATGGGTCACCACATCACCCACCCGCAACCCGGCATCGGCCAGCGGGCTGAGGGGGTGCAGGTCGGAGATCACGACACCCAGCGGTATGGCCAGTCCCAGCGACTCGGCAATATCTGCGCTCATGTGCTGACCCGCCATCCCGGCCCAAGGGCTGACGAAACTATCGTTACCGTCTTGGGCCTGCCGCAGAAACTCAGCCACCAGATTGGCCGGAATCGCAAACCCGATACCGTTCGACCCGCCCGAACGTGTCAGGATCGAGGTGTTGATCCCGATCAGATCACCGTTCACATCGATCAGCGCCCCGCCGGAATTGCCGGGGTTGATCGCCGCATCGGTCTGAATGAAATACCCCCGCGCATTGCCAGTGGCCGTCCCGGTCCGCGCAAGCCCCGAGATGATGCCCGACGACACAGTCTGCCCCACGCCAAACGGATTACCGATGGCCAGCGCCAGTTCGCCTACTTCAACCTGATCGGAATCGCGCATCTGCAGATACGGCAGGCCGTCTGCCTCTTGCAGCCGAAGAATCGCAATGTCACTTTCCTTGTCACCTAGCACCACCTGAGCCGAAAACTCGCGCCGGTCGGTCGTCACCACCTGGATTTCAGTGGCCGTGCCGACCACGTGGTAATTGGACACCACAAACCCGTCATCCGACAGGATCACGCCCGAACCCAGCGAGTTCTGCACCCGTTGGCGCGGCTCATCAAAGCCCCGACCAAAGAAATCCTGAAAAAACGGGTCCGAGAAAAACGGATTCGCCCGCCCCTGCCGCACGATCTTGGCATAGATGTTCACCACCGCAGGCGAGGCTTGTTTGACCACAGGCGCAAACCCAAGGCTGATCTCGGCCTGTGATGTCGGTACTTTGGTTTCGGCCTGGGCTGAAACCGCGAATGAGGCCAACAGTAGCGTGCACAGAATTTTCCGCATGATCTTTCCGTCGATGACTTGCCCATCGGATATGCGAGGCATGTGACGAGATTGCAAGCGTGATGCTGTCTCTTGCGGATTGACTTGGGCTGGGGGCGGTGAAAGCGTTCGCCCGAATTACTCAACCGAAACGGACCAATTGTGCTTAGTAGAAAACTTGCGGCGGGGCAAAAGCACCTGCGATCATCCTCTTTACGCCTAACCGCTGCCCTTGGGTTGTCCGCACATAACGCGCGGGCTGCGGATACCAAAATGACCATGGGGACAGGGAGGAAAGCGGATACTATTTTGCGGTTGGCTCCCTGCTGTGCGCATCGTTTGCTCAAGGTACAGTTGGGTACAAATGCATCGCCAAGGCCACGGATGGCCCACGGGAGAATTTACCAAAGCTGCGCCGGTGTAAATTCAACCTCGTGGTGGCGCGGTCGGATTGGGCGCAAGACGCGCTGAAGGGCGCGCACTTTTTCAAAAACAAGGGGGCGGACACATCTCTGCGCTCTTTGTTCTCAATTCACAGCGCACCTTTGACCGTCATTGCGCGCGCTGGGTCCGACATCAGGTCTGTTGATGATCTGAACGGGAAGCGTGTCAAGCTGGATGGTTCAGCCACGCACTTGGTGAAACAACTTCCCCAAGCGGCAAACTGGGTTACCTCCGCCTTTGACACCTTTAAGCTCAACGAAAAGAACCCATTGCGAAAACAGTTGTGTTCGGGTGACATTGACGCCGTTGCAACTGTCGTCAGCTACCCGGCCAGTTGGATTCAGAAAACGGCACGGACCTGTCCGATCCAATTGGTTTCGGCGTCTGGTCGTCAGATTGATCGCTTGGTTTCCCGGTCAGATGCGATCAGCAAAGTTTCGATCCCTGCGAACACGTATAAAGGGGTGACAACACCCAAAAATACACTTGGCTACAAGGCCACCTTGCTGAGCAACGCCAGCGTACCCGAGGGCGATGTCTATGCCTTCGTCAAATTCACTTTTGAAAATCTGCCGCAAATGAGACAGCAACACCCGGCCCTGAGAGGATTGCAACCATCACAGATGATCCGGGACGGCCTGCCTGCGCCGTTGCGTCCGGGGGCGACCAAATACTACCGAGAACAGGGTTGGATCAAATAGGCCTTTTGTGATCCGCCAGCGTTACCGACAGGCAAAAAAAACCCCGCGTCTGGGACGCGGGGTTTTTACATGAAGGCGGGGCTTTCTTATTCTTCTGCGGCCTCTTCGGCGGCAACGCGGGCTTTGTCAGCCGCGCCTTTGGCGTCCAGATCACGGTCAACGAATTCGATGATCGCCATCGGGGCCATGTCGCCATAGCGGAAGCCTGCTTTCAGGATGCGGACATAACCGCCCTGACGCTCGGCGTAGCGGGGGCCAAGGATTTCGAACAGCTTTGCGACGTATTGGTCTTCTTTCAGCTGCGATGCGGCCTGACGGCGGGCGTGCAGGTCTCCGCGTTTGCCCAGAGTGATCAGTTTTTCAACGATCGGGCGCAGTTCTTTTGCCTTGGGCAGAGTTGTCTTGATCTGCTCATGTTCAATGAGTGAGCCAGCCATGTTCGCAAACAGAGCCTTACGGTGCTCGTGAGTACGGTTCAGGCGGCGGTAACCACGTGCGTGACGCATTTTCTAGTTCCTTCTTCAGCGTTTTGCTTTGTCTGGCCGGCGATGCGTGTCACCGGCTCTCCTTGGGGCATGATTGCCCGTGCATTCCCCGCAAGCGCGGGCATTGGGAAGACGCGCTTAAAACGCGTCTTCGAATTTCTTCGCCAGATCTTCGATGTTGTCAGGCGGCCAATCCTCGACATCCATGCCGAGGTGCAGACCCATGCCGGACAGCACTTCTTTGATCTCGTTCAGCGACTTGCGGCCGAAGTTCGGGGTGCGCAGCATCTCGGCTTCGGTCTTCTGGATCAGATCGCCGATATAGACGATGTTGTCGTTCTTCAGGCAGTTTGCCGAACGGACCGACAGCTCCAGCTCGTCGACCTTTTTCAGCAGCAGCGGGTTGAACTCCAGACCATCGTCTTCGTCCTGGCGGCCTGCCGATTCCGGCTCGTCGAAGTTGACGAAGATCGACAGTTGATCCTGCAGGATGCGTGCAGCAAAAGCCAGCGCGTCCTCGGGAGTGATCGACCCGTCGGTTTCGATCTTCAGGGTCAGCTTGTCATAGTCCAGAACCTGACCTTCACGGGTCGGCTGAACGTCATAGGCAACCTTTTTGACCGGCGAATAGATCGCATCGATCGGGATCAGGCCGATGGGCGCATCCTCGGGCTTGTTCTTCTCAGCCGAGACGTAACCCTTGCCGGTGTTGACGGTCAGTTCCATGAACAGGTCGGCGCCATCATCCAGGTGGCAGATGACGTGATCGCGGTTCAGAACCTCGATACCCGCGCTCTCGCTAATGTCACCGGCGGTAACAACGGCGGGGCCCTTGGCATTGATCGATAGGCGCTTGGGCCCTTCGACTTCCATGCGCAAGGCAACCTGCTTGAGGTTCAGGATGATGTCGGTGACATCTTCGCGAACACCCGCAACTGACGAGAATTCGTGCAAGACGTTGTCGATCTGAACGCTGGTGATGGCCGCGCCTTGCAGCGAGCTCATCAGAACGCGACGCAGCGCGTTGCCCAAAGTCAGACCAAAGCCACGCTCCAGCGGCTCGGCTGCCAGGGTTGCCTGACGCGCGGGGTCGTTGCCCGGCTTGCCGTCCAGCTGTGTCGGCTTGATCAATTCAGCCCAATTCTTGTGGATCATGTAATCCCTCCATTCCTGTCCGCGCCCCATGACCAACAAGGTGCAGACGCCCGAGGTTTAAAATGACGTGCTGGGGCCGTGCGAAAACGCGGGCCCCAGCTCAATTCTAAATCGCTTAGACGCGGCGACGCTTCGGCGGGCGGCAACCATTGTGAGCGATCGGCGTCACGTCGCGGATCGACGTGATGTTGAAGCCCACAGCAGCCAGCGCACGTAGAGCCGATTCACGACCCGAACCGGGACCCTGAACTTCGACTTCCAGCGTTTTGACGCCATGATCCTGCGCCTTTTTGCCTGCATCTTCTGCAGCCATCTGTGCGGCGTAGGGGGTAGATTTACGCGACCCTTTGAACCCCATGGTCCCGGCCGACGACCATGCAATGGCGTTGCCCTGCACGTCCGAGATCAGGATCTTGGTGTTGTTGAAGGTCGAATTCACGTGGGCGACGCCCGATGCGATATTCTTGCGCTCTTTTTTCTTAGTACGAGTCTTTTCGCGTGCCATCTGTCAGACCCCCCTTATTTCTTCTTACCGGCAATGGCCTTTGCGGGGCCTTTGCGAGTACGAGCATTGGTGTGAGTACGCTGACCGCGAACGGGCAGGTTACGGCGATGGCGCAGGCCGCGGTAACAACCCAGGTCCATCAGGCGCTTGACGTTCATCTGAACTTCACGACGCAGGTCACCTTCAACGGTGAAGTTGGCGTCGATGTGCTCGCGGATGGCCAGAACTTCGGCGTCAGACAGTTCATTGACGCGACGGGTCGCATCGATGCCTACGGCTTCACAGATGGCCTGCGCCGAGGTGTTGCCGATTCCGGTGATATATGTGAGGGCGATAGGTACCCGCTTTGCAGTCGGGATGTTTACGCCGGCAATACGTGCCACGTGTCACTTTCCTTTTTTGTTGCGGTTCCGTAGCTCCGGAACCTTTTTTCACAACACTTGATCTTGGCAGTGACGCCAGAGGATCCAGCATTTGTACGAGGTAGTCGGGGCATTTGGGACGAATCCCGCATGCGGTCTTGATTCCCGTTAGGGATGGGGGTGCGTAGAGAGTTTTTTAAATGACGTCAAGGGCACTTGCCCACTTCATTAGCCTTCGGCTTTTGCGATGTCGAACTTCAGATTTTTTACCCTGAAAATTCTAAGCCCCTGCTCCGAGAACTCACGTTCAATTTTCAGTTTTTCTTTCTCTATTGGTTTCCAGAGCGCCTTGACCACCAAAAAGAACAACACGACGTAGCTTAATAGCAAAACGGCGAAACCAACGGTGTATACTGAAACGCCCATTTTTACCGTCGCTAAAAACACGGAAAATACCGTTAGGCCTGTCGGAAGATAGACCAACCCGAATGCCGCCATTGTTGCCAGCAAAAGACGCAGTTCTGATCGCTACAGCTCTCCATAACGATCAAACGCAGCGCTTAATTCAGGGGGAACATCAACCTTGGCGTCTGGCTTCAACCCAGCACTGCCTCAATTGACGCGGTAACCTCGCTGATATCCGCTAGTCCATTCACCGGGCGCAGATCGCCTTTGGCATAGTAATAGCCAATCAGCGGCGAAGTCTTCTTGTAATACTCCATCAGACGCGTGCGCAGGCTGTCTTCGTTGTCATCCGCGCGACGTTTGAAGTCGTTTTCCTTGCCGCAATTGGTGCATTTTCCATCCGCCGGGATCGGCTTGGTGTTGTCATTGTAGACTTCACCGCAGCCACCACAGGTCGACCGGGCCGTGATCCTTTCGACCAGCGCCTCGTCGTCCACGCGCATCTCGATCACGGTGTGCAGCGACTGGCCCAGCTTCGTCAACAGCGCCGACAGAGCGTCCGCCTGAGCCAGCGTGCGCGGAAAGCCGTCAAAGATGAAACCAGCGCCGGTTTCCGTGGTCAGCTTTTCTTCGATAAGGCCGATCACGATCTCATCGGTCACAAGCTGACCCTTGGCCATCACCTCGGCCACACGGTTGCCCATTTCGGTGCCGCTGTCCTTGGCCTCTCGCAACATGTCTCCGGTGCTCAACTGCACCATGCCGCGTGTTTCAACCAGATGACGCGCCTGCGTCCCCTTGCCTGCCCCCGGGGGGCCCAAAAGTATGATGTTCATCGACGAGAGGGTCCCTTCCTGCCGCGTTTCTTGCTTTTACCGCGCAGCTGGGACTTTTCGATAAGGCCTTCGTATTGATGCGCAAGCAAATGACTCTGAACCTGTTGGATCGTGTCCATGGTCACAGAGACGATAATCAGAACCGAGGTGCCACCGAAATAGAACGGAATGGCAAACTGGCCCCGCAGAATTTCAGGCAGCAAACACACTGCCGCCAGATAAGCCGAGCCCAGAACCAGCACGCGATTGACCACGTATTCCAGATATTCGGCGGTTTTCTTGCCCGGACGGATTCCCGGCACAAAACCGTTCTGCTTTTTCAGGTTATCTGCCACATCGTCCGGTTTGAACGATACGTTGAACGTGTAGAAATAGGCGAAGAACACGATCATCGACGCAAAGAACAGCAGGTACAGCGGCTGTCCGGGGCCGAAGTTGGCCAACAGCCAGGACATGACCGGCCCGTTGGTGGCGCCCGACGAGAAGGTCGAGATCGTCACCGGCAGCAGCAGCAGCGAGCTGGCGAAGATCGCCGGAATAACGCCCGCAGGGTTTACTTTGACCGGCAAGTGGCTGGAACCGCCCTCATAGATCTTCATACCGGCCTGACGGCGCGGATACTGAATGTGGATCTTGCGCAATGCGCGCTCCATGAACACCACAAAGGTTATCACGGCGATCACCATCACGATCACACCGATGATCACGGCGGGACTGATTGCACCGCTGCGTCCGCTGGCAAAGAACTGTGCCATCGCCGCCGGCACTTCGGCGATGATGCCCACGAAGATGATTAAAGAGATACCGTTGCCGATGCCGCGCGCGGTGATTTGTTCACCCAGCCACATCAGGAACATGGTGCCGCCAACCAGCGTAATCATGGTCGACATGCGGAAGTACAGGCCCGGATCTGTTGCCAGATCGCCCGATTCCAGCGAAACAGCCAGGCCATAGGCCTGAACGGTGGCCAGCGCGACGGTGCCGAAACGGGTGTATTGGTTGATCTTCTTACGGCCCTGCTCGCCCTCTTTCTTGAGCTGTTCGAGGGCGGGAACCATGGATGTCAGCAGCTGCACGATGATCGAGGCCGAGATATAGGGCATAATGCCGAGGGCAAAGATACCCATCCGCCCCAGCGCCCCGCCGGTGAACATCGAAATCATGCCGCCGATGCCCTGCCCCGCCTGTTCCATGAACTCGCGCAGGGCTGCACCGTCTATCCCGGGCACGGGAATGAAAGTGCCCAGACGATAGACGATCAGCAATGCAAGCGTGAACAGGATGCGGTTGCGCAGATCGGTGGCTTTACCAAGGGCAGACCAGCTTGTGTTGGCTGCCATTTGTTCTGCTGCTGATACCATAAATCGGTCTCTCTTATGAAAACACCGCCCGGAACCGTTTTCCGGCTCGGGCGGCGTCTTGGAAAACTCTGGGGTCTATGTAAGCGGGACTTTGCCCGCTCACAAGCGCTTACTCTGTCGCAGCGGCTTTTGTGACCGTCAGTGAACCGCCCGCTTTCTCAACTGCCTCAACGGCAGCTTTCGATGCTCCGGTCACTTCCAGGTTCACCTTGGCGCTGATTTCGCCTTTGGCTAGAACGCGGACACCGTCCAGCTTGCGACGCACCAGACCCGATGCGATCAGCGCATCTTCGGTGATCGCTGCCTTGGCGTCCAGCTTGCCGGCGTCGACGAATTTCTGGATCAGGCCCAGGTTAATAACGGAGAATGCCTTGCGATTCGGCTTGTTGAAGCCACGCTTGGGCAGACGTTGGTACAGCGGCATCTGGCCGCCTTCGTAACCATTGATGGCCACACCCGAACGGGATTTCTGACCTTTGATACCACGGCCACCCATTTTACCCTTGCCAGAGCCGGGACCACGGCCAACGCGGGTCCGTTTCGGAGTGGCGCCTGGGTTGTCGCGCAATTCGTTCAGTTTCATTTCGCTTCTCCTTCGCCGGAAATGACCCCGAAGCGTGATGGGTCAGACACGGCATTTCTTGGTTTTGATTCTTGCGGACACAGGTCCACCGGAGGCGTATAGGCTCGTTCCTGCCTCTTGGCAAGTCCGCGGGTCAGCGAGGGGTTACTCCTCGACCTGGGCGACGTCTTCTTCGGTGTTTTCTATTGGTAAAATAGGGGCCGCACGGGGGTCGATTCCATGTTTCTCAACCAGCTTTCCGATCAAACTGTCCGGATGTGGTATACCGTCGAACCGATACCGAATAAACGCGCGCATGCGCCGACCATAAAAATGGATCGACATAGTATTGTCCGTGATAAACTGGTTTGGGTTTGCGCCTGGGCGACTCATCAGGCGACGGTCTTTGTACCCTATGGGATAGAGCACCTCTTGCGGGTGAGAAAACCGGGCTTCGTTGTTTTGCTTCAACAGCCACGTAAGTGCGCGCGGCCCCCAAACCCCCCAAGGCATGTCGCTTGCGTGCTTTGGGTTTCCTGCCATTGCATCATGGATGAGCGGGTTACGGATTTTCGCGGGAAACCAGTGCGGAATGCGGTACGGTTCTTTGGTGTATTCGATCAGATCGAACAATGTCGGACTGTCTTTTGGCAATGCAAGGACACCGCCATTGATTTCGTGCGGCGCCAGCCATCCGTGAAGGTGCCCATTCTCAGTCGTGAACGGCTTGACACAGTACGCGTCCGTATCAGCCCATATTATGTCCTGCTCCTGTGCGAGCATCTGCACACGAAACTTGTCAGAGTGTAAAGCAGGGCTGCCTGTTCGGTTGTGAAGAAGGATCTCTTCTTCTGGAAGAACCTCGCGCGCATCACGCAGCTCAACCCCTTCAGGTACGTTTGTCACCGGTCCGTAAGTATAAAGGCGTACATGCTGACCGACATCCAGAAACGACTTGATGCAGAGCTGTTCCAAAAAGCTTAGCGACCCGTCGATCCACAGCATACCAATCTGATATTCCCGCACGTGGTTTCGCCCTTTCTGCCTGCTATCCAGCGGCCAAAATCTACCTGTCTTCCTTCACTTGACCGATTACGGCCACGTCATCAATGGCTCCCGGCTGAAATTAAGGAACTTGTGTCACCCACGCACCTAAAACCAAAAGAGGCGCCAAAAGGCGCCTCCGGGTGAGTGGTGTGTATAACGAGTTACGAGCAGTAAACGTGATCGCGGGCGATGTCGCTGATATCGCAGCGGCGCACGCCGATGTCGTGCAGTTCACGGTCGGACAGACCTTGCAGTTCCGAATAGGTGCGGTTGAACTCGGCGCGCAGTGCGTAGGTTTCTTTCGCCTTGGTGATGAACTCTGCAAGACGTGCGACCAGGTTGATGCCGCCATGAGGTGCTGTTGCTGTATGTGCCATTTCTGAATTCCTTTCTTGATCGGGGCGTATTCCCCAACGTTGCTTTGATTGTTCCTGCTTGGGACAGGGTTCAGATAGGGGGGATGAATAACGCTAACAACGGAGATTTTGGTCTAGCCGATATGCGTTTTGGGAATGACAGCTCACGCGAGATGCATGATGCATAAAGTGATTTCGTCGACTTAGCGGACAAAGCGACGCTGCAAACGCTATCATTCACCGCCAAACATATCTGTCATGCGAGTAAGATCATAGTCCAACAGCCAATCGTTATATCTAGCGAACAAGTTATTTAGCGGTGCCTTCTGGGTGGCGACTACATCCATCCCACGGTCGTCATAAAGGTGCAAAACTAGACCATTTTCTGGATCGACAAAATATGCAGTCATCGAGCCGTGGAAAGTTGGCTTTATTCCCATTTCAGATGCAATGCCTAGCCAAAGTATTTCCGAAATAGTCTCTTTGTCTTTCAGTTTGGCCATATCCCAGTGCCTGAAAATGTCACTTCCAAACTCGGCAATATGATCGTCGTCTTGTTGCCGCGTTTTACTCAAGTATTGAAACTCAGAACGCTTTATCCCGCAAAGCTTAAGAGGCTTTAGGCGTTTCTTGTCTGGTTGTTCCATTTCGTAGCTGGATAGTAGAACAAAAACTTCGGGCGAATTATCAATGAACGCCTTCGAAACCGCATTTGACCTATCATGAGCCTGAGTGAAGCGACGCATCGGGCGATCCGTGCCAAGTTTCTCTCCTCCAAGTTCAAACCGCAAAGCTTGGTCGAAAGAGTGAAACAAGCCATGCGGCAGCTCCTCAACACCGAACTGTTCTTGAATTTTGGCTATGACGTTCTTCATAAAAAAGAGCTAACATTCTGTGCCATTGGAAGCAATTAGGTGGACTTCGGGCCGTGTCGGTTTGGGCTCAAAGCAGAGTCTCAACCACTTAGAAAACCGCTGTCTCGAAGTCTTCCTGCTGACGCTCAGACCTTCTGAGCGACCCCCTCACCCATACAGCGCCCGCGCCTCGGCAAACGACAAAAGGCGGCGGTGGTTCTCGTCCCATAGGTGCAGCCGCGCGTTGGCGAGGCTTTCACGGATGGTCATCTGATTGCTGTTGGCCAGCTCATCATGGTCACGCAGCACTTCGGTCAGACGGTAGAATGGAATGCGGCTGTACAGATGGTGCACGTGGTGGATGCCGATATTGGCCGTGAACCACTGCAAAACTGAGGGCAGGATGTAATGCGAACTGCCGTGCAGGGCAGCCTCATGCAGCTGCCAATCCTGATCGGGATCCCACTGCGTCTCTTCGAATTGATGCTGCACATAGAACAGCCAGACACCGGCCGCGGCGGCAATCAGGGTCGAGGGCAGGAAAATCAGCAGCACCGGCATCAGCCCACCAAAGTAATAGACGGCCCCCAGCGCGGCCAGAATAGCCAGGTTTGTCACCATCGCACTGACCCAGAATTTTGGAATATGTGTTAGGCCAAGCGGCAGCCGGTTCTGAAACAGGAACAAATAGCCGGGTCCAAATCCAAACAGGGTGATCGGGTGGCGATAAAGGCGGTACAACAGACGGTTCATCGGCGTCAGCGCGCGGTATTCTGCCACGGTCAACGTGTGGATGTCACCCATCCCACGCTTGTCCAGATTGCCCGAAGAGTTGTGATGCGAGGAATGCGTGCGGCGCCAAACGTCGTAGGGCGTCAGTGTCAGCACCCCGAGCCCCCGTCCGACCCAATCACTGACCGTCCGGTTCGTAAAAAACGCCCCATGACCGCAATCATGCTGAATGGCAAACAGGCGCAGCAGGAAAGCCGCATTCAGAACCGAAACGGCAAAGGCCAGCCAATAGCTGACCGACAAAGACATCCAGGCCAGCGCCCAAAGCGCGATGAAGGGAACAATGGTGGCCCCCAGCTCGAACCAGCTGCGCGGCTGGTTTGGTTCCCGATATTTGGCCAGCGTCGACACCCAATCCCGCGCGACGGTCACATCCGGGTTGTCCCGGGTCGAGAGAGAGGATTGGGTCATGCGCCTGCCATATCTTTTGCTTGTTGCATACCGGATAGACGACCCCACCGGTATAGCAATCAATTTCTGGTCGAGACGCTGGGATTGGCGCTCAATTTTTGGTGTCACCACCTAAAGAAAAACCCCCGCTCTCGCGGGGGTCTTAATGGTTTGTCCAAAGACAGATCCGATCAAAGACCGGTAGAGATGTCGATGGTGTTACCCTCTTCCAGGGTCACATAAGCCTTTTTGACGTCTTTCCGCTTGCCCAACTGGCCGCGGAACCGCTTGACCTTGCCTTTGGTGATGGTGGTGTTGACCGCCTTCACCTTGACACCAAACAGCGATTCAACCGCTTCTTTGATCTGCGGTTTGTTGCTGTCGATCGCCACTTCAAAGACAATCGCGCCGTTCTCAGACGCCATGGTCGACTTTTCGGTGACGATCGGCTTGCGGATCACGTCGTAGTGTTCTGCCTTCGCGCTCATTTCAGTCGAGCCTCCAGTGCTTCGACACCCGCTTTGGTGATCACCAGAATGTCACGCTTGAGGATGTCATAGACGTTTGCGCCCATCGTCGGCAGGATATCCAGACCTTCGATGTTTGCGGCGGCACGGGCGAAGCCCTCGTTCACGGTGGCACCGTCGATGACCAGAGCGCGTTTCCAGCCCAGGTTTGCAACCTGCTTGGCCAGAGCGGCAGTCTTGCCCTCGGATGCCGCGTCTTCGATCACAACCAGCTCACCAGCTGCCATTTTGGCAGACAGTGCGTGGCGCAAACCAAGCTTGCGGAACTTTTTCGGCAGGTCGTGACCATGCGAACGCACGACCGGACCTTTGTAAACACCACCACCACGGAAGATCGGTGCCGAGCGTGCGCCGTGGCGTGCGCCACCGGTGCCTTTTTGGCGATAGATCTTCTTGGTCGAGTAGTTCACTTCCGAGCGGGTCTTGACCTTGTGAGTGCCAGCCTGCGCATTGTTGCGCTGCCAACGGACCACACGGTGCAGGATGTCTGCGCGCGGCTCGAGGCCGAACAGGTCTGCGTCCAGCTCGATGTTGCCGGCTTTGCCGCCGTCCAGTTTGATTACATCAAGTTTCATGCTTCACCACCTTCCGCGGGAACTTCTTCCGCAGGTGCTTCGGTTGCAGCCGATTTCACAGCAGCCGGGAAAGGCAGGCCTTCCGGTGCTTTCTTCTTGACGGCGTCCTTGACGGTGACCCAGCCCGATTTCGGTCCGGGAACGGCGCCTTTGATGAAGACCAGGTTCCGGTCGGCGTCAGTTTTGACAACTTCCAGGTTCTGGGTGGTTACACGGGCAGCACCCATGTGACCGGCCATCTTCTTGCCTTTGAAAACCTTGCCCGGGTCCTGACACTGGCCAGTTGAACCGTGCGAACGGTGGCTGATCGAAACACCGTGCGTAGCGCGAAGACCACCAAAGTTGTGGCGCTTCATTGCACCGGCAAAGCCTTTACCGATCGAGGTGCCCGAAACGTCAACCTTCTGACCTTCCAGGAAGTGTTCAGCCGATATTTCGGCGCCCACTTCGATCAGACCGTCTGTCGAGACGCGGAACTCGGCCAGCTTACGCTTGGGCTCGACCTTGGCGGCGGCATAGTGGCCGCGCATCGCCTTCGAGGTGCGTTTTGCCTTGGCAGCACCGGCACCCAGCTGAACAGCGGTATAGCCGTCCTGCTCATCGGTGCGCTGTGCAACAACCTGCAGGTTGTCCAGGTGAAGAACGGTCACAGGAATCTGCTTGCCGTCTTCCATGAACAGGCGGGTCATGCCGACTTTTTTTGCGATAATACCAGAGCGCATAATCAATACCCTCCGATCTTATGACTGCAGCTTGATCTCGACGTCCACACCAGCGGCGAGGTCGAGCTTCATCAGCGCGTCAACGGTCTGGGGGGTCGGATCAACGATGTCGAGCAGACGCTTGTGCGTGCGGATCTCGAACTGGTCACGGGATTTCTTGTCAACGTGAGGGCCACGGAGAACCGTGAACTTCTCAATCTTGTTCGGCAGCGGGATCGGGCCGCGCACGTTCGCGCCGGTCCGCTTGGCAGTGTTGACGATCTCTTGCGTGCTGGCATCCAGAACGCGATAGTCAAATGCCTTCAGCCGAATACGGATGTTTTGGCTTTGCATAAATAACAGCCTTTTATCAGGCGTTGAGGTTGAGAGGAGGACAAGCGCGCATCGCCAACCCTCGTCGAACCCAAAAGGCGGGAATCATCCCGCCTTGAAGTTCTTAGTGAGAACTCGCGCGATCTACAGGGGTGTGAGGGGTTTGGCAAGGGGTTTTTCCGGCTATCCGATTCCAGATTTGACCGCCACCAAATATCTCAAACCCGCCGCATAGTATGAACTAAGCATCATCGCGACGAAACCAGAATTACTCGTGCCTCATGGGCACACGTACCCAAGAAAGAAAAAGAGTGACTTCTTCCTACGATTTTGTGTCTTTCGATGCGACCCGCGACAGCTTTAAATCCCGATAGTCGAACAAAGAGCTGTTGAAAGGTGCAAAAATCGCATCGCAGTCGGTTGCCTGCAGCGACGGAGGTCTGATGAAATCGTGCAGTTCAAACCCATGTTCCGCCATGACCGAAACAAAATCACTGAACTTGTATCCGCCTTGATAGCGACGGCGTGTTGAAACTTCGGCCAGAACGAAGGCGCAGTTTTTCAACATTTCCGACGCCCCCCGAACAACTTCGATTTCGAAACCTTCGGTATCAATCTTCAGGCCGAATGGTCCTTTGTAGCTCGACGCGATCTCGTCAAGAGTCTTCACGGGTACATGTCTTTCTTCGATTTTCGACATTTGCGCCGTGGCGGCATCGTCAAATTCGAGCATTGTCGCGCGTGTTCCCATCGATCTGGCACCGACCGTTGGAATACGCAGCGTTGTCTCGCCGTTTTCTGCCCCAACACCGCAGGCATGAAAATCAAAATCGATTTTGTCCGCCCATTTTCTTCGCAGCTTTGCTTCGTAGTCTGCAATTGGCTCGATCAAAACAAATTTTGATTCAGGAAAAGCCGCGTATAAATGTGCGGTGCCCCCGGCAACCCCAACGTCAAACACCGTTTGCACCTGGAAACCGAGACTGCGGACATACTCGCCCGTTTCCTTGTTTGGCAGGACTTGGTAACCGCGTCGCTTCAAACGTCTGGACAGCCTTTGTACGGTTTCGTCCATCTCGAAGTACTCCTTGTGCGCTTACGTCAGTTTTGATTGACGGCGACATTCTAAAAGCACTTCTTTGGAAAAACTACAACTCGGAATGAACGGCTGGTTTTGGTTTGGCGTCTGACCCACAGGGTATTTCACCGGACCGTCCGTTCCGAGGAATGACCCGAGCACTGCACAGATCAGCGAGGAATGCGCCAGTATTCAGCCAGCCAGCGACGTGGTCTCACTTAGTCAGCCACCAAGACACGAAGAAAGTCGTCCATTTGTGGGGTGGCTTTCCTTAACTCGACGGTGTGGGCTCTCATTGCTCTTTCAGAGCAACGGCCGCCCACCATCATAGCAGGTTGTGATTACTCAATGATTTTCGTTCGGTTTCTTTGGTGTATCTCAGGATCATTGGTCCCAAACAAAAAAGGGCGTCCCAAGGGACGCCCTTTCCGTTTGATATCGCGAGAGTGATTACTGGACGATTTTCGACACGACGCCGGCGCCGACGGTGCGGCCGCCTTCGCGGATGGCGAAACGCAGGCCGTTTTCCATCGCGATCGGCGCGATCAGCTCAACCTCGAACGACACGTTGTCGCCGGGCATG
>NZ_FWFP01000027.1 GCF_900172215.1 Ruegeria meonggei
TTTTCTGACCCGGAATTGTGCCGCAATTCCCGCGAGTTGGCGCATGCGCTTTCAATCAGAGACAGAGCGGACCGTACATTCAGAGGACACTTAAGGCCCCAGTCTCAGTGCCGCATATTGGCGGGGTCGCTTTGGGCTGAATTTCGCTGATACCCGGCAATTTACAGGGAATTTTCGTCAGATGGGTTCGATATCAGACGTTTTGCATGTCAGAACCGCATGCTTTTCAGCGGCTTATGCGGGAAATTCCCTAAGCGTTGGAACAGGAAATTTTCTCAAATGAAAAGGGAAATGTGCCGACGGATCAAGGAGGGCGAACCGTGTATCAGGGACGCAGGATCTGGAGATGTCAGAAGCCGAACAGGCGTTCCTGTTCGGACCAGTCCAGTGGGTGAGCCACGCTGACCAGACGCTTGAGTGTGAGTTCAGGCGGCTGGGTGCCGTCGAGAATCGCAGCCTGAATCTTCGGGGAGAGAAAGGCGAGCTGAGCACGGGTGCGGATGAAGGCGCTGGGGACGCTTTCGCGGCGTGCGATCTCCATCAGTTGAACTCCGGCTTTTAGATCGCGCGCCCAGCCATGGGCGCGGATCAGCATGGACCGGAGGTGGGGATCAGGTTGGGGTGCCATATCTCCGGCGATGACCTTGGCTTCGACGCCACGCCGTCGCAGATCGAAAGATGCGGTGATGTGTGTGAGATCCGGGTGCAGATGATCGGTCGCGATGCCAAGTGCGCTTGCCAGGGTTTTGGGGTTCAATTCGAGGTCGATCTGTCCTCGTGCGATTCCGCCACTGGCCAGAATATCAGCGCCGACTTGACCGCCTTGGCGATGAAGCCGGGTCACCAGATCCGCAACTGAAGTCTGCACCGCTTCGGCTGACCCAGCCTCCGGCTGCGCCAGTACCTGGTGCGTTGCGGCGGCGTCTTGCAGATGTCTAGCGATGACATCAATGACCGCGTTTTCCAGCGCAGGGCCTGGCAGTCGCCAGCCGGAAGTATCCTTGCCGCCCGAGATCAGTCTGTTGGAGATATAGTAGCGCAACCGGCGGCCTGTGCGCGTGGTGTGGGTTGGCGTCAACCGATCACCAGTTTCGTCCTGCAGCAGACCGGTGAGCCAGGCGCCGGGGTCATTGGAATGTTGGCGCGTATCGGGTGTAAGGTCTGCACGGGATCGCTGCGACGCTTCGCGCATTTTTTCCTGCACCCGGTCCCAAACGCCTTGGTCGATGATCGCCGGGTGTCGTCCGTCCCAGATCTTATCCTTGTGGCGTATTTTTCCGAGATAAACCGGGTTGCGCAGCAGGTAATAGATCTGACCGCGTGACAGCGTACAATCCCCTTTCACGCTGCCATCCGCCCGAACAACTCGTTTTGACCGCAACCCTTCTGCTGTTGCCCGTTCTTCTACTTTGCGCAGGCAACCCAGCTCGTCATAAAGCCCAAAGAGATGCCGGACCGTTCTGGCCTCATCTTCATTTGCCACCAGCGTTCTTGCTTTCGGATCGGGGTGGCGGTCATAGCCGAGAGGCAGGTTGCCACCCATCCAAAGCCCCTTTTTCTTAGACGCTGCAATCTTGTCACGAATACGTTCGGCGGTGACTTCCCGTTCAAACTGAGCAAAGGACAGCAGTACATTCAGGGTCAA
>NZ_FWFP01000009.1 GCF_900172215.1 Ruegeria meonggei
AAACAGCCCGTTCGATCTACAAACAGTCCACTGGACTGTTTGCTTCACGATCAAACCTCGTCAGGCTCATAACCTGAAGGTCAGAGGTTCAAATCCTACTCCCGCAAACCAAAATAAAACACATCATATCAGTATGTTACGCACCGCCCCCGGCGGTGTTTCTATTTGTGCCAAACCAACTGGAAGCACTGTGGAAGCAAATGGACGCGAATTGGGAGTGTGGCCACGGCGGCGGTAACGGACAACCATATGTGCCTGCTGGCCGTTGCGGCAATGATGTATTCGACAAATGTTGGGGCACAGACCCCACGGTATCTCGTGGTCGGCAATGACAGGGGTGGATATTTACATGACCGACTGTTGGAGCTTGAAAACCTGGAACGCAACGGTGTGCAGGTCCGGATTCGAGGACGGGTGTGCTTTTCAACCTGTACGATGTTTCTCGGACTGCCAGGTACATGTGTGGACCCGGATACGATATTTGGATTTCACGGACCGTCCCGCGGCGGGCGACGACTGCCTCAAAAAGACTTTGACTATTTCAGCCGGGTTATGGCTGACTACTACCCGGAACCCCTTAAATCATGGTTCATGGACAAAGGGCGCAATCGGATCACAGGAGTCTACCGGATCAAAGGGTCGGAGATCATCCAAATGGGTGTACCAGCCTGCCAAACAGCCTGAAGACAGGCTTGCCCGGACCAACCGTCACAGGTATCTCTCTGTGATCCATTTCGATAGCGACTTCGGGAAAATCACTCGGAAGGTCATTGCAGCGTGCTGCCATCTCTCCCTAACCTCTTCGGACGCCGAGCTGTTTTTTCGACGCCTGCCCCGGATAATCCCATCTGTGTGATTGGGGACGTGCACGGTTGTATAGCTCAGCTTGAAATGCTGTTGGTCCAAGTGCCAGAGGATCATCAAGTTATTCTGGTTGGTGATTGCGTTGATCGCGGCGAGCACAGCGCAGAGGTGCTCCGCTTGATCAGTGCGCGTCCGGAATTCACCTGTCTGAGGGGCAATCATGAGGAGATGCTGTTGCGGTTCCTCGAAAGCCCCGAGGCTTACGGACCGCGATGGCTGCGCTATGGTGGGCTGCAAACTCTGGCCTCATTTGGTGTGCGGAGTGCCAGGGCAGAGATGAGCAAATCAGAATTGCGAGGTTGCCGGGATGCTTTGCAGGACGCGATGGGGGACGTGCTGTGTCAATGGGTGCAGGGGCTGAAGACGTCCTGGTCTTCTGGCAATGTGCTGGTCACCCATGCGGGCGCGGATCCTAATTCAGATCCAGCCCAGCAATCCGATACATCGTTGGTTTGGGGACACCCGTCTTTCCAAAAAGTCGATCGGCGCGATGGAGTTTGGGTGGTTTACGGGCATACCATCGTTGGTCAGGCAGGTGCCACAAGAGGGCGCATCGCGGTGGATACAGGTGCTTATGCGACAGGTGTGCTGAGTGCGGTATGTCTTGACGGAAACGAGCCAAGGTTTCTGACGGCACGCCCGTGATTTTGGACTGTTTCCATTCTATCAAGCCCCAAGTTTCTGTTATTTAAGTATTTTTCACACCCTCGAGACGCATCATGCCCCGCACGAAAAAAACATTTATCCTGCTGAGGTAGCAGCAAAAAAGCTCTTTTTCTGGTTGATTTCAGTCTTGGACTTGTCACTGTAACTCACATTCAATAGGACCAAGTTAAAGTTGAACAGATTTCGAGCCCAATATGTTGATTACTCCAGTTCTCCTCTGCGGAGGTTCCGGTACGCGCCTTTGGCCTTTGTCCCGCAAAAGCTATCCCAAGCAATTCGTGCCATTGGTAGGGGAAGAAACTCTGTTTCAGGCATCCGCACGACGGCTGTCGGGCAAAACCGGAGATCTGAGTTTTGCCGCACCGGTTGTGCTGACCAACTCGGATTTTCGGTTCATCGTTGTGGAACAGCTTCAGGCTATTGGGATTGATCCGGGGACGATCATCATTGAACCCGAAGGGCGCAATACGGCTCCGGCCGTTCTGGCCGCTGCGCTGTGTGCGTATCACGAGGACAAGGATGCGGTTCTTTTGATTGCGCCGTCAGACCACGTTGTTCCAGATGCCGCTGCGTTTCAAGCAGCAGTAGCGCGTGGTCTGGACGCGGTTGCACAGGGGCAACTGGTGACGTTTGGGATCATGCCAACCCATGCTGAGACCGCCTATGGGTATCTTGAGCTCGCAAATACGCCGGATGAAAACGGCTCGCCTGTTCCGCTAGAGCAATTTGTCGAAAAGCCAGACCTGCCCCGCGCGACCGAGATGCTGGCGGCCGGAACCTTTAAATGGAATGCGGGGATCTTCCTGTTCCGCGCCAGTGAAATCATCGCGGCCTTTAAGACACATGCGCCCGAACTGATTGAGCCGGTCACCGCAGCGGTTGAAACCGCAACCGCGGACCTGGGATTCCTGCGCCTGAACCCCGAACCTTGGGGGCAGGCCGAGGATATCTCGATCGATTACGCCGTCATGGAGAAAGCCACAAATCTGTCGGTGGTTCCGTTTGATGCCGCATGGTCAGACCTGGGCGGCTGGGATGCGGTCTGGCGCGAAAGTGAGCCGGACGCGCAGGGCGTGGTGACCAGCGGCGGCGCGACCGCAATTGACTGCCACAACACGCTCTTGCGGTCGGATAGCGACCAACTGGAAGTAGTTGGTATTGGTTTGGACAACATCATTGCCGTTGCGATGAACGACGCGGTTCTGGTTGCCGATACATCGCGGGCCCAGGACGTTAAGAAAGCCGTTTCCGCATTGAAGGAAAAGGGCGCGGCTCAGGCGACGACTTTCCCCAAGGACCACCGCCCGTGGGGCTGGTTTGAAAGCCTTGTGGTCGGTGACAGGTTCCAGGTGAAACGGATTGTGGTTCACCCCGGTGCGTCGCTGAGCTTGCAGAGCCATTTCCACCGGTCTGAACATTGGATCGTTGTTGAAGGCACCGCCAGTGTGACGATTGACGACACGCAGCAGTTGGTGACAGAAAATCAGTCGGTATACATCCCGCTGGGCGCGGTCCACCGGATGGAAAACCCGGGTAAGGTTCCAATGGTCCTGATCGAAGTGCAGACCGGTGCCTATGTCGGCGAAGATGATATCGTTCGCTATGAAGACATATATGCGCGGGGCCAGGGGGCAAAAGGCTAAGCGTCGTGAAGGTCGCAATCGTTCACTATTGGTTGGTGGGCATGCGCGGTGGAGAAAAGGTGCTTGAGGCCTTTCTGGATATTTATCCGGATGCTGTGATTGTCACCCATGTCTACGACCCCGGAAGTGTAAGTGACAAAATCCGGCAACACGAGGTGCGGCAAACCTTTATAGGTCGTCTGCCTGGTGCCAAGTCGCACTATAAGAAGTATCTGCCATTGATGCCGATGGTGGAACTCGCGGGTTTTCACAGGGTTGTTGTGTCTTAAGGCTTGCTCAAAAAGCGGCTGAGGCCCTCTTGGACGCCATCGCCGTGGATCAAAAAATTTGACTAAATAGTAAAAAAATGCTCGCATCCTGCAAAACAGGAGAGAGTGATGACCCAAAACAGATTAACACGTCGAGTGCTGCTGGCTGCGGTTGCTGCCGCCTCAACACTATACTCCGCCGGGCTGGCTGCTGCCGAAACGGTCAAAGTTGCTGCGATTTACACATTGCCGGTGGAACAGCAATGGATCAGCCGCATCCATTTGGCGCTGAACACTGCGGCCGAACGCGGAGACATCGAATATGTGTTCTCGGAAAACGTGGCCAACACGGATTATGAACGGGTGATGCGCGAATATGCCGAACAAGGCGCGCAGTTGGTCGTAGGTGAGGTTTTTGGTCTAGAGCGCGCCGCGCGCAAAGTGGCGAAAGACTATCCCGACACCGCCTTTCTGATGGGCTCGTCCTTTGGTCCGGTCGGACCCAATTTCTCGGTTTTTGACAACTGGATTCATGAACCGTCCTACCTGACCGGCATGGTGGCTGGTGCAGCCACCGAATCCAACGTGATTGGCATGGTCGGTGGCTATGCGATCCCTGAAGTGAACCGGTTGATGAACGCGTTCATGGAAGGTGCGCGCGAAGTGAACCCGGATGTCACCTTTCTGGTGACCTTCATCGACAGCTGGTACGACCCGCCAAAGGCCAAGGAAAGCGCCATCGCGATGATGGATGCGGGTGCGGACATTATGTATGCCGAACGCTTTGGCGTCTCGGACGCGGCGGTTGAGCGTGGTGTGAAGGCCGTGGGCAACGTGATCGACACGTCCGGCGATTACCCAGGCACTATCATGGCCTCGGCCCTTTGGCATATGGAGCCTACGATCGACAAGGCCATCTCGAACGTGGCCGACGGATCGTTTGAGGCGTCTGATTACGGCCAGTACAGTTTTATGGGCTATGGCGGTGGATCGATGGTTCTGGACGAAGCGTTGGTTCCGGCCGAGGTTCTTGAGGCGGTCAATGCCCGGCAAACCGAAATCCTTGAAGGTCTGTACCGGGTTAACGTAAATGACGACCGCCCGGTCTCGGACAATTGATTGCAATCGGGCCGGCTCTTGTGCCGGCCCGCCATTTCCATGACTGATTCCATAGTTCTCAAGCTCAATGGGCTGAGCAAGCGTTTCGGCTCGGTCGTAGCCAATGACGACGTCAGCCTGACCCTGAACCGGGGTGAGGTGCTGGCGCTGCTAGGCGAAAACGGCGCGGGCAAGACTACGCTGATGAATATGCTATTTGGGCACTACCTGCCCGATGCGGGCACCATCGAGGTGGCGGATGAGACTGGCGTGCTGCAACCGCTGCCGCTGGGCCAGCCGCAAGTGGCGCTGGGTGCGGGCGTTGGCATGGTGCACCAGCATTTTACGCTGGCCGAGAATATTTCGGCCCTAGACAATATCACGTTGGGGTCGGAACCTTTGTTTGCGCTGCGCCGGAACCGGCGTGAGGCCCGCAAGAAGATCGAGGCGATCATAGCCCAAAGCGGATTGAACGCGCCGCTGGATACACCTGTTGGGCGGTTGTCTGTTGGTGAACGTCAGCGGGTTGAGATTCTCAAGGCGCTGTATCGGCGGGCTCGTATTCTGGTGCTGGACGAACCCACGGCGGTGCTGACCCCGCAAGAGGCTGACACGCTGTTCGAGAACATTCGGATGATGACGAATGAAGGGCTGTCGGTCATCTTCATCAGCCACAAACTGCGTGAGGTCCTGGCCTTTTCCGACCGCATCGCAGTGCTGCGCCATGGGCACCTTGTCGGTGAAATGGCGACATCTGAGGCGGACGAAACATCCATAGCGCGGATGATGGTTGGTGCGGAAACGCCCGAACTTGCGAGCACCAGAATCGCGCCGGGCTCACCGGTTCTGACCCTGTCTGGGGTCTCGGTCTCGGGTCGGTCCAAACGGGATACGCTGAGCGCGGTTGATCTGACCGTTCACGCGCATGAAATTCTGGGGATCGCCGGGGTTTCGGGCAACGGGCAGAGCGGGCTGGCCAACGTGATCTCGGGGTTGGCGCAAGCAGAACAGGGTCTGATTAGGGTAAATGAGGTGGAAATTGACGCGCCAACCCCAGCCGCGATGGTGCGCGCAGGTGTGGGTCGTATTCCCGAAGATCGTCACCACGAAGGTATTGTCGGCGCGATGAGCGTGGCCGAAAACATGGTTATCGAATATCTGGATGACCCGGGCGTGCAATCGCGCGGTCTGTTGCGGCATGAGGCGATTCAGTCCAACGCCGAACGTCTGGCCAAAGCCTATGATGTCCGCGGCCCGGGTGTGGACGCCCCGGCACGGCTGCTGTCGGGTGGTAATATTCAGAAACTCATTCTGGCGCGCGTATTCGACCGCGCCCCCCGTCTGATTCTGGCCAATCAACCAACACGCGGGCTGGACATGGGCGCGGCGGCCGAGGTCGGGCGACGCTTGCTTGAGGCACGCGAACGCGGGGCTGGTGTTGTGTTGATCTCGGAAGATCTGGACGAGATTCTGGGCCTTGCCGACCGGATCGTCGTGATCCGCGACGGAGAACTGCACGAAGCCCCTGGCCGCGATCGGGAACAGATCGGACTGATGATGGCAGGAGAACCGGCATGATCCGTATTGAACCGCGCGAGACGCAATCGCGGACCTTCACGCTGGGTGTTCCGATCCTGTCAGCGGTGATAGCGCTGGCCTTGGCCGCCATCCCGTTGCTGGCCGCCGGGGCCAACCCAATCGTGGCTTATGCCGAGATGTTTCGCGGTGTGTTTGGGTCTGTTTTTGCGTTTTCCGAAGTGTTGACCCGTGCCACGCCGCTGATCTTTACCGGTTTGGCTGCCGCTTTGGCGTTCCGGGCAAAGCTGTGGAATATCGGGGCAGAGGGGCAGCTATATTTGGGGGCAATGGCTGCCGTGGCCATCGGGTCCGGGGTGCTGGATGTGCCCGGTATTCTCCTGTTGCCGATGATCGTGATTCTGGGCGCGGCTGCTGGCGCTGCGGGGATGGTCGCCCCTACCTATCTGAAAACGCGGTTCGGCGCGGATGAGGTTGTCACCACGCTACTGCTGAACTTTATCATTCTGATCTTTGTGCAGATGATGCTGGAAGGGCCTTTGCAGGACCCGATGAGCTTGGGCTGGCCACAATCGGCGCCGGTTCTGGATCAAGGCATGCTGCCCCCGTTGATGGAACGGCTGCGGGTGCATTCCGGGCTGATTTTGGCTCTGATACTGGCCGGATTGGCTCAGTTTATGCTGGCGCGCTCGGTCTGGGGGTTTCGGTTGCGGGCGGTAGGTGAAAACGCCGCTGCCGCGCGCCATGCCGGGATCAACGTGAAGCGATCCTTGTTTGGCGTCGCCATCCTTTCGGGTGGTTTGGCCGGTCTGGCTGGGGTCAGCGAAGTGGCGGGACTCAAAGGCTATTTGACCGCCGATCTGTCGCCCGGATTTGGCTATACCGGCATCGTTGTGGCCATGCTGGCGGGCTTGTCACCTGCGGGCGTAGTGATTGCCGCGCTGTTCATCGCTTCGGTCTTTGTGGGCGCGGACAGCATGAGCCGCGCCATGGGCGTGTCGTCCTTTCTGGCCGATCTGGTGGTTTCAATGTCTTTGCTTTGCGTGCTGGTCGGCGGCTTTGTCGCCCGTTACCGGATCGTTCGGTCCAGTACCGCGAGGGCCGCCTCATGATGGACATACTCAACATCCTGTTGTCCGAGAGTTTCTGGGCTGCGTCCCTGCGTATCGCCACGCCACTGATCTTTGGCGTGCTGGGCGCGTTGATCTGCGAGCGGGCGGGCGTGTTGAACCTGGGGATCGAGGGGATCTTTGTCGTTGGCGCCATGTGCGGCTGGATGGCGGTCTGGCTGGGCGCTGGGCTGTGGGGTGGCGTGTTGGTGGCGGCACTTGCGGGTGCGTTTTTCGGCCTGTTACATGCGATCCTGACCGTGCCGCTGGGCCTGTCGCAGCACGTCTCGGGGCTGGGGATCACGCTGTTTGCAACCTCGGTCAGCTATTTCACCTATCGCACGGCGTTGCCGAACGTATCCTCGCCGCCGCGGATCGAGCCGTTTCAGCCGTTGGACCTGCCGATCCTGTCAGATTTGCCATTTTTAGGGTCTGTTTTGTTCCAGCAAACCGCATTGACCTGGCTGGCCCTGCTGCTGGTCGCGGTGGTGTGGTATGTGATGAACCGCACCGCGCTGGGCGTGGCGATAAAGGCTGTAGGGGACAACCCCGACAGCGTCGATGCCCAAGGATTGTCGGTCTATGCGCTGCGGATGGGCGCGATCACCGTGGGATCAGCGCTGATGGCGCTGGGCGGGGCATTCCTGACCATGAGCGCCTTTGATGCGTTTTTCTTCGGCATGGTCAACGGGCGTGGCTGGGTCTGTATTGCGCTGGTGATCTTTGCCAGCTGGCGGCCGGGCAAGGCCTTGCTGGGTGCGTTGCTGTTTGGGGCCTTCGATGCCCTGCAAGTGCGTCTACAGACCGAGATCGGTGCGCTGGTGCCAGGGCAGGTGTTCCTGATGGCGCCCTATATCCTGTCGATCATCGCCCTTGTGATTGCGGCGCGCTCGGCAGACTATCCGCGTGCATTGCTCACCCCTTGGTTCAAAGGCCAACGCTAATCATGCTTGATCTGCTCATCAAAAATGCCACCCTGCCCGACGGCCAGACCAAAGCGGACATCGCCTGCAAGGATGGCAAGATCACTGCGGTCGAGGCCGGGATCACAGCCGAAGCCGCCGAGGTCATCGATGCTGAGGGCCAACTGGTATCCCCGCCCTTCGTTGATCCGCATTTCCACATGGATGCCACTCTGTCGCTGGGGACGCCACGCATGAATGTCTCTGGCACCTTACTGGAGGGCATTGCCCTGTGGGGCGAACTCAAGCCGATCCAGTCAGTAGATGACATCGTCGCCCGCGCGCTGCGTTACTGTGAGTTGGCCGTTGCTAAGGGGATCGGAGCGATCCGCAGCCATGTGGACACCTGCGATGATGAACTCAAGGGCGTGCAGGCTCTGCTGCAAGTACGCGAACAGGTGAAAGACTACCTAGACCTGCAATTGGTGGCCTTCCCGCAGGACGGTGTTCTGCGTGATCCGACCGCGATGCAGAACACGATTCGGGCGCTGGATATGGGTGTCGACGTGGTGGGCGGTATTCCGCATTTCGAACGCACCATGGGTGATGGGGCAGAATCCGTGCGTCTGTTATGTGAAATAGCCGCTGAGCGTGGTCTGATGGTCGATATGCATTGCGATGAAAGCGACGACCCGCTGAGCCGCCATATCGAAACGCTGGCCTATGAGACTCAGCGCCTTGGTCTGCAGGGCCGGGTGGCCGGATCGCACCTGACCTCGATGCATTCGATGGACAACTATTACGTCTCGAAATTGATTCCACTGATGGTCGAGGCCGGGGTGCATGCCATCCCCAACCCGCTGATCAACATCATGCTGCAGGGCCGACACGACAGCTATCCCAAACGCCGTGGCCAGACCCGTGTGCGCGAGTTGCGCGATGCAGGGGTCACGGTCGGCTTCGGCTCGGATTGCGTGATGGATCCGTGGTATTCGCTGGGCAAGGCCGACATGCTGGACGTGGCCTTTATGGGGTTGCATGTTGGGCAACTGTCCAGCCGCGCCGATATGGCCTGGTGTTTCGATGCCGTGACCGAAAACTCGGCCCGGATCATGGGGCTGCAGGGCTATGGCGTGGCCAAAGGGTGTGACGCGAATTTTGTGCTGTTGCAGGCGACCGACAGGATCGAGGCGATCCGGTTGCGTGCCCATCGTCTGGCTGTGGTGCGCAAAGGCCGGGTCATCGCCCGGTCAAACCCGGTGACGCATGCGCTGAACCTGCCCACTGGCCCGGCCATTCTGGACGAGGCGCGGGTGCCGTTCGAACAATGACCGCAGCCGATTGCTGACAACGCATCCCCGGATTGATACTCTGGAGGTATCCAGTGCCTCATTTTCAGCCCGGAGATTTCACATGCTTTTCATCACCAACCGATTTCCAACCCAAAGCATTCGCACGCGCCGCGGGCGACGGTTTACCTTTGATCTGAACAACAACGCGCCGTCTAACTCGGTCTTTTATTGCGAAAAAGGCCCGGACGAGCACCATACCGAAATTACCAGCAAGGAACTGCTGCGCCGGGTGCGTGACAGCCAGTGCCGGCAGATTCTGCTGTATCTGCACGGGTTCAACAATCTGCCCGAGGACGTGTTCGAAACCACGGCCGAGCTGCAAAGGCTGTGTGATGCTGCCAATCCAAACGAAGTTCTGGTGCTGCCCCTGATTTGGCCCAGTGACGCCGAAGAGGGCATCGTGCAGAAATACTGGGACGATCAGAAATCCGCAGACCAAAGCGGGTTTTCCTTTGCCCGGGTGCTGGAGCGGTTCATGGAGTGGCGTAACAGCGCCGATAACGAGCCCGATGTTGCGCCCTGTCTGAAACGGATCAACCTTCTGGCCCATTCGATGGGCAACCGGGTGCTGCGGCAGACTCTGATCGCCTGGGACCGGTATGATCTGGCGTCCGGGGTGCCGCTGCTGTTCCGCAATACATTCATGGTGGCCGCCGACGTGGTAAATGAGACCGTGCACGAGGACGAGCCGGGTGTTCTGGTTAGCCATGCCTCGCGCAATGTGGTGGTCTATTACGCTTCTGACGATCTGGCGTTGCGGGCCAGCAAGGCGGCGAACCTCAGGAACAAGGTGGCCTCACGCCGGTTGGGGCATACGGGGCCGGAAAATATCGACCGCACCCCGCGTAACGTGTTTCAGGTCGATTGCGATGACGTCAACACCCGCTATGACACGCCGACCGGACACAAGTATTTTGGCGCCAAAAAACGCGGCGGAGACGCCGGCAAGGTGTTCGTGCATATTATGCAATGCGTGCAATCGGGTCGTGTCTTTCCGCAGGATCCGCATCAGCGCTCGATCATACTGGATTAACATCTTTACCCGTCTGATATGTGACGTTTCCAGCCGACTTTCCCTTGGGTCGGGGCGGGTGAGCACAATCTAATGTTGCAACTGGCAAAATGATCTGGATGATCAGGTTCACCATGGCCGCAAAAAGCGGCCCGCCGTCCAAAACCGACGGTGCATACAAAAAACAGGGGAGACTATAATGATCCTAAGAAACTTGATGATGGCTGCCAGCGCCACCGCGTTGATGGCCACAGGTGCATCTGCTGAAACTTTGCGCTGGGCGCGTGCTGGCGACTCGCTGACGCTGGACCCGCATGCTCAGAACGAAGGTCCGACATCGGCGCTGGCGCACCAGATCATGGAAACGCTGGTGATGCGCGACCATTCCGGCGCGCTTGTGCCCTCGCTGGCCACCGAATGGGCCCCGTCCGAGGAAAACCCGAACATTTGGGTGTTCAAGCTGCGTGAAGGCGTGACCTTCCATGACGGTGCCGAGTTTGACAGCGAAGACGTTGTGTTCTCGCTGAACCGGGCGATGACGCCGGACAGCGATTACAAGGAACTGCTGGCCTCGGTCAAAGAGGTGCGCGCACCGGACAAATACACGGTTGAGATCGAAACCGATGGTCCGAACCCGATCATGCCCAACAACCTGACCAACATGTTCATGATGGATAAAGGCTGGGCCGAAGCGAACAACGCCGTCAAGGTGCAGGATTATGAGGGTGGTGAGGATACGTTTGCCGCCAAGAACGCCAATGGCACCGGCCCCTACAAGCTGGTTAGCCGCGAACCGGACGTGAAAACTGTTCTGGCGGCCAATGAAAACTATTGGGGACAGGGTGAGTTCCCGCTGCAGGTGACCGAGGTGATCTACACCCCGATCCAGAACGCCGCCACCCGCGTTGCGGCACTGTTGTCGGGCGAGGTCGACTTTATTCAGGACGTGCCCGTACAAGACCTCGAGCGGGTTGCGGGTTCCGACGGTCTGGACGTGCGCACCGCGCCGCAGAACCGGGTCATCTTCTTTGGCATGAACATGGGTGATGCGGATTTGGCCAATGACAATGTCGACGGCAAGAACCCGTTGTCAGATGTGCGTGTGCGTCAAGCCATGTCCAAGGCGATCAATCGCGATGCGATTAAACAGGTTGTGATGCGCGGCCAGTCGGCCCCGGCAGGCATGATCGCGCCGCCTTTTGTGAATGGTTGGGACGAAGGCATGGACAGCTCGTCCAGCACCGATATCGAAGGGGCCAAGGCGCTGATGGCCGAGGCGGGGTATCCGGATGGGTTCTCGATCCAGCTTGATTGCCCGAACGACCGTTATGTCAACGATGAGGCGATCTGTCAGGCTGCCGTCGGTATGCTGGCGCAGATCGGCATCACCGTTAATCTGGATGCCAAACCCAAGGCGCAGCATTTCCCGCTGATCAACAACCTGGAAACCGATTTCTACATGCTGGGCTGGGGTGTTCCGACCTACGACTCGGAATACATCTTCAACTTCCTGACTCACACCAAAGGTGAGAAATATGGATCATGGAACGGCACACGCTATTCCAACCCGGATCTGGATGCGAAGATCGTGGCGCTGGCCTCGGAAACCAACCTGCCCGAGCGCGATAAGCAGATCGCCGAGATCTGGCAGGTGGTGCAGGACGAACAGCTGTATATTCCGATCCACCATCAGGTGCTGAACTGGGGTATGAAGTCGAACGTCGGCACCGTGGTCGAGCCCGAGGATTCGCCCAAGATCAAGTACTTCACTCTGAATTAAGTCATTCAGATCGGTGATTTGGCAGGGCGCGTGTATAGCGCCCTGCCTTTTGCGCTATGGTTTGGTGCACCACCCGTTGCGGGACATACAGGGAGATTTCGCCATGATTCTCAGGAACAGTGCCATTGCTCTGGCCGTGCTGGCCGCCACCAGTGCCCAGGCCGCTGAATTCAAATGGGCCTCGACCACCGACCCGCAAACGATGGACCCGCACGCCGTCAACTCGGCCCCTGTTCTGGGGTTCTTGAACAACGTCTACGAAGGTCTGGTGCGCCGCGACAAAGACATGAGTGTTGAACCCGCGCTGGCTGTCAGCTGGGAGACGATTGGTGACGGCGAAGGCTGGCGGTTCAAGCTGCGCGAGGGTGTGACGTTCCACGACGGCAGCGGCTTTGATGCGCAGGACGTGTTGTTCAGCTATCAGCGCGCCTCGGGCGAGGCGGCGGATACCCGTAGCTGGTTTGCACCCATCAGCGAGGTGACCGTGGTCGACGACTACACTGTCGATTTCATGACCACCGCCCCGAACCCGTTGTTCCCGTCCTCGATCGCCAACTGGATGATCATGGATCAGGGCTGGACCGAGGCCAATGATGCCGTGGTGCCGGACAAGGAAACCGGGAACTATGCGACGCTGAACGCCAATGGTACCGGTGCCTTTAAGGTCACCGCCCGCGAGCCAGGTTTGCGCACGGTGCTGGAACCTTTTGAGGGCTGGTGGGATCAGGCCGAGCACAACATCACCAGCGCCGAGTTCACTCCGATCCAGAACCCAGCCACCGCCGTGGCGGCGCTGTTGTCGGGCGATGTCGATATGATCAACCCGGTGCCCATTCAGGATGTGGCGCGCCTGCAGCAAAGCGGTGATGTCGAGGTCATTCAAGGCATCGAAGCCCGCGTGATCATGCTGGGGTTCGATCATCAGGCCGAGGTTTTGAAATACACCGACGATGCGGGTAAGCCGAACCCGTTCCGTGACCCGCGCGTGCGCAAAGCCGTGGCGCAGGCGGTCAATGTAGACGCTATTCTGGCCACCATCATGCGCGGCAATGCCGAGGCTGCCTCGCAACTGGTCAGCCCAGCGATGAGCGGCTATTCTCAGGCCAATGCAGACCGCCCCGCTTTTGACGTCGAAGCCGCCAAGGCGCTGTTGGCCGAGGCCGGGCATGCGGATGGGTTTTCCTTCGGGCTGAAATGCCCCAATGACCGCTATCTGAATGACGAAGCGGTCTGTCAGGCGGTTGTCAGCATGCTGGCGCAGATCGGGATCACGGCAGAGCTGGACGCGATGCCCGTGCGCAACTACTGGCCCGAGCTGCGCGAAGACAAGTACGACATGTACCTGCTGGGCTGGAGCCCCGGCACTTTTGATGCCGAACATCCCGTACGCTTCCTGGTCGCCACGCCAAACGAAGAGAAAAAGCTGGGCAGCTGGAATTTCGGTGGCTTCTCGAATGCGCGGGTGGATGAATTGCTGCCGGTGATCCAGTCGGAACTGGATGCGGGTAACCGGCAAGCCATGCTGGATGAGGTCGCGCAGATCATTCAGGACGAACAGGTCTATGTCCCGATGTATGTGCAGCCTTTGGTCTGGGGTACGCGCAGCACGGTTGATCTGACGCAGCGCCCGGATAACTTCTTTTTGCTGCGCTGGGTGACTGTGAACTAAAGGCCAGAGTGTTAGCGATACCTTGACCATCTGATCACGCGCGGCCTAGAGAGGCCGATCAACGAGGAAAACGAATGTTCGCTTATATTGTCCGAAGGATGTTCCAATCCGTGATCGTGCTTTTGGTCGTGGGTTTGGTTGCCTTTTCGATGTTCCGCTTTGTCGGTGATCCGATCGACAACATGCTGGGGCAGGAACGGACGCAGGCCGATATCGACCGCCTGCGGACGGAACTTGGCCTGGATCAGCCATTCCCGGTGCAGTATTTCAAGTTCCTTAAGGGCGCTGTGCAGGGCGACTTTGGCGTCTCGTACCGACAGGGGCGTCCGGTCTCGACGATCCTGATCGAGCGGGCTCCCGCCACGCTTGAGCTGGCTTTTGTCTCGGGCTTTCTGGCCATCACCATGGGCATTGCGCTGGGCGTCTTTACGGCGATTCGACGACAAGGGGTGGCTGCGAATGTCATCATGACCGTGTCCCTGCTTGGAGTGTCCCTGCCGACCTTCCTGATCGGAATATTGCTGATTTACGTCTTCTCGATTGAGCTTGGCGTTCTCCCCAGCTTTGGGAGGGGCGAGACCGTTATGATTGGCAGTTGGTCCACGGGGTTCCTGACAACCTCGGGGCTGAAGGCGCTGATCCTTCCGGCGATTACGCTGGGCCTGTATCAGATGACGCTGATCATGCGACTGGTTCGGTCGGAAATGCTTGAGGTCATGCGGGCTGATTACGTGCGTTTTGCCCGCGCCCGTGGGCTGTCGGACCGGGTGATCAACTTTCGCCATGCGCTGAAGAACACATTGGTTCCGGTGATCACTATTACCGGTCTGCAGCTGGGCTCGATCATCGCCTTTGCCATCATCACTGAGACGGTGTTCCAGTGGCCGGGCGTTGGCCTGCTGTTCATCAACGCGATCCAGTTTGTCGATATCCCCGTCATGGCTGCGTATCTGATGCTGATCTCGGTCATGTTCGTGTCGATCAATCTGATCGTCGATCTTCTTTATTATGCCATTGACCCGCGCCTGCGCGTCGACGCGAGGGCCACATGACCGACACCATCGAATCCCCCAAGACCCCCGAGCAATCACGCTTTGCCAAATTCTGGGACAGCGATTTTGCGTGGTCGTTCCGCCATTCGCCGGTGGCTATTGTGGCCTCGGCCGTTGTTGTGCTTTTGGTACTGGCGGCGATCTTTGCACCGCTGATTGCACCGCATAACCCGTTTGATCCGGCAACCCTGAACCTGATGAACGGGTTTACGCCCCCGGGTACGCCAAATGCCTTCACACAAGAGAGCTTCTTGCTGGGCACCGACGATCAGGGGCGCGATGTGTTTTCGACCATCCTGTATGGGATGCGTATTTCGCTGTTTGTTGGCGCCTCGGCGGTGCTTTTGGCGATGATCATCGGTGTGATCCTGGGGCTGGTTGCAGCCTATTTCGGCGGTTGGGTCGAGACCCTGATCATGCGGATCGCCGATGTGCAGTTGACCTTTCCCGCCATTCTGGTCGCCATGCTGATCTTTGGTATCGCCAAAGGCGTAACCCCGCCCGAATACCGCAATGAGATGGCGATCTATGTGCTGATCATCGCCATTGCCCTGTCGGACTGGGTGCAGTTTGCACGCGTCGTGCGCGGCGCGGCACTGGTGGAAAAGAACAAGGAATACGTGCAAGCCGCGCGCCTGATCGGGCGCGGGTCGATCCCGATCATGTTCCGTCACATCCTGCCCAATGTGCTCAGCCCGGTTCTGGTGATCGCAACGATCTCGCTGGCGCTGGCCATTATTGCCGAGGCGACGCTTAGTTTTCTGGGCGTCGGGGCGCCGCCAACCCAGCCGTCTCTGGGTACGCTGATCCGGATCGGGCAGGGGTTTTTGTTCTCGGGGGAATGGTGGATTCTGTTCTTCCCGTCCTGCACGCTTTTGGCGCTGGCCCTGTCTGTTAACCTGCTGGGCGACTGGCTGCGCGATGCGCTGAACCCCAAGCTGCGGTGATCTCATGAGCCTTCTGACAATCAACGACCTGACAGTCGAATTTCCCACGCGCCGCCAGTTGTTTACGGCCGTGGATCATGTCGACCTGTCGGTTGAACCCGGTGAAATCCACGGTCTGGTGGGCGAATCCGGTGCTGGCAAGTCGACCATCGGCGCCGCGATCATGGGTCTGCTGGACCGGCCCGGGCGCATAGCCAGTGGCATGATCCGGCTGAGCGGAGACCAGATCAGCGGGTTGGACGCCGAGGCGATGCGCGGACTGCGGGGCAAGAAGATTTCGATGATCTTTCAGGACCCGCTGACCTCTCTGAACCCATTGTTCACGGTACGCGAGCAACTGACCGAGACCATTCAGGCCCATCTGGGCGGCTCTGAAGCCGAGGCGAACCAACGGGCTCGTGACCTGATTGACCGGGTTGGTATTCCCGACCCGGATACCCGGCTGGATCAATACCCGCACCAGTTCTCGGGCGGGATGCGGCAGCGTGTGGTGATTGCGCTGGCGCTGTGTACCGAACCCGATGTGATCATCGCGGATGAGCCGACCACGGCGCTGGATGTCTCTGTTCAGGCGCAGATTCTGGACCTGATCAAGGAACTGGCGCAGGAACGGCAGGTTGGGGTCATCCTGATCACCCACGACATGGGTGTGATTGCGGATACCACCGACAAGGTAACGGTGATGTATGCCGGCAAGGTGGTCGAAACCGGCCCGACCGCGCAGGTGATGGGTCAGCCCAGCCACGAATACACCAAATCGCTGATCGCCGCCGTGCCCCGTCCGACGCTGAAACTGCACCGCTTTCCGCAGATCAGCTATGGCGGGCGCGAGACCCGCTTTGCCATCGAAGACATGGCGCGCCACTGGCCCAAGGTGGACAATGACACTTCAAAACCGGTGTTTGAGATCCGCAACTTGACCAAGAAATTCCTGCAACGTCGCGGATTGTTGCCCTGGGACCGGACCTATTTCACCGCCGTGGACGAAGTCAGCTTTGATATTCGGGCAGGCGAAGTTTTTGGCGTCGTGGGCGAATCCGGCTCGGGGAAATCCACCATCGCGCGGATGATTGCGGGGCTGTATCCGGTGGATGGTGGCACCATCACGTTTGAAGGTCAGGTGGTCAGCGATCTGACCAACCGCGCCGCGCTGGATGCGTATCGCAAGAACATTCAGATGATCTTTCAGGACCCGTTTTCCTCGCTCAACCCCCGGATGCGGGTGGACGATATTGTGGCCGAACCGATCCGCCATCACCGGCTGATGGACGGGGCTGATATCAAGCGCCGCGTTGATGAGTTGCTGGATCAGGTCGGGCTGGGCCACGTTGCCGGAACAAAGTACCCGCATGAGTTTTCAGGCGGGCAGCGGCAGCGGATCTCAATCGCTCGCGCCCTGGCCACGCAGCCGCGGTTCCTGATCTGCGACGAACCGACCAGCGCACTGGACGTGTCCATTCAGGCGCAGATTCTGAACATCCTGAAGGATTTGCAGGAACATCTGGGCCTGACCCTTTTGTTCATCAGCCACGACCTGCCGGTGGTGCGCCAGATGTGCGACCGGGTGGCGGTGATGAAGCAGGGCAAAGTGGTCGAACTTCAGGCCACCAACGACCTGTTTGCCAATCCGCAAACGGATTACGCAAGTGAGTTGCTGCGCCTGATGCCCAAGCTGGATGATCTGTCGACCGAAGGCCTAACCGCCGAGACTTGATCCATTGGTTCATGCCGGGCGGGGCAACATGACATTGCCTGCGCTGTGCGGCCTGCGGTCCGGCCTTGATCACAGGTTTCTGACAGGGCTCGGGCAATTTCGCGGTTGAGGCGCTGGTGTCATCGGTCAACAAATTCATCGAAGGTGAGCCTGGATCTGCATGCGCAGTGGGACGCGATGCAGAAAACCGGCCAGTGGCGCTTAACCCCTCCGACCTGTGTGGTTGCGCCGCCGGGCGCGGAGCCCGCATACTGAGAACCGCGAAGTCATGGTTTTCGGGATGCGGGCACTGGGTTTGAAACCCTGCTATCGAATGAATGGCTGTCACCCATCATTGTGACGTGCTTCTGCCCGGCAGACCCGAATTTCAACTTCGGCCAGTTCTACGATGTGATGAAGGATCAGGGGTTTATCATCTATCCGGGCAAGCTGACGAACGTTGAGAGTTTTCGCATCGGTTGTATCGGTCGGATGGATGCGACGGTTATGCGGGCGGTGGTTGCCACGGCGAAACAAGCGCAGGATCAGATGCAGGTCACCAGCGCCGCACCCAGGTCCGAGGCGGTGGCCGACGCATGGTGCAGATCACTTGATCTGACTATTTGACAACTATTTCGTCAACATGACGGAAATATTGGTGATTTCGTCAAGATTGCCCCTGCGGTTCGAACAGGCGCGGCCTCATACTTTCTGAAAAGAAAGAGGAGACCTGTTTTGAGCTGGAACATTTGTGTCATTGGCGCAGGCAAGATCGGTCAGATGATCGCCAGCCTGTTGCATGCATCGTCGAACTATTCGGTCACGGTTGCCGACCGGGATTTGCAGGCTTTGTCGGTGTTGAACAGGCAAGGGATTGCGACCCGCCAGATCGACGTGAGTGACGACCATGAAATGGCACAAGGGATGGCTGGCTTTGACGCGGTCATTTCGGCGGCTCCGTTCTTTCTGACACCGAACATCGCCAGGGCCGCCAAAATCGCTGGCGCGCATTACTTTGACCTGACCGAAGACGTTGCGGCCACAAACGCCGTGCGCGAACTGGCAGCAGACAGTAAAACCGCCTTTATGCCGCAATGCGGTCTGGCGCCTGGGTTTGTTGGTATCGCCGGCGCGTCGCTGGCGGCCGAGTTTGATGAGCTCGACAGCCTGCATATGCGGGTCGGCGCGTTGCCGCTCTATCCGACCAACGCGTTGAAGTACAACCTGACCTGGTCGACTGATGGGCTGATCAACGAATACTGCAACCCCTGTGATGCCATCGTGAACGGCCAGCGTGTAAAGACCGCGCCGCTGGAGGATTACGAGGTACTGGGCCATGACGGGGTCGAGTATGAGTGTTTCAACACCTCCGGTGGCTTGGGAACGCTGCCCGAAACGCTGGAGGGCAAAGCGCAGGCAGTGTCCTACCGCTCGATCCGGTATCCGGGTCATTGCGATATCCTGAAACTGCTGCTCAAGGATCTGGGGCTGGAACATCGCCGTGATTTGCTAAAGGACATCTTTGAAACCGCCTTGCCGCGCACGGATCAGGATGTGGTTCTGGTCTATTGCACCGCCAAGGGCAGGATCGACGGCGCGTTGCGCGAGAAATCCCTGATCAACAAATCCTTCGCCCGCACACTCAACGGTCAGGTCTGGAGCGCCATTCAGGTCACCACCGCCGCTGGCGTTCTGGGTGTGGTCGATCTGATGCGAACCGGTGGTCTGCCCAGCACAGGGTTTGTCCGGCAGGAACAGGTGGCGCTTGCGGATTTCCTGAATACCGAATTTGGCCGGCTCTATCGCGCTGGCGACGTAACCGAACAGAACAAGGCGGCCTGAGATATGAAAGACATCGTGATGACTGCACAAACCACACTTGCAAATCTTGACCTGACATCGTCCGAACTGACCGGCGGGACACTGGCCGTGCATTCGCCCATCGATGGCAGCCTGCTGGCCGAGGTGCATGAAACACCGGTATCTGAGATGGACGCCGTCTTTGCCCGGTCCAAAGCGGCATTCAAAGCCTGGCGCGTTGTGCCCGCCCCGCGTCGGGGTGAGTTGATCCGCCTATTGGGCGAGGAACTGCGCGCCGCCAAGGACGATCTGGGCGCGCTGGTCAGTTGGGAGGCCGGCAAAATCACTTCCGAAGGTTTGGGTGAAGTGCAGGAGATGATCGACATCTGCGATTTCGCCGTCGGACTGTCACGCCAGCTATATGGTCTGACCATTGCGTCCGAACGTCCCGGCCATCGGATGATGGAAACCTGGCACCCGGCTGGTCCGGTCGGCGTGATCTCGGCCTTTAACTTTCCGGTCGCTGTCTGGTCGTGGAACGCGGCGATTGCGCTGGTCTGCGGTGATCCGGTGATCTGGAAACCGTCCGAGAAATCGCCCCTGACCGCGATGGCTTGCCAGAAGATTTTTGAACGCGCGCTGGCCCGGTTCGGGGACGCGCCTAACAATCTGTTGCAGACCCTGATCGGCGGTGCCGCGCTGGGCGGGGCGCTGGTGGCCAGCGAGGACGTGCCGGTGATCTCGGCCACCGGATCAACCCGCATGGGCCGCGCTGTGGCCCCTATTGTGGCCCAGCGTTTCGGCAAATGCATTCTTGAGCTGGGCGGCAACAATGCGATGATCGTTGGCCCCTCGGCTGATCTGGAAATGGCCGTGCGCGCCATCGTCTTTTCCGCCGTCGGTACCGCCGGTCAGCGCTGTACCACGCTGCGTCGCCTGATAGTGCACAACTCGATCCGGTCAGAGTTGGTTAGCCGTCTGAAAAAAGCATATGCTGGTCTGCCCATCGGTAACCCGCTGACCGAGGGTACGCTGATCGGCCCGCTGGTGGATGAGGCCTCGGGCACAGCAATGACCGCAGCGCTGGAGGCCGCAAAGGCCGAAGGCGGCACCGTGTCCGGTGGTGACCGGGTGACCGAGGGCGTGCCCGCCGGTGTCTACATGCAGCCCGCCATTGTGGAAATGCCCGGTCAGACTGCCACGGTAAAGACCGAGACCTTTGCTCCGATCCTGTATGTCATGGGCTATGACACCTTCGACGACGCGCTTGAGTTGCAGAACGACGTGCCTCAGGGCCTATCATCCTGCGTGTTCACCCTGAATATGCGCGAGGCGGAACAATTCCTGACCGCAGCCGGATCGGATTGCGGCATCGCCAATGTGAATATCGGCCCTTCGGGGGCCGAAATCGGGGGCGCCTTTGGCGGCGAAAAGGAAACCGGTGGCGGGCGTGAAAGCGGATCGGATGCGTGGAAAGCCTATATGCGCCGTCAGACCAATACAGTGAACTATTCCGCTGAGTTGCCGCTGGCGCAGGGCGTTAAGTTCGATATCTGACCGATCGGCCCGGCGGCGCACCAGGTCGCCGGGTCAATCCGCAAACAGATACTCCAGTCGCATTATTGCCTGCGCCTGGTCTTGTGAGATGCCCAGAAACTCGGCCACGGCCGCTTCGTTTTCGATGCGCGGGCTGGATTCGCGGATGCGCAGATACCCGTCAAACCCGGCGCCCCGGATTAGTTCGGATTCATAGGCCATCGAATTGCGTAATGTTGGGATCAGATGGGCTAAGGCCTCAGCCGGGTTGTGTGCCCCGGCCAGCCCAACCCGCCGGGCATGTCCGATAAGGTAGTCGTCTGAATAGTCACACTCGATCTCAAGAATATGGGTTTTGGCCTGATCGGCGCAGAAATCCTGAATGACCTCCAGATCAGAAGGATCGACGCAGATTACCAACTTGTCGGTGTCAAAGCTGTCAAACAGCATCCGCACCACCGCGCGCCTGTGCCGGGACCGTTTCAGCAAGGTCGTCTCGATCCCGCCCAAATCGGGCAGAGCCGTTTCCTCTTCGTTGAACAGGTATTCGACACACGGAATATCCGTCTCAGAAACGATCTGATCCACCAGCCGTTTGGCGACGTGCCATTTCTTGCAGACGATCAGATAGACCTCACGTTCCGGGCCCAGCGTATTCCCGGCCTCCCAGAAGCGCTGGCCGAAACGGCGACCAACCCGGCCGCGCCCGGTCAGGAATCCAAACAGGTTGCGTCCCTCATCCGAGATTTTGAACGCGACCCCTTCGCTGGCATAAAGCTTGCCAAGCCGCTCCTTCAACTCATGCGCCTCGGGGCTGATCTTGCGGGCAAACAGGTAATCCTGACCCAGCAGTAGGTCGTAGTGGTCGTTGTAAAACGAAACCGGCATCCCGTAATCCGAGAACATCAGGAATGTGGGCGTCCGATTTTCAATCTCTTGCTTTGGGATCAGGTGCCGGACGAGGGTTTGAAAGAACGTCTCGTCCGGAATCCATGTGGTAGAAAAGAACCGCACCACATCCGGGCGTTGTTGCAGGAAATCCAGGATCATTTCGACCGTACGGCGGCGCAGACACCACCATTGACTGCCGATCATGATCTGAAGATCGGCCGGTATGTCACGTGTCAGGCCAAAACGCTTCTGCATTTCGAACGCGGTGTAGAACAGTTTGCTTTGGGTGCGTTCATTGAAGAAATGACGATAGATCAGCCGGTCTTTCTTCATGCCGGTCTTGATCCAGTTGCTGGCGAAAAAATCGTGACTTTCGACAAAATCCTTGTCGTTTTCGTCCAGAAACCAATGAGCATATTCGGCGGTCTTGATCGCCATGCAATCGCCCGACAGCATGTAGAAATGCGTCGCGCGCGGAAACGCGTCAACGGCCGCTTGCACGGCGTTCAGGGTGGCCTGCACCAAAGACCACTCTCCCCAACCGCACTTGATGCGCTTGGCTGCAAAAGTGACGTTGGGGTTGTCCTTCAATGCGTGGCGCATGCGGTCATAGGCCTTCGCATCAGCGCGTGCATCAAAGTGAATGGCCATGCAGTCCCCGGCGGCAGTCAGTTGCTCGGCCTGAGCAATGATGGCGTCGGGGTCTTTGTGACATAACAGAATATAGGCAATCCTTGCCATAATGCCCCTGTAAGGTTTGTTTTAGCTCGTTTCCATCCGTGATACTGAGGATGAGCGATTGAATAAACAGAATATTTTTGGTTCTTTGGGTACAAAAGCAGGCGTGTTTATTAAGTACCGACCGGTAAGGAGGCACAGCAGATGGGTTTTCCCGGCACATGGATGACCGAAAGTGAAAGCATGGTGTACCGTGTTGTGCCGAAATGTGCCTGCTCGACCATCGGGCAGATCATGTATTATTCGGACCATGGACAGTTCTTCGAGGGTGACATTCACGACGCCAAGGACGGGATGCACAAATGGGCCTTTGACGGCAGTCAGGGCAAAATCTCGAACAATGTCCGTGATCATGCCTCTTTTACGTTTACCTGCGTACGCAACCCGTACACGCGGATCCTCAGTTCGTTCTTCGACAAGATTTGCGGCATTCAGCGCAACGGCAAACGCTATCGCGGCAATCTGGTACCAACACTGATCTATAATTATGGGATTGATGTGGGCGGGGACGATGGCAGGGGCGAATTCGACCAGATTGCCAGCTTTCGGCGGTTTTTGTTGTTTGCGCGCGATACGATCCGTTGGCGCAGGCCGATGGATCCCGACATTCACTGGTCGGCGATGTCAGGCCATGTGTCGACCTTCATTGTCAACGGTGGCCGGTATGATCGGATTTTCTGGACCGAGAAATTCAATGACGGGATGCAGGGCGTTCTGGACAGCCTTCAAACGCAGCACGCGGTCAACCTGACCGAGATTCCACGGTTCAACGAATCCGAAGGTCATGGCCCCAAACGCGCCCATCCGGTCGAGGATTATTTCGACGATCTGTCGATGCATCTTGTGTACGAAATCTACAAACAGGATTTTGAGCTGTTTAAATACGATTTCGAGAATCCGGGGAACAAGATGCCAATTGGCGAGATCGATCTGGACGAGGTCCAGGCCAAGCTCGGCGACTAAGACACACAACAGCCACTCCCGCCCATCCTCGCTGTCTCAAACGAGACATCTCCTATGGTTGGGCCCGGCGCCGCGCTTTGCGCGGCGCCGGGCCCAAGACCGAACGTGGCATCTGCGCAGCAGATGGTGCGTTTCGGGGGCGGGAGGGGCTGGGTATGATCAGACCTCGCGTACTGCCCCTTTTGCGGCGCTGGTTGTCAGCTTGGCATAGGCCTTGAGCGCAGTAGACACTTTGCGCTTGCGCGGTGCAGCGGGTACCCAGCCTTTTTCGTCTTGCTCTGCGCGGCGTGCCGCCAATTCTTCGTCAGATACGGCCAGATGGATCGAGCGGTTCGGGATGTCGATTTCGATCCGGTCACCCTGACGCACCAACCCGATCACACCGCCTTCGGCTGCTTCGGGTGAGACGTGGCCGATCGACAGGCCGGAGGTTCCACCTGAGAACCGTCCGTCCGTCAGCAAAGCGCAGGCTTTTCCCAGGCCTTTGGATTTCAGGTAAGACGTCGGGTACAGCATTTCCTGCATCCCCGGTCCGCCGCGCGGACCCTCATAGCGGATGACAACAACATCCCCCGCTGTGACCTTGCCCGTCAGGATGTCATTGACGGCCTGATCCTGGCTTTCGCAGACATAGGCTGATCCGGTGAAGGTCAGGCTGTTGGCATCGACGCCTGCGGTCTTCACGATACAGCCGTCGCGGGCGATATTGCCAAACAGCACGGCCAGACCACCATCCTGACTGAACGCGTGTTCCTTGGATCGGATCACGCCTCCTTCGCGGTCGGTGTCCAAGTCTTTGTACCGGTTCGACTGGCTGAATGCCTGCGTTGTCCGCACGCCGCCGGGCGCTGCTTTGAACAGGTCTTGCGCCTTGGGATTGTTCGCGACCTTGATGTCCCAGTTCGCAATCGCCTCGCCAATCGTCCCGGAATGTACGGTGCTGCATTCATTGTGAAACAGCCCCGCGCGGCTGAGTTCACCCAGGATCGAGAAGATGCCACCAGCACGGTGTACGTCTTCCATGTGAACATTCTCGGTATTGGGCGCGACCTTGCACAGGCAAGGCACTTTCCGGCTGAGGCGGTCCATATCGGTCATGGTGAAATCAACCTCACCCTCGTGGGCGATGGCCAGCAGGTGCAGTACCGTATTGGTGGACCCGCCCATGGCGATATCCAGGCTCATCGCGTTCTCAAACGCTTCAAACGTGGCGATCTCTCGTGGCAGAAAACCTTTTTCGTTCAGGTCGTAGTGGCGTTTGGTAATCTCGACGATCCGGCGACCGGCTTCAAGAAACAGCTCTTTCCGATCTGAATGCGTGGCCAGGGTTGAGCCGTTGCCCGGCAGTGCCAAACCCAGCGCCTCGGCCAGACAGTTCATCGAATTGGCAGTGAACATGCCTGAACACGAGCCACATGTCGGGCAGGCGTTTTCTTCGATATGCTGGACCTGCTCATCGGTGAACTTGTCGTCAGCGGCGGCAACCATGGCATCAACCAGGTCGATCTTTTTGGCATCCAGATCGGCGATGTCGATCTTGCCCGCCTCCATCGGCCCGCCCGAGACAAAGATGGCCGGAATGTTCAGGCGCATCGCGGCCATCAGCATGCCCGGCGTGATCTTGTCGCAGTTCGAGATGCAAACCATCGCATCAGCACAGTGCGCGTTGACCATGTATTCGACGCTGTCCGCGATCACCTCGCGCGAGGGCAGGGAATACAGCATCCCGTCATGGCCCATGGCAATGCCGTCATCCACCGCGATGGTGTTGAACTCTTTGGCGACACCGCCTGCGGCCTCGACCTCGCGGGCGACCATCTGGCCCAGATCCTTCAGGTGCACGTGGCCCGGCACGAACTGGGTGAACGAGTTGACGATGGCGATGATCGGCTTGCCGAAATCGTCGTCACCCATACCGGTGGCACGCCACAGGCCGCGGGCACCGGCCATGTTGCGGCCATGGGTTGAGGTTCTGGATCGGTACAATGGCATGATGCTGTTTCCCTTTTGCCTCGGGTTGCATATCTTCGGGTTTGTGCGTTATAGCGCACGTATCACATGTGCGCTATAACGCACAAGAGGATTCGCAAGGTGGGACCATGGCACCGGACGACATAACGCTGAAACTACGCGATGTGCGGGCGGCCTCGGGTCTCAGCCTGTCCAAAGTGGCTGAGATGACCGGCGTCAGCAAGGCCATGCTGGGCCAGATCGAACGGGGCGAATCCAGCCCGACCATTGCGACGCTATGGAAGATCGCCAAGGGATTTGAGTTGCCGCTGAGTGCATTGATCGGGTCAGGGGCACTGCGCGACGCGGCCACGCCGGATGTGTTTCGCACGGTGACCTTTCCCGGCAGCATTGAGGTCAAGATTGTCTTTCCCTTTGACCCCGCCCTGCGTGCTGAAACCTTCCATGTCGACCTTGCGCCCAGCCAAAGCCATGAATCTGCCGCCCATGCGGCCGGTGTGACCGAAGAGGTCTTTGTTCTGAACGGGACTCTGGACATTCTGCGTGACGGGGCCTGGGTGCCGTTGCAAGCCGGGCAGGGGCTGCGATTTGCTGCGGATTTGCCACATGGCTACCGGGCAGGGGATCAAGGCGCGGCATTTCTGAACATGCATCATTACGCGCAGACCGACACGCTGGCCGCGATTGGCAAAGTGTGACGTAACAAAAAGGGGCACGCCATGGCGGCTTTTATTGACAGTCTGACCCTGGCGGATGCGGTTGGCTCGTTCGGAGCCCTGATCGTTGTGGCGGCCTATTTCGCCACCCAGATGCGGATGATGAATTCGGATGATCTGGCCTTTCCGATTCTGAACCTCGGCGGGTCGATCCTGATCGTCTATTCCCTGCTTGAAAGCTTCAATCTGGCCTCGATGCTGATCGAGTCCTTCTGGATTCTGATCAGTCTGCTCGGTATCGTTCAGTTTTTCCGGCTTAGGCGCGCAGGTTAGGCGTCCAAGACCCCATCCAGTCTTGAACCTGTACCCAGCCACGTATAGGGAAAACCCAAGCGCGCTTAGGGGAGGCTTTGATGAAGGACGATCCGAAAACCCTCGTTTCCACTGAATGGCTTGCCGCCCATCTCAAGGATCCGGACCTGCGGGTTCTGGATGGGTCGTGGTACTTGCCACAGCACGGGCGCGACGCCAAGGCTGAATATGACGCAGGTCATATCCCCGGTGCGCGGTTCTTTGATATCGATGACATTGCCGATCACCGGTCGGACCTGCCGCATATGGCACCTCCGGTCGAGAAATTCATGTCGCGCCTGCGGGCGATGGGCGTGGGCGATGGCCATCAGGTTGTGGTCTATGACGGGTCGGGCTTGTCCTCGGCCGCGCGGGTCTGGTGGATGTTCCGCCTGATGGGACAGGACAACATCGCCGTGTTGGATGGTGGATTTCCGAAATGGCAGTCTGAGGGGCGCGAGGTCGAGGATCTGCCCCCCGTGATCCGTGATCGGCACATGACCGTGCGGGTTCAGAACCACCTTGTCCGCGATGTCACCCAGGTTTCCGCGGCTGCCAAACTGGGCGATCACGAAATCATCGACGCGCGCGCGGCGGGCCGGTTCGTAGGGACAGACCCCGAGCCGCGCGAAGGCCTGCGTTCGGGCCGCATCCCCGGATCCAGCAATGTGCCCTTTGGCACATTGCTGAACAAAAACCACACGATGAAATCGCCCGAGGAGTGCCGCGCCATTTTCGAGGCCGCAGGTGTCGATCTGTCGAAACCGGCGATCACCTCGTGTGGGTCGGGCGTGACTGCAGCGATCCTCAGCCTGGCGCTGGAGCGCATGGGCAAGAAAGATCATTCGCTATATGACGGCTCCTGGGCTGAATGGGGTGCCTTCCCAACCCTGCCCGTCGCTACCGGAGAGAACTGATGTTCGAAAACCTGAAACCGCAACCCGCCGACAAGATTCTGGCGCTGATGCAAGCGTACCGTGAAGATCCCCGCGATCAGAAGATCGATCTGGGTGTGGGTGTCTACAAGAATGCCGACGGGATCACCCCGGTCATGCGCGCGGTGAAAGCAGCCGAAAAGCGCATTTTGGAAGAGCAGCAGAGCAAGGCCTATACCGGTCTGGCCGGTGATCCGGCCTATGCGGATGCGATGATCGACCTGATCCTTGGCACATCCATTCCGCGCGGCAACATCGCCGCCGTGGCAACCCCCGGCGGCACCGGAGCCTGCCGTCAGGCGTTTGAGATGATCCGCATGGCCAACCCCTCGGCGCGTGTGTTTGTGTCGAACCCGACTTGGCCGAACCACCTGTCGATCCTGAACTATCTGGGGATGGAGACGGTCCAGTATCGGTACTTCGACGGCGAAACCCGCGGCGTTGATTTCGAGGGCATGATCGCCGATCTGAAAACCGCCAAAGCGGGCGACGTTGTGCTGTTGCATGGCTGTTGCCACAACCCAACAGGTGCCAACCTGAACCTGGTGCAGTGGCAAGAGGTCGTGAACATCATCAACGAACTTGGCCTGGTGGCGATGATCGACATTGCCTATCAGGGCTTTGGCGATGGTCTGGAAGAGGATGCGCAGGCGACCCGTTTGGTGGCCTCATCGGTCAAACGCTGTCTGATCGCGGCGTCCTGTTCCAAGAATTTCGGCGTTTACCGCGAACGCACCGGTCTACTGATGGCGATCAGTGATGATGCGGCGCAGACTGCCCTGAATCAGAGCACATTGGCGTTTTTGAACCGCCAGAACTATTCCTTCCCGCCCGATCACGGCGCACGCGTGGTGACTACGATTCTGACCGACCCCACCCTGCGGGCCGACTGGGAGGCTGAGCTGGAGGAGATCCGCCTGTCGATGCTGGGCTTGCGGCAACAGCTGGCTGATGAGCTCCAACGCCACAGCGGCTCGGACCGGTTCGGGTTTGTCGCGCAACATCGCGGCATGTTCTCGCGCCTTGGCGCAGCCCCGGAACTGGTAGAACAACTGCGCGCTGATCACGGCATCTATATGGTCGGCGACAGCCGTCTGAACATTGCCGGGCTGAATGCCAACACGGTTCCGATTCTGGCCAAGGCGATTGTCGACGTCGGAGTTTAAATCTGCGGAAAAAAAGAAACCCGGGCGAAACCGCCCGGGTTTTTTGTTGGTTTGGGTTGGATATCAGCCCTTTGAGAACTCTGGGTACGCTTCCATGCCCAGTTCAGCCATGTCCAGGCCGTTGATCTCATCCTCTTCGCTGACGCGAATGCCGACGGTGGCCTTCAGGATCGACCACAGGATCAAAGCGCCGACAAAGGTGAACAGACCGTAGGCGAGGATACCCAGCAGCTGCGTACCCAGGCTGGCTTCGCCGTAAAAAATCACGGCGACGGTGCCCCAGATCCCGGCGAACAGGTGAACCGGGATGGCACCAACCACGTCATCGATCTTGAACTTGTCTAGCATCGGAACCGCAAAGACCACGATGACACCGCCAACGGCACCGATCCACAGCGCGCCGAACAGGGTCGGGGCCAGCGGCTCCGCAGTGATCGACACCAGGCCGGCCAGCGCGCCGTTCAGCACCATGGTCAGGTCAGGTTTTTTGTACAGCAGCTGTGTCAGGATCAGGGCTGCCACTGCGCCTGCGGCTGCGGCCATGTTGGTGTTGGCAAAGATGCGCGACACGTCGGATACGTCACCCACGGTGCCCATCGCCAGCTGCGACCCGCCGTTGAAGCCGAACCACCCCAACCACAGGATGAATGTCCCCAAAGTGGCCAGCGCCAGGTTCGACCCGGGCATCGGATGAACCTTGCCGTCTTTGTACTTGCCAATCCGCGGACCCAGGATCAGGGCACCCGCCAGAGCCGCCCAGCCGCCAACCGAATGCACGATGGTCGAGCCGGCAAAATCCGAGAAACCAGCCTCGGACAACCAGCCGCCGCCCCACTGCCACGAGCCAGAGATCGGGTACATGACGCCGGTCAGAACAAGCACGAAGATCAGGAAGGGCCACAGCTTGATACGTTCAGCTACAGCACCCGATACGATCGACGCAGTTGCGGCCACAAACACCAGCTGGAAGAAGAAGTCCGAACCAACCGAAGCATAATCCAATGCCGCGGCGTCAGCACCCACGCCCACCGGATCCAGGACCGTGGTTTTGAAGAACGGTCCAACCCACCCCGCGATGGTCCAGCCGTCGCCGGGGTACATCAGGTTGAAGCCGATCAGCCAGTACATGATCGCGGCAAAGGAAAACAGCGCCACGTTCTTGATCATCTGCATGGCCACGTTTTTCGACCGCACCAGCCCGCCTTCGAGCATGGCAAAGCCGGCGGCCATGAAGAACACCAGGAACCCTGCCATCAGAAACAGCAGCGTGGTGAAGATGTATTGTGTGTGCAGCGCGGCTTCGCCGGTGGCGGCCTCCTGCGCTAGGCCCACCTGCGGCAGCGCGACGATCGCGGCGGCAGGGATGAGAGATTTCATCAGGTTCATTGTCAGTCCTCGAATAGTGTTGAGTGGGGGCGCTTACAGCGCCTCTTCGTTCGTTTCCCCGGTCCGCACGCGCAGGGCCTGCTCGACATCAAGGACGAAAATCTTGCCGTCGCCGATCTTGCCGGTCTTGGCGGATTTGGTGATGGTTTCTACGATCTGGTCGGCCATCGTGGCGGGCACCACGATCTCCAGTTTGATCTTGGGTACAAAGTTCACAGCGTATTCTGCGCCGCGATAAATCTCGGTGTGACCCGATTGCGAGCCGAAGCCCTTGATTTCGGTCACCATCATGCCGCGAACGCCCGCTTCGGTCAGTGCTTCGCGCACCTCCTCGAGCTTGAACGGCTTGATTGTCGCAATGATCAGTTTCACGTTAATCCCCTCTGCTTCCCCGGTCTGTCCGGTTTGTTTGCACCTGCAGAAAAAGAACGCGCCTGAACGCTGTTAGGAACGGTATTGCGGGTAAATCGCCGGGGAAAATACAGGCAAGGTGCACATTTTTTGCACAGAATCTGCTGTTTGATTAAATTATAGGCGTGTTGAGGAGGCTGCCTTCCGGAATTTCATACCTCTACTTCGCGGGTATGGCAGGGTATGGTGCCCCAAAACGATAACGGGCAGAGTTTGAGCATGACTGAGTCCAGGCGCCGCAAGGCTCCGCTTGTCGCGGACAAGAGATACCCGTCGAAAGGGCGCAAACCCACGGCGACCAAGCGGGCTGCAAAGCCCGCGGGCAAGAAAGCGACGGCGCGCAAGACGACGACGCGGCGCACCACCCGCAAGAAAACACGCAAGAAGTCCGGCGGCGGCGGCGGGTTCTTCCGCCGGTTGTTCCGTTGGGCCTGGCGGTTGATCTGGGGCGTGACCTGGCGTGTCGGAGCGATTGCGGCGCTGTTGCTGGCGCTGGCGGTCGGGATTGTCTACTCCTCGCTACCCGATGTGGACGCGTTGCTGGACGGTCGGGCGCGCGGGTCGGTGACCCTGTTGGATCGCGACGGCAAGGTCTTTGCCTGGCGCGGTGATCAGTTTGGCGGGGTAATTACTGCCGACACCGTCTCGCCCTATCTGAAGAACGCCGTTGTCGCGACCGAGGACAAGCGATTCTACCGTCACTTCGGTGTCAGCCCCCGGGGTGTCGCCAGCGCGGTGCGCATCAACCTGAGCGAGGGGCGCGGGCCGCTGTCAGGCCATGGCGGGTCGACCATCACCCAGCAGACGGCCAAGCTGTTGTGTTTGGGTGTGCCTTATGTGCCCAGCGAATGGGAGTCTGAGAAAGCCTACGAATCCGATTGCCGTCAGGGATCGCTGTGGCGCAAGGCCAAGGAAGCGGTCTATGCGATGGCGATGGAGGTCAAATACTCCAAGGATGAAGTTCTGACCATCTACCTGAATCGCGCCTTTCTGGGCTCTGGCGCTCGTGGGTTCGAAGCCGCCAGTCAGCGCTATTTCGGGATTTCAGCCGCAGAAGTGAACCCATCCCAGGCTGCGATGCTGGCTGGTTTGCTTGTTGCGCCCACGCGGTACGCGCCCACAAACAACCTGCAACGGTCGCAGGATCGGGCCCAACTGGTGATTGGGCTGATGGAGGCACAGGAGTACCTGACTGCCTCACAGGCCAGCAAGGCGCGCAGCAATCCGGCTCAGCTGTCCGAGGCCGCTGCAGCGCGCGCTGGCGGTTATTTCGCTGATTGGGTCATCACCGAGCTGCCCAGTTTCTTTGGCACCGACACCACCGATGATGTTGTGATCCGCACCACACTGGATCAGCGCTTGCAGAAATCGGCAGAAGAGGCGCTGAAATACATCTTTGAGGAAAAGGTGCGCGAAGGATCGAAAGCGCAGGCCGCGATTGTGGTAATGTCAGCAGACGGAGCCGTGCGGGCCATGGTCGGCGGGCGCAAGACGCGGGTGTCGGGGGCGTTTAACCGCGCCACACAGGCGCTGCGTCAGACCGGGTCATCCTTTAAGCCCTTCGTCTATGCCACGGCGCTGGAGCTGGGCTATTCGCCGCTGGATACGGTGATGGATGAGCCGACGTGTTGGAACATCGCTGGATCGGGCCAATGGTGCCCCAAGAACTACACGAATAAATACTATGGGCGCGTCTCACTGGCCGACGCGCTGAAGAATTCACTGAACATTCCGGCGGTGAAAGTGGCCGAAATCTCAGGGCTGGACAATGTCCGCACCGTTGCCAGCGAGTTTGGTATCGAAAGTAATTTGGCTGAAGGACCCGCACTGGCGCTGGGCGCGTCGGAAAGCACTTTGATCGAGATGACCGGGGCTTACGCCGGTATCCTGAACGGGGGCTCATCCGTTGAACCCTATGGCCTGTCCGAGCTGAAACTTTTGGGCGACAGCGCGCCCATGATGGTGACCACAACGGGCATCGGCGAACGGGTGATCAACGACAAAGCTGCCAAGCAACTGACCTGGATGATGGAGCGTGTAGTCTCTGAGGGTACTGGCGGGCGCGCCAAGCTGCCCGGATGGCAAGTGGCGGGCAAGACCGGCACGACGCAGGCCGCGCGGGATGCCTGGTTCATCGGGTTCACGGCGGATTACGTGACGGGTGTCTGGATGGGCTATGACGACAACACGCCCCTGTCGGGTGTGACCGGCGGGGGCCTGCCTGCGGAAATCTGGAGAGAGACGATGGTGCGCGTGACCGAGGGGATGACCCCGACACCGCTGCCAATGTTGGCCCCGGACCCACCGGTTCGGACAGCACAACCGCAACAACAGCGCCGTAAGGGCAAAGGCTTCGAAGATACGATAAACAATCTATTGAAGAATATCTTCGGAAACTGAGAAGCAAAAGAAAAAGGCGGCGCACTGGGCACCGCCTTTTTTTCGAATATGGACCTGGATCAGAGGCTTTCCTCCAAAGCGGCAAGAATAGCGTCGCCCATTTCGGTGGTGGAAACCGGCTGAACACCTTCGCCGGCCAGCAGGTCTCCGGTGCGGACACCATCGGCCAGAACTTTTTCAATCGCGGCTTCCAGACGACCAGCCTCGTCACCTTGATCAAAGCTATAGCGCAGCGCCATGGCAAAGCTGAGGATACAGGCGATCGGGTTGGCCTTGCCCTGACCCGCGATATCCGGGGCCGATCCATGGACCGGTTCGTACATCGCCTTAGGGCGGCCATTGGCCATCGGTGCGCCCAGAGACGCCGAGGGCAGCATGCCCAGCGAACCGGTCAACATCGCGGCACAGTCCGACAGGATATCGCCAAACAGGTTGTCGGTCACGATGACGTCGAATTGTTTGGGCGCGCGCACCAACTGCATCGCACCATTGTCGGCATACATGTGCGACAGCTCGACCTCGGGGTATTCCTTGGCCACACGGTCGACGACCTCGCGCCACAGGATGCCGGATTCCATCACGTTGGCCTTCTCCATCGAGCAGACCTTTTTGTTCCGGCGCATCGCCAGTTCAAAGGCCGAGCGCGCGGCGCGTTCGATCTCGGATTCGGTATAACGCTGGGTGTTGATGCCCACACGTTCATTGCCTTCTTCAAAAATTCCGCGGGGCTCGCCGAAATAGACGCCCGAGGTCAACTCGCGGACGATCATGATGTCGAGGCCAGCGACGATGTCTTTCTTTAGCGAAGAGAAGTCCGCCAGCGCGTCAAAGCACTGCGCCGGGCGCAGGTTGGAATACAGGTCCATCTCTTTGCGCAGGCGCAGCAAACCGCGTTCGGGCTTGAGGCTGAAGTCCAGATCGTCGTATTTCGGGCCGCCTACAGCGCCCAGCAATACCGCGTCTGCCTCTTGCGCCTTGGCCATGGTCTCGTCCGACAGCGGCTTGCCATGGGCGTCATACGCGGCACCGCCGACCAGATCCTCGCTCACGTCGAATTCCAGGTCTCGGTTCGCACCGAACCAAGTGATGATTCTGCGTACTTCGGCCATGACTTCGGGGCCAATTCCGTCTCCGGGCAGGATGAGGAGCGAGGGGTTGGACATGAAGGATCTCCTTGCGTTTCGTCGAAAAGGCCCTAGCGCCTGTGCTGCATCGGGTCAATGAGACGAACAGGCTTAAACGTCGGAACAGTGCGGGAAATCGGGTTTCTGTGCCCTGCAGGCCGCCTGCGGCGGTGATTACGCTTTCAGACCGGACCTTAGCCCCTCGGCCAGCAAGTCCCAGACGCGGCGGATTCGCGGTGTCTGGCGCATCGCCTGTGGCGCGGCCAGCCAAACCGGAAGCACGGGGATCTCAACGTCCAACGGCAGCACTTCGACCAGCGGATCAGCTTCGGCCACCTGCACCTGGCTGAACCCGATGCCGCATCCGGCGCGGATCAGCTCCCAATAGGCGCTTTGCAAATCGCAGCGGGTGGCAAAGCTGCCCCGGTTCGCGGGCCAGCCCTTTTCCTGCATTTTGGTGATGATCTGTTCATTGGCGTCGAACCCGACCAGATCGTGATCAAACAGATCTTCGGGTTTTTCAGGCCTGCCGACGCGGTCCAGATAGGATCGTGCGGCACAGAAACACAACGGTACGTCCCCCAGATAGCGCGAGATGAGGTCCACCTGTTCCGGTCGGTACATGCGCACGGCAATGTCGGCCTCGCGGTACAACAAGTTTTCGGTGGCATCCGTGGCGACCAGATCCAGCTGTATGGCGGGTTCTTCCACCCGGATATGCGCCAGGATCGCGGGCAACAGATGGTGCGAGGCAAAGACCGAGGCCGTGATGCGCACCGAGCCTTCCAGTTGTTGCGATTGACCGGCGGCGGTCAAACTGAACGTATTCATGGCCAGGTGCATCTGCTGGGCCATCGGCAACAATTGCGCGCCAACATCGCTCAGCTTGAGGCCGCGCGCATGGCGGTCGAACAGAGACACGCCAAGCTCGTCCTCAAGCGCATGGATCTGGCGGCCCAGCGTCGGCTGGCTGCGATCCAGTCGCCGCGCCGCCGCAGATAATGAGCCGGTTTCAGCCACGGCCAGAAAGCTCTGAATCAGCGACCAGTCAGAATGGGTGAGAGATTTGTCCATTCAAAAATGAATACACGTTCTGTGCTTTTCGGCAATTCCCTGAATGAACTGAATGGCCCAAACTGAAGGGGAAACAGGAGGTGACCATGACAAAGACCGTTCTTATCTTGGGCGCGACTGGCCGGTTCGGTCGCAATGCAGCCGAGGCATTCCGCGTTGCAGGCTGGTCGGTGCGCAGCTTTGATCGACAGACTCAGGACTTGCGACAGCAGGCCGATGGCGTCGACGTGATCGTGAATGCTTGGAACCCACCCTATCCGGACTGGGCCCGCCTTGTGCCCAGGCTGCATGGCGAGGTTATTGCGGTGGCCGCAGACACCGGAGCGACGGTGATTATTCCCGGAAACGTCTATGTGTTTGGGGCGCAGATGCCGGGTTCCTGGTCAGGTGCCACGCCGCACATGGCCCAAAACCCTTTGGGGCGGATTCGAATTGAGATGGAGGAGGCCTATCGCAAATCTTCGGTCAGAACGATCATTCTGAGGGCCGGGGACTTTATTGATACCACGGCGTCGGGCAATTGGTTCGATATGGTTCTGACCAAAGGTCTTGCCCGCGGCGAACTGGTTTATCCGGGTCGGCCTGATGTTTCCCACGCCTGGGCATACCTGCCGGATCTTGCCCGTGCAGCTGTGGCGCTGTCCGAGCAGCGGGGCAGCCTGCCGCGGTTTTGCGACGTGCCCTATACGGGCTACACCCTGACTGGATCCGAGCTGGCACAGGCCCTGTCGCGCGTGACCGGTGACACCGTGCGGCTAAAGCAGATGCGCTGGTGGCCCCTTTGGCTGGCCCGCCCGTTCTGGCGCATGGCGCCGTTTCTGCTGGAAATGCGGTATCTTTGGAACCTGCCACACAGCCTGGATGGGACGTTCTTTGATCAGTTGGTCGCAGGGTTTGAGCCCACGGAACCGGATGTCGCGCTGCGTCATGCGATACCTGACCCAACCGCGCGGCCGTCGGCGCTGGCGCAGGCCTGACAACTGCTATGGCGCGGCGATATCGACCCAGATCAATCGGTGCCGGCTGGCCGTTTCGGCGGCCTCCCGCAGTGGTGTGCCGTCTGCGGGCCAGAACACGCCAGACCCCGTCACGCGCAGATCGGCTGAGGGCAGGATGTAATCGACACGCAATTGCCCCACGGCTTTCCATTCTACCGTGGTCAGTGCCCCCGAAGGGTCACTGGGCTGTGGGTCCTGCAAGCGGCGATCAGCCAATAGGCCGTGTATCGCCTCTTTGCGGCCCTCGCCCAGTGTGGGATCCTGATTGGCGTCTCCGGCGACCACAAAGGCCCCTTCGGGCCTGCGCCCCAACTCACCGTTCAGCAGCACGGACCACAGTCGGATTTCGTCGCGGTTGCGCAATCCGTTGCGATCCTCTGGCCCGTCAAAGACCGGCGGCGCGGCGTGAAACGTCATCAGCTCCAGCGGTCCAATCGGAGTGTTCACCGGCACGACCCAATGGGCCATCGAAGACAGGCGCTGAATTTCTTGCGCCGCCTCCGAAGGAAAGGGCCCGGCCTCGGTCTGCGGCAATTGCGCCCCGGGCAGGTCGCGCCACAGCAAGTCGGTAAAATCCTGCGCCGTGTCTGTGTCGATGGCAAACCGCGACAAGACTGCAAGCCCACCCTGCCCGGTGAAACGCCCCCAGCCTTGCGCGTCGGCGGGGCCAGCCGTGCGTCCATCCCCATTCAGATCGAAGTGTGTTTCTCGCCCCGCATTTGGTTGGGGCGCAAAATGATAGGGGTAATCCAACCCTGCAGAGCGCAATTCGTCTGCCAGCGCGCTGAGGGCCTGGCCCTGCAAATCCCAGTCGATGCCCTGAAGGGTCACGATATCCGGCTGTGTCGCGACCAGCACATCCACCACCGCTTGCACCTGCGGATCGCCGCGTTGGATATCGCGCAGCAGCAGCCCTGGACCTTTGCGACCAAGCTCGGTGTTGTACGTGGCTATGCGCACCGTTTCTGCCTGCGCCATCATCGGCAGCAGCAGCAGAATAAGGGTGCGGATCATGCGGCCTGTGTGGACTCGGCTGTGGAATAGGCGCGGCGCTTTTCGACGATCAGGCCCGCGATGCGCAACGTTGCCATGCCGCGCATGATCATGCTGGCTGGCAGGAAGGCCCAGGCGCTCATTGTCCAGATCAGGGTCTGAGGGTTGCTCAGCGAGATCGGATTGGCAAAATCGGTCAGCATTTTGATCAGAGCCGGGATCAGGAATGGCAGCAATACCCCGATCGAGATGTTCAGACGTCCGTCGCGCTGCAAGCGGGTGACCACGTCACCGCCTTTGGTCGGGTCGAACAGCGGCAGATTGGTCCAGACGTTGAATGCGCCGTTACCGGTGGGCCAGCCTTTCAGCTTCACGGCATAGGCAAAGCTGCCGATGGTGACCAACGCGGCCACGTAGGCGACACTTGCGGATATGCGAACCAGCTCGAGCAGGGGCGGGCTCGCATCCGCGGGCAGCATCAGGACGATCAGGCGCACGGGCGAATAAGGGAAGTCGACGACGTTGGCGACACCCAGACCGATTGCATAGGCAGAGGTGGTCAAATCAGTCGGCGCATAGGCATTTTTGCAGATCAGCGTCAGAAAAGTGACCATCGACATCAGGCCGACGAAACGCAGGCGGTTCACCGGCGGTGCGTCCCGGAATTCGATAAAGCTGGGAAAGGCCGAGTTGTATTCGGCAAAGGTCAGAAAAAAGGCCAGAATCGCGAGAAAGACAACAATCTCGGTGCCATTCGTTGACGATACGGGCAAGTACAACGCGGGGGTCAGCACCATGAGCGCGACCAATATTCCCCGAATTGCCGCCCCTGTTGTGCGTGCAATCACTATCCGAACCCTTTCACACTGGATTAGTCGATTCTTCGCCGACTTCATTCCAACTTGTGCCTGCCGTGTTCCGTCACAGCAGATGCCAAATCTCACCAACGTTTTTGTCTGGTGGGTGCCTGTCTCCACCAACATTGACGATAAGCGGCATTTCGCTCAAGCCGAGGTGCAGATAACATGTCATTTCGGGCAAAATGATGGCGCAACTGGTGCGCGATTGCATCATTTTTGACGCAAACGCGACGTGTGTATCGAATTGAGACCTAGATGTTGTGGCGGACTTGATTTCAACCCCAAGAATGCGAATGGGACCGCCTTGGCGATCCCATAAAGTTGAGTGTCCACAGATTCGTCCCCAGAATCATACCCAGGGGCGGGCTTGACTCGCGTGGTCTTCGAACTTGTCGATGTGATGGTCTTTTTCCATCGTCAGGCCGATATCGTCCAAACCATTCAGCAGGCAGTGCTTGCGGTGGGGGTCGACTTCGAATGCGATCACAACGCCGTCGGACGTGGTGATCTGCTGATCTTCCAGATGCACGGTCATGCGAGCGTTTTCGCCTTTATGTGCATCTTCCATCAGTACGGCATGATGTTCTTCTTCGACTACGATGGGCAGGATGCCGTTCTTGAAGCAGTTGTTAAAGAAGATGTCGGCAAAGCTAGTCGAGATCACAACCTTGATGCCGAAATCCTTGATTGCCCAGGGCGCGTGTTCCCGGGATGAGCCGCAGCCAAAATTGTCGCCGGCAACCAGAATCTCGGTGGCGCGATAGGCGGGCTTGTTGAGAACAAATTCTTCGTTCTCGCCGCCGTGGTCGTGATAGCGCATCTCATCAAACAGGACGACGCCAAGGCCGGACCGTTTGATGGTTTTCAGATGCACTTTCGGAATGATCATATCGGTGTCGATATTGATCAGAGGCATTGGGGCGGCCACCCCGTGGACTTTTTCAAACTTTTCCATGTCTACACTCCTGCAGGAGAGGGCCGCGCCCAAGTCCCGCTGTTAAGCTTCTTTCGCTTCGTTTGTTTCGCCTTTGGGTGCGTCTTTGATGAAGAACGCCATGAAGACCAGCCCGAGTCCGTTGAACAGCATCTCGATGCCCAGCAGAATCCCCAGCAGTTGCAGCAGCACGGCCGGATCAGTGGCGGCGAACCGCCAGATGATGATCGCCAGAACAATCGACATGATGCCGGAAATCAGCGTGGCCCAGAAATACTGCGTTCCCTTCATTTGGAACGACAGGATTACCCGGGCAATGCCGCCTGCCATGAACAGGATCAGGCAGACCGTGGCCAGCGTCACGGTGCCCTGCAACGGGTGATCCAGAAAGGACCAGCCCAGAAACAGCATCACCGCACCCATAATGAGCGACAGAGCCTTGTTGCCGGTGCCTTCTACTGTGAACCCGCCAACAACCTGCAATGCGCCGGAAACCAGCAGCAATATGCCGGTCACCACGGTCACGGCAATCGACGCCACCGCCGGCGCGCCCAGCACGAAAATGCCGAACACTATGGACAGAAGCCCCAGCAGGAGCCATTTGATCCAGTCACTCATGTCTTCAATCCCTCAAATATCTAGATATGAGAGCTTCTTACATCAATTCACGGACGTCTGTCAGCCGTCCAGTGATTGCCGCAGCGGCAGCCATCGCCGGGCTCAGAAGATGGGTGCGCCCACCCCGGCCCTGACGGCCTTCAAAATTGCGGTTCGAGGTTGCGGCACAGCGCTCGCCCGGCTGCAACTGATCGGGGTTCATAGCCAGGCACATCGAACATCCCGCCAGACGCCATTCAAACCCGGCCTCTTTGAAAATCTCCGCCAGACCTTCTTCCTCGGCCTGTGCGCGAACAAGGCCCGAGCCGGGCACAACCATCGCCCGCATACCGTCCTTGACCTTCTTGCCCTTCAGAATCTCAGCTGCGGCACGCAGGTCTTCGATCCGACCATTGGTGCACGAGCCGATAAAGACGGTGTCGACTTCGACATCGCTGAGTTTTTGACCAGCTTCCAGCCCCATATACTCGATGGACCGGCGGGCCGCGTCGACCTTGCCGCCCTCAAAGTCTTCGGGGTGCGGCACAGTTGCGGTGATCGGCAGCACGTCCTCGGGGCTGGTGCCCCAGGTGACTACAGGGGCGATGTCTTCGCCGCGCAGGGTGATGACCTTGTCGAAATGTGCGTCATCGTCGGTATAGAGCGTTTTCCACCAGTTCAAGGCAGCTTCCCACTGCGCGCCCTTCGGAGCGTGTGGGCGACCTTTGACGTAGCCATAGGTGGTTTCATCCGGAGCAATGAGACCGGCGCGCGCGCCGCCTTCGATCGCCATGTTGCAGACGGTCATGCGGCCTTCCATCGACAAATCGCGAATCGCTTCACCGCAATATTCGATCACATAACCGGTGCCCCCGGCGGTACCGGTCTCGCCGATCACAGCAAGAGTGATATCCTTGGCGGTCACGCCCGGCTGCAATTTGCCGGTGATCTCGACCTTCATGTTCTTGGATTTCTTCTGGATCAGGGTCTGCGTGGCCAGAACGTGCTCAACTTCGGACGTACCAATGCCATGGGCCAGCGCGCCAAAGGCACCGTGCGTTGCGGTGTGGCTGTCGCCGCAAACCACGGTCATACCGGGAAGGGTCCATCCCTGTTCCGGGCCGACAATGTGGACGATGCCCTGACGCACGTCATGAACTGGATAATAGTGAATGCCAAAATCCTTGGCGTTTTTGTCCAGCGCTTCGACCTGAATGCGTGATTCGGGGTTTTCGATCCCGTTCACACGATCGGCGGTGGTCGGAACGTTGTGGTCCGGTACCGCAATGGTCTTTTCCGGTGCGCGCACCGGGCGGCCGGCCATGCGCAGCCCTTCAAAGGCCTGCGGGCTGGTTACTTCGTGAACCAGATGGCGGTCGATATACAGCAAACAGGTGCCATCATCGGCTTCGTGCGCGACATGGGCATCCCAGATCTTGTCATAGAGTGTTTTGGGGGACATTGGTCCTCTCCCGTATGTAATGAGAAATAGCTGGCGAGTGGCTGGGTGCCGCCTATAGGCAGGCCAGAACCGTGCGGGCGGCCCCAAAGAACCGTTCACGCAGGCGCGTGCGGTCTTGCAGTGTCGGAGCAGGGGCCAAGTTGAGTCTCATGCGCACCAGATATATCGGGCCTTGCTGTCAATCAAGGTTCAATCCGGCATCAGGCTTGCATCACAACAAAACGCTGTTCAAGCTGCGGGTCAGGAGACCTGCATGAACCAAGACCTGATCCCCAGTTCGCTGGCTGACCTTTATGACACCATGGTCGCGGGCTTTACCGTACAATTTGAGAACCTTGCCGAATTGGTCGTCACGCCGGGCTGGCGGCAGTACCAGCTTGTGATTATTCTGGGTCTGTGGGCACTTGCCGTTGTGCTGAAGCTGACGACGCAAACCCGGTGGGACGCCTGGGCCCGCGCCCGCATCGGATGGCCAAAATGGCGACTGCGCACGTTGATTCAGCTGAAGCAGCGCCTGACACTGGTCTATTTCGTGCTGATTTCCTGGGCGCTGTATACGGTGATGCAGCAGATCACCTGGCCCTCACGCAGCTATATTATCGGAGTGGTCGCGACGCTGGCCGCCGCCTGGCTGGCTATCGCGCTGGTGGCCCGGTTGGTGCGCAACCGGACGCTGCGGCGGATATTCAAATGGGCAATGTGGGTCTATGCAACGCTGATTGCGCTGAATCTGACCGACGATGTGGCTGGTTTTCTGGACGGGGTGGCGATTTCAATTGGTGATCTGCATATCTCGGCACTGGGAATCCTCAAGGCGATTTTGCTGATTGGTGTCTTGCTGACTTTGGCGCGCATTGGCACCCGCGCTGCTGAACGGGGGCTGCAAAACAACGATGACATCACTCCGTCCATGCAGGTTCTGTTGTCCAAAGGAATTCAGGTGCTGTTGTATGGCGCCGTCTTTCTGGCCGCCATTCGCACGTTGGGGTTCGATCTGACCGGCATTGCGCTGTTGTCGGGGGCAATTGGCGTGGGGATCGGGTTTGGCCTGCAAAAGGTGGTGTCCAACCTGATTTCAGGTATCATCATCCTGATGGACCGGTCAATCAAACCGGGCGATGTGATCTCGCTGGGCGATACGTTCGGATGGATCAACGCGCTGGGTGCGCGCTATGTGTCGGTGGTGACGCGCGACGGGCGCGAATACCTGATCCCGAATGAGGACTTGATCACCAATCAGGTGGTGAACTGGTCGCATTCGGACCGGTTTGTGCGTTTGGATCTGGAGTTTGGCACCAGCTATGACGACGATCCGCACAAAGTGCGCGCAACGGCCAAAGATACGGTGAAAACTGTCCCGCGCGTGCTAAGCGGAAGTGGCCATGAACCGGTCTGCCATATTACCGGCTTCGGCGACAGCAGTGTGGACTATTTGCTACGTTTCTGGATTAGCGACCCGACCAAGGGGCTGACCAATATCCGGGGCAATGTCTACCTTGCGCTGTGGGATGCGTTCAAGGATCAGGGCATCTCGATCCCCTTCCCCCAGCGCGAAGTTCGGCTGCTATCCGACGACGCAGCTGCGCAACAGGTCGCCAAAGAGTGAGCCGCCGTGCGCCCGCCTACGCGGCCCTTCATTGAAATGTTGCATTCCCCTTGCTACCTTATTAGTACCCCTGCGCCGGGGTTTCACGGCGCGCAACAAAGGAGGACTATGTCCTGTCTCTACATACCCAGGCGGGTTTGCCCGCCGATGAAGGGGCCAAGATGATGGCCCACTCTCAGTCAATCAGCGACAAGCTGCTTGAGCGTATCCTTTCCTCACTTTCCGATGACAAGGCCGAAGACGTCGTGCAGATCAACCTGCAGGGCAAGTCGTCCGTCGCGGATCACATGGTCATTGCCTCGGGTCGTTCGACCCGACAGGTCTCGGCCATGGCGGAAAAACTGACGGATCGCATCAAGCAGGAATTCGGTTTCACCTCAAAGGTCGAAGGCAAGGATGCCGGCGATTGGGTGCTGATCGATACGGGCGACGTGATCGTCCATATCTTCCGCCCCGAAGTGCGTGAATTCTATCAGCTGGAAAAGATGTGGTTGCCCCAGGGCGGCAGCGCCTCGGCGAACTGAGGCGCTATCCCGGCCTGTATTGAAAGGCCGGAGACGAGAGAGACATGCGTATCAGCATAGTTGCGGTCGGGCGATTGCGCGCCGGACCGGAGAAGACCCTGCTTGACGATTACCTGACACGATTTGACCGGACCGGGCGTGGCTTGGGCCTTGGGCCTGCCCGCGTGATCGAGGTTGAGGACAAGAAAAACGCAGGCCAGGGGGCCGAGGCCGCGTTGCTGCGGAAGGCGCTGCCCAAGGGCGCGGTGATCTGCACGCTGGACGAACGCGGGCGGGTGATGACCTCACCGGATTTTGCCAACAAACTGGGCGGCTGGCGCGATGCGGGGCGGCAAGATCTGGCGCTGATCATTGGCGGGGCCGACGGAATAGGCCCTGAATTGCGGGCCGAGGCCGATTATTCCCTGTCTTTCGGATCGATGGTCTGGCCGCATATGCTGGTTCGTGTGATGCTGTCCGAGCAACTTTACCGGGCCGCAACCATCCTGTCGGGCGGTCCCTATCACCGGGTCTGACATGGCGCAGTTACTGATCGTTTACCATTCGCGTACCGGCGGAGCCCGGCAAATGGCCGAGGCTGCGGCAGACGCTGCACGGAATGAGGCCGAAGCCATCCTGAAACCCGCTGATCAGGCAGGCCCCGAAGATTTGCTGCGCGCCGATGGTTACATCTTTTGTGCACCTGAGAATCTGGCGGCGATTTCGGGTCTGATGAAAGAATTCTTTGACCGATGCTATTACCCGGTGCTGGGGCAGATCGAAGGCCGCCCTTATGCCCAGATGGTCTGTGCCGGATCAGATGGCGAAAACGCCGCCCGTCAGACCGCCCGTATCGCCACCGGCTGGCGGCTAAAAGAGGTTCAGCCGCCGCTGATCATCTGCACCCACGCGCAAACACCCGAGGCGATTCTGGCCGACAAGACCATCCCGCAGGATCAATTGGCCCTATGCCGCGAGATCGGCGCCGCGCTGGCGGCGGGCCTCAGCTTGGGTGTGTTCTGAAAGTTACTCCAGCGTGACGACCGTCGCGTCGGAATTCCAGCCGTCCACATTGCAGCGCGCTTGAATCTGCACCTGGCCCACCCCTTCCGGAATGACCACGCCGCTAAGCGACCGGGTGAAGGGCTGTTCGGTCTCATGCGGGTGATGCAGCACCCGCATCCCCAGTTCCTGCCCGTTCATATCCAAAACCCGCCATCCGTCCGCGTAGTGATCCCAACCGGTATCCGGGTGCCGGATGGTCACGTCGAATCGCCATGTCTCACCAGTCTGACGGGCCGATACGTTCTCGATCACGGAAGGATCGGCAAAGGCGGGTGTGGCCAGAAGGGCGCTGAGAATCAGATATCGCATTGCGCGAATATAGAAGCGTGGTGGATGCATGGGGATCACGTCTCTGTGTTGGGCGGAAGGGTCAATAGGATCGACCGTGATTGCGAGGCAAACTCGCGTCGGTACAATACGCCAAGGGTGATTAGTGTTCCCAAAATCAAAGCAATTGGCCCCAGTATCCACGCCAAAGATGCCAGCGCGAAATAGGTGGCCCGCAGGCCCCGGTTAAAGCTGCGCGCGGCGGTGACACTGATTTCGGCCGCCTGCGCCGCGCGTGGATAAGCTAGCGGGTCGTCCGGTTCATTCGGAACTGCGGCCATGATGACGGCGCAATAGCCAAACAGGCGATGCGCCCAGACATATTTCAGAAACGCATTGGCCAGGAACAGGATGACGACCAGGATCTTGATCTCCCACACCAGTGCCGGGGCGCTGCCGATGGCCAGATCGCTGGCCACCCCGGCCAGCCGTTCAGTATTGCCCAACAGCGCAAGCCCACCCCCTATGGCGATCATCGTGGTTGAGGCAAAGAACGTGCTGCCCTGCCGCATCGCCGCAACAACCTGTGCGTCGAACATCCGGGGCTGCCGTGTGACCATTTCCTGCATCCAGCAACGGCGGAAATCGTCCATCATCATCGAGACAGACTGCCTGTCCGGCGATGGATGCTCGATCCGCCAGCCGATCCACTGCCAGGCGCATAACAGCAGCACTACAGCGGCGTAATCCAACGTTGAAAACAGCAGGGCGCGGTCAATCCAGGTCATGGGTGCGACAGTAGGGGCAGAGATAGGAACTTGCCAGATGGGTAAATTGGTAATATTATTTTACCAAACGGAGGATCAGCGATGGAAATGCCCCGGCCAAATCCCGAAGTTCTGGCGCGCAAGCAGACCGTGGTATCGCGTCTGCTGCGAGTCTTGCCGCAGGACGCGGTCATTCACGACCCGGCCGAGACGCGCGCCTATGAATGCGACGCGCTGACGGCCTATCGCTGCCCGCCGATGCTGGCGGTTTTGCCATCATCGACGGCAGAGGTCGCGGATGTGCTGCGCATCTGCAATGAAGAGGGCGTGCCGGTGGTCCCGCGCGGCTCGGGCACCTCGCTGGCGGGTGGGGCGCTGCCCACGGCGGATTGCGTGATTCTGGGCATCGCCCGGATGAATGAGGTGCTGGAGGTCGACTACGACAACCGCTTCATCCGCGTGCAGACCGGTCGCACCAATCAGAGCGTCACCGGGGCCGTGGAAGAGGATGACTTCTTTTACGCCCCCGACCCGTCATCGCAACTGGCCTGTGCGATTGCGGGCAATATCGCGATGAATTCGGGCGGTGCACACTGCCTGAAATACGGCGTGACCACCAACAACCTGCTGGGCGTGACGATGGTGATGATGGATGGCAACGTGGTCGAGATTGGCGGTGCCCATCTGGATGCGGGCGGGCTGGACTTGCTGGGGGTAATCTGTGGCTCCGAAGGTCAGTTGGGCGTTGTGACCGAAGCCACCCTACGCATTCTGCGCAAACCCGAAGGCGCAAGGCCTGTTCTGATGGGGTTCGACGATAATGAGGTCGCCGGGCAGTGTGTGTCAGACATCATCAAGTCAGGCATCCTGCCTGTCGCGATCGAGTTCATGGACACGCTGTGCATCAAGGCCTGCGAAAACTTTGCCCATGCAGGATACCCGGACTGCACCGCGCTGCTGATCGTTGAGGTTGAAGGATCGGAGCCCGAGATCGACTATCAACTGTCCAAGATCATCGAGATCGCCAAACGCCACAACCCCGTGGAGCTGCGCGAAAGTCAGTCGGCCGAGGAAAGTGCGAAAATCTGGTTGGGCCGTAAATCCGCCTTTGGCGCGATGGGGCAGATGAACGACTACATGTGTCTGGATGGCACGATTCCGGTGTCCTCGCTGCCCGAGGTGCTGCGCCGGATCGGCGAGCTGAGCGAAGACTACGGTCTGCCTGTGGGCAACGTGTTCCACGCCGGTGATGGCAATATGCACCCGTTGATCCTGTTTGATGCCAACAAACCCGGCGATCTTGAAAAATGCGAGGCGTTTGGCGCTGACATTCTGCGGCTTTGCGTGGATGTGGGCGGCTGTCTGACCGGTGAGCATGGTGTGGGCATCGAAAAACGAGATTTGATGACCCATCAATATGACCCCGCAGACCTTGAGGCGCAGATGGCCGTCAAGGATGTGTTCGATCCGAACTGGTTGCTGAACCCAGCCAAAGTCTTCCCGCTGGATGTGTCCGAGGCTCGCCGCGATGCGCAGATCGCTGCAGAATAACGGCTCTAACAAAGAAGAATTGAAATGAAACCTGAGACAGAAGCCGAGCTGGCCGAGATGGTGGCCGGGTTGACCGAGCCGGTAAATATTGTTGGTGGCGGCACCCGTGGCATAACCGGACCCGCAGCCACAATCGAAACCGTAGGCTTAAGCGGCATAGCGCTGTACGAACCCGGCGCTCTGACCATCGTGGCACAGGTCGGAACGCCGCTGGCTCGGATTGAGGCCGCGCTAGAGGCGGAAGGGCAACAACTGGCGTTTGAGCCCATGGATCACCGGGGCTTACTAGGCACCGGAGGAACGCCGACCATTGGCGGTGTCGTGGCCACCAATATCTCGGGTCCGCGCCGGATTCAGGCTGGGGCCTGTCGCGATTTCCTGCTAGGCGTGCGCTTTGTCGATGGCACCGGGCAGGTGGTTAAGAACGGCGGCCGGGTGATGAAGAACGTGACCGGCTATGACTTGGTCAAGTTGATGGCGGGGTCCTGCGGCACATTGGGTGTACTGACCGAGGTGTCGCTGAAGGTTCTGCCCAAGCCCGAGGTCTCGGCAACGCTGGCCATCCAGGTTCCGGACACCACAACCGCCATCCGTGCGCTGTCAGCGGCGTTGAAATCCCCGTTCGAGGTCAGCGGCGCAGCCTATGACCCGCAGGACGGCCAAGCCCTGCTGCGGGTCGAAGGGTTCGCAGAGTCAGTGGCCTATCGCGTCGAACAGTTGAAGTCCGTGTTGGCGGGTATCGGCGAGATCGCCGAGGTCTCGGATTCCGCTGCTCTGTGGCGGGCGCTACGGGACGTCGCCGCGTTTCACGGCAAGGACGGCGATGTCTGGCGCATTTCAGTCAAGCCCTCGGACACGCCTGACCTCGCCGCGCGTCTTGAGGCAAAGCAGACACTGTTTGACTGGGGTGGGGGGCTGATCTGGGCTTTGGTTCCCAATGGCACCGACCTGCGCGCCCGGTTGGGTGCTTTTGAAGGTCACGCAACGCTGGTCCGGGCAGAGGCCTCTACGGCTGAAACCCTAGGGCGGTTTCAGCCTGAAGCTGCGCCTATTCAGGCTCTAACAAACGGAATTCGGCACAAATTTGACCCACGCGGTTTGTTGAATCCGGGGCTGATGGGGTAAGCACATGCAAACGACGTTTACCGAAAAGCAGTTGCAGGACCCGGCGATCAAACGCTCGAACGAGATCTTGCGCAGCTGCGTGCATTGCGGCTTTTGCACCGCTACCTGCCCGACCTATCAGGTGCTGGGCGACGAATTGGACAGCCCGCGCGGGCGCATCTACCTGATCAAGGACATGCTTGAGAATGAGCGGGTCCCCGACGCGAAAACGGTCAAACATATCGACCGCTGCCTGTCTTGCCTGGCTTGCATGACCACCTGCCCGTCGGGTGTGCACTACATGCATCTGGTCGACCACGCGCGGGAATACATCGAAGAGAACTACAAACGCCCCTTCACGGATCGGGCGCTGCGGTGGGTATTGGCACAGATCCTGCCCTACCCGATGCGGTTCCGCTGGGCACTGATCGGGGCAAAGCTGGGCCGCCCGTTGCGGCATTTGATGCCGGATGCGCGATTGCGGGCGATGTTGGACATGGCGCCGAAACATATCCCGCCCGTCAGCCGCAATGACGACCCGCAAAGCTTTGCGCCCCAAGGCCCGCGCATCAAACGCGTGGCACTAATGACGGGTTGCGCGCAAAAGGCGCTGAACACTGATATCAACGACGCCACAATCCGCCTGCTTACACGGACGGGGTGCGAGGTCGTGGTGGCGGACGGGGCCGGGTGCTGTGGCGCGCTGACCCATCATATGGGCAAGTCGAATGAAAGCCATAAAGCTGCAATAGCCAATATTAGAGCCTGGATAAATGAGTTGGACGGTGACGGTCTGGACGCCATCGTCATCAACACCTCAGGCTGTGGCACCACTGTGAAAGACTATGGCCATATGTTCCGCGATGGCCCTTTGGCCGAAGACGCCGCGCGGGTGTCCGCCCTTGCCATGGATATCAGCGAGTTGCTGGTGCAGCTGGACCTGCCTGAAGGCGCGGACAAGGGCATGACTGTTGCCTATCACGCGGCCTGTTCCCTGCAGCACGGGCAGCAGATCAAAACCCATCCCAAGGACCTGCTGAAACAGGCCGGATTCACAGTGGCTGAACCCGCCGACAGCCATTTGTGCTGCGGCAGTGCCGGGACTTACAACCTGATGCAGCCCGAAATCTCGGGCCAGTTGAAACAGCGCAAGGTCAAAACGTTAGAGGCTAAGAACCCTGATGTGATTGCGGCTGGCAATATCGGCTGCATGATGCAGATCGGGTCTGCCACGGATGTTCCGATTGTGCACACGGTCGAGTTGCTGGACTGGGCCACTGGTGGCCCCAAACCCCCGGCAATGCAGCAGAATCGCACTGTCGCATCGAATGTCCCGATCCTCAGGTAAAACCGGCTGATGCGGCGCTGCATCAGTTACCGCATGAAACCATTTCCGGCACACGCGCCCTATTTTCGCCCTACCCGACACATAGGAGAATAGGTCAACAGAAACGCCGGAGATTTGCGTGCGAAACTGGATCAGGGCTTTAGCGCTGGCTTTAACGCCGATGGCCGCCATGGCGCAGGACAGCGGGCTGAAAAGCCTGGACACCACCGATGCCGGACGGGCATGGATGGCGGTTGGCCGTCTGAACATAAATGGGTCAGGGTTTTGCACCGGCACACTTGTGTCGCCCACACTTGTTCTGACCGCAGCCCATTGTCTGTACGACAAGGTGACGGGCCAGCACATCGACTTATCGCAGGTCGAGTTTCTGGCCGCGTGGCGTCTGGGTCGTGCCTCGGCCTATCGGGCGGCGCGACAGGCCGTCATCCATCCGGATTACCAGTATGACACCAAGACCCCGAACGCAGGTCTGCGCAATGATATCGCGCTGATCGAGCTGTGGCAGCCGATTCGAAATACAGCGATCATTCCGTTTGAAACCGGCACCCGACCACGTCGGGGCGAAGAGGTCGGCGTCGTCTCATACGCGCATGACCGGGCCGAAGCCCCTGCGCTGCAAGAGGTTTGCTCGGTCATCACCCGCCGGACAGAGGTTCTGGTGATGTCCTGCGATGTTGAGCTCGGCTCGTCTGGTGCTCCGGTCTTTTCCTTTGACGGCGACCGCCCGCGCATCGTGTCGGTTGTTGCAGCCAAAGCTGAATATAAGGGGCAGCGCGTCTCCGTTGGAACCGCAGTAGAAGGTTCGCTGGAATTACTAGAGGCAGAACTGCTCGCTGGACGCGGATTTTCTGCGGCGGCCCCGCCAGGTGGAACAAGCCGAAACATCGGCGCTCGGTTTATCAAGCCATGATGCGGTCTGTATTAAGCTTTTTGCTGTGCCTGACGGTCTTGCCACTTGCCTCACACGCGCAAAGTGACAAGCGGAAACTGACGGACCGGGATGATCTCTATGGCTGGGAAGCGGTTGGTCGCCTGGATATCGGCGACCAGGGCTTTTGTACGGGCACCTTGATTGCGCAGGACCTGGTTCTGACGGCGGCTCATTGCGCGGTGGATCGCGCGACGGGGAACCCCTATGCGCCTGAAACTGTGACATTCCGGGCTGGCCTGAGTGACGGAACTTCCCTGGCCGATCGCAAGGTTACTCAGATCGCGGTCTATCCCGGGTATACCAACCGCCCGGAATTGATGGTCGAGTCTGTTCAGGCAGATGTCGCTCTGATGCGGTTGGACCAACCGATACCGTATACCGTGGCGAACCCGTTCGCGTTGTACAGCGGCCGCGTGACAGGAGCCGAGGTCAGTCTGGCCTCGTACGGGCGCGGTCGCTCCGAGGCGATCATGCGTGAGCGGTCCTGTCATATCCTGGACCGTCAACAAGGCCTGATCGTCTTTAATTGTGATATTACTTATGGCTCATCCGGCTCGGCGCTGTTGGCCAAAAAGGGCTCGCGCTGGCAAATACTGTCGGTTGTATCTGCCGTGGGCGCCTATCGCGGCCGGAAAGCCGGATTTGGCATGGAACTGTTTGGAATCGTTTCTGAACTCAAGGCGATTTTACGCCGCGATGCCCCCCAACCCAAGGCCACTATTCGCCGCTTGCAGGTGGGATCGGGTAAATCGAATACGGGCGCGAAATTCATCAATTCCGGCGGGTCTTGAACTCGGCCAAAAAGCTACCCATGTGAAATGTATCGGGTCGCCACAGACGGGGCCCGGCTACATCACCGCCCGTCCAAACGGAGGGCAAAACCGTACATCGCTCTGATATGAGGATATGACACATGCGTACATTTGATTTTGCACCGCTGCACCGCGCCACAGTTGGCTTTGACCAGATCGCCGACATGATGGATCGGGTTTTGACCAATGACGTGGCTCAGCCCAGCTATCCGCCTTACAACATCGAAAAAACTGATGCCGACACCTATCGCATCTCGGTTGCTGTCGCCGGGTTTTCGGAAAGCGATCTGTCGGTCGAAATGAAGGAAAACGCACTGATCGTTGCTGGTAAAAAAGCCGCCGAGGACGCAGAGCGCAGCTATTTGCACCGCGGCATCGCCACCCGCGCGTTCGAGCGCCGCTTTGCCTTGGCCGACCACGTCCGCGTCACTGGCGCGAGCCACGAAAACGGTATGTTGAACATTGACCTCAAGCGCGAGGTCCCCGAGGCCCTGAAACCGCGCCGGATCGAGATTTCCTCGTCCAAGGCCATTGAAAAGGATGTGGTTGACGCCAAAGCCGTGAACTAAGGCGGTCGATCACCACGCCGCGATAGTCTTCTCCTCTCTGGGCTATCGCACCACACGCCCCGCGTTCCTCCAGACGCGGGGCGTTGTTTTTAGAGCAGGTGAGCGGCGGGCAAAAAAATAGCGCCCGCACTATTGCGAACGCCTTTTTTCAGAACCATTTTTCACGCAGGTGAAAGCGGTTGAACTACCCAGAGCGTATCAAGCTGCGGCTTTTCTTCTGCGATGGGTTACGAAACCCAAGCTAAACAATGCGCCCCCCAACAGTAAAATCGACGGAGGCAAGGGAACAGCGGCCACTTGTATCGCGTCGATCGAGAAGCCGTCATTCCGACGGGCGACATCACCACCCAACGCGGTATAGTTGGCCAGCGATATTCCGGCAGTCTTTGTCGGAGCCCCGAAATTAATTGTAACCAACCTAACGTTGCCATCCGACAATCTGCGATCAGTACGGAGTTCATGGCTCTCGCCACCTGCGGTTATGCGAAGGAAGCCACCAGCATCGCTGCCGTCGCTCAGAGCAAACGTCAGTTTATCAAACGCTTTTCCACCAGCAAGCGCCACATCCCAGCTCAATCCCCAGGTGTCATTGCTGTCCAAAAACCACGAGCCGTTAGGAGAAAGGTTTTCACGTCCAAAAACGTTTCCCTCTCGCAAGGCCAGCATACTTCCACTGTTGCCCGGCAATCCGGAAACCGTGCCACCCGAGCCGATGCCACCCAGAGTCGAGAAGGTTCCAACCGAAGTAGAGAAACCGTTGGCAACTTCACCTTGTCCGTAGGTGGCGCCATGCGTTTCAAACCCTTCTAAAATCCCAGAGCCCGATCCGTAGATTGAGTTGTAAGAAGCCTCGGAATACTCGACCACGTCGATTGTTAACGCGTGGGCGCTGAAAGCCCAACAGGCCGAAACACTGGCCGCAATGAGTACTCTTGATAAGTTCACCGAAACTTCCCCCACAACTAACAGAAGAATGATAGCTCAATAATCTGTTTCCGCAAAACGTTCTGTTTAAACACGCGGTTCCCTATTGTTCTGGGGAGGTTTTAATTTGAAACTATTCAGTTAGTTTGCTTTGTGAATGTGTATAAGTCGCCTTTTGGAATGGCTCTGGGAAAACTGAAAGACCCCACGCATGATTCGCGCGGGGCCGATCACAGTTTGGAACGCTGATCAATTCCCGGCCGTCACCGACCCGATGGACCAGAACATCGTCTCGCCCGAGGCATCGTCGACGCCGTCATTGTCGGTCATCACAAAGGCTTCGCCCGAGGGCAGGATGGCCAGACCTTCGATTTTGTCCAGAACGTAACCGCCGGTTGAGGACAGGTCGGGCAGCAGGTCGCGGACTTCTTCCTTGCTGACCACGGGCAGATCGCCGCCAAGCGGCGCGGGCGTCATGTCCGACAGCGGAATGCGATAGACCTTTTTGGTCACAGCGCGGTGGTCATGCTGGTTGTCACGCTCGATGACATAGACATAGTCGCCAAAGGCCACAATTTCAGACAGGCCGATCCAGCCCTTGGCGGGTTCTTCTTTGGGGTAATGCACGGCGCCCCATTCCTTAGTGTCTAGATTATAGGCGACCAGCTTTACGTGGTTCTTGGGATCGTCCTTCCATTCGCGCTGCACCGCCATCCACAGGGTGTCGCCGACGCGGGTGATGCCCTCAAAACCAAAGCGTTTCTCGACGGCCATCAGTTCCGGTGGCAGGCCGATCTCGCCTTTGCGGTCCTTGATCTTGCCGTCCGCTGCGACGTGATAGATCGCATGTGGGATCAGACGATCCGTGCGCCCTTCGGAGGCGACATAGAACCCGCCCTTACCATCCAGCGTGATGCCCTCCAGATCCAGTTTTTGCGCCGGGTTGCCGTCCTGACGGTGGACGCGGATCACATCCACAATGCGGGCGGGTTTCTGGCTGGGGTCGATCTTGAAGATCGAAGGCTGGAAGCCGTAAAAGCTGTCGTTCACCGCATAGATCATGCCGTCCTCATCAGCAACCAGACCGGACAGGGCACCCCATCCGATCAGCTCATCCGCGCCTTCCGATGTCAGGTGAGGATAGGTGGCGGGGGCGTCCTGGTATTCATAGATCATGACATGCGCACGCGGACCGCCATCTTCGATCAGGTCTTTTTCGTTAGCCGATATCAGCAGGTTGCGGTCCGGGATCGCAACATAGCCTTCCGGACCAACGCCAGACGGTAGAAGTTGTTTCAGAACCGGGTGGGCCGGATCGGTGGCGTCATAAACACCCACGACCGAGGCACGTTCAGCCCCCACAAAGATCATCGGCGTGTCGCCGAAGGTCGCGGCGGTCACACTCTCTGGCTCAACGCCTTTACTGTCCGAGCGCTTGTCGGGGTAGTGGCCGATCTGAATGATGGCTTTCTCAAACGCGGTGCCGTTTTCGTAAACAACTGTGCCGTCCTTGTGGAAGATCGTCCAGCCACGCGAACCGCCCTCGTAATCGCCTTCGTTGGCGGTGGCAAAGTGATCATCGTCGATCCACTTAACCGCGTCCGGTTCGCGCAAGCGACCCTGTTGGTTTTCGGTAAAGATCAGCGCGCCGCGTTCGTCCGTGGCGTCGATGCCGTCCAGATCAACAGCTCCGGCTGAGAAATGGCTGATCACGGTGCCATTCTTGTCGACAACCGCGATGTGGTTGTTTTCCTGCAGGGTGATGACGGTTTCACCCAGGCCGTTGATGTCGACGAACTCGGGCTCTGGGTCGGTGGGGGCAACCTGGGCCAGGCCGGTCAGGCTGGTCATTTTCATCGCTGAACAGTCCAGCGCGCCGTCTTTCAGCGGCACCAGTGCAAGCGATCCGGCGGGCAGCTGCGGGATGAGCCCGCCGTTCAGGTCTTCGTCCCGTTCGTTTTCAATAGCCACGGCGACAAAGCTGCCGTCGGGGGCAATGGCGACGCTGTCGGGCTGGCCGCCCAGATCACAGGCGCCGGTTTCCGCCCTGTCTGCGATATCGAACGAGATCAGCTTGCCAGAAGGCGCGGTGTAGCTGTCAGAAGTGTTCACACCGACAAATGCCGTCGTGCCGATGATACCAACGGATGTCGGCTCACCGCCCACATCCATCGTGCCTAGCGGGGCCGGGTTCGCAGGGTCGGTGATGTCGACCATACCGATCGCACCCAGCGGGCTGTCGGTATAGACCAGCGTCGTGCCATCCGCTGTGGCGGCGATGATCTCGGGCGAGGTTTCGCGGTTGGTATCGGCGCCCTCGACCATGTTTTTGACCACGGGGAAGGACGCAATACGGTTGAAGTTCATCTCTGCCACGGCCTGACCGGCGGTCAGGGCAAGGGCAGATGTCAGGCAGGCAAAGCGCAATGACATCGGTAGTTATCCTCTCTCACTTGGATGCAAGGGGGATGGACCGGGTTCATTACGCAGTTGTGACAGTTTGACTGCAGTTTTGTGACAAGCGTGAGGACAAGACCGGCCACCGCGCTTTGGCGATGGCCGCAATGGATCAGACCGACAGGCAGACGTATTTCATTTCCAGATAATCTTCCATCCCGTGATGGCTGCCTTCGCGGCCCAGACCGGATTGCTTGACGCCGCCAAACGGACCCAGCTCGGTCGAGATGATGCCGGTGTTCACGCCGACGATGCCATATTCCAACGCCTCGGCCACCTTGTAGACGCGGCTTAGGTCCTTGGCATAGAAATACGAGGCCAGTCCAAAGATCGTGTCATTGGCCATTGCAATCACGTCGTCCTCATCGTCGAACTTGAACAGCGGGGCCAGTGGGCCAAAGGTCTCGTCCTGGGCGACCAACATGTCCTGAGTCACTCCGGTCACGATAGTGGGCTGAAAGAAGGTGCCGCCCAGATCATGGGGTAAGCCGCCGGTCAGAACCGCGCCGCCCTTGTCGGTGACGTCCTTGATATGTTCTTCGACCTTGGCCACGGCGTCGGAATTGATCAGCGGGCCGGTTGTGGTGCCATCAGCCAATCCGTCGCCAACCTGCAGCGCCTCGACCGCGGCCTTCAGCTTGGCGGCGAAGGCATCATAGACACCGGCTTGTACATAAATCCGGTTGGCGCAGACGCAGGTCTGGCCGTTGTTGCGGAACTTGCACAGCATCGCGCCTTCGACGGCTGCGTCCAGGTCGGCGTCGTCAAACACGATGAACGGCGCATTGCCGCCCAGCTCCATCGAGCACTTCATCACTTGTTCCGACGCCTGTCGCAGCAGGATGCGCCCCACTTCGGTCGAGCCGGTAAAGGTCAGCTTGCGCACGCCGGGGTTTTCGCAGAACTCCTTGCCGATCTCACTGGAGCGGGAAGATGGGACCACATTGAACACTCCCGCCGGGATGCCCGCCTGTTCGGCCAGAGCCCCCAGAACCAGAGCCGACAAGGGTGTTTCCGCCGCCGGGCGGGCAACAAAGGCACAACCCGCCGCCAGCGCTGGCCCGGCCTTGCGGGTAATCATCGCGTTGGGAAAGTTCCACGGCGTGATCGAAGCCGCAACGCCGATGGGCTGTTTCAGAACCATGATCCGCTTGTCGCGCTGATGGCCGGGAATAGTCTCGCCATAAACCCGTTTGGCTTCTTCGCCAAAAAATTCGATGAAAGACGCGCCATAGCCGATTTCACCAACGGCCTCGGCCAGCGGCTTGCCCTGCTCGGCGGTTAGGATTTTGCCCAGATCCGCGGCGTTTTCCATCATCAGATCGAACCAGCGGCGCAGGATTACAGCGCGTTCCTTGCCGGTCAGCTTGGCCCATTCCTTTTGCGCGGCTTCGGCCTGCGCAATCGCGCCGGCGACCTGTGCACGGCTCAGGTCTGCGACCTCGGCCACCACATCGCCCCGCGCCGGGTTGGTCACTGCGAAAGTGCCGTTATCGCCGTCGACCCACTGCCCGCCGACATAGGCTTTGGTCACCAGAAGATCAGGGTTTTTCAGGATGGATTTCAGGTCTGTTGTTGCGTCCAGCATGGGTCGGCCTCCGGCAGAAATGATGTCCAGCGCACACAATCAGGTGGCGCCCGGATTGTCTATGTCCACTGTGCTGCGCGGATCGCTCCAGATTTGATCAAATGTCGCCTGTGCATCCGGCCAACACTTCGCCATTCGCTTGTGCAAACGCGCTTTCATTTTGCTGATGAGTTTGCCAGAGTCCGCAGGAATTTTGAGCCCAAGGGGATGTAAATGGACGTAACATTCCCTATCTTATTGGGTAAATAACGAAAAAGGGGACAGCAGAGATGTCGAACCAGCAATTTGAAGCGCTGATTGAAGAAACGCAAACCAAAGTCCGCGAAAGCCAGTCGCAGATCGAAGGGCTGACCAGCCGGATCGAAGCTGCGCGCGCCAAGATCGGTACCGCCGAGGCCGATATCGACATCGAAAACGCCACGCTTGAGGACGTGCATGCCCATACCGAGGTGATGAACGCCAATATCGCTGAGCTGATCATGGGGCTGGACGACGTCACCAGCGCCTTTTCCAAGGATTTCGACGAGATGCGCTCGAAATCTGGGTGGGAGAGCTTTGTTGGCATCTTTTCCAAAGGCAAATCTGAATCGATGCGGCAGGAACGGATGCGCACGGCCAATATCGATGACAAGCTGCAGGACCTGATCGCCAAATCCGACGTGATCGTGAAGCTACTGGAGGGTCAGCTGTCCGTTTTGGAAGAACAGCGCGTCAAGGTTGAAGAAAACCTGACCGGTACGCTGGACGACCGTGAGGCGACCGTTGCCGAGTTGGAGGCTCTGCGGGTTGAGATTCAAGGCATGGACCCAACCATTATCACGCTGGAGAACAAGATCAGCGTCGAACAGGACGCCGCCGCGCGCACCCAGTTGGAAACCGAACTGGCCGAGCTGAACAAGCAATACAACGCCAAGGTTCAGGAAGAGCAGGTCAAGCTGGCCAAGTCACAAACGCTGGAGCGCTATATCGAAAAGGGAAAGACCTGGGTCGATTCACTGCAGAACCAGGCGGCGACACAGATGGTGCTGATCAACAAACTGCAGACAGACACACAACAACGCGTGGTGCTGTATGATGCCCTGACCAAATCGCTGAAAACCGCGCAGCAGCAGGACGTGGCCCACCGCATCAACGAGATCGGCGTGCAGACCGACCAAGAGGCGCAGACCGCCATGGCCGCCATCGGCACCGCGACCAACCAGAAAATGGCCGACATGCTCGAGGCGCATGAGGACCACATGGTCTTTGCCCGCGACGTGCTGGAAAAAAAGGCCAAGGCGGATGAACGCTTTGCCCGCCGGTTTGCCTCGATTGTCGAGAAGCATGATAAGAATTTGTATGGGGGCTGAGGTAGTCGGCGAGATTTGACGTGACGAAAGACGTATTCATTCTGCTCCTCAAGCTGCTAGCGATGTTCGGGTGCATAGTTGGAGCGATGCTTTTCGTATTTTTCGTAACTCAAAGGTTTTTGGGTGAATACGATTTCCTCTTCCAGCTAGTGGGCATATCCGTTGCACTCGGTAGCTTTTGGCTACTTCTGTATTCGGTGAGGATGCTCAAAGAAGAAATGCTGAAAATCGAAAAGAAACATCGTCCATGGCTTTTCGATAGGTTTGGGAACCGTTTATGAGTGACCCCACCCAAGACCATGTCGGCCTGACCGACACCTTCGCCTCGCGCCGCTATTTCCGCAAATTCGAGGTGATCACTGTCCACCTCCTGCGCGTGGCAGCGACGATGGAGGCGGAGGGCGCGATCTCGAAACAAGAGGTGCGGATTGTGTCGCGCTACCTCTCGGGGCTGCTCTACACGTTCCGGGCGCTCAGCATGAAATACCTGCTGGTCGGGCGCGATACAGGGCGGTTCTTTGGCAGCCTCGCCATGGACAAGCGCGACAGCGGGTTTCCGGTGGCTGCTGAGTTGTTGACCATGGCCAATGACGCGCAGCAGGCGCAGGTGCATCTGGCGAATATGCCGTCCGAAGACGACCTGAAAACCGACATGGTGCGGACCATCATTGGCGACCGGGAAATCCCCACCAAGCTGCAATTCGCGCTTTCTCAAAGGCTCTATTACGAGGAATTGTTGAAGGGTGAGCTGTTCTGGGCCCGCAACGATCCCGAATGCCACTGGATCGGAAATGAGGGCGAGCGGCGCAAGTTCATGATCCACTGGGCGGTTTATGACAGCCAGATTAACCTGCCGGTCATCTACCTGATGCAGTTGGAGGACAGCGGCAAGACCGCATTGCCGAAAGACCAACGCCGCTGGCCCGAAGTACAGGCACATCTGATGGCGCAGTCCTTGGGCGGTCTTAAACTGGTGACGATCGCGAAAGGGTTTGATCAGGATTTCGACGACCTGCACCCCAAACACCTACGCCGCATCCATGTGGGGCCGATGTATTCCTCGGCCTATACCGAGCAATCCGGACCACTGCGGCAAGTGCTGGAAGACGCCCAGGCCCCACAAGGTCAGGACTGGGCTCTGGCCTGGACCATGGAGGAATTGGACAGCGCCGAGGTTGTCGAAGAACGCGCCGGCTGGTTCTCGACCGTCGAGCGCGAGGTCTTCGCACTGGACCCGTTCGGCGGGCAAGGGGCAGAAACCGGGGCAACGCGGACCCAGCGGTCGATCATCCTGCCCCAACGCCCGTTTCAGGTGCTGGCTGAACGAAATCCACCGGGCTTTGGTGATGTGCAAAAGTTTGTCGTCAGCAAAACCGGGCAGGTGCTGCGATATTGAACAAAGAAAAGGCGATTTTGAGATGAGCTTGACGTCAGATCAGATGGAATTGCGCGAAGGCGACATTCGCAAGCACTACCCGGCGGCCACTGCTCTGCTAAACGGGTTCGATCATGCACCGCGGATTGCCAAGGCCGTTGCGGTGACGACAGAACGGTCCCCGGGTGTGTCGACAGGACGGCGGTTCCGGTCCACCACGCCGGGGTTGGTGACGCGACGCACCGTGCGCGCCGACGGGGTGCATCTGGTGGAGCGGATCGAGGCTTCGGATGATGGCGATACGCTGGTGTCGCCCCCGCAGGCCACCACGCAGCAGGCGATCCGCCGCGCCATCGCCATCGCGCTGGCTGTGGCCGAAGCCTATGCGGAACAGACCCCGCTAGCCGATCTGAAACGCGCCAATCTGGCAGGTGACCTGCCTGCTGCGCGCAAGACTGAGTTCTCGGAACTGTTGACGGCTGAGGCGCTGATAACCTGCCATAGCTTTAGCAATGCGCTGGCCTATCTGATGTCCTCTCACTTAGGCGAAACCACCGTCGATATCGGTGAGATCGAAGAGGTCCTGACTGATAACGGCCAGCTTGCCCTGCACGGCGCGCTGTGGGAGCTGGACCAGACACTAGCCAAACATGCCTCCGACGATGCGCATCTGATCGCCGCCACCAGCGCCTATGCGGAACAACTGATGGACAAGGCCGCCCTGCGTGCGCAGTCGGCGGGCCATCTGGCCCCGTTCCAGAATGCCGCCTGGCATATCGAGGCCGATGATCTGACGATCCGGGGTTTTGAGCCGGCCTCCAAGGCGAAATCCACCACGCTCACCATGACGTTCAAGAAACCGAACGAAGTGGTCGGCAACCACATCGCCAAGTATCAGGCAATGAAGCTGGCCAAAATGGTGATGGCCTATGACTTCGACCGCCGCCTGAACCCGTTCGCCGAACTCGGCGGGTTCATCTTCACCTTCATGGGCGATGGCAAACCGGGCACCGGCAAGACTACCCTGATCCAGATGATGGCCGGGCTGATCAACGACTATTGCCACAACGCGGGTTATCCGTTCCGCTATCAGAACCTGAGCACCGACAATATCGACAGCTATCAGGGCAAGTCCGGCCAAAACGCCAAGGCGTTTATCAACACGATCCTCGACCCTTCGGTCATTGGCTTTGGCACCATTGACGACATTGACCAATTGGCGGGCAAGCGCGGTGACAGGCAATCGTCAGCCGGGCAACTGGAAATCACCGCCGTACTGATGGAGAGCTTTGCCGGCGCCAACACCGTCGTGCGCGGCAACTGCACCTTTGGTATGTTCTCGAACTACCCCGAGAATGTGGACGACGCCCTGCGTCAGCGGGCGGGTGCGCGGTTCCTGGTGGACGGGCCGCAAACGCGCGAGGATTACATCGACATCCTGCACCTGCTGATGGGCCGCAACCACGGCATTCCGCTGGGCGAACACGAAGCGTATGCAGCGCAAGAGATCAAAAAGGCCGTCGCCGCCAGTTTCGAAAGCCATTCCCGCCCGCATGAGGACGCTCTGCTGCAGGTTTATGACCGGGTGTCCGGCGATATCGGCCAGATGGATACGATTGCCAAGATGGGTACCTATCTCAAGGCGATCCAGCAGGCGGATGAACGGTTCACTGGTCGCGCGATCAAGAACATCACCGACGCGGTCAAGGTTCGCGCGATGGACTTTGAGCTGCCCGACGAATGGATGGAAAACCCCGACCTGTTCCTGACCCGCGACTACGACACCAAGAAGGCCATGATCGAGGACCTGCGCCAGCCGATCACGGTGGAAATGGTAATCCAAGAGATCAACCGCTACGCCGACAGCGAGTTCCGCTATGCCGACAAGAGCGACGAGGTCGCCATAGAAAACGCGGTGCGTGAGATGGGCCGGATGGAAGAGGCCAAGCGGCGGTATCTGGAGGGGAAGGGGTGACTGGAGGACTTTTTCTCATCCTCGCCACATTGATCGCGGCCTGTATCTTTTTCGGGATCGCTATGGCCCGAAGGCGGCCAGGTAAACTTTCCTCATTCGCGCAGCTTTGCCTGATCATTTTTGCGATCTGTTATGTATGGAGTTCGCTGTTTGAGATTTGGATGAACGGCGCTTCATTGGACAATGCGGAGTCCTTGCTGCACGCTTTTGGCCCCGGACAGATGCCAACGTATTTCCTAAAAAATGCGTTCATCTGGTTCATACCGGCTACGTTGATTGCAGCCATCAGCTTTGGGTTGACGCGTGCGCGAATAGTGAGTTCTCGCGATAATTTGGAGCAGCGCTGAGGCTGGGAATAGGAGACAATGATTGCATTAGCATTGATAGGTATGATTGCGTTAGTCGCTATCCTAAGCTCAGGGGTTGGTGGAGCGATAGCATGGAAACAGGGCAAGAAAACAAAGACCCGGGAGGTTTCTAAAACAGCTGGCTTATTGACCTCGCTAATGGCCCTTGTGTGCCTTTCCGTCTTTGTTAGTTTCTTAATTTCCTATTTCTTCGATGGGCTAAATTGGGTCATTGGTGGCGAAACAACATTTGCTATGTATGTCGAAGCGATGGCGTTCTTGGCACTCAGATCCCTGACAGTTGCTGTTCCATTCGTTTGTTTTTGTTTCTTTTTTTCCGCATGTAGGGCAGGTAATACACAATGATCCGCCTCATCGAAAAAGGCCTGATGTTTGGCAATCTCGTCCACATCTCCAGCCCGGCTCTGGTCGAGCGGTATAACCGCGCGCTGCAACATCTTGCGGACAAGACCACGGCGCTGACAGATTTCCACGTCGATATCTCGGGCTATTCGCCGGAGGTGGGGATTGAGTTGGAGGATGAGCTCTACCTCAACCCCAACGGGGTCAACCGGCAGTTCATCCTGCTGACAACCGAGCAGAAACGCGCGCCGCTGCTGAACGTCAAATTCTCGACCTCGCGCGATATCCTGCGCGAATTTATCGAAATGAACGAGGCGCAGCTGTTCGCCCTGACCGCCACCGATGCAGTGGCCGGAGAGCTGGTGAACTCGGTCATCAAACTCAGCACCCCGCGCGATCTGTTCAACCTGCACAAGATCGAGGTTGAAGTCGACACCGCAGGCGGCACCCTGCGCAAAGCTCAACAATTGGCGGGCATGGTCGAAAAATTCAAATCCGAAGAAGACGCCTGGTTTGATGACGTGCTGATCGCCCGGATGATCGAAACGGCAAAGGAAACCGGCGACGTAACGCGCAACCCGGTGCGTCCGCACCACACCGCCTTCGAGCAGCGCAACTTCTGGACGGCGCATTTTGGCGGGCTGTATCTGTTCCCGGACATGGACCACCCGGCTGCGATCTGCATGGGTGAAAAGCCCGATGATCTGCCGATCAAATACACCTTTGACCCCTCGCAGAGGAACCAGATTGCCAAGTTCCTGGATTACAACGATCTGGTCGAACCCATCGTCAAAGCGCGCGGCGTGGATGCCGCCGCGATCCTGCGGCAAAAGATGGATTTCCTGACTATCGACGCTGCCGCAAATGCCGACGTCGACCTCAGCGCTTTGGATCGCAGCGACATGCGGCGTCTGGCCCGCAACCACGCTGAGCATCTTCCCGAGGCCTATCACGGATTGGCGCAGCTGCTGCGCTGGGCGACTGATGGCGGGCAGTGGCCGCGTATCACCTCGGATCACCCGGCCTACTTCTATACCCTGCGCGCCGCCGATACCCCGAACCGCGATCTGGTGAACATGCTGCTGGCCGAGCTTGCGCCCTTGGACCCGCGCCAGATGTTCATCTGCCACAAGGAACTGTTTTACAGCACCTATGCGTCCTGGCCAGAGACCAAAAAAGCCTATGTTGCCGACTTCCTTGCGCGCGAGTATCAGGTGGACAAATCAGGCGCTCGCGCCGCGCTGTTCGGGCACGAGCCGGACATGAGCGGTGACGACCGCGTCAGCGAGGCGCTGATTTCGCGTGTTGGCCCCTGGGGTGCGGTGAGGAAAGGTTAAGATGTTCGGAGCGCTACGCTTGTTTCTGATTTTACTGGTTGTCCAGACGATTGCCTATTTTGCGCTGTCTCTGTATTCGCGGAGCGTTCGTCGGCGCAAACTGGCGGATTGGTGGGACGCGAAGGGTAAAACCGGTAACAAGGAAGCTTTTGTCGCGCGCGGGCTTCACGTCTATGACAATTCGTTTCGTCGCAAGCTGATCTTGGGTGTCTACATTGTGCCCTGGCTGGCGATTGGCGCGCTGATCTATATTGTGAACTATATGTGAGGGTTACGGCATGGCCTATTTGAAATGGGCATTCATTCTGATTTTCTGGGGCACGATTGCCGTGATCCTGCAGTATTCCTTGCCGCAGCGTGACATCGTCCGCATTGTTAACACCTATGAAGAGCGGCAGGATTTGAACGATTGGACCCGGATTTTCTGGTCCGAACCTGATGACCAGTCGACCAGCTTATCCAACCGGGATGTCCAGTTCATTCAGGCGGTGCGCGCAAACGGCAAGCCGATCGTCTACAGGAACGAGGACACCAGTTGGGGTTGGCCGCCATATTTCAAGTTTGACACAGCCAACCTGTATACCGAAGCCAATGACGCGATCTCTGACAAGAATGATCCGGACTGGGTTGTCGTCACCCACTATGGCTGGCGCAACGAGTTCATGTCGATCTTTCCCAATGCGGTCTTCATCAAACAAGTCGACGGTCCTGATGTGCGCATCATCCCCTGGTTCAACATAATCTTCCTGACCGTTTTCTTTGCCATCGTCTGGGCGCTGTGGGTGCGCTGGCGCCGGTTCCGTCAGCGGCGTATCGATCCGGTGTTGGAAAGTGTCGAAGACGGGTTTTACGCCGCCGGTGACGCGATTGAAGAGCGGGGCAGCAAATTCAGACGCTGGCTGGACAGCTGGAAATCAAAGTGAAAATCCCGCGCGGTCATTGATCCAGACTTGGAACTGACCGGGCCCTTGGTCCGATCACCGAACTATGAATTCAGCATGCAGCGCGCCCGCGGCTTTGATTGTTTTCAATATGTCGATCATGTCGCGGGGCGATACCCCGAGCGCATTCAGCCCGGCCACAACCTCGGACAAGGTGGTTGCTTCGGGTATTTCAGCCAATCCGGTGCCTTCCTCTTCTTCGATACCGGCAATGGTTCTGGGCACGACCACGGTTTCGCCCCGCGCGAAGGGGTTCGGTTGGACGGCGATTGGTGCCTCTTCAACAGTCAGGGTCAGGTTGCCCTGAGACACCGCAACGCGTGAGATGCGGACTTCTTGGCCCATGACAATCGTGCCTGAGCGTTGATCGACGACAACGCGCGCTTTGGATTCCGGTTCAACCAGTATATTCTCGATCCGCCCCAAGGCGTGAGCAGTTGAAACGGCCTGTGTTGCCGCAATGTTCAGTTCCACGGTACCGGAATCCCGCATGATGGCCACGGTCCGGTTGAATTCGGTGTTGATCGCAACTTCGATACGACCGGCGGTTGTGAAATCAGGTTCGCGCAGGGCCAATCGCATTTGCGTCAGGTTTGACAATTCAAACTCAATCTCGCGCTCGACCCGGGCACCAGAGGGAATAACGCCCGAGGTCGGCACGCCGCGAACAACCGATGCGGCCTCACCCTCGGCTACGGCACCGCCTGCCAGCACGGTGCCCTGTGACACAGCATAAATCTGCCCGTCTGCGGCATTGAGTGGGGTCATGATAAGGGTTCCGCCCAGCAGGCTTTTGGAATCGCCGATGGCAGAGACGGTCACATCGATCTGGCCGCCAACGCGCGAAAAAGGCGGCAGGCTTGCAGTCACCAGAACGGCGGCCACGTTTTTGGGGCGGAAATCCTCGCCGTTGACGTTGACGCCCAACCTTTCGAGAATGTTGGACATGATCTCTTCGGTAAAAGGCGAATTCCTGAGCCCGTCACCGGTTCCATTCAGCCCTACTACCAGACCGTAACCGACCAGATCGTTTCCGCGGACTCCGTCGAAGTCCACCAGATCTTTCAGTCGGATAGCGCCGGCGGAGGCCAGGCCAGGAAGCAACATCAGAAGAAAAACAAGAACTCTCATCTCAGGAAATTCACCAGCGACAGGTTCGCGTTACGAACGGTTACGGAATACAGGCTTTCTAACTGGAACTGGACGGTCTGCAGTTGTGCCGCGGTTTGGTAGGGGTCCGCTGCCAACAGTTCGTTCCGGCTGAATTCCAGGCTTGTGCGCGCGGCGCTGTTGCGCGTTGCGGCTTGTTCAATCCGGGCCTCGGCAAATCCTACCAAAGCACGCAGGTTCACGGTGTCGTTTTGGGTGTTGGCCAGGTCAACACCCAGTTGAGTGAACAACGCTGTGCGTTGATCGGACGGCACGGCCAGAGCCGTGTCCGACACCACGGCCGCGACAGCGATATCCCGCAAGGCCGTTTTCAAAGCGGGATCCGTGGCGGTAAGGGGGATGGTGACGCTTTCATTTTCGGATATGCGCATTGCTGCCAGCCTTTGACAGCAGCGCCTCGGTTAGGTCGGCCGCGCGCATGTTGCCGGTGCCAAAACTTGAACTTGCAACCGGTCGCGCGTCACTTAGTACGGCACCAAAGGCCCTCAGTTGCATGGCGTTGCCCGGGTCTCCAGGGGCGAGTGCCCCTAGCCCTGCCCGCAGTTTCCAGCTGTCGCCGCCATTATCCGGGTCAACAACCGTGTTCAGGCTGATACGCGACGCCAGCCCGGCCGGCGCGGTCACGTCAAAGCGGTTGCCGTCATCCGTGAACACCCCCGGGTCGGTTGCCAGTGCCGTCGGGTCCAGGCCGGGGGTTTCAAAACGCTCAATCAGGTCACGGGCTACAGTGTCCAGATGGGTTTGGGTCTCGACGGCCAGCTCATCCCGGATCTGGAACTGTGCCATCAGCGAGCCGCCCCTGATCTGGGCACTGTCGCCGCTGGTGCGCACAGGGTTGCCATTCATTTCCAGCCCCGAGAGCAACCCGTTTGCCACAGTCATATGCGGTTTGGTGTCGCCGGTTGTCGTAAACGAGAATTCCGCGGCGGTGCTTTCCAACAGGATCAAGCCGCCGTCTGAATAGAGTGAGACCTGATCATTCGCGCGGGGCACGGCGTTCACCGGCACCAGTTCGTTAACCTGATCGATCAGCACCTGTCGCTGGTCCAGCAACGCGTTGATATCGCCGCCCGAATATTTGATCGCTGGCAGTCTGGCATTCAGTTCCTCAATATCCTTGAGGGTCTGGTTCAGGCGATCCACCTGCTTGCCGATCGCGCGATCCGCGTCTGATCGCACCTGCCGCAGCCCCTCGGACGCGGCGTTCAGGCCCGTTGCCAAGTCCCGGCCTGTGCGGGCGACCTGATCCAACCGCTCGGCCGAGTCGGGCAGGCTTGCGGCCGTAATCAGGCTGCCATCAAAATCCGCCAGACGTGTGGCCAGCGAAGTCGCATCATCCGCAGATCCAACAAGGCCTTCCAGCCGGGTATGAAAATTGGACAGCGCGGTTTGATGGGCCAGATCAGCATCGGTGGTGCGGCGATTTGCGGCCAGAATCGGATTCTGGTGTCTGACCACACCGGCCGTACGCACGCCATTGCCTGTGATCGCGTTTGTTGTCAGTTCCAGAGACCTGCGCGCATAGCCGGGCGTCAGTGCGTTGGCGATATTGTCCGACACAACCGATGCACCACGGCTGGCAGCAGTCAATCCGCTGAGAGCGTTGTTCAATGCTGTCGACATGTTCATGAGGCAGGTCCCCTTCCTGGGTCAGATCCCAAATCAGCGTTTGATATTGGTTGTTTCCTGAAGCATCTCATCCACGGTTTGGATCACCTTGGCGCTGGAAGAGTAAGCGCGTTGAGTCTGAATCATCGAGGTGAGCTCAGTAGCCACATCGGTGGTGGATTCCTCGCGCGCAAAGGAAATCAAATCCCCCGTCGGGCCTTCGCCCGCGTTCCACAGGAAGAACGTGCCGCTTTCCCGCGATGGCGCATAGGTCTGGCTGTCCAGTGCTGTCAGACCATTGGGGTTTGGCACATCAGCCAGAGGAATCTGGAACATACGGCGACTGACGCCAGTATCATAAAACGCGTAGACATAGCCGTTTTCGTCGACCTGAACACTGGTCATGGTTCCGACGGCCGAGCCGTCGCGCGTAATCGACACCGGTGCAAACGTGTCAGACAATTGCGTGATCCCGTGCACGATCACTCCCATGATCAGACCCATCACCAGATTCAGCAGCGTGATCAGCAAGCCGGCCACTGCATCTCCTTTGACGAACTTCGATGCCCCGTCCAGCGAACCGAAGAAGGTCGTCTCTTGCTGTTCCCGTTCGCGCCGCTCCTTGGCTTGCTGGTGGTCGATGGCCCCGGCGGACATGTCGCTGTCAATGGCCAGCTGCTTGCCGGGCATCCCGTCCAGCGCAAAGCGCGCACCGACTTCGGCCATACGCGCAGCACCTTTGGTGATGACCATGAAGTTCACGATTAGCAGCACGCCAAACACAACCAGCCCCAGAAAGACGCTGCCGCCCATGACAAACTCGGCAAAACCTTCGATCACATCCCCGGCGGCGTTAGGGCCGGTATGCCCCTGTCCGATGATCAACTTGGTCGACGAGACATTCAGCGACAGCCGCAACATCAGCGAGGCTAGCAGGATCGTCGGAAAGGACGAAAAATCCAGCGGCCGTTCGATGAACAGCGTCAGCGTGAAGATCAGGATCGCCAGCGCAAAGGATGTGGCAAGGCCCATATCCAGCACCCAAGCGGGCATCGGCAGGATCATCATCACAATGACCGTCATCAACGCCAGCGCCAGCAAAACAGTAAGAGAGAAAAGGGAACGGGCGTCGATCTTGGGCACGCAGAGCTCCTAGTTGAACGAGATAAAAGCGGTGGCCGCGTCCGCGGGCGGAACCAGCGACCCCAACACACTGGTGCCGGTGTGCGGGGCGATGACCGGGATCAGAGGTGTAGAGGTCGCAGTGAACGGATCGCGGGTCATAGGCTGGGTCGCAGCAGGTAGATTATGGTCCAGCTGGGCCAGCACTGACTGAAACCGGCCGGAATAGGCGTGGGCCAGTTCAGGGGTGCGGGAATGATAGGCGCCCACGGCATCAGGCCACGATCCCAGTTCCGCATACAGCTCGGTCAGAAACCGGGCGGCATAGGTCGCGTTCTCGTCCGGGTCGAACATGGCGTCGATGGATCGAAACGCCTTGCCATGCCAGCGGTAATTGATCTGAAAGCAGCCGATATCAAAGCTGCGTTTGCCCGCTTTGAAGATGTTGAAGACATAGGTTTTTGCTTCGAACTCTGAGGTGAACCAATATCCCTGCCCTTCGACATTGATTGTCCAGGGCCAGGGTTCCAGCCGTCCATCCCGGGTGCGCCCGGTTTCCACCCGCGCAATCGCGCGCAATACATTCAGCGGAACGCCCTCGGCCGAAGCGGCGCGCTGGGCGGCTGTGTCGCAGATACCTGCCACGCGGGCGTCGGGCATGGAATAGCCCTGTTGCGCATTCAGCAGCGCAAGGAATGTCATTCCAAAGATCGTGCGATGGGGCATTCTGCCGGTCCGGGATTCTGATCAGTCCCGGCCACGCTAGGGGCAGTTGGGTTTACAGAGGGTTAGCGGCGGTTCAGATTCGATCAATCCGCCGACCAAACACCACGCTTGTATTGGTGCGCAGCACGCCGGGGACCTTGGCCAGCTCGTCGACCAGAATATCCAGATCCTCGATCCGGGGGGCCTCGGCTGACAGCAGCAGGTCGAACTCACCATTGATCGACAGGCACAGCTTGACCTCTGGATAGGCCTCGAGCCGTTTGATGATGCGCGTTGTTTCCTTTTGCTGCACTTCCAGCAGAACAACGACCTGCACGCGCGGTGCATCTTCTGGGCTGCTCAGAACCACCGAATACCCCGCGATCACACCGCGTTCCTCCATCCGGTGGATGCGCTCATGCACGGTTGTGCGCGCCACGCCCAGTTTCGCCGCGATCTTCGAGGTCGACTCGCGGGCGTTGTGTTGAAGGGCGGCGATGATACGGCGGTCTAACTGATCCATGGTAGCCAAGGTGTAGAGCAGACAGGCCCGGGGGCTCAAGAGATGTCGGGATGTTCTTTGGAAACTGTTTTGTGGTCAGTGCCTGGCGCGATCAGCGTCGCTGCGACAAGGCCGGGTACGGCGGCCAAAGTCATCCAGGCCAGTGTCTGCGCCGTGCCGGTTTGTGTCAGGATCCAGCCCGCCAGCGGATAAAGCACCAGCCAGCAGGCATGGGACAGGGTAAACTGTGCTGCAAAAACCGCAGGGCGATCCTCGGGGCGGGCCGAGCGGGTCAGCAATCGGCCCGAAGGCGTCAACGTTGCGGAATAGCCAAACCCGACACAGGCCCAGAGCAATGTCAGCCCGGTCAGTGAGACCGACGTAAGCGCAAAGGCCGTGGACGACATGGCCATGGACGCGGTGCCGAAGATCGCACCACTCAGCATAACGCGCCGGTCTTTGTACTTGCCCAACAGGCGGGGCAGAATCAGGGCCGCCAGCATTGAACCGCCACCAAACCCGGCCAGCGCAATGGCAACTGCGCTTGCCGAAAGGCCCAGATCGGTGCGCACGATGACCACGGTGTTGACGATGACCATCGCGCTGAGCGCCGCCGCTGCCCAGCTGAGCGCCAGCAACCCGCGCAGGCGCGGCGTGGCCAGATACAGGCGAACACCGCGGGTAGTGCGCTGATAGATGCCCCGGCGCTTTGTGGACTGGGGTGAGGGCAGCGCCACTGACACCACAAGCAGGGCCGAGGCGACAAAACCCAGGCCGGTGCCCCAAAACAGGTTGTCAAAACTGACAAACAGCAAAAGTGCGGCGGCCAGCATCGGGCTGAGCAGGCTTTCCATGTCGTATGCAAGCCGCGACAGGGACAGTGCCTTGGTATAATCCTGCTCGTCGGTCAGAACGTCCGGGATCGTCGCCTGAAACGCCGGGGTAAATCCGGCAGAGGCAGATTGCAGCACAAAGATCAGCGCATAGATCTGCCAGATCTCGGTCACAAACGGCAGGCACATTGCCACCAACGCGCGCACCACATCCAGCGCCACCAGCATCCGGCGCCGGTCGGCACGCTCGGCCAGTGCGGCCGCAATGGGCGCAATGACCACATAAGCCACCATCTTGATCGTCAGCGCGGTGCCCAGAACCAGCCCAGCGGCGTCTCCGGCCAGCTGATAGGCCAACAGTCCCAGCGCAACCGTGGCGAGGCCAGTGCCAGTCAGCGCCACGACCTGAGCCGCCAGCAAATGGCGATACGTGCGGTTCTGTAAAACGCTCAGCATCCGGTGTGGGTTTCCTTTGACCAATCCGGCACGGGTTCTGTACCGGGGGCAATCCTGTGACCCTACGGCGCGGTGCCTGCATTTCCTATTGTCCCGTCAATGGCTTCGGGGTCAAGAAATCCGCGCATCTTGGCCGCATTCTATTGATAGCGTTGAGTTTACGGATCAAACCTCCTATCTCGGGGGCGATATCGCATAAAGGAAGACCCCGTGGTGAACCATCTCTATCAAAACGACCTGCCGGACGGGTTGGATATGGGCCCTGTTGTGGCCATTGACTGCGAAACCATGGGGCTGAACCCGCATCGTGACCGCCTGTGCGTGATCCAGATGTCAGGGGGCGATGGCAACAGCCATATTGTGCAGGTTGAGATCGGCCAGACCAAGGCTCCGAATCTGTGCGCCATGCTGGAAGATCCGGATGTGCTGAAACTGTTCCATTTTGGCCGGTTCGATATCGCCGCCATGTATCACGCCTTTGGCGCGCTGGCGGCACCGGTCTATTGCACCAAAATCGCCAGCCGTCTGGTGCGCACCTATACCGACCGCCACGGGTTGAAAAACCTGTGTCAGGAACTGATCGGCGTCGATATCTCAAAACAACAACAGATGAGCGACTGGGGCGCCGAAACCCTGACCACCGCACAGCTGGATTATGCGGCCTCGGATGTTTTGTACCTGCACCAACTGCGCGACGCGCTGGACGGGCGTCTGGCCCGCGAAGGCCGGACCGAGATGGCGCAGGCCTGTTTTGATTTCCTGCCGATGCGTGCGAAGCTGGACCTTGCCGGTTGGCCCGAAACGGATATTTTTGCGCACTCATGACCGATACCGAAGCATTCCTGAAAACCGCCCGACAGGTTGTCACCGACGAGGCCCGCGCGCTGGACGTGCTGGCCGAGAGTTTGGATGAGCACTTTGCCGAGGCGGTGCAACTGATCCTGCAGGCCCCTGGCCGGATTATCATTAGCGGCATCGGCAAGTCGGGCCATATCGGCCACAAGATTGCCGCCACGCTGGCCAGCACTGGCACGCCCGCTTATTTCGTGCACCCGGCCGAGGCTAGTCATGGCGATCTGGGCATGGTGTCAAAAGGTGACGTTGTGCTGGCGATCTCGAACTCGGGCGAGGCACCGGAACTGGTGAATATGCTGGCCTTTACCCGCCGCTTTGGCATTCCGCTGATCGGCCTGTCCAGCAAACCGGAAAGCACGCTGATGACACAGGCGGATGTGCATCTGCTGATCCCGTCCATGGGCGAGGCCTGCGGGTTTGGTATGGTGCCGTCGATCTCGACCACACTGACACTGGCCATGGGTGATGCGCTGGCGATTGCGTTGATGAAACATCGCGATTTCAAGCCCGAGGATTTCCGCGCCTTCCACCCCGGTGGCAAGCTGGGTGCGCAGCTCAGCACGGTGCGCGACCTGATGCATACCGGATCCGCCCTGCCGTTAGTGGCGGCGGAAACCCCTATGAGCGACGCATTGATCGAGATCAGCCAAAAGGGCTTTGGCGTGGCGGGGGTGACCGACGAACAGGGTCAACTGGCCGGGATCATCACCGATGGTGACCTGCGCCGCCATATGGACGGGCTTTTGGACAAGACCACCCGGCAGGTGATGACGGCAAACCCAACCACAATCGGCCCGGACGCCCTCGCGGAAGAGGCGGTCTCGATCATGAATGACCGCAAGATCACCTCGCTTTTTGTGGTGGGTCCCGGCGCAGAGGCTCAGCCTGAAGGGGTGCTGCACATCCACGATTGCCTGCGCGTCGGCCTGGGTTAGACAGGGGGCAGGGCGGTGGACGGTCACTCACGCATGGTTCAGTTCTTCAAAGTGGTGCTGCCTCTGGTGGCCATTTTGATGCTGTCTACCGTGTTTTTATTGTCACGCAGTATCGAAACCAACGTGACTGTTCCTTTCACTCAGCAGGATATCGACAAACGATTGGCCGATCAGGTGGTGACCCAGCCCAACTACCGCGGCACCACGCGCAAAGGCGAAGAGGTTCAGATCGAGGCGATCCGGGCCTCGCAGGGAACCGAAGGGGCAATCCCCACTGCGGCTGAATTTCGCGGCCGTCTGGGCCTGTCTGACGGCGGTGTCATCACGCTGGATTCCAATTCTGGCCTGATCCGCCCCGACAAGAATACCGCAACATTTGTCGGCGACGTGGTCATCACCTCGACTGACGGGACCGAAATCACCACCGATTTGCTGAACACCTCACTGGACGAAATACGCGGCGATACCCCCGGTCAGGTCAACGGAACCGGGATTATCGGCAATTTCACCGCGGGGCGCATGACCTTTGGCACAGAAAAAAAAGACGGTCCGGTCCATATTATTTTTACAGACGGCGTGAAGCTGGTATACGAGCCTGAAAAAACAGAAAGATAACCTGTGTACGATTTTCGTTTTGTCCTTGTGTGTTGTGCCCTTTTAGCCGGTGCCGTCTCTGCGTCCGCGCAAGAGACTCAGGTGGCGTTCGGAGCGGTTAAAGCCGATCCCAGCCTGCCGGTTGAGGTGACCTCGGAGAAACTGAACGTCAACCAGGAGGACGGCTCGGCCGAGTTTCTGGGCAATGTGATCGTTATTCAGGGCGAAATGCGCCTGACGGCGGAACGTGTGCTGGTGATCTACAACGAAGACCGCTCGGGCATTGAACGGATGGAGGCGACCGAGGATGTGGTCCTGATCAGCCCCCCCGATGCAGCCGAAGGCGACTGGGCAGAGTACACCATCGATTCAGGTGTGATCGTCATGAAGGGCAATGTGCTGCTGACACAGGGGCCCAGCACGATCACTGGCGATCAGATGGATGCCGACCTGACCGCCGGCACGGCGACGATGATCGGCAACGTGAAAACCATTCTGCAGCAAGGGCAAAACTGATGGCACGGCCAAGTCTGACCGTGGCTGAGGGCAATTCCGGTCTCAGGATCGAAAAGCTGCGGAAATCCTATCGTAAGAAAACAGTGATCCGGGACGTCTCGATGACGCTGGACCGGTCCGAAGTTGTAGCCCTTCTTGGGCCAAACGGGTCGGGCAAGACCACGACGTTCTATTCCGTGGCCGGGCTGGTATTCCCTGAGGCCGGCTCAGTCACGATTGACGGGCAGACGGTAACCACGCTGCCGATGTATCGCCGTGCGCGACTGGGTATCGGGTATTTGCCCCAAGAAATGTCGATTTTTCGCGGCATGAGCGTCGAAGACAATATCTCGGCCGTTCTGGACATCACCGTCAGCCACGCGCACCGCCGCAAAGAGCGGCTGGAAGAACTGCTGTCGGATTTCTCGATTGAGCACCTGCGCCGGGCACCAGCGCTTGCCTTGTCCGGCGGCGAGCGTCGCCGGGTCGAGATCGCACGCTGTCTGGCAGCTGATCCGAAATACCTGCTGTTGGACGAACCATTTGCCGGTGTCGACCCAATCAGCGTAGGCGATATCCGCCACCTTGTCGCTGACCTGAAAAAACGCGGCATCGGCGTTCTGATCACCGATCACAATGTGCGTGAAACCCTAGAGATCGTGGACCGCGCCTACATCCTGCACGACGGGCAGGTGCTTATGTCCGGCACCCCGGATGAAGTGGTGGAAAATGAAAATGTGCGCCGTGTCTATCTTGGTGAAAATTTCAGGATTTCATGAGCTTGCGCGGAAATGCGCCGGACGCATGGCGGAAATCACGTATATACACACCTGTTTTGATTGACTCTCCCGCCGTCTCTTGCCTCAATTGGGTCATGGCATTTCTTCGGTTCCCGTCTGGATCACGATGCTCCTTCTTTGAAGGGCGTACATTTCGGTTACCGCAAGATATGCCGATGTCCCCCACCCGATAAAAACAACTACGTCATATTGCATGACGTCAGAATGGGTGTGAATAGTGAAGGAGATCACATGCGTTACCAAATCAGCGGAAAACAGATCGACATTGGCGAAGCACTACAGAATCATGTGCAGACCGAGCTAGGCGAGGTTGTTGGCAAATATGCCCAGCGTCCGACCGACGCCAATGTCGTCTTTTCCCGTTCTGCGCATGAATATGTATGCGAAACCACTGTGCATCTTTCCACCGGCCTGACGGCGCAGGCCAAAGCGCATGCCATCGAAATCTACGCAGCGTTTGAGGCTTGCTGCGACAAGATGGAAACCCAATTGCGCCGGTACAAACGCCGCCTGAAGGACCACCACAAGGATCGCGCCGAGCCGGTTGAACTCTTTGGAGCTTCCTCTTATATCCTCGCCTCTGACGAATCGGAATCGGCTGATGAACCCGACTCTTTGCAGCCGATGATTGTGGCCGAGATGGAAACCAAGATTCCATCGTTGAGTGTTGGTGAAGCCGTTATGCAGATGGAACTCGCTGGTGCCCCGGTGCTGGTGTTCCGGAATGAAAACAAGGACGGATTGAATGTCGTGTATCGTCGTGAAGACGGGAATATCGGCTGGATCGATCCGTAACAGGCAAGAATAGCAAAGGCACGCCCCTGCTACCTGCAGGGGCCTCGCCATGGAGCGTGATCATGGAGCTTTCGAGCATACTGAAGCCCGAAGCAGTACGTGTATTATCCGCCGCTTCCAGCAAGAAGCGGTTGTTTCAGGAAATAGCTGATGTCGCTGAGGCGGCGCTGGCCCTGGACGCACAGATTGTTGTTGATGGCCTGCTGGAACGCGAAAGCTTGGGGCCAACCGGCGTTGGCCACGGAGTAGCCCTGCCGCACGCCCGTATGGCAGAGCTGTCAACAGTGTCCGGCGTGTTTGTGATGCTGGAAAAGCCGATCGATTTTGGCTCGGTCGACCGGCAGCCGGTCGATATTGCGTTTGCGCTGTTTGCCCCGGAAGAGGCGGGTGTGGATCACCTGAAAGCCTTGGCGCTGGTGTCCCGCACCTTGCGCGACACATCCGTGTGCGTAAAGCTTCGCGCCAACCCCGATCCGGTCAAACTGTATGCCATATTGACCGAAGCGCAGTCGATGCAAGCGGCTTAATCCCCGCAGAATCCAAATTGGCAAATAATAAAGCTCCCGAAAATCGGGAGCTTTATTCATTTAGGGGGGGTGAAGATCAGCCGCCGGATCCCATTTCCAGCGTCCACCAGATTTTGCCGCCACTTTCCTGATGCCAGGCAAAACCCATCTGTGTGGCTTTTGAGTCCATAATTACCGACCGGGGGCCGGGTTCCTGCATCCAGGCGGCCAGTGTTTCAGTCTCGGTCTCGTAGGTTTCTGCAATCGCCTCACCCAGGAGGGTGCCGAAATACCCAACGCGCTGCGCGCGATCCAATGGCGACGACCCGTCCGAGCCAAAGTGCCAGGGACGGTTCTGGCGGGCCATGTCCTTGGAATGCGTGGCCGCGGCTGCGTTCAGCTGTGAATTCAACTGCACAGATTGCAGACCTTGCGCCTGTCGCAATGCGTTGACCGAATCAAGCATGCGGAATTGGAGCTTTTCGGGGTTGCCCCGGATTTTGTAGACCGAGGGCAAGGGCTGGCCATCCGACCCATAGGTTGGGGTGCTGCCAGTGGTACATGCGCTCAGCGCGACAAGGCAAACGAACAGAAAAGAAAGGATACGCGTCATGATTGACCTGATTATTGTGCTATCCTAGGGCATAGCGCGACCAGACGCCTTGAGCAAACGGACAATGGCGTTGTTTTGCGTGATTCTGCCGGTTTGATTTGCGACTGAAGCATTCTGGCAATAATATGGGCCAGATTTTTAGTTCAGCCTTAGCAAAGGACCGTTCGACATGGTCAAAAAACACATTCGCTTTTCAACCCGCCGTAGTTTCATGGCCGGGGCGTCGGCTTTGCTGGCTTCGCCCGCTATCGCCCAGTATACGCCGGGCGATCCGCTGCGCCCCGCGCCCGAGGCAGAACCACAGGTGCGCCGCAATATTTCGGGGTTCCGGGCGCTGGACTGGCAGCCCTACTTCTCGAACACCAATAACGGTGCCATTCTGGTCGATACCGTGTCACGCGCGCTGCATTACTGGTCAGATGATCAAACCGTGTACAAACTCTATCCGTCGTCGGTTCCCCTGACCGAAGAGCTGACACGTCGCGGTCGCACCAGTGTTATCCGCAAAGTCGAAGGCCCAAGTTGGTCGCCGACCCCGTCAATGAAAAAGCGAAATCCGGAATGGCCGGATCATATTCCGGCAGGTCCTGATAACCCATTGGGAACACATGCTTTGTATCTGAGCTGGAAGTATTACCGCATCCATGGGACCCATGATACGCGCAAGATTGGGCGCAGATCTTCAAACGGCTGTATCGGTCTGTTCAACGACGATATCGCCGAGCTGTTCTCGATGGCGAAGGTCGGCACGCAAGTGTTGCTTATTTGACGACATTTTCGCGCACGAACCTGCTTGCGGCGCAAGTTGCAATTGCATTCCAGTCAGATAGCTGGTTAGAAAAAAAGCACGAGGTAAGTCTTGGGTGTGCGGTTTCACTATTCGGAGCCGCGCAAATTCTGGAGGTTAATATGAAGAAACTCGTTCTCGCCGCGGCTCTGACTGCTGCTGCATCGACGGCTTATGCCGGCAACCTGGAAGAGCCGATTGTTGAGGCACCGGTTGTAGTTGAAGAAACACAGGGTTCGTCGCAGGGTATCCTCCTGCCGCTGATCCTGCTGGTCGTAGTTGCCGCTGCTGTTGCAGCAAGCTAATTCGACAAGCATCAACTAGAGAAAAGGCGGTGGATCGCTCCACCGCCTTTTTTCATGCCAGATTGTAGCGGGCCGGTCAGTCCAGCCACCCTTTCAGATTATCTTCGATCACCTTGCCCAGCGCCGCGATATGCGAATCATCGTCGTTCAGGCAGGTGATATAGGTAAAACTCTGGCCACCGGCCTCTTCGAAGCTTTCCTTGATCTCTTCGTTGATCTCTTCCAGCGTTTCGATGCAATCGGCGGAAAAAGCCGGTGCAATGACGGCGATGTTCTTCTTACCCAGGCGCGCCAACTCGGCCACATGTTCGACCGTATACGGTTGCAGCCATTCCTCGGGTCCGAATCGCGATTGGAAGGTGGAAACCAGTTGCTCGTCCGACCAACCCAGCCGTTCTTTCAGCAGTCGGCTCGTTTTCGCGCATTGGCAGTGATAGGGATCACCTTGCTGCAGATAACGCTGTGGCATACCGTGATACGAGCAAACAAGGATGTCGGGCTTCGTCTCCATCGCTGCATAGGCTCTTTCAACCGACCCTGCCAGCGCGTCGATATAGGCCGGCTCGTCGAAATAGGCGGGTACGGTACGGCTGGCCGGTTGCCAGGTTTCATCCATCAGGGCGCGAAAGAACTGATCGTTGGCGGTGGCGGTCGTGGCACCCGCATATTGCGGATACAGCGGGAAGAATAGGATGCGATTGCAACCCGCGGCCACCATTTCCTGTACTTTGGATTTGGTCGACGGATTGCCATAGCGCATGCAGAAATCCACCATCACCCGATCGCCATAGCGGGCCTGCATCGCATCACGCATCTTGGCGGTCTGGTCCTTGGTGATTGTCATCAGCGGGCTTTCGCCCTTGTCATGGTTCCAGATCGACTTGTACGCCTCGCCCGAGCTGAAGGGCCGTTTGGTCAGGATGATCCCCTGCAGAATCGGCTGCCATTTCCACTTGGGGTAGTCGATCACCCGCTGGTCTGACAGAAACTCATTCAGATAGCGACGCATCGGCCAATAGCTGTAATCGTCCGGCGTTCCCAGATTGGCCAGCAGGATGCCAACACGGCCCATTTTGACCTTGGGGTGGTCGGCCGGTGCGTGATCGGGGCGAGTGGCGTCAAACATGTTTCACTTCCTGAGATTTCCTTGCTTTGGGCTGAGATAACCGGAATTGCCCAATCGTCAATCGGACAGTTTGCCCTCTTTTGTGCCCAAAGCATCCGCAAGGCGCATCTGAGCCGATCCCGGACGCATCGGTTTTTGCTGGCTGTCATCGGGCGCCCAACCGGTCAGGCAGGTCAGTTCGAACGTGGCCTTCAAGCGCCCATCTGGTGTGGCGAAATGGTCGGCATAAATCTGCTGGGCTTTGCCGAAAACCTGCCGCCGGGTCACGTGTTTCAGGCGGCCGGCAAGGCTGTTGGCCTCACCCATCGCGCGCAGATCGTGCATCAGATGAGTAAGATCGCGGTATTCTGCCGTCAGCCTGGCGGTATCCGCCACTGGCAGAGCCAGGCCCGCCCGTTGCAGCAACCCACCCAGATCGCGGAGCTCGGCCATGGGCGCAACGCGGGGACTGAGTCCACCGGTCACTTCGATCTCGGCCTGTCCCAAAGCCGTGCGCAGCTCATGCAGGGTTTCTCCACCCAGGCAGATCACCAGCAGCAATCCGTCAGGGCGCAGAGCGCGGTGGCATTGAATCAGCTGACCCACAGGATCATTGGCCCAGTGCAGTGCCATGGCGTGAATCACCAGATCGTATGCGCCAGGGGTCAAATTCAGCACCTCATCGTCGGCAACGATCTGCGCCTTGGGTAAATCCGCCTGCCAGATATGTGCAAACGGCGTCACGATCGCCGAGGCCGTAAAGGTTTTGTTAACCATGGACAGTCGATCCTGCACCTCGTCCACGGCGGCACGGTGCAGAAACAGAGCCTCGTCCCGCGCGCGGGCGCGATGCCGGGTGACGGCCGGGCGGTCAAACAATGAGGGTGCGTTGGACTCAGGCAGTTTCATAAGGCGCAACTATCGCATGTGGCAGCGGATTCAAACCGCTGTTGAGCTGATCTATCCGCCACGCTGTCTGGGATGCGGAGACCTGACCGAAGCCGATTTTGGCCTGTGTGGTTGTTGTTGGCGTGACACGCCCTTTATCGGAGGGGTGATTTGCGAAAGCTGCGGCGTACCTTTGCCGGGTGAGACGGACGGCCATCGGATCGAGTGTGATGATTGCATGAAAACGCCGCGCCCGTGGCGGGACGGCCGTGCAGCGCTGTTGTATGACGGCAAGGCGCGGTCGCTGATCCTGGCCCTGAAACACGGGGACCGGCCCGAACTGGCCCGTCCGGCGGCCCGTTGGATGGCGCAGGCAGGGCGGGATCTGCTGCGCAAGGATATGCTGATCGCACCGGTGCCGCTGCATTGGTCCCGATTGGTGAAGCGGCGGTACAACCAGTCTGCCCTGTTGGCCCAACATCTGGGGCGTCAAACCGGCCTCGAGGTTTGTCCGGACCTGCTGGTGCGCCGAAGCCGCACGCCGGTTCTGGATGGAAAGACCGCGTCACAGCGCGCGGAAATCCTGTCACGGGCGATTATTGCCCATCCGAAACGCACCCGGTTGATGCAGGGCCGGGATGTTTTGTTGGTGGATGACGTCATGACCTCGGGCGCGACTCTGGCGGCCTGTGCGCGTGTCTGCCTTGCATCCGGTGCAAATCATATTTCCGTGTTGGCTCTGGCGCGCGTTGCTAAGGATACCTAATTCGCTCAAGATTATGCGAAACCCGAGGGAACGGAATATGAAACCGGTTGAAATCTATACCTCGCCGCTATGCGGCTTTTGCCACGCGGCGAAACGTCTGTTGAAACAGAAAGGCGTCGAATTCAAAGAGGTCGACGTGCTGATGCACCCAAAACGCAAGCCCGAGATGATCCAGCGTGCAGGCGGCAAGCGGACCGTGCCGCAGATCTTTGTCGGAACCACGCATGTGGGCGGTTGTGACGAGCTGTATGAGCTGGAGCGTCAGGGCAAGCTGGATACCCTGCTGGCAGCCTGATGAAAACCGCGCTGCTGCAGATCACCTCGTCAGACGATCCGGCCGATAATCTAAGGACGGTTCACGCCATGATGGCCGAGGCTACAGCGCAGGGCGCGCAGTTCATCCTCACGCCAGAGGTGACGAATTGCGTGTCCACCAGCACGACGCGGCAGCGCGAAGTTTTGCAGCACGAAGAAAACGATGCCTCACTGGCTGGCCTGCGCGCATTGGCCGCTGAGTTTGGAGTGTGGTTGCTGATCGGCTCGCTGGCCATCAAGACCCACGATGCCGATGGGCGTTTTGCCAACCGGTCCTTCATGATTGGCCCGCAGGGGCAGATCGTGGCGCGGTACGACAAAATTCATATGTTCGATGTGGCGGTCACCGAATCCGAGACCTTCCGCGAATCCAAGAACTACCGACCTGGCAGCAGTGCGGTGATGGCTAAGACAGAGTTCGGCACAGTCGGCATGACCATCTGCTATGACATTCGCTTTCCTCCCTTATACGCGGCGCTGGCGCAGGCGGGTGCGCGCATCCTGACGGTTCCGGCGGCGTTTTCGCCAGTGACCGGCGCGGCCCATTGGGAATCCCTGCTGCGGGCGCGGGCGATTGAAAACACCTGCTGGGTCCTCGCCCCGGCTCAGACCGGCACGCATCCCAAAACCTGCGGAAAGACGCGGTATACCCATGGTCACAGCATGGTTGTGGCCCCGTGGGGAGAGGTCGTCATCGACGCAGGCACCGATCCGGGCATTCACATTTTCGATTTGGATGATAGTTCTGTGACAGAGGCGCGCCGCCGTGTGCCCTCATTGACGCATGCCCGTTCCTTTGATGGGCCCTGATTCAGAACCGGACGATGACAGAAGATACCAATGCCCTGGCGGTCACGCTGTTCAGCGAGATCCTGACCGCCGATCAGTTATTGCGGAACCGGCTTAGCCGGGTGCTGCCCAAGGGCATGGAAATCTCGCATTTTTCGGTGCTGAACCATCTGGTCTTCGTGGGAGACGAGCGCAGCCCGGCGCAACTGGCCAGCACCTTTCATGTCACGCGTGGCGCCATGACCAACACATTGGCCAAACTGGAATGGGCCGGATACATCCATATCCGTCCCGATTGGGACGATGCGCGGCGCAAAATGGTGGCGATCAGCCCCGCGGGTCGCAGGGCGCGTGATCAGGCGATTTCTGCGATCGCACCGCTGATCAATCGCGTTGTTGATGAATTGGGGCAGGAGCGGGTGCGCAGCACACTCCCGGTGCTGCGGGATTTACGGTTGCAGTTAGAAGGTGAGTAACATCAGCCCGGTTTCACACTGGCGGTGACGTAATTCACGCTCAAATCGCGGTCCGAGATCGACCAGCTCCACAGGATCGGGTTGAACACGAATCCCTTGCGATCCACCGGGTCCAGCCCGGCCTGGCGTAGCAGGTCGAACAGCTCGTCGGGGGTGATGAACTTGTTCCACTCATGCGTGCCGCGCGGCAGCCAGCGCATGACGACCTCGGCCCCGAAAATGGCCATCGCGTAGGATTTCGGGTTGCGGTTGATGGTTGAACAGACCTGCAACCCGCCAGGTTTCAACAGGTCCTGCGCTGCAGTCAGGAAACTGAGAGGATCGGCGACGTGTTCGACCACCTCCATGTTCAGAATTACATCAAACTGTTCACCTGCGGCCGCCATGGCCTCGGCCGTGGTGTGTCGATAGTCGATCTCAAGACCCGATTGTTCGGCGTGGATAAGCGCAACTGGCAGGTTGCCCTCGGCGGCATCGGCACCCACGACCTCGGCCCCCAGTCGGGCCATAGGCTCGCTCAGCAATCCGCCGCCGCAGCCGATATCCAGCAGGCGCAGGCCCTCGAACGGCTTCGGCGCCTTTAGATCGCGGTCAAATTCACCCGCGATCTGCTGCGTGATGTAATCCAGACGACAGGGGTTCAGCATGTGCAAAGGTTTGAATTTTCCGTGAGGATCCCACCATTCCGCAGCCATTGCCTCGAATTTTGCGATCTCGGACGGGTCCACCGTGTTCGGATGCGCTTGCATTCCTGTCTCCGTGTGCTCTTTTAGTTGTAAGGACTATATAGGGCCATAATGGACAAGTACCCGGACCAAAAGCGCGCAGTTCAATATCTGTATCCGCCGATCGACCCGTTCGATCAGCGCATGGTGGATGTGGGCGACGGGCACCGTATTTATATGGAGCAATGCGGCAATCCCAATGGGGTGCCGGTTGTTGTTCTGCATGGCGGCCCGGGCGGCGGATGCAGCCCGGCGATGCGGCGTTACTTTGATCCAAGTATATTTCGGGTGATTCTTTTTGATCAGAGAGGCTGTGGACGCTCGCGTCCGCACGCGTCGGTCACAGACAACACAACCTGGCATCTGGTGACCGATATCGAACGGCTGCGCACCCTGTTGGATATCGACGACTGGACCGTGTTTGGCGGCAGCTGGGGTGCGACCCTGGCGTTGATTTATGCGCAGGCCCATCCCGATCGCGTGAATCGTCTGGTGTTGCGTGGCGTGTTTCTGGCGACCCAGTCCGAGCTGGACTGGTTTTATGGCGGCGGCGCAGGCAAGTTCTGGCCCGAGCAATGGGCCAAGTTCACAGCGCTGCTGACCAAAGCCGAACTGTCCGACACGATCGGTGCGTATAACAAGCGTCTGTTCTCAGGCGACCGTGCGACGGAAATCCTGTACGCGCGGGCATGGTCGGCATGGGAAAACGCGCTGGCGTCGATCCATTCGCATGGCGCGACAGGCGAAAGCCCCGGTGAATATGCCCGCGCTTTTGCGCGGCTTGAGAATCACTATTTCATCAACGCAGCTTTTCTTGAAAAAGACGGTCAGATCCTGGATCAGATGGACAAGATTGCCCATATCCCCGGCCATATCGTGCAAGGGCGTTATGACATGATCTGCCCGCCGCAGGCCGCGTGGAACCTGGCCGAACGCTGGCCCGATGCCGAAGTCAAAATGATCCGTCAGGCCGGGCACGCCCTGTCTGAACCCGGAATAAGCGCCGAACTGGTCCGCACCATGGATCGTGTGGCTGAGGGGGTGGCATGACCCGGATTGACCGCCGTGCTTTGTTCGCCTCGGGTGCTGCTGCTGCGTTGCTGGCGGCCACGGGGGCCTCATTGGCGGATACGCCGAAATCGGGCGGCGCCCTGCGGCTGGCCGTTCCGCGCGATGACAGTCTGGAATTGGTGGCGCGCGGCGCCGTGTTCGACACCCTGACCGAGATCGCCCCGGATGGCACCTTGCGTGGCGAATTGGCAACCGGCTGGCATACGGACAGCGATGCGCAGGTCTGGCACTTCGATCTGCGCGAAGGCGTATCTTTTGACGACGGCGCACTGCTCGAGGTCAGCGATGTTCTGGCGGTTCTGAACGAAGTTGGCCGGGCCGAGGCGCTGTCGCATGGCGCAGTGCGGCTGGATCTGGCCGAGGCCAATCCGGGCCTGCCGTTCCTGCTGGCCGACAGCCGGTTTGTCATCCCGCGTGCCGGACAGGGGGTCACCCCGCTGCACACAGCCAACGGCACCGGGTGTTACCGGGTCGAGCGGGCCGAGGATGACCGGCATTTCCTGGCCCGCAAGGTGGCGGGGCATTACAAACAAGGCCAGTCGGGCTGGGCCGAGACGTTCGAGATCATCGTCATCCCCGATGCCCGTGTCAGGGCCGAAGCCCTGCGGGACGGCTATGTCGATATTGCAGCCCTGCCTGAATCCGACGATTTGAAAGGACAACGTGGCCTGCGGTTTCACCCCGGCGAATCGCATATGGCCCTGGCCGTGGCCCCGCATGTGGGAATGCCGCGGCAGATCGGCGCGGGCCGCGCGCTGGATGATGGGCGCATGGCTGAACGGTGGTGGCGGGCGTAATTCTGATCACGTTTCCTGCTAGGGGTTGCAGACTCGGGAAACCCTGCGTATATGCAGTTTCAACAGCGGCGTGTCGGACTAAGGTCCGGGGCTCCACCGGAAATTTCGACGGGCCGCGCGCCCGTTTTTTTGTGCCCGACTGACAGGGTAGAGACCCAGATGACAAACGACTTGATAGCCAAAGCAGCCCTCGACCGGCGACTGGCCGAGATTCTGATCCCCGTGATCGAGGATCTGGGATATGAACTCGTCCGTATTCGCCTGATGAGCGGCAAGCTGACCACATTGCAGATCATGGCCGACAAGCCCGATGGCGGGATTGAGGTGGATGATTGCGCCGAAATCTCGAACGCGGTCAGCGCCACGCTGGACGTCGAGGACCCGATCCTGGACGCCTATACGCTGGAAGTGTCCAGCCCCGGCATTGACCGCCCTCTGACTCGTCTCAAGGATTTTGAGATGTTCGAAGGATATGAGGCCAAGATTGAAACCGCCGAGCTGATCGACGGCCGCCGCCGTTTCAAAGGCGAACTGGCTGGGATCGAAGGCGATGAGGTCCTGATCAACATCGCCGAAGGGGAAGAGACGATCACAATCGGCCTTCAATTCGACTGGCTGAGTGACGCCAAACTGGTCCTGACCGATGATCTGATCAAAGAAATGCTGCGCCAGCGCAAAGACGCCGGTGCCCTGAACGAAAACGCTTTCGACGAGATTGAGACCGAAGGGTCCGAAGAGGAGACGAACTGATGGCAATCACCTCAGCCAACCAGCTGGAGCTGCTGCAGACCGCCGAGGCCGTGGCCCGCGAAAAGATGATCGACCCCGGTCTGGTTGTCGAGGCGATGGAGGAATCGCTCGCCCGTGCCGCCAAGAGCCGCTATGGCGCTGAGATGGACATCCGCGTGTCGATCGACCGCAAAACCGGCAAGGCAACCTTTACCCGCGTCCGCACTGTGGTCGAGGATGAAGAGTTGGAGAACTATCAGGCCGAGATGACCGTCGAGCAGGCCAAGCAGTACATGGAAGCGCCCGAAGTCGGTAACGTCTATGTCGAAGAAGTTCCTCCGGTCGAAATGGGCCGGATTGCCGCCCAGTCGGCCAAGCAGGTGATTCTGCAAAAGGTCCGCGAAGCTGAACGCGACCGTCAGTACGAAGAATTCAAGGACCGCGCCGGCACCATCATCAACGGGGCCGTCAAACGCGAAGAGTTTGGCAATGTCATCGTCGATCTGGGCGGTGCTGAGGCCGTTCTGCGCCGCAACGACAAGATCGGCCGCGAAAGCTATCGCCCCAACGACCGTGTGCGCGCCTATATCAAAGAGGTTCGCCGCGAGGTGCGTGGCCACCAGATCTTCCTGTCGCGCACCGCGCCGGAATTCATGGCCGAACTGTTCAAGATGGAAGTGCCGGAAATCTATGACGGCATCATCGAGGTCAAAGCTGTGGCCCGTGACCCCGGTTCGCGTGCCAAGATCGCTGTGATCTCGTATGACGGATCCATCGACCCCGTCGGTGCCTGCGTTGGTATGCGCGGCAGCCGCGTGCAGGCCGTTGTGAACGAGCTGCAGGGCGAAAAGATCGACATCATTCCGTGGAACGAAGATCAGCCGACCTTCCTGGTGAACGCGTTGCAACCCGCCGAGGTCTCAAAGGTGGTCCTGGACGAAGAAGCTGGCAAGATCGAAGTTGTGGTTCCTGAAGAACAGCTGAGCCTTGCCATCGGTCGTCGTGGTCAAAACGTGCGTCTGGCCAGCCAGCTGACCAATCTGGACATTGACATCATGACCGAGGCCGAGGAATCGGCCCGCCGTCAGAAGGAATTCGAAGCCCGGACCGGTCTGTTCATGGAAAGCTTGGATCTGGACGAATTCTTCGCTCAGCTGCTGGTGTCGGAAGGGTTCACCAACCTCGAAGAGGTCGCGTATGTCGAACTTGACGAGTTGCTGGTGATCGACGGTGTCGACGAAGGCACTGCGCAAGAGTTGCAGACCCGTGCCCGTGAACACCTGGAAGCACAGGCCAAGGCGGCACTGGATGCAGCGCGCGCGCTGGGTGTCGAGGACAGCCTTATTGAATTTGAAGGCCTGACGCCCCAAATGGTAGAGGCATTGGCAAAAGACGACGTGAAAACGCTGGAAGACTTTGCCACCTGTGCTGACTGGGAACTGGCAGGCGGCTGGACCACGGTCGATGGTGAACGCATCAAGGATGACGGTGTTCTGGAGCCTTTCGGCATAGCGCTGGAAGAGGCGCAGGATATGGTCATGACCGCGCGCATCATGCTGGGTTGGGTTGATCCGGCTGAACTGGAACAAGCCGAAGAAGACGGCGAAGTTGCTGAAGAGGAAGCCGAGGCCTGATCTCAGGTCTCGGGTCACGAGCATGGGTCGCGGTGGCGTCCATAAGGATCGGTCTGACGGACCCGAACGCAAGTGCATTGCCACGGGCGAGGTTCAGCCCAGATATGGGCTGATCCGCTTTGTGGCCGGGCCGGACGGGCAGGTCTATCCGGATGTCGCGGCAAAACTGCCAGGGCGCGGGGTTTATGTGGCAGCAGAACGCGCTGCGCTGGACAAGGCGGTGAGCAAGAAGCTGTTCGCACGCGGGTTCAAAGCGCAAGTAACGGTGCCCGCGGATCTGGCCGATGAGGTCGAAAAGCAAATCGCGCGCCGTGTGGTTGAACTGCTTAGCCTGGCGCGCAAGTCCGGCGATGCGGTCGCGGGCTATGAAAAGGTCAAGACGTGGCTGGACCGGGAAGAAGCTCAGGTCTTGCTTCAGGCTGTTGATGGATCAGGGCGCGGCAAGTCGAAGTTAAGCACGCCGCACTTTGGAAAATACATCGGCTGGTTGACCGCGGATGAACTGGGGGCGGCATTTGGGCGCCAAACCGTGATTCATGCGGCGCTGGCCTCTGGCGGACTCGCCAAACGTGTTGTAGAGGAAGCGCAGCGCCTGCGTGGCTTGCGCGAAACGGATGACGGCGGCAGGGGCCGCACGGAAGGGTAAAAAGCTTTATGAGCGATAATGACGGCAAAAAGACATTGGGTCTTCGTGGCGGGGCACGCCCCGGAAATGTGAAACAGAGTTTCAGCCACGGACGCACCAAGAATGTCGTGGTGGAAACCAAACGCAAGCGCGTGGTGGTCCCCAAGCCGGGTGCCAGCAAACCGGGTGGCGGTGCTACGCCTTCGGGTGATCCGTCGCGTCGCCCGGCGGGCATCTCTGACGCTGAAATGGCGCGCCGCATGAAAGCCTTGCAGGCCGCCAAAGCGCGTGAGACCGAAGAGGCCGCCCAGCGTGAAGCGGCGGAAAAGGCGCGTGAAGAAGAACGCGCCCGTCGCCGCGCGGAACAAGAGGCCAAGGAACGCGAACAGCGCGAAGCTGAAGAACGTGCCCGTGCCAAGGCCGAAGAAGAAGACCGCAAGCGCAAAGAGGCCGAAATTGCGGCCCAACGCGCTGCCGCTCCGGCTGCACCGGCAGAACCCAAGGCCGCTGCTCCGCGCAGCCCGGCCAACAAACCTGCGCCGGCTGCAACACCGCGGAAAAACGATCGCGAGCGTGAACAGCGCGGCAATCGTGGCAAAGGCCGTGATGACAACCGCCGGTCCGGTAAGCTGACACTGGGTCAGGCCACGGGCGGCGAAGGCAATCGCCATCGCTCGATGGCGGCGATGAAGCGCAAGCAGGAACGTGCCCGTCAAAAGGCGATGGGTGGCACGGTCGAGCGGGAAAAGGTGATCCGCGATGTGCAGCTGCCTGAGGCGATTCTGGTGTCCGAACTGGCCAACCGTATGGCCGAGCGTGTGTCAGATGTCGTCAAGTCGCTGATGAACATGGGCATGATGGTCACGCAGAACCAGACCATTGATGCTGATACGGCCGAGCTGATCATCGAAGAATTCGGTCACAAGGTGACCCGTGTCTCTGATTCGGATGTCGAGGACGTCATCAAAGAAGCAGAAGACGACGACAAAGACCTGCAGCCGCGTCCGCCGGTCATTACCATCATGGGTCACGTCGACCATGGTAAGACCTCGTTGCTGGATGCGATCCGTGACGCGCGGGTTGTGGCAGGCGAGGCCGGGGGTATCACCCAGCATATCGGTGCCTATCAGGTGAAAACCGATAGTGGCACCACGCTGTCCTTCCTGGACACACCGGGTCACGCGGCCTTTACCTCGATGCGCTCGCGCGGGGCTCAGGTCACGGATATCGTGGTTCTGGTTGTGGCTGCCGATGACGCAGTGATGCCGCAGACGATCGAGGCGATCAATCACGCCAAGGCGGCCGAAGTGCCGATGATTGTGGCGATCAACAAGGTCGACAAGCCGGGCGCAGACCCGGACAAGGTCCGTACCGATCTGCTGCAGCATGAAGTGATCGTCGAGAAAATGTCGGGTGAAGTTCAGGACGTCGAAGTCTCTGCAATCACCGGTCAGGGTCTGGGCGAGCTGCTGGAAGCCATCGCGCTGCAATCCGAGATTCTGGAGCTGAAAGCCAACCCGAATCGCGCCGCCCAAGGTGCCGTGATCGAAGCGCAGCTGGATGTGGGCCGTGGACCCGTCGCCACCGTTCTGGTTCAGAACGGCACGCTGCGTCAGGGTGATATCTTCGTTGTGGGTGAGCAGTACGGTAAGGTTCGTGCGCTGATCAACGACAAGGGCGAACGCGTCAAGGAAGCTGGCCCCTCGGTCCCGGTCGAGGTTCTGGGTCTGAACGGCACGCCCGAGGCCGGGGACGTGCTGAACGTCACCGAGACGGAAGCGCAGGCCCGCGAGATCGCGGAATACCGCGAACAGGCCGCCAAGGACAAACGCGCTGCCGCTGGTGCCGCGACCACCCTTGAGCAGCTGATGCAGAAGGCCAAGGAAGACGAGAACGTCAACGAACTGCCAATTCTGATGAAAGCAGACGTTCAGGGCTCGGCTGAGGCCATCGTTCAGGCGATGGAGAAGATCGGCAACGACGAGGTGCGCGTGCGCGTGCTGCATTCGGGCGTTGGTGCGATCACCGAAACGGATGTCGGCCTGGCCGAAGCATCCGGCGCGCCGATCCTGGGCTTTAACGTGCGTGCCAATGCGTCGGCGCGGAACACGGCCAACCAGAAGGGCGTGGAAATCCGTTACTACTCGGTGATCTACGATCTGGTCGACGACGTAAAAGCCGCCGCATCGGGCCTGCTGAGCGCCGAGATCCGCGAAAAGTTCATCGGCTACGCCGAGATTCGCGAAGTCTTCAAGGTTACCGGCGTCGGCAAAGTTGCTGGCTGTTTGGTCACCGAAGGCGTGGCGCGTCGTTCCGCAGGCGTCCGCCTGCTGCGCGACAACGTGGTGATCCACGAAGGCACGCTGAAGACACTCAAACGCTTCAAGGACGAAGTGGCCGAGGTTCAGTCAGGTCAGGAATGCGGTATGGCGTTCGAGAACTACGATGATATCCGCGCAGGCGATGTGATCGAAATCTTCGAACGCGAAGAGGTAACCCGCACGCTGGACTAATTCGGTTCCACAATAGACAATTTGAAACAGCGGCTTACACGGGCCGCTGTTTTGCTTTGGGGCTACTGCCCGGCAGGCAGGAATGTGCTGGGGTGCATGATAATGTCGAAATGATGCATCCCATTCTGCAGATCAAAGCCGACCGAATGCCCGCCCTTGCGCAGCAGTTCCGCGTACTCCCGGCTTTGGCGGATAAATTCGGGTGTGTCCCGTTCTGCCACTGTCACATGGTATCGCGGGCCGGGGGCGGGCAAATGCAGGATCGGGGATAGGTCATGCACCTCAACCGGACTCAGCTGCAACGGATCGTTCACCGGCGTCAGGCTGATCGGTTCCAGATCATAGACGCCACTGATCAGGATCACATCGCGCACCCGCAGCCCGGCACGTGCCAGTTCGTCAGCTGAGGTGGCCATGACCATGGCGACCAGATGTGCCCCGGCACTGTGCCCCGATAGGGTGATCCGTGACGGATCGAACCCCAGATTGAAGGCGTTCGCTGCAAGCCAAAGCAAGGCGTCGCGGCATTCGTTGACCATCTGATCCAGCCGCGCATCCGGGGCGAGCGTGTAGTTCAACGTGGCAAAGGATTGCTCGGCCTCGATCAGTGCGGGGGCCATCATCGCCGATTCGCGCTGGCTGAGCGCTTGCCAATATCCGCCGTGAACAAAGACGTGCAGCGGCGCGCCTGCTCCCTTCGCGGGAAAGAAATCCAGCACTTGTGTCGGCGATTCGCCATAGGCAAGGTCTTCCCGCACTTCCATCCTCGCCCGGTGCTGCGCGCTGAGTGCGGTGTAGCTGTCCAGATAAGGTGTCAAATCGCCACCGACCATCGAACTGGGCGAATATTCCTGATCCAGTTCTTCCTGCGAAAACCCGCGATACAGCATTGCCTACTCCTGCCCGCTATACATCAGTTCCGTGCGCATGTCGTAGAGGTCATGAAAGAACCGCAGCTCCAGCGCTTTGCGCAGGAACGCCACACCGCTGGACCCGCCGGTACCTGGCTGCATGCCGATAACCCTCTCGACCGCAGTGGCATGGTCAAAGCGCCAGCGTTGGAACAGGGATTCCACATCCATCAGCTTTTCCGCCAACGCATACAGATCCCAGTATTTATCCGTGTTGCGGAACACATTGCACCAGATTTTCACCACGCGCGGATCGCCGGAATAGGGCTGCGCATAGTCGCGGTTCAGCAAGTCGGCGGGCACGTCGAACCCTTGTCGCGCCAGCATGTGCAGCACTTCGTCGTAAAGCGAGGGTTTGGTCAGGGCTGCATTCAGCATCTCCATAACTTCAGCGTCATGTTCATGCACCTTCAGGGTCGAGGCGTCCTTATTGCCCAGAATGAATTCGATCTGGCGATAGCCATAGCTTTGAAATCCGGAAGAGCTGCCCAGTGCCTGCCGGAATGTCATGTAGTCAGCGGGCGTCATGGTCAGCAGGGTCTCCCACGCGGTGATCAACTGCCGCTGGATCGCTTTGATCCGGTCAAGGTTCTTCATCGCCGGGCCAAATTCGTCCTGTTGCAGGAACCGGCGCACTTCGACCAGTTGGTGGTGCATCAGTTTCAACCACAGCTCACTGACCTGATGGATGATGATGAACAGCATCTCATCGGGTTGGGCCGGGTCCTGAAAGGTCTTTTGCAGGTTCAGGAGCGTTTTAAGCTGCAGGAAATCGCCATAGCTATTGCGATGCGTATCCGCGAAATCGGTGACCAGCGAGTCCTCGATTCCGCGCTCCAGATACCTGTTATCCTTGTCGCCCATCTGCTCCTCCAAACGTCCAGGGGTTACTCCTGTGAATATCAGAGCGTCAAGTCCAGTCCAGAACCACCTTGCCCGACTGCCCCGATTTCATTGCAGTAAATCCTTGGGCAAAGTCGTCGACGCCAAAGCGGTGAGTGATCACACGGCTGACATCCAGACCGTTTTGCAACATGGCGATCATCTTGTACCAGGTCTCGAACATCTCGCGCCCGTAAACGCCCTTGATGGTGATGGCCTTGAACACGATGCGGGACCAGTCGACGGGGGATTTGCCGGGTGGGATGCCCAACAGGGCGATCTTCCCGCCCATCACCAACGCCTCGACCATCTGGTCCAGCGCGACTTGCGACCCCGACATTTCAAGGCCCACGTCAAAGCCTTCTTTCATGCCCAGCTCAGAGATGACGTCCTGCAGGTCTTCTTTGGTGACATCGACAGGACGCAAAGTTGGCACCACATGTTCGGCCAGTTTCAGGCGATCAGGATTGATGTCGGTGATCACTACGTGCCGGGCACCTGCGTGGCGTGCGACTGCTGCGGCCATGATACCGATGGGGCCTGCACCCGTGATCAGCACATCCTCGCCCAACAAGTCGAAACTCAGCGCGGTGTGGACCGCATTGCCCAACGGGTCCAGAATGGCGCCGATTTCATCCGGCACATCATCGGGCAGGGGCACGACGTTAAAGGCGGGCAGTTTCAGGTATTGGGCAAAGGCCCCCTGTTCGTTCACCCCGATCCCGCGCGTGCCGGGGTCCAGATGGAACTTGCCCGCGCGGCTTTGGCGGCTGTCGGTGGTGATCAGATGGCCTTCGCCGGAACAGCGCTGGCCGATTTCCAGGCCGGTCACGTTTCGGCCCAGTTCAACGATCTCACCGGCGAACTCATGCCCGGTGATCATCGGGGTTGGCACCGTGGCGGCGGCCCAGTCATCCCAGTTCCAGATATGGATATCGGTTCCGCAAATGCCGGTCTTGTTGACCCGGATCAACACCTCTTCGGGGCCAATTTCGGGCACTGGGGCCTGCACCATCCACAGCCCTTCCTCGGGCTTGGATTTTTCCAGCGCTTTCATCGTGTTGGGTCGCATCAGATGATCCCCAGTTCTTTGCCGACCTTGCCAAAGGCGGCCAATGCGCGGTCCAGTTCATCACGGGTCAGGGCCGCATTCATCTGCGTTCTGATCCGCGCCTGGCCGCGCGGGACGACCGGGAAGAAAAAGCCCGAGACATAGACGCCTTCGTCAAACAGCTTTGAGGCCATGTCCTGCGCCAGCTGCGCCTCACCCAGCATCACCGGGATGATCGGGTGTTCACCGGGCAACAGGTCAAAGCCCAAGCCTTCCAGCCCCGCGCGCCAGTATTTGGCGTTGCCGAACAGTTGCGCGCGCAGCATCTCGCCCTGTTCGACCAGCCGGATCGCCTCGATCCCAGCGGCGACGATGGATGGCGGCAGCGAGTTCGAGAACAGATAGGGCCGCGCCCGCTGCCGCAGCAGGTCGATCACTGGCTGCGGCCCGGCGATATAGCCGCCGATTGCCCCTCCAAGTGCCTTGCCCAGGGTTCCCGTCAGAATGTCCACGTCGACGCCGAAATGATCCGGTGTTCCGGCCCCGTTTGGCCCCATGAAGCCGGTTGCGTGGCAATCATCGACCATGACGATGGCCTCGTACTTGTCGGCCAGTTCGCGGATTTTCGGCAGGTTGGCCAGATAGCCATCCATCGAGAACACGCCATCGGTCGCAATCATGATATGGCGCGCGCCGTCGTCACGGGCCTGTTTCAGCCAGGCTTCCAGATCGTTCATGTCGTTGTTCAGATAGCGATAGCGTTTCGCCTTGCACAGCCGCACCCCGTCGATGATCGACGCATGGTTCAGACTGTCCGAGATGATGGCGTCTTCGGGTCCAAGCAGGGGTTCGAACAGGCCCCCATTGGCATCGAAACAGGCGGCAAACAGGATCGCGTCGTCCTTGTTCAGGAACCGCGCCAGCTTCTGTTCGAGCTCGCGGTGAATGTCCTGCGTGCCGCAGATGAACCGGACCGAGGCCATGCCGAAGCCTTTGGGTTCCATCGCGCCCTTGGCGGCCTCGATCAGCGCCGGGTGATCGGCCAGACCCAGATAGTTGTTGGCGCACAGGTTGATGACCTGTTTGTCACCCACCGTAATCTCGCCGCCCTGCGGCGAGGTGATCATGCGTTCACGTTTGTACAACCCCTCAGATTCGATCTGCGCGAGAGTGTCCGTGATATGGGACAGGAATGCATCAGCCATGGCGATCTCCGTTCAACTGAGTCGCACTTCTAACATAACGGATGCAATTCCCAAATAGGGGAATTTCAGGATTACGGAAAAAAATCCGCAAAGGTGGAAAAATGACGGATCAGGCGTTTTTGACGATCAGAAACACGCGGGCCGGTCCATCTGACGCCATGATCGCATGCGGTACATCGGCGGCATAGCGGGCCGTGTCCCCCTGGCTGAGGTCCATTGTGGCCGCGCCGGACGTCACGCGAACCGATCCTTCCAGAACGGTCAGCTGTTCCTGCGCGCCGCGCGTATGCGGCTGGCTGGCCAATGCGCCGTGCTGATCGAACTGAATGTCATAGACCTCATGTCCGCCGGCCTCTTCGGGCGGGGAGAGGATGCGTATCCGGCATTTCTCGCCCATATTGTCGATGCTGGGTACTTCGGCATTGCGCAGCACTTCGATCTGGTCACTGTTGTCTGCGTCCTCCAACAATCCTGCGAAATCGACCTGCAGCGCACGGGTCAGGTTCCACAGGGTCGAGATGGTCGGGCTGCTTTCGCCCCGCTCGATTTGGCTGACCATCGAACGGGACACGCCGCTGAGGTTTGCCACGGCTTCCAAAGACAGGCCTTTTGCGCGGCGGGCCTCTTTCAGGCGAGCGGGCAGGCGTGTCAGGATATCGTCTGGGTTTTCCGTCATGACGGAATCTCATGCGCGTTTGCGGGTGCCATGTCAATTCCGCTTGTGACGGTACGTCCCATGGGACAGCCCCACATGACAAAGGCATAGTGCCGCCAAACCCACGAGGAGTAGAGACATGAAAGATATCGTCATTCTTGATGGTGCCCGCACCGCAATCGGAACCTTTGGTGGGGCGCTGGCCTCGACCGCGCCGATTGACCTGGCAACCGTAGTGACCGAAGCGGCGATGGAGAAATCCGGGGTTGAGGCGAACCAGATCGGCAATGTGCTGTTTGGTCATGTCATCAACACCGAACCGCGCGACATGTACCTGTCGCGCGCGGCCGCAAAACAGGCGGGCATTCCGGTTGAAACGCCAGCGATGAACGTGAACCGCCTGTGTGGATCGGGTGCGCAGGCCATCGTTTCGGCGGTGCAGTCCCTGATGCTGGGAGATGCGGAGTTCGCTGTTGCGGGCGGCGCTGAGAGCATGTCGCGCAGCCCGTACATCGTACCTCAGGCGCGCTGGGGGGCGAAGATGGGTGATGTCACGTCGATGGATATGATGCTGGGCGCGCTAAACTGCCCGTTTGGCACCGGTCACATGGGCATTACGGCCGAAAACGTGGCGGATGAGCACCAAATCACCCGCGAGCAGATGGACGGTTTTGCCATGACCAGCCAGACCCGCGCGGCAGCAGCCCTGGAGGCAGGCTATTTCCAAAGCCAGATCGCGCCGGTTCAGGTCAAGGTCAAGCGTGACATGGTCGATTTCATGGTCGACGAGCATCCCAAGGCGACCTCGGCTGAGGCGCTGGCAGGTTTGCGCCCTGCCTTCCGGAAAGACGGGCGTGTCACGGCGGGCAATGCGTCAGGCATCAATGACGGTGCAGCAGCGATAGTACTGGCCACCGCCGAGGCTGCCGAGAAAGCGGGCCTGAAGCCCAAAGCGCGTATCCTGGGATATGGTCACGCCGGCGTGCGCCCCGAGGTCATGGGCATCGGCCCGGTGCCCGCAGTGCAGAACCTGATGGCCCGCACCGGTCTGTCAATTGACGATTTCGATGTAATCGAAAGCAACGAAGCGTTTGCATCGCAGGCGCTGGCCGTCAACAAAGAGCTGGGCCTGGACGCGGCAAAAGTGAACCCAAATGGTGGCGCGATTGCATTGGGTCATCCGGTGGGTGCGACAGGCGCCATTATCACTTTGAAGGCACTGTACGAGCTGGAGCGCACGGGCGGGTCCAAGGGGCTGGTCACCATGTGCATCGGCGGCGGTCAAGGTATCGCCATTGCCTTTGAGCTGCTCTGATCACAAACCAGGCAGGGGGGCTGTCTGCCCCCCATCGCACTTTTGGTGCGATTCCCCCCGAGGATATTTTTAGCCAGATGAAGCGGGCGGGCTCGGGTTAGCCGAAGGTCGTTAGCAGAAGAACCAGAGCGGCACCTGCGGCGGCCCCGATGGTGGCGGGCAAGGCCACGGACCAAAGGCGCGAAGGGGTTGGTTCGTCCTTTTGGGTCTGTGCGATCAGCGCGTTTTCCACCAGTGCAGGCAGGCGCGGTCCGAACCGAGCCAGGACCATCGCCGTTTTGCCAAAATCCCGCAATGCGGCGCGGGGGCCGATAGATTTTTTGATGTAATCCTCGACCACAGGGCGGGCGACTTCCCAGATGTTCATATGAGGATCGAGCGAGCGCGCCACACCTTCGACCACCACCATAGTGCGTTGCAGCAAGATCAGCTCGGTCCGGGTTTCCATGCCGAACCGTTCGGTGACTTCGAACAGATAGTTCAGCAGTCGGCCCATTGAGATATGGGTGGCATCCATGCCAAAGATAGGCTCGCCCACCGCGCGCAGGGCCCGGGCGAATTCGTCGACATCTTGGTGGGCGGGGACATAGCCTGCCTCGAAATGCACTTCGGCCACGCGTTTATAGTCGCGGCGAATGAAGCCGAACAGAATCTCGGCATAGACCCGGCGGGTGTATTCGTTGATTTGGCCCATGATGCCAAAATCATAGGCGATGATGTCGCCATTGGCTGCGACCTTCAGGTTGCCCTGATGCATGTCTGCGTGGAAAAACCCATCCCTCAGGGCGTGGAGCAGGAACATCCGCAACACCCGTTCAGCCAGATCGGGGCGGTTATGGCCTGCGGTGTCCAACGCGGCGTTGTCGCCCAGTGCAATGCCATCTGCCCAGCTGAGCGTCATCACACGGCGCGCGGACAGCGACCACACCACGGGCGGCAGCCAGAAACCGGCGTCGTCCTTGATATTGGCGGCGTATTCCGAGGCCGCAGCGCTTTCCAGACGCAGGTCCAGCTCTCCGCGAACCACACCGTCGAAATGTTCGATCACCTCCATCGGGCGCAGGCGGCGCGCACCGGGGGCAAAGAGCTGAACGATCCGGGCCGCGAAATAGAACGCGTCGACGTCTTTGCGGAAGGCGCGTTCGATGCCGGGGCGCAGCACTTTAACAGCGACATCCTCGCCGGTGCTGGTCAGCTTGGCCTTGTGGACCTGCGCGATCGAGGCTGCCGCAATGGGTTCGCTGAACTCCGAGAACATCTCGGAGACCGGTTGCCCCAGCTCTTTTTCCACTTCGGCCATGGCCTCATCGCGGGAAAAAGGCGGCAGCTTGTCCTGCAACACGCGCAGCTGATCGGCAAGTTCGTCGCCAACCACGTCGGGACGGGTCGAGAGCACCTGGCCGAATTTAATGTAAGCCGGTCCCAATGCAGTCAGCGCACGGGTGGCGGGGGGCATGTTCGGGTCGCCCTTGTATCCCAGCCATTGGAACGGTTTGCCCAGCGTATGGGCCACGATGCGCAAGGCGCGCGGGGCTTCGAACGCGTCCAGGACGACATTCATGGCGCCTGTGCGCTCTAACGTGGCGCCTGTGCGGATCAGGCGGATGATGTTATGGGGTCCTCGCATGCGTCAGATCTTCCAGCCGGAATGTAGCGCGGCGATGCCCAGGCTCAGGTTGCGGTACTTGGCATTTTCGAACCCGGCGGCGCGGATCATCTCCAGAAACGTGTCCTGGTCAGGGAAATTGCGGATTGATTCCACCAGGTACTGATAGCTGTCGTAATCATTGGCGATCAGCTTGCCCATGCGCGGGATGACGTTGAAGCTGTAAAGGTCATAGAGCTTTTGCAGCCCGTCATTGGGCAGTTGGCTGAATTCCAGCACCATGAGGCGGCCACCGGGTTTCAGCACGCGGAAGGCTTCGTTCAGCGCCTCTTGCGGGCGGGTGACGTTTCGGATGCCGAACGAGATTGTGTAGACGTCAAAGGTGTTGTCGTCGAAGGGCAGGGCCATCGCGTCGCCCACCACCCAGTTCAGGCTGTCAGACATCTGGTCAGCTTCGGCCCGCTGGCGACCTTCGACCAACATGGGTTCCGTCAGGTCCAGTACGGTGGCATGGCCAAAGCCCGCACGTTTCAGAAAGCGGAACGAGATATCGCCGGTGCCCCCTGCCACATCCAACAGGCGCTGCCCAGGGCGCGGTGCAAGCCAGTCCATCATTGCGTCTTTCCAGACCCGATGGATGCCCATCGACATGACATCGTTCATCACATCGTATTTTGAGGCGACCGAGTTGAACACGCCCTGCACACGCCCGGCTTTGTCAGCCTCGCGCACGGTTTCGAACCCGAAATGGGTGGTCTTGTCGCTGTTGTCGGACATAAGCCTTGCCGTTTGTCGAATTTCGCCTCTGTTATAGGGCGATACGAACCGGGCACAATGCGGCCCTTTGGAATAGGAGCCGTGTAATGCCGGAATTGCCCGAGGTTGAGACAGTAAGACGCGGCCTTTCCCCCGCAATGGAAGGGGTGGTGATCGAAAAGGCGGATGTGAACCGGCCCGATCTGCGCTGGCCCTTTCCCGACCGCATGGTCGAGCGGCTTACAGGTCAGCGAGTTGACCGGTTGCGGCGCCGGTCGAAATACATCCTGGCGGATCTCAGCAGTGGTGAAACCCTGTTGATCCATCTGGGCATGTCCGGGCGGATGACCGTGTCGGGTGATCCGCTGGGTCAGTTTGCGCATACGCACCCGATGCCGGAGAAACACGACCATGTGGTCTTTCACATGGCAAACGGCGCGCGCATCACCTTTAACGATCCGCGCCGTTTTGGTGCGATGGATTTGTTGCCAACCGCAACGGCCGAAGATCACAAGCTGTTGTCCGTTCTGGGGCCAGAACCTTTGGGCAATGATTTTCACGAGCAACATTTGGTCGACGCGTTCCGAAGCAAGAACACTCCGGTCAAATCTGCGCTTCTGGATCAGGGAATCGTTGCCGGATTGGGCAATATCTATGTGTGCGAGGCGCTTTATCGCGGCCGCGTGTCGCCACGTCGCAAGGCGGGACAGATTTCTGTGGCCCGTGTTGCGGCCCTTGTTCCGATCATCCGTCAAGTGCTGCAGGACGCCATCGACGCAGGCGGCTCATCGTTGCGGGATTTCCGGCAAGCCGATGGAGAACTTGGATATTTTCAGCACAGCTTTGATGTCTACGGGCGTGAAGGCGCGCCCTGCAGGACCCCAGGTTGTGGGGGTGAAATCAAGAGAATCACCCAGTCTGGTCGCTCATCCTTCTATTGTGCGCAATGCCAAAGATAGCTTGATCCAGGTTTTTCGCGTGATAATGAATCGTATCTGAACGGAACAACCGAAAGCTCAAACCTCATGGCTTTTGAGACGATCATCGTCGAAATCGAAGACCACGTCGCCCTTATCAAACTCGACAGGCCGGACGCTCTGAACGCGCTGAACACTCAATTGCTGGGTGAAGTGTGTACTGCGCTGGAAGAGGCCGACGGCAATGACAAGGTGCGCTGCATCGTCATCACCGGCTCAGACAAGGCCTTTGCCGCCGGTGCGGATATCAAACAGATGTCCGAGATGAGCTTTGTGGACGTCTACAGCCAGAACCTGTTTGGCGACGTCAATGACCGCATCTGTGCGATCCGCAAGCCGATCATCGCGGCCGTTGGCGGCTATGCGCTGGGTGGCGGGTGCGAGTTGGCCATGCTGTGCGATTTCATCATCGCCGCAGACACCGCCAAGTTTGGCCAGCCCGAGATCAACCTGGGGGTCATCGCCGGCTTGGGTGGCAGCCAGCGCCTGACCCGCTTTGTCGGTAAGTCCAAGTCGATGGACATGAACCTGACCGGCCGCTTCATGGATGCGGAAGAGGCCGAGCGCGCGGGTCTGGTCAGCCGGGTTGTGCCGGCCAAAAAGTTGATGGAAGAAGCCATCGGTGTTGCCCAGAAGATAGCCGAGAAATCGCAGCTGTCTGCAATGGCTGCAAAAGAGGCGGTCAACCGCAGCTATGAGCTGCCGCTGAGCGAAGGCATGTTGTTCGAACGCCGGGTGTTTCATTCGATGTTCGCAACCGACGACCAGAAAGAAGGCATGGCGGCCTTCCTTGAAAAGCGCGCAGCGCAGTTCCGGGACAAGTAGGCACATTGCATCGCTGACGGGGATCAGGCGGGCCAGGCCCGCCTTTTTCATTCCTGCCCTGCAAATACGAAGAATCGGCTTGGCAAACCCGACAAACTTGGGTAAAGACCGCCGCTATACATGCGCGTGCGGCCCGCTCTGGCCCGACTCACACTCGTGATCGACGATCCGGTGCGGAATTTTCCGTGGCGCGCAAACCCAGATAACCGCACCGAACAAAGGTCACACACATGGCAAATTCGCCCCAGGCAAAGAAGCGCGCACGTCAGAACGAAAAGCGTTTCGCAGTCAACAAAGCGCGCCGTTCGCGCATCCGCACCTATCTGCGCAAAGTCGAAGAAGCGATCGCATCTGGCGACAAAGACGCGGCAACCGCTGCTCTGCGCGCCGCTCAGCCCGAGCTGATGCGCGGCGTCACCAAAGGCGTTTTCCACAAGAACACAGCATCGCGTAAAATGTCGCGCCTGTCGTCTCGCGTGAAGGCGCTGGGTTAAGCCGCTACTTGACCCATGGTCACGTAAGTAAAGCTGATATATTTTGAAAGGCGTCGCTTCATGCGGCGCCTTTCTTGCTGTTGCCAGAATACCGCGCCTTCACGAAACCGAGAGATTCTTTCGGCCAAGAATCCGAGTCAATATCAGAGTTTCGTTGCCGTAAGCGTCAGCCTCTTGTTACCACTGATACAGCGATTCACTCGCTTGGGGGGACAGGCTGTTTCACCGATCAGACTGACGGGCATCAGGACGATTGTGAAACGAATGTTGGCATACGGTCACGACCGGATTGCTGATCTGCTGTAGGTCTTGGGGCAACCAAAGATCTGCGCCCTGTCGAAAAATTAGATTGCGACGCGCAACCCGGATTCCGGGACGTCCTTCTGTTGGGCGTCAACTGACCAGGAAGCGCCGACTTTCGGGGACAAACCCGCCAGGCTCTCTGAGTTTGGCGCAGGGCATCCTTTTGCGTGTGAAAGCTTTTTCCGGGCAACCGGAGCGTAGCAAAAAGGCCGACAGGCCAATAAAGAACGGGATGCGTGAGGCGCTTGATGACACAAGAGAAATGGGGACTACTGCGTAACAAATTGCTCAAGGCAGTTGGCAAGAACAACTACACGACCTGGATTGAACCTCTTGAATTCCAAGAGCTTCAGGATGGCGTGGCCGTGTTTTCTGTGCCGACGAACTTTATGGGCAATTATGTCAGTCAAAATTTTGCGGATCTCATATTGTACGAGATGAACACCGCAGGTGAATCTGTGGAACGCTTGGCGTTTCGCGTTGCCGCCAACTTGCCGGCGCGTCCGTCGACCGACGCGGCGCCAGAACCGGCACCAGAGCAGTCGTTGTCGCAACAGGCTCAGGTTGGCAATGACGCGCTGGGTTCGTTGCAGGCCGCACCGCTGGATTCACGATTTACCTTTGACAGCTTTGTCGTCGGCAAGCCCAATGAGCTGGCCCATGCTGCTGCGCGACGGGTATCAGAAGGTGGTCCTGTGACATTCAATCCGCTGGTTTTGTATGGCGGTGTTGGTCTGGGTAAAACCCACCTGATGCACGCCATCGCGTGGGAACTGAAAACCAAGTGCCCTGACCTCAACGTACTTTACCTGTCGGCGGAACAATTCATGTACCGCTTTGTGCAAGCGCTGCGGGAACGTCGGATGATGGACTTCAAGCACCTGTTCCGCTCGGTTGACGTGCTGATGGTTGATGATGTGCAGTTCATCGCTGGCAAGGATTCGACTCAGGAAGAGTTCTTTCACACGTTCAATGCACTGGTGGATCAAAACAAGCAGATCATCATCTCGGCTGATCGTGCCCCGGGTGAAATCAAGGATCTTGAGGACCGCGTGAAATCGCGCCTGCAATGCGGTCTGGTTGTCGACTTGCATCCCACCGATTATGAGCTGCGTCTGGGCATTCTGCAGACCAAGGTACAGCAATACAGCAGCACTTATCCCGACCTGACCATTGCCGATGGCGTGCTGGAGTTTCTGGCGCAGCGCATCTCGACCAATGTGCGCGTGCTTGAAGGGGCTTTGACTCGTCTGTTCGCCTTTGCTTCGCTGGTCGGGCGTGAGATTGACATGGATTTGACGCAGGATTGTCTGGCCGACGTGTTGCGCGCATCCGAGCGCAAGATCACCGTCGAAGAGATTCAGCGCAAAGTCTCGGACTATTACAATATCCGACTGTCGGACATCATCGGCCCCAAGCGTCTGCGGTCTTACGCCCGCCCGCGTCAGGTTGCGATGTATCTGTGCAAACAGTTGACCAGCCGCTCGTTGCCCGAGATTGGCCGCCGCTTTGGCGGGCGTGACCACACCACGGTCATGCACGGTGTCAAACGGATCGAAGAGTTGAAAACAACCGACGGCCAGATTGCCGAAGATGTCGAAATGCTGCGCCGGTCTTTGGAGGCCTAGGCTTTATCACTGACTAAAAGGAAAACGCCCCGGACCCTCACGCCCGGGGCGTTTTCTTGTGCGCTTTAATCCACGGTTGAAAAGGAACTGTGCCCAAGGGATCACGCGCCCCTTGACGCCTTGGGCATTCCGACCCAGAAATCCATAAAAAATCCTTGTGCATCAGGGCGGAACCGCTAACGTGCCAGTCCCGCCCATTTCGGCACGCAAGTCAGAGGAATTGAGGGTATGAAGATCAGCATCGAACGCGGCACCCTTCTGAAGGCCGTTTCCCAGGCCCAATCCGTTGTCGAACGGCGTAACACAATCCCCATACTTGCCAATGTTCTGATCGAGGCCGAAGGCGATCAGGCGCAGTTTCGCGCCACCGATCTGGATATTGAGGTGGTCGACAAGGCTCCGGCGCAGGTGGAAAAAGCCGGTGCAACCACGGTGGCAGCCACAACGCTGCACGAGATTGTCCGCAAGCTGCCCGATGGTGCCTTGGTGACGCTGACCGCCGACAGTGCCGCAGGCCGTCTGACAGTTGAGGCCGGGCGGTCGAACTTCTCGCTGGCGACGTTACCGAAAGAGGATTTCCCGGTGATGGCGTCCTCGGAATATCAATCGAATTTCACAGCCTCGGCTGCCCTGCTGCGCCGGCTGTTCGACAAATCGAAATTCGCCATTTCAACCGAAGAGACCCGGTACTATCTGAACGGCGTCTACATGCATGTCTCGGATGGCTCTGAAGGCGGCAAGGTGCTGCGCTGTGTGGCCACGGACGGTCACCGCCTGGCACGTATCGATGCCGACTTGCCAGAAGGTGCAGCGGATATGCCGGGCGTGATCGTGCCGCGCAAAACCGTGGGCGAGCTGCGCAAGCTGCTGGATGATGATGAGATGGACATCGCCGTGTCGGTCAGCGAAACCAAAGTGCGGTTTGCGACGCCGGATATTACCCTTACATCCAAAGTGATCGACGGCACTTTCCCCGACTATACGCGCGTGATCCCGCAGGGCAACACGCGCCAGCTGGAAGTGGACGCAGCCGAGTTTGCACAGGCTGTGGATCGCGTGGCAACGGTGTCCTCAGAGCGATCGCGCGCGGTGAAACTGCAGTTGGACGCGGACAAGCTGGTATTGTCTGTGAATGCCCCTGACAGTGGCGCCGCCGAGGAAGAGCTGGCTGTAGCCTACGGGGACGAGCGGCTTGAGATCGGGTTCAACGCCAAATATCTGCTGGAAATTGCCTCGCAGGTTGATCGCGAGAACGCAGTGTTCCTGTTCAACTCGGCCGGTGACCCGACCCTGATGCGCGAAGGCAATGACCTGAGCGCGGTTTACGTGGTCATGCCGATGCGCGTCTGATGACCCTGCGGGGTGATCTCTGACAAAGGGAACGGCCATGGCCAAAGGCTATGAGCATACAAACCCCAGAGCCCGCAAGCCGGATGAGTTTAGGGGCACGTGGAAAAGACGGATGTACCGACGTGGTGTTCTGCGGGCCTTGGGACTTAACTTCGTTTTGTTTGGAGTGATATTGTCCTCTGTTCTGTATGTGGCTCATGTAAAACAGCAGACCAGAGACAATCCGAGAGTTTGGACGCTGGGTTCACAATAAGGAGGGGTCATGGGGTTGGCCCTGACCGAACTTACGGTCTCGCATTTTCGCTCGCACAAGCTGGCGCGTCTGGCGCTGGATGGACGGCCTGTGACCATTCATGGGCCAAACGGGGCGGGCAAAACCAACATTCTGGAAGCGGTGTCTTTGTTTTCCCCCGGTCGCGGAATGCGGCGGGCAAGTGCGGCCGACATGACCCGACGCCCCGAAGCGTTGGGCTGGAAACTGTCCGGGCTGCTGAATGCCCAGGGCCAAAAATATGAGGTCGAAACCTGGTCCGAAGGCGGCACGGCGCGGCAGGTTCGGATAGATGGCAAGGCCTCCAGCCAGATTGATCTCGGGAAACTGGCCCGCGTAGTATGGCTGATCCCTTCGATGGACCGGCTATGGATCGAGGGATCCGAGGGAAGGCGTCGGTTTCTGGACCGCATCGCGCTAAGCTTTGATCCCGCCCATGCCGAGGCGTCGTTGATCTATGAGAAATCCATGCGGGAACGGAACCGCCTGCTGAAAGAGCAGGTCCGGGACGCCCATTGGTATGCTGCCCTCGAAGGGCAGATGGCCGAGACGGGGTATCGGATACATGCGACGCGTCTGGCAGCGCTAGAGCATTTACGCACAGCACAAGAGCAGGCGGAAACGGCTTTCCCTTCGGCCACGCTGGAATTGGTGCAGACCGAAGGGGCGATGCCCGAAACAGCAGATGATCTACGCGAGGCGCTGAATGAAAGCCGGTTTCGCGATCTGGCCGCAGGCCGCACTTTGGTCGGGACGCACCGATCTGACCTGTATGGTGTTTTCGCTGCCAAGGGTGTTCCTGCCAAGGATTGTTCAACCGGAGAGCAGAAGGCGCTGTTGGTCTCGCTGATCCTGTCCAATGCGCGCGCGTTGGCCGGGCAGGTCGGGGCACCGCCGATTGTTTTGCTGGACGAGGTGGCCGCCCATCTGGACGCACAGCGGCGCGCGGCGTTGTATGAAGAGATTTGCGCCTTGGGGGCTCAGGCCTGGATGACGGGCACCGGGCCTGAGCTGTTTGCTGAACTGGGTGACCGGGCCCAGACCCTCGTGGTGACCGAAGGCGATGAGGGCTCGGTCGTCAATTCTTAGGCAGGTTCGCCGACTTTACGTTCCCACAAAAAGCCGCGCATGACCTCGTCGACCGGAGTTTGCGCCATGTGGTTCACATAGTTTGACATGGTTTTCTGTGCCAGCCCCAGAACCACGTCCAGAACCGCGCGGTGCGAATAGCCTGCGTCAAAGAACGCCTGCAATTGCGCGTCAGTCACGTTGCCCTTCTGATCCATCATCTGCAGCGTAAAAGTGCGTAGCGCCTCAAGCTTGGCGTTGGGCAGGGGGGTTTCGTTGCGCAGCGCTTCGGTGATGTCGTCCGAGACCTTCATCATCTTGGCGATGCCAGTATGGGCGGGCACACAATAGTGGCATTCATTGGCGACATTGATGGTCTGCCAGACAACGGTTTTTTCGTCATTGTCGAAATCGGTCTGCAAGAACAGGTGATGCAGAACCTGGTAACCTTCCAGATGCTGCGGGCTTTCCGACATCACTTTGTGCAGGCCGGGCAGGCGACCAAACGCGGCCTGAGATTTCTCGAGCAGCGGTTTTGATCCTTCTGGGGCGGTGGTCAGGTCGTGGGATGGGAAGTTGGCCATGTCGGAACTCCTTTTTTGGCGTCTGAGCTGGAAATAGTCTTTATTGAGCGATCACTCAAGTATATATTTGAGCGAGTGTTCAAGAATTGGTGAAGATGATGCCCCGCAAACCCTCCTATGACCGAGACGCGCTGATCGCGCAGGCCAGGGATATCTTTTGGCGTCAGGGCTGGGCCGGGACGTCACTCAAGGACCTTGAGCGAGAATTGAAGCTGAAGCCCGGCAGCTTTTATGCGGCGTTCGGCTCAAAAGACGCGCTGTATGCTCTGACGCTGGAGCGTTACGCGCAGGACGGTGTTGCCCGCTTGACCGCGCTGGCCGAAGAGCTGGGGCCATTGGCCGCGCTCAAGACGCAGCCGCGCATCGTGATCGATTCCAGCCAGATGCCCGCCCGGGCCTGCATGTTGGCCAAGACCTATGCCGAATTGCAGGCGAAAGATCACGACCTGGCAGATAAGGCAGGCCAGCATATGGCCGAGATGAAGCATTGCTTTGCAACGTTGTTCCGTCGCGCTCAGAGTGCGGGTGAAATAGGTCCCGATCATGATCCGGATCGTCTGGCAGCCCGCTATCAATCCGACCTGCTGGGTCTGCGGTTGTCGGCTGAACGTGAAGACGTGAACGCCGCGGAAATCGCGGCGGATATCGCCGCAGACCTCGATCGCCTTTGATCTTCTGGCCAAGGCGATCTTTGACACAAAATGTTGGGGGATCGCGTGACATTCCCCCCCAGAAAACGTATAAGTTACCAAAATAATATAGGTACTAACGGCATGTCCGAAGACGCACAGGCACCACAAGAATACGGCGCAGATTCCATCAAAGTTCTCAAGGGCTTAGAGGCGGTTCGCAAACGTCCCGGCATGTATATCGGCGACACGGACGATGGCTCGGGTCTGCACCATATGGTGTATGAGGTGGTCGACAATGGAATTGACGAGGCTCTGGCTGGTCACGCCGACCATGTGACTGTCAAAATCCATGCCGATTCCAGCGTTTCTGTCAGCGACAATGGCCGGGGTATTCCGGTGGATATTCACCCCGAAGAAGGTGTGTCCGCCGCCGAGGTCATCATGACCCAGCTGCACGCGGGCGGTAAGTTTGACAGCAATTCGTACAAAGTGTCGGGCGGTCTGCACGGCGTCGGTGTTTCGGTTGTGAACGCGCTGTCCAACTGGCTGGAGCTGCGTGTCTGGCGCAACGGCAAGGAACACGTGGCCCGGTTTGAGGGTGGTGAGACCACCGAGCACCTGAAGATAGTCGAAGAGTGTGGCGATCGCACTGGAACCGAGGTGCGGTTCCTGGCCTCAACCGATACGTTCTCGAACCTTGAATATTCGTTTGAAACGCTGGAAAAACGCCTGCGCGAATTGGCCTTTCTGAATTCGGGCGTGCGGATCATCTTGATCGACGAACGCCCTGCAGAACGGCTTGAGACCGAGCTGTTCTACGAAGGCGGCGTCAAGGAGTTCGTCAAATACCTCGACCGGTCAAAGACGTCGGCCATGCCCGAACCGATCTATATCAAGGGTGAGCGGGATGATATCGGCGTTGAGATCGCGATGTGGTGGAATGACAGCTACCATGAATCGGTGCTGCCCTTTACCAACAACATTCCTCAGAGGGATGGTGGTGCCCATGTGGCCGGGTTCCGGGGTGCTTTGACGCGGACCATCAATAACTATGCGCAATCCAGTGGGATCGCGAAAAAAGAGAAGGTCAGCTTTACAGGTGATGACGCCCGCGAAGGTTTAACATGCGTTTTGTCGGTGAAAGTGCCTGATCCGAAATTCTCCTCTCAGACTAAAGACAAACTGGTCAGCTCGGAAGTACGCCCGGCGGTCGAAGGCATGGTGAACGAGAAGCTGGCCGAATGGTTTGAAGAAAACCCAAACGAAGCCAAAATCATTGTCGGCAAGATCATCGAGGCCGCACTGGCCCGCGAGGCTGCGCGTAAGGCTCGTGAACTGACCCGCCGCAAGACGGCGATGGACGTGAATTACCTTGCTGGCAAGCTGAAAGACTGCTCGGAAAAAGACCCCTCCAAGACCGAGGTTTTTCTGGTCGAGGGGGATTCGGCCGGCGGTTCGGCCCAGACAGGTCGCGACCGGCTGACCCAAGCCGTACTGCCTCTGCGCGGTAAGATCCTGAACGTGGAACGCGCCCGGTTCGATCGGATGCTGGGCAGTCAGGAAATCGGCAACCTTGTCATGGCGCTGGGTACTGGTATTGGCCGTGATGAGTTCAACATCGAAAAGCTGCGCTACCACAAGATCGTCATCATGACCGATGCGGACGTCGACGGCGCGCATATCCGGACGTTGTTGTTGACCTTCTTCTACCGACAGATGCCGGAACTGATCGAGGGCGGGTACCTCTATATTGCGCAACCGCCGCTTTACAAGGTGTCGCGCGGCAAGTCCGAGGTGTATCTGAAGGATCAGGCCGCACTGGACGATTACCTGATCAATCAGGGGGTTGAGGGCGCGATTCTGAAGCTCGGATCAGGTGAAGAGATTATCGGTCAGGACCTGACCCGCGTTGTCGATGAGGCGCGCCAGCTAAAACGCGTGCTGGACGCCTTCCCGACCCACTATCCGCGCCACATTTTGGAACAAGCCGCGGTCGCCGGAGCATTTGTACCCGGTGCCGTCGATGCTGACCTGCAAGGCGTGGCCGACAAAGTTGCTGCGCGCCTGGACCTGATTGCACAGGAATACGAGCGCGGCTGGCAAGGCAGGATCACGCAGGATCACGGCATCCGTCTGGCCCGCATCCTGCGCGGTGTTGAAGAAGTCCGCACGCTGGATGGCCCCATGTTGCGCTCGGGCGAGGCCCGCAAAACCGGCAGCTTCACCCAAAGCCTGCAAGAGATCTATAACAGCCCGGCCACGCTGATCCGCCGCGATCGGTCGCAGGCGATCCACGGCCCGCTGGAACTGCTGCGCGCCATCCTGGAAGAGGGCGAAAAAGGTTTGTCTCTGCAGCGCTACAAAGGCCTGGGTGAGATGAACCCCGATCAGCTGTGGGAAACCACTCTGGACCCGGATGCGCGGACACTGTTGCAGGTACGCGTGGATGATATGGTCGAGGCTGATGACCTGTTCACCAAGCTCATGGGCGATGTGGTCGAACCCCGCCGCGAGTTCATTCAACAAAACGCACTGAGCGTGGAGAACCTGGATTTCTAGTATTTTGTAGGTAAGCGCAAAAAACTGCAATCGCCCCAAAAGATTGCATAATTTGCTCAAAAGTCTGCATGAATTCTCTGTAGGGTAGTCTCATGAGCGCCCAACTCACCCATGAATTGTCCGACGGTTGTCGTGCTGTGAACATTGGTTGGATCAAGGACTGCGTTTTTTACTTACATGCGATTGAGTCCGTCTCCCTCAACGTTTTGAGGAAGATACCTCATTGAAAACTTGACGGAAAGCTGCTGGAACTGTCTATTTGAGACATAATATTCAATTTCAAGTTGTAGGGACATAGATGACTGAAAAGTTGCCAGATTACCTGGCTTAAGGCGAAGCTGCCCGTTTGTTCCCCGTTCTCTCAACCACGTCAAAGGAAGGCCGAACAACATCCATTGTGTTGGCCTGTATGGTTCAGATTGAAGAGCTGGGAGCCGCGTTGCAGCAATCAATAGGCCAGAAGCGTTGAAAACGGGCCCAAGTTCATGCTTTCACCGAGGTTGTGTTCAAGAACCAATCCAAGACAATCAAGGATCGGCCCGACGGATTGATCGTCCTGAAGGTTACTGCCTCGATACCTTGCCACATGGCCTGTTGGGCAATTTGCACGAGTCTTCGGGTTGCGGGAGCAGCATTCCCAACCAGATATGTCTTGCTTGAATCAGCAATGAACCCGTTCTTTTCCAGCGTGATGTCAAAGTTCACGATGTCACCATCCTGAATGACATCATCATCTGATGGCACCCCATGGCAGACGACTTCGTTGATCGAGGAGTTCAGAACATACTCGAACCCTTACTACCCCTTGCTTGCCGGCCGGGCAGCAATATCCTTGGTGATAAACTTCTCGACCAGATTATTTACCTGCAAGGTGGACATACCCAGAAAGTTCTGCTGATCCAGCATCTCAAATACAGAGGCCAGAAGCTTTCCAGATACCCGCATCAGTTCGATCTCTTCAGGGGTTTTGACCATTTATTCTACCTTCTCAGCTCACTACCAGGCTCTCAGCTCTGATCGTAACCGCATTACGTTTCGTTTTTGTTTCGGAACCAGGAGACAGTTTAGGGAACCCAGTTTTGGTGGGTGATCGCGTAGTTCAATGCTTCAAGATCTTCAGTCAGTTGGCTGATTGAGATTGGTCCTCCCAGGCATACCCTGACCGCTTCATCGGGCGTACCTGCCACCGTAAAGGCGTTGCTCGGCATAATTCCAATTTGACGATTGGCCATGTGGCTCATCACGTCAGCTCGGCTGGCCCCTTCAGGTAGCGTCAGCCAAATATTGAAAGCCTCGCCGCTGCCAGAAAAGTCCTGGCTCTGCATAATCCTGGATGCCAATTTCTGTCTGCGATTTGCTTCCTTGCGGACGAACTTCTGCACCGCCGCGGCTGTGCCATCCTCGATCCATCGCGCCATCAGAGCTGTTGTGATCGGTGATGCCATGACATTCGATGCCTGCAACGCCCGAGTGAAGTGAGTTTTCGACAGACCTGATGGAACCACCGTGATTGCCAGCCTCAAACCAGCACCAAGGCATTTTGAAAGACCCGCGATGTACCACCCCAATTCAGGGATAAAAGTTGAGATCGGCGCTGGCGCATCTGACGACACAAAACGACAAGCGTCATCTTCAATCAAAGGCAAACCATACTTGTCCAAAACGGACGCGATCTGCTGACGTCTCTCCATCGGAATTGTAAGCGTCAGGGGATTTTGCAGCGTCGGGTTCAGATAAAGAGCAGAAGGCGCGTGCTCTTGGATAGCGGAATCCAGATCATCAGGAAGAATACCGCTGTCGTCTGATCTCACGCCAATCAGCCGGATGCCAAGTTGGGCCGCGATGGCGCGAATACCGGGGTAGGTCACGCGCTCACAGATCACGGTGTCTCCGGGCTTGGTGAGCAATGTCAGGATCGACAGCAAACTGGCATGTGCGCCAGGCGTGATTGCCAATTGGTCTGCTGTAACGTCGATACCATTGATGTTCATCCAGCGCGCTGCGGTCTCCCGGTCTTGCCGGCTCCCGATAATGGATTGGTAGCGAAGCAGAGGAACTAGGTTTGCAGCAACATGTGTGAGGCCTTGTTCCATACGAGCCACCAGAGCCGGATCATCTGGCTCCGGAGGCATATTCATGTTCGGGTCTTCTTCTAGCGCGCGGCGCGGGTCAGCTTTTTCTGATGTTTCTTCTGGTATCCGGATAAACGAGCCCCGCCCGACAAAGGTGTCGATGTACCCTCGCTTTGCGGCCTCAGAATACCCGCGAGACACAGTTGTGAAGTCTAATCCAACAAGCTTGGCGACGCTGCGTTGAGGCGGAAGCCTGTCACCTGCATCAAATACACCGGTCTCGATATCATGCCTGATCGCTTCCGCGATCTGGACGTAAAGGGGCTTTCCGTCGTCACTGAGGTTCGGCGTCCATGGCTTCATGGCTGTATTCCATTCAATACAAGAGATTGCATCCACTATTGGTAATTGTTTTTGAACTGTTTTTCAAGAAAATAGCACATACCTCATAGTATTGATTGGATATTGATTGTATTTTGTTGCAGGGTACACTATCTGAGGCGCAACCGAAGGAGATCAAAGATGTCCGAACTTGCAATTAACGCCCACGACGACAGTGAAGAGCGCCCCATCAAACCCGCGATCATGAATGGGATGCGCCTCAAGTGCCCCAAGTGCGGGGAAGGAAAACTGCTGCATAGCTACATCAAAGTGAACGATGAGTGCTCGAATTGCGATTTGGATCTGAGCCATCAGCGGGCAGATGATGGTCCGGCTTATCTAACGATCCTGATCGTTGGCCACCTTATGGGATTCGCATTGCACATCGCCTGGGTAACATGGAGGCCAGAACCCTGGGTCTTGGCACTCAGCATGTCTGTGATTGCAGTTGTAGGTGCCTTGGCACTGCTGCCGGTCATGAAGGGCCTGATTGTTGGATACCAATGGGCCAAACGCATGCACGGGTTCTAGCCAGCCTACTTTTGCAGACTAGCCATGCGCCTGTGGCTTGCTTTTGCTGCCAAGCTTCGAGGTCATGCCCGAACGACTTCGGTAGTTGAAGCTGGAGGATTCCGTGATGGATTTGAATTTCTATTCACTTGAGGCGACAGGAAAGACAATTGCGGATCTCACATCAGCCGCCCCCCTTATTCCTGCGAGAACCCCTGTCAATGTGGCCTGGCTGAACGATGAGGATGACTACGACCGGTTGCGAACGGTGCGCCGGATCGACGATGCCGGACTATTGCCGGTGCCGATATTTGCAGCTCGACGCCTTCAATCAAAGAAACACTTGTTTGACCTGACCGAAAAACTCCGGTTTGCCGGCGCCCAAGGACAAGTCATGGTCGTTGGTGGTGACCCATCTGATGCGTCGGGCCCCTTCAACAACACGATGGATCTCCTTCGAACCGAGTGGATTGAAAAGTATGCGATCAAGAGGGTCACCTTGCCGGGTTTTCCTGAGGGAAACGCTGCCACAGGTTATCGTTCAGACGTGGCCTTACTGGAGGAAAAGGTAAAGCTTCTGAAGTCCTTCGAATGCAGCGTGAGCATAACCACCCAACTTGCCTTTGATCCCAACAGAATTCTCAACTGGATCAGCCAGCTTCGAAACGTTGGTGTTAGCCAGACCATCCAAATTGGGATAACAGGGCCGACCAAAAGGGATCTCCTGCTCAGGTTTGCACGCTCATTTGGGGTTTCGGCTGGCGGGTTGAACAACGTGAGTGACACCGTGGACGGGATCGTTGAGTTCTCCCGTCTGGTCTGCTTGATCGAACAAGGGCTGCAACGACGCAATTTAGCTGATGTTGCGGTTCACCTTTATCCCTTTGGTGGCACGAAGGCTGCCGTTGAGTGGCTTATTGCGATTAAGGCGCGGCAAGTTCGGGGCGCTTCGAGCAAAATGCAGGCGTGAGGCAAAAGGCCGACCATTGAGGTCGGCCATGCTAGTTTTTCGAGAGGGTTTCTTCTTATTGTTGAGGGTGTCACGCCGCCAGTGCGACAGAGTCCTTTCCGGCAGGGATCCGAAGTGGGCATGTGCTGTCGGTGACGGCTCTCCAGATTGCCTGCACGACGTCCTCTGAGTAGGTAAACTCTTTCCCTTCAGCGTTCATAAAGGCGGCCATAGTCTGCTCGACGAACGGCTTGTAGTCTTCAGGCGTATCATTGGTTTCTGACATCATTGCCATTGCGTTCTTGCCGAAATTCGTTGTTGGGGCCTGACCTGGTAGAACGATATGGGTCCGAATACCCACAGGTGCCAGTTCAAAGGAAAGGCATTCTGTAAAGGCGTTCACTGCGGCCTTGCTTGCTGTGTAGACCGAAGCCAGCGGCAGCGGTTTGAGTGTGACGCTGGAAGAGACATTCACGATCACCCCCGACGCTTTCGCGCGCATTTGTGGCAGCACAGATCGGACCATTTCCATGGTGCCAAACGTGTTGGTCTCAAAGATCCGGCGCAGGTTATCCTCTGATGTACCCTCAAAAGGGGAAAGCCAGCCGACGCCTGCATTGTTCACCAAAGCGTCGATGGGGCCCGCAGCTTCCACAGCCTTTGTGATGCTCTCGCTGTCCGAGATATCCAATGGCAGGATCGTCAAACGATCCGAGGCCGGAAGTAAGGCCTCATCTGGCTTTCGCATTGTCGCGACAACCGACCATCCTTGTTCGAGGAAAAAGCGCCCCGTCTCCAGGCCAAATCCCGAAGAACATCCTGTGATCAATACGGTCTTCATGACGTTGTCTCCTATTTGTTGATGCCTTGAAAGTAGAGGACGTCGGCAGTATTATATATAATCAATAGTCCGTTACTTTTTATCGATGGTCCAAAATGGCAGATCCATTCTCTGAAATCATCACCCTCCTTCAACCCAAAGCGTCCTATTCCAAACTGGTGCATGCATCGGGGCCGTTTCGGGTGCATCGTGAGAATGTAAACGAGGCCTTCTACTGCTCACTTCTAACCGGACGTGCACGCCTGGAGGTCGAAGGAAAAGAACCATTGGTATTGAATGCGGGTGATTTTGTGCTGATCCCTGCGGTCAAATCCTTCACCTTCTCAAGCATGGACCCTCCACCACCCGCTGATTTGGTCAACCACCCGGTGGAGGGTGAAGACGGTATTTTCCGACTTGGGGCATCTGACGCGGATCCAGAAGTTCAACAGCTCGTGGGACACTGCACCTTTGCCAGCCCGGACGCTGATCTTTTGATCTCTCTACTGCCTGATCTGATCTTTGTCCGCGGTGAGGGTCGGTTGGCTGCGCTTACAGGGCTTGTTCGCGACGAGGCTCGCGCAAACAGGCCGGCGCGAGATGTTATCGTCGAGAACCTATTGCAAGTCCTACTGATCGAAGCCTTCCGCTCTGGCGCGGACCCGGCCCCGACTGCTGGCCTTTTGCATGGATTGGCAGACGTGCGGGTTGGCCCCAGTTTGCGAGCCATGCACGCGGCTCCGGCTCACAGTTGGACCGTTCAAGCGCTTGCAACCGAAGCTGGGCTGTCTCGATCTGCATTCTTCACACGATTTGAAGGGGTTATGGGAATGCCCCCAATGAGCTATTTGCAGAACTGGCGGATGACATTGGCAAAGCATATGCTTCGGGCGGGCGATCTCAGCATTGCCGAAATCTCTGCCCAGACAGGTTATGGGTCGTCCAGTGCCTTCAGCACTGCATTTTCCCGCTATGTAGGATGCCCTCCCGCGCGTTATTCGAAGACAATCGCAACACAATAGTCTTTCGTGGTTCCATAGTGGAGGACAGCGTTTTGGGACACTACCCTGCGATTGAATTAGCTTACTCCTTAGCGCGATACTCTTCCGGCATCACAAACACCTCGTCTGCACGGCCGTATCCACCGTCTTCAACCTCTTCGATCAGGACCATCGTGGTCGGGCGCACCACCTCTCCAAAGAAGCCGACCATCAGTTCTGTCGTTTTATGGATCAGGTCCTCTTTTTGATCTGTTGTTAGCGAGGCCTGCGGAAGTTAGTAGTAGGCAAATGGCATTGCGATTTCCTTTCGTGAGAAGATTTAGACGATTCCGCCATTGGCACGCAGTGTTTGACCACTGATCCAGCGGCCATCAGGTCCGACCAGAAGCGAAACCGCGGCTGCAATGTCTTCGGGCGTTCCGAGTCGACCAAATGGGTTCGTTTCTTTGATACTCTCAATCACCCCTTCGGGCTTTCCTGTGATAAAAAGGTCGGTCCCAACCGGCCCAGGCGCTACGGCATTCACGGTGATGTCACGTGAGCCCAGTTCTTTGGCCAGCACATGGGTCATCACTTCCACCGCAGCTTTTGTCGCCGCATAGACCCCGTATGCCGGCTGATAGAGCCCAACTACACTGGAGGACAGGCTAATGATCGCACCGCCTTCATTCATGCGGTTGGCAGCCTCGCGCATGCCGCGAAAGACACCGCCAATGTTGATGGCGCAGTGAGCCTCAAAGTCAGCATCAGATGTAGATGCAACTGCACTCAGGCGCATAATACCCGCGTTGTTGACCAGAACATCGACGGAGCCAAATTCCTGATCAGCCGCATCGAACAATCGTGGCATGCAAGATGCGTCGGAGATGTCACCCTGAACTGCGATTACTTGGCCGCCAGCTTTTTTGATAGCGTCTACAATCTCGTTCGCTCCAACCTCATCACTCGCGTAATTGGCAATGATTGCATGGCCATCCTGAGCCAGGCGGAGTGCGATAGCTGCACCAATCCCTTTGCTGGCGCCGGTTACAATAGCCGTTCGTTGTTCGTGTACGAGTCTTTCTCGATTGGGTAATAGAAATATTCGAGAAGGCCGCGCCTTGATAACGTCTGTATCGGTGTCTCGGGTCGCATTGTCTAGAATGGAACCGACACAACTCGTCGGCGGTAGCGAAAACAGTTCGAGAGACGTTTTGAATATGCAAACACGCCGACACGCGTGCTGATCTTCGGAGTTGAACGTATGGATATAGTTCGGTTTTCCGAGCGTCTTATGGGGATGAAAGACGAGGTTTGGCTGCGTCATGCCAATCCATGGTCGGTCTGGACTCGTGTGTTGACGCCACTGCCGCTCTTGGCTGTGGCAATCTGGAGCCGCGCCTGGGTGGGCGGCTGGGCATGGGGAGCCATGGCTTTCGTTCTCGTCTGGATCTGGTTGAACCCGCGCGTGTTTCCACAACCCAAAAACTTTGACAGCTGGTCGGCGCAAGGCGTGCTAGGTGAACGCGTGTGGCTGCGGCACCGCGACACGGTTTCAGTGCATCACAAGAGAATTGCCAAAGCACTGGCTGTAGGAAGCGGGTTGGGTCTCGTACCCTTCGCTTATGGGCTGTGGAAGTTTGATATCGGGTTGACGTGTCTTGGCATTGTTATGATCTCAGGCGGCAAAATGTGGTTTGTGGATCGAATGGTCTGGGTCTGGCGCGATTTCCAACGGGGCGGTGGGTCGTTGAGTGATCTTGAAACTGCGCGCTGAAGAATTGACCCCCGGAATAATCTGTAGCTGCCTGTTCCGGTCTGGGTTATATCGCACCCATCTTGCGGCGTAGATGCTGTGCGAACGCTGCCACGCGTCGAGGTTGGGCTCGGCTGGGTGGGAACATCATTTGTAGCGGCTTGGGAGGTGGGAGGAAGTCACCTAACAGGGCTACCAGCTTTCCGGTTCTGACATCTTCGCCAACATCCAGTTCCGATTTCAGCACAATGCCATGGCCTGCCAGAGCCCAACTGCGGATAAGCGAGCCATCATTTACAATTCGGTTTCCCTTGACTGGGATAAGCTGACGCTCAGCGCCTGCGCCGAACTCCCAAACGTTATCGAGCGAACCACCAAAACGCATTACCAGGCAGTTATGATTTGCGAGATCTTCGGGCCGTTCCGGTGCTCCATACGACGCCAGATAGATGGGTGCTGCGCAGACGAACCGCTGGTAGCTCCCGAGGTTACGTATTCGGAGCGCGCTGTCGGTGATGTCCCCAAACCGAACAGCCAGGTCAAAACCCTGACCTACGAGGTCGACATAGCCATCGGATAGCGACAGTTCTATGGACACAGCCGGGTTCTCTTCGGTGAATTCGGCGATTACATCAGAAACGACTCCACGACCTAAATCGATTGGCGCACTGACGCGGATCAGGCCAGAAAGGGTTTCGGCACCGTGGCGAATGCGGGTGTCGAGGTCTGTGACTTCACTGAGAACGCTCTTGGCGCCATCGACCAGAACCCGACCCTCTTCGGTCAGGCTGATTGAGCGTGTCGTTCGGTTGAACAATACCACACCGTAGTGTGTTTCCAGCGCAGCGAGCCGTTCGGAGACAGTTGTGCTCGACATCCCTGTCTCTCGGGCTGCTGCTACAAGGCTGCCTTTCTCGGCGATGGTCAGGAAGAGGCGAAGGTTGTCAAGAAGCATTAAACGGAAATTCCGGATTATATGTCCGATCCTACCCCGTTTATCCCGAAAAGATTGCGGCGTAAATCCAGCACATCGCTGAAATACACAAGGGACCTATTTCAATGGCCAAGCTGACAATCGTCGCCAACATCAAAGCCAACCCCGACAAGATTGACCTCGTAAAGGCCGAGCTCATCAAGCTCATCGACATAACCCGTGCCGAAGAGGGTTGCATTAACTATGACCTGCACCAGGACAACGACAACCCGGCTCATTTTGTGTTCTACGAAAATTGGGAAAGCCGAGAGCTTTGGCAAAGCCACATGGGTGCTCAGCACCTTGCGGCTTACCTGGAAGCAACAGAGGGCGCCGTTGCAGAGTTCACGTTGAATGAGATGACAGTCATCGGTTGATACAGAACCGGACAAAGGAGCACGTTATGAAAGCCGTGGGATACCGTGAGACAGGGTCGATTGATCGGGCGGATGCCTTAATCGACTTCGATACCGACAGACCGACGCCGAAGGGGCACGACTTGTTGATCAAGGTGCAGGCCGTGTCAGTGAACCCAGTCGATACGAAAATTCGTCAAAAACGAGCTCCTGCAGGTGCAGCACCAGATATTCTGGGGTGGGACGCAGTAGGGATCGTCGAAGCAGTTGGCGAAACGGTTGAGACTTTCAGTCCGGGAGATACAGTTTGGTATGCCGGGGCGATAAACAGACCGGGAACCAATGCTGAGTTTCATCTGGTTGATGAACGTATTGTCGGAGCCGCGCCAAAATCCATACCTGCAAAAGCAGCTGCGGCGATGCCGCTAACGACGCTTACTGCCTTTGAGATGCTGTTCGACCGCTTGCGAGTCCATGATGCCGTTCCCGGCGGGACAAATACGTTGCTGGTTATAGGTGGCGCAGGCGGTGTCGGGTCAATCACCATTCAATTGGCCCGGGCTCTCACTGAATTGACAGTGATAGCGACGGCGTCCCGACCCGAGACACAAGACTGGGTTCAAGAGCTTGGCGCACACCATGTCATAAACCATGCGGAACCTTTTGGCGCACAACTCGGGGCTCTCGGTATCGAAAGCGTGGATTTCATCTATTCAACGAGCCATTCCCAGCTTTATGCGTCTCAAGCCGGAGAGGTGATGACACCTCAAGGTCGGTTTGGGTTGATCGATGATCCTGAGACCTTTGACATCGCGCCATTCAAACCCAAATCGATCTCATTGCATTGGGAGTTCATGTACACTCGGTCGCTTTTTGGGACTGGAGATATGAACCGTCAAAGCGAAATCCTGAATCAGGTTGCCGGGTTGATAGACGATGGAAAGATCAGATCCACAGCAACCGATACACTTGGTACAATCAATGCTGCAAACTTAATGAAAGCGCATGCTATCCTCGAAAGCGGCAAGGCCAAAGGTAAGCTTGTGCTTGAGGGTTTTTAGATGAGAATTGAGCGGCTAGATCATGTGAACATCGTAACAACTAAGTTGTCTGAAATGGCTACTTGGTATGAAGAGGTCTTGGGTTTGAAACCTGGGGCCCGCCCTGATTTTCCGTTTCCCGGGGCTTGGTTGTATGCGGGTGATCACGCCGTGGTTCACCTTGTGGGTCACGAAGGCACGCCAAATGTCGGCTCCGAAGTGAGGCTTAAGCTCGAGCATTTTGCGCTCTCAGCCACGGGGCTGAGCGCATTCGAAGAAAAACTGATCTCGAGTCAAATCCAGTACCGCAAAACTGACGTCCCAGGGGCTCGAATGGTCCAAATCCATGTGGCCGATCCTGATGGAAATCATATTCATATTGACTTCGAGGAAGGCGAGTGAGTTGCTAACCAGCGAAATAGATGGAACGCAAAATCAAGCTCGCAACTTCTTGTCGATTAGGGATTGAGATCCTTGCCGGGTTGCTTCCTAGAACTACGCGGGTCAACATTTTAGGGAGGTGCAAACGTCGACTTGGAGATCAGCATGCCGGACCTCGAAACAAACAAGAAAAACGTCATCGCTTTCTACGAAATGATGTTCAACGAGTGTCGACCTGCCGAGGCCATAGCGACCTTTGTTGGTGAATCCTATACGCAGCACAACCCGCATGTTGGCGATGGCAAGCAAGCCTTTGTCGAGTACTTCGAGCGCATGGCCGCCGAATTCCCGGGAAAGCGTGTGGACATCAAACGTGCCTTTGCTGAAGACGATCACGTTATTCTGCATTGCCACCAAATCTGGCCCGATGGTCTCGAGTACGCAGGGATCGATATTTTTCGCCTGGATGCTGATGGTAAGGTTGTCGAGCACTGGGATGTTCTTCAGGAAATTCCAGCAAACAGCGCGAATGACAATGGCATGTTTTAACTTAACCGTTCTGACTACGGTGCATGGAACTTTGAAGACTCCTTTCGGCTGAGCCACGATAGTCAAAGGGCGTAAGTCTGATCCAAGAATCCCGCCGAAGCGTATCTATCAAGAACCTTTTAGAAAGGAGATAAATATGCTCTCGAAGAGTATTCTTGCCGCGACCCTTGGATTGCTTGCAGCTACTTCGCTTCAAGCTGGTGTACAAATTCGCTTCATAGAAGGCGCACCCAAGGACCGTTTTGTTCTGACAAATGTCGGAGCGTGCGAAGTAGATGCCTCGACCCTCAAAATCGACTTGTCGCAATCTGCCGGACGATTGATTTTCGACGTTACCGAAAAAGGTGCGGGCGTAGAGGTATTCCAACCTCTCGAATTCGTAGAGGGTGCGGATGCTCTGCGGCAAATTCCAGCGGTCGTGGACGGGCAAGATTCAATTGAACTTGAGATCGCCTCCCTTCCAGCCGGGGACAAACTCGCCTTTACCATCGATGTAGACGACACCATCGGGCAACGCGAAATCACCGTAACAGGGTCGGAGATCGAAGGCGCCACGGTGTCATATTCCGATGCGGATAAGACCAGTATTGCAACCTTCTCATCCGAAGCGCTTGTCAACGTGACGACCACGGGTTGCTGAAAGCAGTCCCGCAATGTCGAATTTGTTGATCCGCGTAGCATTTCTTGCGCTCATGTTGGGAGGCGGCATCCTGATCGGGACACTGACCGCACCTGGCGATTGGTATGCTCAGCTTTCTAAACCGGCTTTCAATCCACCAAATTGGATATTTGGCCCGGTCTGGACGGTTCTTTATGTGTTGATCGCCATTGCGGGTTGGCGCCAGTTCGAAGCAGACCGAAGCTCGACTGCCATGAAGCTGTGGTGGGCGCAGATGGGTCTGAACTTTTTGTGGTCCCCAACCTTTTTCGTACTGCAACTGCCGTGGTTTGCTCTTGTGATCATTGTCGCGTTGTTGGCTGTAATCGTCATGTTCATCGCTCGGGTCAGGAATTCAGATCGGGTTTCCGCACTAGCTTTCCTGCCGTACTTTGCGTGGGTCGCATTTGCCACGGCCTTGAACTTTTCTATCGCGATACTGAACTGAGAAAGAACGATATGCGTGGAAACTTCGCTGGGCTTGTTTCAAGTCTTTTTATCATCGGATCTACAATGGCACTGGCTAGTGAAAATCTTGCAGAAGACTTCTCCGAGTCTCCGGAGACGCGTTGGGACTACGTTGCCGACACCGTCATGGGAGGAGTTTCCTCAGGGCGGGTGCAGTTTAGTTCGGAAGGTAATGATGCATTCGCGCGGTTGACCGGAACCGTCAGCACAGAAAACAACGGCGGCTTCATCCAGTTCCGACGCAAGTTGCCGGACAGGCCAGATGCAAGTGTATCGGGCATCAAGCTATTGGTGCGGGGCAACGGCGAACAGTACTTTGTTCACCTCAGGACGCGTGGCACGGTGCTTCCGTGGCAATACTATCAGGCCGAGTTCGCAACTTCTGACAAATGGACCGAAGTCTCTTTACCTTTGTCAGGCTTCAAGGCTTCAGGTGCCATGTTGCGCGCTATTCCCGTTGCTGACGAAATCACCTCAGTTGGAGTTGTAGCCTACGGGCGCGATCACGAGGCCCGTGTAGATGTCAGCGAGATTGGTTTCTACTGAAAGTCTACCAAGAGAGGGCTGTGTTCTTCATATAGGTCTGCAACGCCGGTATTTCTTCTTCCGTCAGTTCCTGAACGCTGATGTGCTGTTTCTTCTTTTTAGATGCTGAACCTGTCTTTTCTGAGCGAACATTCAGAGTAGGCTGCTTTCTGAAGAGACAACTCGTCTGGCAGTCTTAAGTTAAAAATACTTAATCAAAGCAAAGTACTTTCGGCAAAAAACAACTCCCACATGACGCTTATCAAAGGGAGTGAGTATCATGAAGAGGATTGCAGCTTTGGGCCTTGTTGCCCTGACCCTATCATTTGTTGGCACTGGTGCGTTTGCGGAGTGCTACTTTGGGAACGATGCGGTAACCGGGGCAGAGACGATTATCTGTGAGACAGAGAGTGGCTTTTCTAGCTGGGGCACGATGATCGCTGAAGCTTGAGCGTTTCGGGCACAACACCAAACTTTCTGTGAGTTTGTGTAAATCAGATCGAACTCTGCAATTGGTAACACCAAAGCCGAGGAACACTCAGCGCCGGGAGTGGTGACGCGACAGACTCTTTGATAGTTGTTGCGCGACGCGGAACCTCGGGTTTCGCTGCGATTCAAGAAGCTGCGCCAATTCTTCACCTTGGTTTGCATCGCTGGAAGTTTCAACTCACGCAACATTGCGCCGATTCTTGGCGTTCTCCGTCTCTCTGACCAGGCAATGTGATGGCCTCTGTTGTTAGGAGATCAATCGTTCTTTGTATTGACCCGTCACGTCACTGCCCCACCTTTCTAACTCAGTTTTGGGAGCATCCTGAGTGTTTGTGAGGACCACCGCCTTATTGATTTTTGCTGTGTCGACCCCGGCCACGGCTTTGCAGCTTCGCGAAACAGGGCGTTATGAACTCAATCAACCCGCAAGTCTTGACTACGATCCGACCTTTTGTGGGTTGTGGATTGCGAACGAAGGACCCGAGGCCGTTCTCGTTACATTGCAAGGTGATGAGTTGCGCCGCATATCCAGCGATCTCTTCCGTATCAAAGCAATTGCTATCGAAGGGGATCACTTGTTGGTAGGCGACGGTCTTGGCAGCCTCCAACGTGTCACGAAGGAAGGAGCCACTTTAGGAGCACCCTTTGAACTTGAAGGTGGATTTGCGGATACCGAAGGGATCGCGATCAATGCCAAGGGGCAGATCGTGACCGTAGAAGATGACCCGGAACGGTTGTCTTGGTTCACTTCAGAGGGTGCTTTAACGGCGAGGTTGGATACCATGGAGCTGTCTCCCCCCTTAAGCGAGGCACAGGGCATCGCGATTGACCCACGCACCGGTCACATGTTGATCGTTGATGACTGGGAAGGGTCAAACAGCCTGTATGAGTTCACGGCAGATGGCCAATTGCTCGCCCAGCAAAGCTTGTTGGAGTTCGGAACCGACCCGGAAGGCATCGCCATTAGGCCGGGGTCCAACCAACTGTTCGTTGCATTCGACGGTGGCGCGAAGATCGTGACATTTGACTACACACCCACCTTGCCTGAAGAATCGCCGCCGCTGCCTCCGGGCGCGGATTGTATGATCTTTTGAGAATTTGGCTGCTTGCTTGGGGCGACGCAGGTTTCGGCTAGTTGCGCTCTTTGTCTAGAGTTTCACGTATGAGAGTCAAATTGGGTAAAGACCTATTGAACGGTTCGGGCCCGAGTTCGGACAAAACTGGAGCCAGGGCTTCCGACATCCGCTCCATACAAGCTTTCAAAAACTCCACGCCTTGCGGCGTTGATCGGGCAATTTTCGAACGCTTGTCCTTGGGGTTGGTCTCAAGAGTGATCAAGTTATGATTTTCAAGGCTGGCGAGCATATGCGTCATCGATGTCTTGGGCACCTGGAACGCGTTCGAGAGTTGCAGTGGAGTCTCTCCCTCGGGGCGCCGAACCAGATGGCCCAATATTCCAAATTGTGTCGCTGTCATTCTACCGGGAAGGAACGCTTCTAGCTGGGTCGAGATCAACTGATTGATGATCCCGACCTCGGTGAAGAACCGGTAGACTTCGTTGGTCGCATCTTCAGGCTTCATTCAGAATTCGTGTCTCCAGCGGCCAGCGGGGGGTGGCAATTGGCTCGGGACCATACCCCAAACGCAGCAACATTTGCACCGTGTGGCCCGGTGACGCAAGAAGCTCATGCGCCAGAGCGTATTCGTTGGCCATCTCAGGATATTCCTGAAGTGCCTGACTGACCGGATGAACGCCCAGTCCCATTTCGGTTGTCTTTAGGTAGAAACGCATCAATTGACGTCCGGCATCGAGTTGATCGCTTCGCGTATTTGTGGCTGTCGTGAGGACTGCGTATTGCGGCGTCGCGTCTAGCATGGCGAAGTAGCCTCGCATGTGTGACTGAGTGCCTGGGTGATCAACATTCATCAGAGTCTCATTGTCCAATAGACCGGTAAGTCGCAGTGTTTCCAGCATGGGATCGCGTAATTCAATCCCGTCTGGGTTGGCGTTGATTTCTGCTTTCCCGATCCGCATCAGGTCGACGGATTCTTTCAGCGTCTGCGGCGTTCGCATTTCGATTTCAAAAGCGCGTTTCGTAAGGTCTCGAACACGTGCCACTATATCCTCATCGGAAATCAGAGTGGCATAGTTTTCAAGGACCGACGATTCCGCCTTGGACAGCCGCTGTTCAGTGTACGGTTCTTTGTTGGAATGCCGTTTGAGGATTTGATCTGATAGTGGATCGGGTGCTCCGCCAGGAACAAACACTGCTTCTGCAATAGGTCCGTCATCCCCATCTGGCAGTAACTTGACCTCGGTATCAAACCCGAGAGCACCTGCTGCCAGAATCATCGTCTCAACAAATGCGCCGAGGCCAATATAGAGCTGGCGGTGGTAAGGATCGGTTTCCGGAAGCTCGCGATCTGTATCGCGGTGGATGCGCACCTTGTCTTGTCCAACCAACTCGACCAGCCAAGGTTGCAAATTGTGTGGATTGGGGGCGAGAATTGCGTAGGACAAAGCGGCTTTGCGAGGGTCGTCATACGGTTTTGGCGTCCACGGAGCCAGCGCGTCATGCGGCGTGCGTGTAGCGAGGAACCCAACCGCACCCGTTGGCGCCAAAATCGTGCCTCCGCCTAGAACTTTTAGAAAACGTCTTCTGTTTGGCATTTTGACTCTCCAATAGTACGATATCAAACTAAATAATACGAAATCGTACTACTTCAACCCCAGTCGATGCGGTGATTGGATGAGTGACTTGAAAAAAAGTAAATCAGAGCAGCCGGACGCAACCGTGGACTGCCGTGGGAGACAAGTATTCGGAGCGCCTTTAATGCCGAAAATAGGCAGTTATTTTAGCCGATTAACGACCGGACACGAGAAGATCAGAGGCTGGTGAGCCGATGCTTTTCGAGTATCCCGCAAAGCATAGCCTGTGCTTGCAGCCTGTGTTCTCGATGACGTTCACGGGCGACATCCGGTCGACTTTCACTAATCGCTTGGAAAACAACCCGGTGATCTTCATTGGATTTGACGGGCAGGGGCCTGATGAACAACGTCGTTGCGCGCGCGCGACGTACCTGGTCGCTCATCATGGCGACAATCGCTTCGACTCGTTTGTTGCCGCCCAACCGAACGAGCTCCTGGTGAAACAACTCGTCGGCCTCGGCCCAGGCTTCAAGGTCTTCGGCCTCGATGGCTTGGTCCATCTTTGCAATTGATCCAGCAAGGACCGCCAGTTCATCTTCTGAATAACCCGCTTCGGCAGCGCGCTGTGCTGCGAGACTCTCGAGTTCCGTCAGGATGTCGTAGATTTCACGCATATCATCTGATGAAACAGGCAGTATCCGCACACCTTTGCGGGGCCGCATTTCCAGCAACCCCTTACTTTCCAACATCAGCGCAGCTTCCCGAATCGGGGTGCGGGACATGCCAAGGGTCTCGGCGAGTTCCGACTCCAGATGGTCAGTCCCGGCTGCAAGTTCGCCAGACAGGATCATCTGTCGCAAATCCCTAACAGCGCGTTGCGTATTGGAAAGAGTTTTTGCGTCCTGATCCTTCACGGCGTCTCCAGGTTGATCTTTCGTCCCTCCGCAGCCGAGAGATAGATGCTTTCTTCGATGCGGATCACGTCCAAATAGTCTCGAGCCGTGTTCTCCAACGGCGTGCCTCTTAGAAGGCCTGAAACGACGTGACTTTGCAAGGCGTGGACGCAGTCTCCTCCAAATCCATCATGATCGCTTGGAGGTAGAATCTGCTGTCGCTCCTGTTTTCCAAAAAAACGGAGTTCTACTGAACCGTCGCCGTTAAGAACCAGTGATCCTTCCGATCCTTCGATGAGCGCTTCGCCCATGGTCTGACGCAGGTTTTCGGCGCTGTGGTCAAGGCATCTGTTGCCATCGAACAGAGCTTTCAAACCGTTGGGGTGGTCAAACAGGATGTAACCTGCGTCCTCGCCCGCGATAACGGGGTTAACTTGGCGCAAGTCCGCATAAACTGCGCTGGGCGCATCGAATAGAAACCGGAACGTGTCTACCCAGTGAACCGCTGTTTCATGAACCAGAAAACGTGGCATGTCCTGAAAGTACGGCTGCCGGTCAAGGTAGGCTCGTGGTCCCTGTCCGTCGCCCGGTCGAAGCCGGAAAGTCGCTTGTAGAGGTGTTCCAATTCGACCCTCGGTCATCGCCACCTTGATCGCACGATACCAGGGCTGAAAGCGAAAATTTTCATGCACGACAATAGTTGCGCCTACCGCCTCAGCCTCGGAGACGATCTTCTCCGCTTCATCCAGAGACAGGCAAAATGGCTTTTGGCAGATCAACCACTTGATACCAAACCGCAGTGCCGTTCGGATGGCGTCGACCTGCGCCACAGGTGGAAGGATGATGTCCACGAGATCTGGTTCTTCCGCCTCCAACATTCTTGACAGATCATCGTAAGCGGCCAATCCTGTTTCTTTCGCCTTGCTGATATCACGGTTGCAGGATGCAATCGGAACCGCTCCGGGCATTCGGGACCAGCTTTCGTAGTGGAACCTGCTGAAGTACCCCGCACCCACACACGCGACTCTGACGGTTTGGTGAGTATTCATGCCAAAAGTGCTTCCAATACCGATGAGGCTGCGTCCTGCGTTCCGGCGGTGCCACCTAGGTCGCGCGTCAGGTTCTGTCCGTTCGCAGTCACCTCTTCCACGGCTTCACGCAATCGTTCACCGTCGTTGGACAGGCCTGTGTGATCATGGATCAACCCCAACCATTCAAGCATCATTGCTGCGGACAGGATCATCGCAAAAGGGTTAGCAATACCCCGTCCCGCAATGTCCGGAGCGGAACCATGGCAGGGTTGGAAAACAGCGTGGTTCAACCCGATATCCGCTGATGGCGCCAGTCCAAGACCGCCCATGAGACCCGCACCAAGGTCGGAGAGGATATCTCCGAACATGTTCTCAGTCACCAAAACATCGAATTCCCAAGGCTTTTGGACCATCCATAGAGCGGTGGCATCAACATAGGCATGGTCAGCTTTCAAATCGGGATGGCGTGCGGCCTCCACGTCAAAGATAGATCTGAAGAATGCAAAGGCCCTGAAAACATTGGCTTTGTCGACACATGTAACCCGTCCTTGGCCGCGACCGGATGCCTTGCGGTTCTTGGCGAGTTCAAACGCGAAACGGAACAGTTTTTCGGACACCTCACGAGTGATCAGCAGAGTTTCTCGTGCTTCGTGTTCGGTAACTTCGCCAGCGCCTTGGGTGAAGAACAGTCCTTCTGTGCTTTCGCGTATCAAGACAAAGTCGATCTCTTTTCCGGGGGGCAGCGCCAAGGGGGTCATTTGTCCGCTGCTTACCTTTACTGGTCGTACACCAGCGAAAAGTCCCAGTTTCTTTCGCAGATCGATCTGCGGTGAAATCTCGGTTCCGTCAGGGTAACGAACATCCGGCAAGCCCATTGCAGACAGCAGAATTGCGTCCGCATTGCGTGCGGTTTCGAGTGATCCAGCCGGAAACGATTCTCCAGTTTTGGCGTAGTGGCCTGCGCCTGCCGGCGCGTCTGTAAACGCCAGCTCGTAGCTGGGATTGTTGCCCGAGAGCTGGCGCAGGATTTCAAGCGTAGGGGTCATAATTTCCGGGCCGATCCCGTCCCCGTGGAACACCGCAACATCGTACATCTTATTCATCTTGGCCCGTTTCCTTCCCGTTTCGCATTCATAGCGCGATAGCAGCTTCCACTACAGTACGTTGACAATGCATTCTTTAATGTATACGCAAATAAATGCAATAATAATCGCGAAGTTGTTTTGGGAGGACTTGGAAATGAAACAAAATCTAGGGCGGTTGGCGGCCGCAGCCGTGATGGCGACCGGGATTACAGGGGCAGCTGCTGCGCAGGATTATCCCTATCGTGATATCACCACAGCTGTGGTCTGGGGGGCCGGTGGTGGCACGGACACGATCAACCGAATGATCATGGCCGAGATGGAAAAACACCTTCCGGTCTCGATCAATGTGATCAATCAAACAGGTGGTGTCGCAGGCTCCAACGGTATGGTTTACGTGATGAACCAACCAGACGATGGCTATACATTGGTTGGTCTGTCAGAGTCTAACGTCACCGCTGCTGTGCAGGGTGGTTGGGATAAGAAATTTGATTTTTGGTATCCGTTCATTGTTGGTGGATCACCTGATCTGATCTCGGTCCCGGCGGACAGCCCTTACAATACGCTGGAAGAACTGGTCGACGCTGCGAAAGCTGCTCCTGGCACAATTCCTGCGGCGGCTTCCGGCGCAGGTTCGATCCATCACTTGAATCTTCTAGCCATCGAAAAAGGGTCCGGTGCAGAGTTCAAGTTTGTTCCATACAAAGGCTCAGCGCCCGGGCAGGAAGCAGCGATAGCGGGTGAAGTTGCGTTGGTTGTGACGTCACTGGCTGAACAGGCTCCGTTGATTGAAGGCGGTCAACTTAAACCGCTCGCGATGTTGACGCCCGAAGATGCGCAGATTGCAGGGGCAACAGTACCTTCTGCCTTTGGCATCTATGACGGTCTCGATCAGTATTTGCCGCTCAAACAGGCCATCGGGTTTGCAGTCCACAGTTCAGCCGGGGACGATGTAAAGGCCGCGCTTGGTGATGCCTTCGAGCAAGCTATTGCCTCCGACACCGTCGCCGAATGGGCCGCGGCAAACAATTACGATGTCGGTGGTCAACACGGTGAAGAAGCTCAAGAACTGTTTGCGAACCTCGAGGCTACTTTTGCCTATACCTTGCAAGACCTTGGCGCTGCCACAGTGGATCCGGCCTCGCTGGGTATCGCGCAGCCCTAATCCGATCAATTTTGAAAGGGCGCGCTTGATCGCGCCCTTTCCCTCAGGAGGCAGGCAATGGACAAACCTGACGAAACACTGGTCATGCGATCGCGCGACTTTTGGGCAGCAATTGTTCTTATAACAGTGTCCGTCTTTTTTCTTTGGAAGACGTCGGACATTCCACTTTGGGGCGAAAACCGCGCAGGTGTAAGTGGATCGGATTGGTACAACTCGGCTGCAATTGTACCGCTGTTCATCTTCGGTGGATTGCTTAGCTTGTCTTTCGTTTTGCTGGCTATTTCAATCCGCTCAGGTGGTGCCCAAAACGCGCTCACTGCTTTGGGGATCGGATGGGATAAGTCGGAAGCCTATCGAGCTTCAACAATAGGCCTGATCCTTCTTGCATACGTCGTGGGGCTCGTTCCCAGAGTAGACTTCATTCTGTGTTCTGGGTTGCTGATTACAGCTCTGACTTATGGCTACTACGGCGGCCATGCGCGGCGTGCTTTGGTTGCTTGTATCGCAGTTGTCTCTGCTGGGCTTTTTGCGTTTGCTGTTTTTCCCGCGCAGGCGGACTGGAACGCGCACGGTGATGATTGGTTTACACTGGCTCTATGGGTCTCGCTCACACTTGTGGTGTTGACCAAAGCGTCCTCTGAGCCCGTTTTGAGGTTCGTGCCACTAATCGCGATATTGGCCCCGTTCATTCTGGTTTGCGCGATGGCCTTTGTTTTCCGCCAGAACGTGCCCGCGCGCGGGGGGCTGATCTTCAAGCAAATCGAATACCACTACTACGTGACGCTTCGTCCGCTATGGAAAGATTGACCGGATGGACTTTATCCTTTCGCAACTGGCTGGATTTGGGGCCGCATTCGTGGGCCTGGCAGTAGACCCGCTGACCTATCTGTATTTGATCGCATCCGTGTTCTTGGGCATCACGTTCGGCGCATTGCCCGGCCTGACCGCAACGCTGGCAGTGACGATCCTGACGGGTTTCTTCGGCAACAAGATCCCATTGGACTATTCGCTCATCGCTTTGCTCGGGGCCTATGTCGGCGCGATTTACGGTGGCTCTTATCCGTCAATCCTGCTGAACATTCCGGGCACGGCGGCCAGTGCGGCGACGGCTATGGATGGATACCCTCTGGCCAAAGCGGGTCGAGGGGGCGAAGCACTAGGGCTGACCACAACGGCCAGTTTCATTGGTACAGTTATCGGGACCATCACGCTTTTGATCTTTGTCTGGGCGTTGCTTTTGGTTTCAAAAAACATCGCAAGCCCGGAGAAAGCACTGCTGGCCCTGTTCGGCATTCTGCTTTCTGGCACTTTGATGAGCGAAGACCTGGTGATTAAGGGATGGATCGCCGGTCTGATCGGGCTTGCGATGTCCATGGTGGGACTCGACCCTCTGTTGTCTGAGCCGCGCTATACCTTCGGCTGGTCTTACCTGATGAGCGGATTTCAGGTCGTGCCGGTTTTGATGGGGGCCTTTGCGATCCCCCAAATCATCGAGGGTTTGAGGCATGTTGAGGCTGGAAAAATTCTGGCCCTGAAAGGCCGTATTCTTCCAAACCTTCGATCTATTCGACGCTACCTGCCAACCATCGGCCGGTCAGGAGTGATTGGGACAGGGGTAGGAGCACTTCCCGGAGTTGGCGAAGATGTCGCCGGTTGGGTTAGCTACGGTGTCGGCAAGACCGTATCTGCCGAGGGCGACAAGTTTGGAAAAGGGTCATTGGAAGGTCTGCTGTGCTCTGAAACAGCAAACAACGCCTGCATTGGGGGCGCGCTAATCCCGCTTTTGGTGTTGGGCATTCCCGGTTCACCACCCGCCGCGGCTTTGATGGGGGCTTTCAAGATCAACAACGTGATCCCGGGGCCCACGATAGACCCCGAGATCATTCTGCGCGTGGTTGCAATACTTGTGTTGGCCTCCCTGACAATGTTCTTGATGGGCCTGTTCACTGCTCGGGTTTTCATCAGAATACTCGCCATTCCGCAGACTATCTTCTTGCCGGTTGTAATGGTTCTAACAACAATTGGGTCTTTCAGCGTCGGTGGTGGCATCAATGATCTTTACCTGATGCTTGGCGTCGGCGCCGTTGCCTATTTCATGAACCTGATGAAATACCCAATCGCGCCATTGGTTATCGGGGTTATTCTGGGCAGCCTGTTTGACGAAACCTTCCGCCGGTCGCTGTTCTTGTCAGATGGGGATCTTTCGGTCTTCTTTTCGCGGCCCGGCGCGGCCATTCTGCTGGTGCTCAACATTGGCCTGATCCTCAGCCAACTGCCCGTTGCGAAGCGCGCTTTCTCACGTCTGAAAGGACTTTCCGTCTGATGTTTGTGGTTACTGTCACCTTCACTCTCAAGCCCGGTACGAGAGACACCTTTTTGCCGCTGATGGTCGAAAACGCTTCGACCTCTTTGTGTGAAGAACCCGGATGCCAGCAGTTTGACGTTTGCCTCGGCGGCAATCCCGAGACAGTTTTTCTCTATGAGGTTTATGATGATAGCGTGGCGTTCTCCGCCCACCTGGAAAGCGCGCATTTCAAATCCTTCGATGCGGCTGTGGCTGATATGATCGCCACGAAGACAGTTCACCAGTATTTCGAGGTCATCCGATGAACGATTGGGAGATTCACGCCGTCAAGTATGCGGATCGCAATGCCCGCACTCGACGCGACAGCTTCATCTTGGATGACAATCACGACGCACCTCACGCGATGGACTATTTCGTTTGGGTATTGAAGCGCGGCAACGAAGTCATTCTGGTCGATACCGGCTACGACTCCGATGAGGCCGCCGCCCGTGGTCGTCCTATTGCGATGGACCCACGCGAGGCTCTGCGCCCCTTGGATATCACGCCGGAAGCGGTGACAGACATCATCGTGACCCATCTTCATTATGACCACGCGGGGGGGCTGCATATGTTCCCGAACGCGAAGTTGCATATGCAATCGGCGGAGATGGCCTTCGCCACAGGCCCCTGCATGTGCCACGACCATTTGCGTGCACCTTTCACGGCGGGCCATATTTGCGAGGTCGTAAAGCGTCTCTATTCAGGGAAGGTCGTGTTCTACGATGGAGAAGCCGAGATTATAGATGGGGTCACGGTGCACTGCATTGGTGGGCATTCGCGAGGGTTGCAATGCGTTCGCGTAAGGACGGAAGCCGGGTGGATGGTGCTCGCCTCTGACGCCTCGCATTACTATGAGAATTTCATGGCGCGCAAAGCCTTTCCCATCGTCGTCGACCTGCAGGACATGATGGATGGATTTAAGACGCTCGAGAGGTTGGCCTCGCATCCTCGACTTATCGTGCCCGGCCATGATCCACTTGTGCGTGAGGTTTTTCCTGTCGGAGCGGCACCGCATATCCATAGGCTGGATCCCGGGCCAACCAGGGACATCAAATTATGAAGATCGGCGTCATAGCGGACGACTTTACCGGTGCGAGCGATATTGCGAACACTCTGGCAAAGGGCGTTGAACCGGAAGACGGATTACAAACGGCGCAGTTTCCGGGTACTCCGACTGCCCCAGCCGACAAAGAGATCGAAGCGGGTGTGATCTCACTTAAAAGCCGCACTGCACCTGTCGAAGAAGCTGTTGCGGACAGCTTGCGGGCCCTGCGGTGGCTTAAGGATCAAGGATGCCAGCAGTTCATTTTTAAATATTGCTCGACATTCGATTCCACTAAAGAAGGGAACATCGGCCCCGTTGCGGAAGCGTTGGCCAATGAACTGAGTGCGCAAAAGGTGGTTTTCTGTCCGGCCTTTCCCACCACGGGGCGTACGGTTTTTCAGGGCCATCTTTTTGTGCTCGGCAAGCTGTTGAACGAGTCTGGGATGGAAAACCACCCTCTTACTCCGATGACGGATGCCAACATCAGGCGATGGTTGCATTATCAGACTGAAGAAGCGGTTGGGTTGGTGCCAATTGACACTGTGAAGCAAGGTTCAGAGGCAATTGCTGCTGCTTTGCAGAAGGCCGACGAACGATTTGTAATTGGCGATGCGATTTCGGATGAAGATTTGTTGGCCTGGGGCGAGGCTCTTAAAGACGCCAAGCTCATAACCGGGGGTTCGGGGATAGCACTGGGGCTCCCCAGAAACTTCTTGAGAGGGACTTCACCCAAAAGTGCTGGCAGTGTGTTCACTGGTATCGCAGGGCCTGCCGCGATCCTTGCGGGCTCTTGTTCAGGTGCGACCCGCGGGCAGATCGATGTTCATGCGGAATCCCATCCGACTTTCGCCATTGATGTTCCGGGTGTCATGTCCGGGGATGTGACCACGCAAATGCTTCTGGAATTTTTTGAAGCGCATTCGGGTCAGGCTCCGCTCGTGTATTCATCGGGAAGCCCGGATGATGTTCGCGCGATCCAAAGTCAATTCGGTCAGGAAGTTGTGGCGGAAAAACTGGACAATCTCTTTGCAGATGTAGCACGAGAACTTGCCGAAACGGGGTACAAGCGCATTGTGGTGGCAGGAGGAGAGACGTCGGGAGCTGTCGCCAAGGCTGTCTCTGAGGCACTGGGGTCTCCTGCCATGTCAATTGGTCCAGAGATCGACCCGGGCGTACCTGTCCTGAGCGTTGGGAAATCTGAACCCATAGTGCTGGCTTTGAAATCTGGAAACTTTGGCGCTCCGGATTTTTTCGCGAAGGCCCTCAGAATGATGGAGGCTGGAAAATGAGTTCTGAAGAATTGGCTTTACGACAGCAGATGTCGGAACTGTGTGCATCGCTGTTTGTGCGTGGCTTTTCCGTTGGCACTGCGGGTAATGTCTCTGCCCGTCTGCATGACGGCATCCTTATGACACCCACCAACTCGACTTTGGGCAATGTTGACCCTGAGCGAATTGCCAAGATTGATTTGGATGGCAACCACGTCTCCGGAGACAAGCCGACCAAGGAGGTCTTTCTGCACCAAGCCTTCTATGAGACGCGGCCGGAAGCTGGTGCAGTGGTGCATCTGCATTCGACCTGGGCGACCGCACTGTCGTGTCTGGAAGACACCGATCCCAATGACTGTATTCCACCGCTGACGCCGTATGTGGTCATGCGCGTTGGCACGGTCAAACTGGTTCCATACGTAAAGCCGGGCGACCCGAAGTCCGGTGATTTGATCCGCGAACTGGGCGGCAAGTATAGTGCGGTTCTGTTGGCCAATCACGGCCCCGTCGTTTCGGGAAAGGACCTCTTCTCAGCGGTTTGCGCGGCAGAAGAGTTGGAAGAAACAGCCAAGCTACTAGTGGCTTTGCGCGGCCTGCCAACCCGCCTTTTGGATGCTGAAAAAGTCGCAGAACTCAAAGAGACTTACGGAAGGATTTAATCGGACACCGATAGGGGGAGTCTGCAAACTTTTGGGCAAATCGTGCAAAATTATGAGCAAATACCACGCAAAGTTATGGGCAAGAACATCTGAATTTAATGATTGAAATCAATAGCAAAAGCGCAGCTTTATGCGCGTCCCTACAGTATTTTGTAGGGAAGCGCATAGTCCTTCGCACACCCCATAGTTTTGCGTACTTCGCCCATAGTTTTGCGCGCTTGGTTGAAACGGGGGATTGCGTTCTCTCGAGTTAGACAACCCGCAAACACAGATTTTTTGTGCCAAAGTAGCGGGCCGTTTTGCGTTCAGCTCTGTTAGAATGTCCGATACGCGCAGTAACCGGACTTTGCAAACCCGCTTGACGTCGGGCTTAAACGTCCTTGGGCATTTTCATTTGGGCTGCTGCTGGCCAATCGGGCTGAACCCAATAAACAGTTACATCGAACCCAAAGCACGTAGTTTATCCCGCTCGCGATGCGTTAACACTGAACATCATACTCACAATTTTTTGCAAAGAAGGCGCTGTGGCCTGCCGAATGCAGTATAATCTGGTTGTTTGAAACTAAGATGCTTGCCGGTGGTTCACATGACCGAGAATGATATTGCGGTTAAGCGCAGGTAGCTATTCAATCGTGCCTCTCACTATCTTCCAGAAAAGAATTCAGTTCGAATGCCATACTAAAGAACCGTTGCCTGACTTCTTTAGCGTAGGGATTTGCGCTTTCAATCGCTTCAAAAACCTCAGGCGCGTCATGTTGTACCATCGAGATAGCTTCTGAGATAAGGTCAAAACTCTTGGTCGTCATGCGAGACGGTAAAGGCCCCATATTTAGCAACACTTTAGCAATCAAATGGGTAATGCCTTGAACAGTAGCCGCATCCCTGTCGTGCTGGTCTGGTGTCGTCACAATGACGTGAAGGCCCAGGTGTTTTCGTAGAAAAGCCGCGACATGGGTATGGTGATGTCCACGTATTGGACAGACCGCAACCTTCAGACCTCTGATACCGTTGCGGGCGCTTTGCGGGCCGAACAATGGATGGGTTGCGACGATACTGACATATTCTGGAAGAAACCGATCCATAATCTCAGAGGGCTGAACTTTTACCGAACCAACATCAACTATGATCGCACCAGGGCGGCAGATTGGGGCAATGGACCTCACGACACTCTCAAAGCTTGAAACAGGTGAAGCGACAACAATAACGTCGCACTTCGCTACTTGACCAAGAGAAGCAATGGACACGCCGAGTTTCGACGCGTCTTCTCGCAGGTGTGGTGACGGATCATATGCAAGCATCTTGAATTTCTGGTTCAAGTGTTTGGCGATCAGCTGCCCGAATGCGCCGAAACCGATGATGCCGACGGATGCAGTGGCGTTTTCAACTCTAGAGTTTTTCATCTCATGACCTCAAAAAACTGCCGCCTGGCGAGAGATCATTTCGTGTCTAGACCGCTGTCAGGGCAGCGGAAAATTCACAGTGAAGTGTCCGCAGCTATGCAAGCTGAGGATAATAACCATTGGAAATGTCGAACGCTTTCATCATGTGTATCGAACTAATTCACCATACAGGTTGAAGTCAACCAATTGGATGGGAACAGCTCAAAGCTGATGGTGTCTGCTACAGCTACCGAACTTCGACTCGCCCAAGCCGCGCAAAAGTAGCGAATGCGAACACGTACCTGCAGAACTGTATTATACCAGTTGATTAATTAACTAAATGGTATAATGTGCCACCATGACAGGTGATGAACAACTCGATGCAGCTTTTTCAGCACTGGCCCACCCGACGAGGCGCGCAATTCTGGCCCGATTGGCCAAAGGCACAGCGACTGTGAACGAGCTTGCAGAACCCTTCGATGCGACCTTACCCGCGATTTCCAAACATATCCGGGTACTGGAGGCTGCTGGCTTGGTCTTACGTGGCAAGGATGCTCAGTTCCGCCCTTGTGCTTTGGACACAAAACCGCTGGAGGCCGTTGCAAGCTGGACCGACCAATACCGTTTCATCTGGGAAGCTCGGTTCGACGCAATGGACAGAATTCTGAATGGAATGAAGGAAACACCAGATGAATGACGAGAAGAAATGGGTAAAGATCGAGCGAGAATTTGACGCCCCGATTGGCACCATCTGGGACATGTGGACTGACCCGGCCCTGTTTAGTGCATGGTATGGACCCCGTGGCATGTCGGTTCCAGTAGCCGAAATGGACGTGGTTGTTGGCGGCACGCGTAAGGTTTGCATGGAAATGAAGTCGGCTGAGCGACCCATGAAAATGTGGTTCACAGGCGTGTACAAAGAAGTCACCCGACCGCATCGCCTCGTCTATACGGAGAGTATGTGTGATGAGGATGGCACCCTTATCACACCTCAGGCGATGGGCATGCCCGATGACTTTCCTGACATCACCGAGATCATTGTTGAACTCTCTGAAGCGAACGGGAAAACACTAATGACCATGGTTCATGTCGGCGTCGAAGAGGGCACAGCTGGCGCAGGCGGCTGGAACCAGGCCTTTGACAAGCTTGGCGAGTATCTTGCATCAAGAGAATTTGGCTGACAGATCGGAAACATGCGACAGCTTGCCATTCTGACATTCGTGACGCTCGATGGCGTGATGCAATCCCCCAGTATGCCAGAAGAAGATCCGTCGGAAGGATTTGAACACGGTGGCTGGGCCACGCCATTTGTCGGATAATCGCAAACGATGCTAGGGTCGGCTCCTAAAGGGGCGCTGTATGGAACGGAAACTGGTAGCCATACTTGCAGCGGACGTCGTCGGCTATTCTGGGATGATGTGTGATGATGAGGAAGGCACACTCGCGACACTCGCGACCTGTAGAACGATCATCGATGGTTGTATCGAAAGTGCAGGCGGGCGAATATTTGGCAGCGCTGGCGACAGCGTATTGGCAGAATTTCATAGCTCTGTTGCTGCTGTCCGCACCGCGCTGGAGATGCAGCACCGCCTGACCGCTCAGAATGCTGACTTGTCTGAAAACTCACGAATGGTCTTCCGGATTGGAGTTAATCTGGGCGATGTGGTCAGCGATGGAGACAATCTTCTCGGCGACGGCGTGAACGTCGCCTCTCGGCTCGAAGCGTTGGCGCCCCCTGGCGGTATTTGCATTTCCCGCCAAGTGGCCGAGCAAATCGCTGGAAAGCTGGATGAAGGTTTCGCTAGTGCGGGGCTGAAAGGTCTGAAAAACATTCCTACACCACTGGAGGTTTTTGTTTGGCCGGCTACGGCTGCCCGGTCCATTCGAATGCAACCGAAATACGTCCGCTGGGCAGCTGCAATTGCCTTGGGTGCAACACTTGCGATTGCGGCGTTTTGGTATAGCCATACATTGTCAAGCGCTTCCAAGCTTCCAACGGGCGCTCGGATCGCGCTGGTGCCATTCAAAAATCTCAGCGCTGAGCTCGGTGACACATATTTCAGCGATGGGCTGAGCCGGGATATCAATGCGTTGCTTGCCAGGTTTTCCAACCTTTTTGTCATCGCGCCCGAAGCCATGTTGGCCTTCCGTGACGACACAGGTTGCGAAGATCTGCGCAAAAAGCTTGGCGCAGACTTTATCCTGCGAGGCACGGTGCAGCGCTCGACTGATCAGCTTCGGGTTACGACTACTCTGACCGATGCAAAAAGCTGCCGTCAGCTAACATCACCTGGACCCTTCGATGTCGATTTGAATGCGGAACGATTGCTTGAAGTCCAGCTCGACATTGCCCGCAAGGTTGCGTCGGCCATCGGGTCCAGCGATGCACCATTATTTAAATCAGCCATCGCACAGGAGATCAGGAATAAGGCGCCAGACAGTCTTGATGCGTATGAATGTGTGTTCTTGTCGTTTTGGTTCTATCAAACATTCACCATCGAGGATCATCGAATTGCGCGCGACTGCCTGCTACGCACGGTTGAGGCGGAACCTGATTATTCACTGGCCTGGTCACGGCTCGCCTACAATTTTCTGGAATCTAAGAAGCGCCAATTGGATACGCAGCCGGACTGGTCGGAGCAGGCGCGGCGGGCCGCCAATAAGGCACTTGAGGCTGATCGGGAAAACCCGGATGCATATTACGCACTGGCGATCCACAGCCGTATGGTCGGGGAGAGCACAGATATCTTCCGAAATTACGCGCAACGCGCAATCGATCTCAATCCTAACGACTCCTGGATTCTCGCCGATTTGGGGATCTTTCTGGCATATTCGGGAGAATGGGAGGCTGGTGAAACCTGGATCACTCGGGCGCGGGAACTCAATCCTCAGCTTCATCCCGGTTATGGCAATGCCTTTCACCTGCATGCAATCGTGCGGGGCGACTACGATGAAGCATTGGCCGAAATAGCTGGTATGGGTGGTGCACGTCGCCCCATGAACATGGCATCCACCGCCGCAGCTTTGGCGTTAAATGGCGAACTGGACGCAGCGAGAAACCTGGTCAATGAACTAAGAAAAGAGTTTCCTGAAGCAATCAAAGACCCACTGGCCCCTTTCCGCGCACGTGACATGCCGAAAGACCTGATCGAAAAACTACGTGAAGGGCTCAATCTAGCAGGGCTGGTCGTTTGAGTCGCGTAGCTTCTGTCCAAGGGTCTTGAGCCATTGGTCTGTTTCAGGACAGGTCCGCTACTGGTTCTGTGTATTGATGACAGTTGGTAATGAGTCAAAACGACAAAGGGTGAGTGATGTGATATTAGGTATTCTTGAGGTCATCATGCAGGCGGCAACCCTACCAATGGGAGAGGCGCGTCATGATCATGCGGATATTTCAAGTCACAGCGAAAGAAGGCAAAGAGGAGGAGTTCGGTGACTTCTTCCACAACACGGCCATACCACTGATGCGGGGAACCGAAGGGATCGTGCAGGTTCTTCCCGGTGCGGCGCGGGCCGACAGTCCAAGAGAATTCAGTTTCGTTATGATCTGGAAAAACCTTGCCTCTCTCAAGGCGTTTGTTGGCGATGATTACCAATCGGCGCATGTGGATCCTTCGGAAGCCGAATTGGTCGAATCCAGATCAATCAAACATTACGATTTCGTGGAGTAACGCAAATGGCTGCCGAAGCAACACAGGAAGAACTCCAAGCGGGTCGTGGATACGAAGCTCTGTTTGTGCCAGCGCTATTTGCACCTTGGTGCGACCATTTGATTGGCGGCGCAAGAATACGCGAAGGTGCGCACGTTTTGGATGTTGCGTGTGGTACAGGCGTGTTGACGCGAGCAGCACGCGAGTGTTCTGGACATACTGGTCGCGTGGTCGGACTTGATCCTGCACCCGGCATGATTGCAGCGGCAAGAGAAGTTGAACCCAATATCGAGTGGGTTCTGGGCAGTGCCGAAGAGCTGCCCTTCGCGGATGACTCGTTTGATTGCGTGATCTCTCAATTTGGAATGATGTTTTTTCAGGACCTGCGGAAAGCGACACGCGAAATGTATCGGGTGACCAAACCGGGCGGCAGGTTGGGGGTGGCGATCTGGCACACTATCGACCAGAACCCTGCATATCGGGATATCGTCGCCGTGTTGGAGGAATATGTGTCGCCAGAGGCCGCAAATTCAGTGAGATTGCCTTTCAGTTTAGGCGCCCCCGACGAAGTCGCGACCATCTTGTCGCAAGCTGGATTTGAGGACATTGCCTTTGAATCCAAAAGCGAGCAGGCAACCTTTCCCAGCACCCGGACAATGGTGGAAGTTGAACTGCGGGGTTGGCTGCCGCTGTTTGACATACATCTCAGTGAAGAAAAAATCGCAGAAGTTCTGATCAAATCTGATGTGAAACTTTCGAAATACGCAACGCCAACCGGTAAAGCAGTTTTTCCGACGACGGCCTACATTATGACCGCCCGTAAACCGGAATAGGCAACGTATGTGATCTGTAGAAACTTGATCCAGATTTGGCGATCCGGCAGGTTTGGGTCTTTTCCGTCTCGAAAATCTACCCACTGAGTAATTCAGAGTGTGGCAGAAAGCGATATGAGAGATCATTTTCTTCCAGACGCAACCAAATGGCTGAGTGACCAAATTGACATTGATCAAGCTGTAACGCTTGCGATGAAGTAGGCTGGTTGCATCACGATGTTCAACCGAACTCCTGAGATAATAATGATAGCTCAGTCCTCGCCTTGGATGCGCCCGGCCGCAGTAATCGCCGCACTCTTTGGTCTCCTGACTACTTTTTCCGGGGGGATGGTGTTGTTTGGCGTTTCGACCGTGAAATCCGCAGCCGGGGACGCGGTGCCAATAGTGCTTTGGTTCAATTTCCTTGCGGGGTTCGTTTATGTTGTTGGTGCTGTCGCACTTTATAAATCCGCAGCTTGGGCGCGGCGAATTGCTTGGGCAATCGGCATTTGCACAGCTCTGGTGTTCTTGGTTTTGATAGCAATGGCGCTTGGCGGTACGCCCTTTGAATGGCGAACAGTTGGAGCAATGACTATACGCTCCGGATTCTGGCTGGCTATAGCAATCGCGCTTTCCAGGGGTGCATGAAATCAGCAACCTCAATTGTCTACCTTTCCGCGAAGATGCCGTTTTGCCTTGTGATATCCGATCTAAGCGCCAATTCGACGGCGCTATGCAGCTTCTAGACCCAGCCAAAGACCGCTAAGCTGTTCGCGATTGGAGGAAACGGGTTTGGCACGCCTTCTGAAATCCGAAACGGTTGATCATTCAGTTGAAGAACGGCTCGACGACAGACTTGCCCGTCGCAGTGAGGACAGTTTTGACGAAGCTGAACGAAACGGCCTCATGCTCGCCGCGAAGGTTCGAACTTTCGCGCTATGTATCGTTTTGGTCTGGGTGGCGGTCGACACGCAAAGTCGCGGGATTGGCTTTCTCTACGATGTGTCCCAAGTTGCTGTGTTCGCGGTTCTTGGCATCATGCAATTCTATTTCGCGAAATATAGCGCGCACGCCAGGGTGCTGAATTATGCCTTCGTGGCGGTGGACTGCGCATTGCTGGCCCTCATCTCCAGTATTCAGAACCCTTTTACCGAGCACGATATGCCACCTGCGATCCTGATGAATGGAAGCCAGTTTACCTATTTCTATTTGTTCCTGATGCAGGCTGCATTCAGCTTTCGTCCAAGTCTGGTTCTCTGGTGTGGTCTATGTATTGTTGCTGCGCGCACAGGAATGCTGGTTTGGTTTGTGAACCAGCCCGGGACCTTCACAAACCTTGATTTAACCGAGCGAACGATTGAGGATTTGTTGTTGGCTCGTTCTGATCCCAACTTCATTTTTCTTGGGTTTTGGGTGCAAGAAATACTCGTATGCTTGCTGGTAGCCGCAGGCCTTGCAGCATTGGTACGCCGGTCACGTTGGCTCGTCGAAAGCCGAATTCGCTCGGAAAGGTCACGCACCAATCTTGCTCGCTATTTCTCGCCAAACGTCGTGGATCGTCTCGCGAGTTCTGAAGATAATTTGGGAGAAGCACGTGAACAAGAAGTCGCAGTCATGTTCGTCGATATCATTGGTTTCACGACGATGTGCGAGAACGACACGCCTGGAGAGGTCGTTTCTTTCCTGCGGAGGTATCATGATCGTCTGGGTAAGGCAGTTTTTGAGAACGGCGGGACACTTGATAAGTATCTCGGCGACGGGCTTATGGCGACTTTCGGTACGCCGGAGCCTGGTGGGCAAGATGCCAGAGACGCGCTTCAATGCGCATTTGACATGCTAGATTCATTGGATGATTGGAACCGCGAAAGAAAGGCTGCGGGGCTTCCTCAGGTGCGGATTGGGATTGGTATCCACTACGGGCCTGTTGTTTCTGGTGACATCGGAAATCAACGTCGCCTCGAATACAGCGTTATTGGTGACACAGTGAATGTTGCAAGCAGGCTTGAGCAACTTACGAGAACGCTTGAATGCTCATTGGTGGTCAGCGCTTCCGTGATTCAGGCGATACATCCGACCGATGATTCTGGCAATTCCTTGGTTGAGCGGTTGGAGCCTGCCGGGGAGCATGCCTTGAGGGGCAGGCGTGGAAAGATAGGTGTCTGGGCCTATCCGCCAAAGACATCACGTCGAGTGGCCGACCTTATTCGATAAGATGGAACAACTCGACTGCACCCGTAATGCCGCGAATATTGTGGACACCGCACACAGAAAACAGTTCCGGTGCCGCTTCTGCGACGGCGGTTGTCGTCAGCACTCTGCGTCCCAATGATTTGGTTAAGCCTTCAATCCTACTCGCAACATTGACCGCGCTACCCAACACTGTGAAATCGAGCCTGCCGGGGCTGCCAATATCGCCGTAGCTAACCTGCCCGACATTGATGCCAATTCCGATGTCTAGTGTCGGTTTTCCCTGCTCAACGCGCCTTTTATCTAACGCGGCAAGACCGGTGAGCGCGTCTTGCGCAGCACGCACCGACTGACGGCATTGGTGGATGCGATCTCGGGGTGCCGCAATCGTAAAAACGGACAAAACTCCGTCGCCCATGAATTTGAGAACGTCCCCTCCGTTATCCTCAACAGCCTGAACGATCAGGTCAAAGTAGCCATCCAGCGCATCGAAAACGTCCTCCTCATCTGCGGTATCCGTCAACGCGGTAAAACCACGAAGGTCAGAGAACATCACGACAGCTTCTAGGGACGTGCGCTCACCTCGTTTAATCGTTCCGTTGTAAACGGCTTCGGATGGTCCATTGCCAAGATATGTACGAAGCAGACTCTGGGAAGACTTGCGCATGGTGATCGGTTCCATGGCCGAAGACAGGGCTGGCAACGCGACTTCGATCATCTCCAGATGTTGGTTCGAGAACCCATCCTTGGAACGTGTGACGAATGTACATCCGTGCAGTGATCCGTCCCCGTAGTATAGCAGTGTCGCATAATAATCCGTGCCACCAAGTTCAGCGAACTCAAGGTAAGATACGTGGTCCGTTTCCGGGTCGAGACCGCGCAGACTTTTGTGCAGTGGGCGCCTGTGCTCCAGAATGTAATCGAATGAACTGCCAACATAGCCATCTGTGAGCATACGAGCATGAGTCACATCGTAGCTTTCAGTTTCTTCAGGTGTCCAGACAACGCCCCACGCAATAAGCAAGGGGTTGGCGAACCGCTGGCCAATGTTGACACGCCATAGCGGTACACCTGCCTCGATTAGTGAAGTGCAGAAATGCGATACGATCCTACCCGGATCGTTCGAGCAGCGTCCGTCATTCATCATCCAGGCGGCAAGCTGAGCAATATGTTCCATCGTGGCAGAATAGTTTCCAAAAGATTCATAGCAAAGCCTCTTGACTTGAATGGCCTGAAGCAATCCCGTGTATGGCGCAGCCGAAAACTGATGATATCGTATCTGACATAGTGGTGGTCCAATTCCTTTAACTGGCCTTATCGCTATTGCGAGAGAAGCTAGTTTCCGTCAGGACATCGGATCTCAGTTCCTGCTCGTTAAGTCATCAATCGACCCACCATCACGCAGAAAGTCGCTCCAGATCCACGCCATTCGGTCAACAAACCATATCTTGCCACCAGAGATCACAACAATGCCAAGGCATGTGAATCCCAAGCCGTACGCCCAAAGGCCGTCTGCAAACGGCAAAAGACCCAATCCGCTGACATAGGCAAGTACTTTGGCCGCTCGTATATGATAAGCAGCAATTTTATCTCGGTGCTGCAGCCAGACACGCTCGCCCAATACACCTTGGGCTGACCAGCTCTCGAAGGTCTTAGGTCGGGAAAACGCACGCGGATTGATCCAGACCCAGACCAAAACCACGCCGACGGCAACCCATGCCCAACCACCAATCCACGCCCGACTCCAGATCGCCAGCGCCAAAAGGGGCAGCGGTGTCAGCACGCGGGTCCAGACCGACCAAGGGTTTGTATGCCGCAACCAAACCTCGTCTTTCATACCCATGAGGCGTTCGGAAAGTCGAACTATGTCCATCGGGTCACTCCAGAAACTGCAAACCCATTATTGAGATTGAATCCATCCGCTACTGATCACAACCGCTTTCAAGTCTCGTCCTTTGGCTAAGATCAGGCGCTCGCGTTTACATGGCGAGTATCCGGATCGATCCTGACAAGGCTTGAAAAACATATCTGGCCCGAACCTTGCTTGAGTGTATTCTTGTCACATTTTGGAGCTTTGGGGGGCTGAAGTGACTGATACAGCAGACTTTGAGATAATGGAACGCCAAGGATGGGCGGATCCGTCTATTGCTAAAGGGTATGCCGACGGCTTTGAAATGGCGACGCGCCTAGTTGCCAGAAAGCTTGCAGACGAAGTCGCTGCTGGGCCGAATTGCAAAGCTCTTGATCTGTGCACCGGACACGGTGTCGTAGCAGCAGAGCTTGTAGCCCGTGGCTCGGATGTAACCGGCTTGGATTTCTCTGAACCGATGATTGAGCTTGCCCAATCAGCTGTTCCGACCGCGCGGTTCGTTCAGGGTGATGCAATGGCAATGGAGTTTCCAGATGATACCTTTGATGCAGTCACAATCGGGTTCGGCGTCCCACATTTTCCAGACCCCGAACGCGGTCTGAAAGAAGTGACCAGAGTGCTGAAACCGGGTGGTAGAGTTGCCTTCTCGATTTGGCGTGGCAAAGGATCAGAAGGCGCGTTTGGCTGGCTGTTCGATGCTGTTGAACGTCTGGCTGACCCATCTATCTCACTGCCTTCGGGCCCGGATGCGCACATGCTCGTAGACGGCGGAATTGCCAAACCAATGGTCGAAAATGCAGGTTTCCACAATGTGCGGCTTATCGATGTTGCAAGTGAATTGTGCGTTTCAGATCCTCAGGTGCTTTTTGATGTTTTTGATGGGGGTGCAGTGCGTGCGGCATCACTCCTCAAGCGCCAGCCGAAAGAACGGCGTGATGCAATACGTGCGGATTTGGCAACGCTCGTTCAGGCGGAAGCAAACACAGACATTCGAGGTTACTTTGTGCCTGCCCCTTCAGTTGTTATCACAGCTCTGTCCAAAGGCTAAGCTGCTTCGCGGTAGATCGGTTTCGCCGGATAATACTTGGAGGGATCGTCCATTGACGCCGCATGGACGTAGATGCAGTCACTCATCCGTTCACTTCTGCGGGTTAGTGGCGATCCACAGTTCGGGCAAAATCCACTAAAGGTCAACCGTCCTGATCCTCCTGTCATTTCAAATGTTTTGAGTGCGTCACCAATTGAAAGAGAATTGGCTACAAGTGGCACAATCTCTGAATGCCCTGTTCCGGTGAGTTGCTGGCAATCGCGGCAGTGGCAGCGAAACATCGGAGCGTCTGAACGAAACCCAGAATATCGCACCAACCCACATTTGCAGCCTCCTTCGATCTTATCATCCATGTCCTCTCCTCCACCTGGAAAGGATAGAACGGCCAGCTCTTTGTGTCAGCTTGAACCTGCCGCTCCAAGGTAACGAGGGCCGGCTATAGGTCGGAACGGTACAGCCACGCTTGTTCAGAAACTCCGGCGGTTCGCGCCTAAATATGCGTAGCCGAAACCGCTAATGGAGAAAGCGTCCGAACGGGCAAGTAAACACCTCGGTTTTGCAGAAGATCTGATCATTGTTATTGTGGACGCAGAGTAATGTCGGTTTTCGAAGGGTGCAAAATGGCGCGGAAACTTCCAGACGAGGGTGACAAGAAATTTTTGGTTTATGCAGGTACAGGTACGGACCTGATCTTTAACCACGGTATCGAGCTCCCGGGATTTGCGTCGTTTCCCTTGCTGGAGAAGCCCTCCACCCGGGATGTTCTGGCCGGGCAAATGCAAGCGCTCGTGCAATTGGCTGGCGAATTGGGTGTTGGGTGTATTCTCGACGCGCCAACATGGATGGCAAATGCCGACCGTGCCGCACCTTTGGGCTATGATGCTGAACGTCTTCGTGAGGTAAACAAAGATGGTGTCGCACTGATGGAGGAGGTGCGCATGGCAGCTGGTCGAGATGACGTATTGGTTTCTGCCTGCGTTGGGCCAAGACGCGACCCCTATGCAGACATCCCACCCATGACAGTTGAACAGTCGCGCAATTACCACGGTGCGCAACTTGCTGTTCTGAAAGAAACCAGTGTTGATCTGGTGACCGCGTACACGTTCAACCGCCTAAGCGAGGCCGCTGGCTGTGTTCTGACTGCAAGAGATATTCGTTTACCGATCATTATGTCATTGGTAGTCGAAACTGATGGGTGCCTGGCTGATGGGACAAAACTTGTCGATGCCATAGACCAGATCGAAGCAGAAACAGACGGCGCGGCTCTGTTCTACATGGTCAACTGCTCGCACCCGACGCACTTTGCCGACGCGCTCAACGCGCATCCAAGGCTCAAAGGTGTTGTTGCCAATGCATCAAGTTGTTCGCACGCAGAACTGGATGAGGCAGATACATTGGACGAAGGAGATCCCGTGCAGCTTGGCAAAGAAATTGCGGATGTCATGCGGGAAAACCCGTCTATCAGGGTGTTTGGCGGTTGCTGCGGTACGGATATGCGACACCTGAGGGAAATGGCTTTGGAGGTAGATCGCAGATAGCGCTGCTATTTTACTAACGGCGGCGTATCACCGTATGTGTGAAGCTTGATGATAGACTTTACAGGGAAAAACAGTGATCCGTGAAGTAATTCCGATGAGATGCTGGCGAAGCGTCAAGACAGGTGTTTGACTTTGCTTTTATAGACCGTGGACCAAACGTGTTCTACCGTCTCCTTCACGCAACTCAATTTGAGAAGCTCAACTGACACCTGCAGGATGGAGACTGACGATGTTTGCTGCGAGGATGAATAGCTTTCGCACTCAAATGCAAGAAGCCGGAATCGACGTTGCTCTCATCACCGATGACGACAACGTCTATTATCTGACGGGCTATTATGACTACCTGCATATGGAGTTCGGGCGTCCAACCATCCTGGTTGTGCACAGGTCAGGTGAAAGCCTGTTGATCACGCCGACAATAGACCTGAATGCGGCACGTTCGGCCGCTCATGTTGACCGTATTTCGGCCTGGAATGACGGTATGGGCGAAGAGTGGCGGTCGGAGTTACCCAAAGCGGTCAAGACCGCAAAGCGCATTGGGATCGAGCTTGATCACATGCCACCAGTTGTGCGGGCATATCTGGATACGTTGGTCCCGGTGGAAAACCTAGTCAGCGCCACGCCGATACTGGCTGAGATGCGAATGATAAAATCCGCCCAGGAACTTCAATTGGCCCGGCATGCCGGGCAGGTGGCAAGCGCTATGATGAACGCCGGACGCGACGCGATTGCAGACGGAGTACCGGAGTTCGAAGTTGCGATTGCCACGTCCCAGGCCGGAACACGAAAGGCCGCAGGGCTTTTATTAGCGCATTACGATGACGCGGATATGTCGCCCAACACTCATTTTTTACAAATAATGGCGTCGGGCGACACCATCACCAAAACCCATCATCGCGCCTCAACCCGGATCATGAAACGAGGCGAACCGGTATTTTTGTGCTTTTGCGGCATGACCAATTTTCACCGCTTCAAACTGGGCTTTGACCGCACCTTTTGGATCGGCGAGTTGGATGACAAACAACAAGAGCATATCTATGAGGTTGCCGTGGCCAGTCAGGCTGCAGCACTTGCTGAACTGCGACCATGGGTGACCGCGGAAAGTGTCCATGCCGCCTATGCCGAGGTTATACAGGGGGCGGGTTTTGAATACCCGTTCCGGTGTGGCCGCGCGACTGGCTACAGTTTTTTGGAAAAGCCACAGTTGGTCACCGGCGACACGACAGTATTGCAGCCAGGGATGGTTTTCGCTGTTGATGGTTCAGTATCAGTCGATACATTTCGTGCGCAGGTCGGCGACAGTTTCATAATCACCGAAGATGGCTGGGAAGCAATAACAGAACATCCAAAGTCCTTGGATGCAGTTATCCTTTGACTTTCCAACCAACGCCGTCTTTTGAATGCATTTACACAGCGAATAGTCGAGATGGCGAGCCGGGCCTCAACATTTTGAAAATTTTGCTCCACGATCTCGCGATTACGTTGCATCTTTAGACATCCGCAACGCGAATGGGTGCGCGAAGTTGGAAGGACAATCGGCACCTTCGAAAGTGCAGTTTCAGAGGCAAATAAGCTACTTTGGGACCCGGCGATTGGAATGTATAGCTGGCAGTGCATTGGAGAAAAAGGCGTGGCGGAAAACTTACGTTAACAGCCATTGCTCGATTGGGGGGTAGAGGGAAAATGAGTGCCGATTCTGAAACCTACCAAGGAATCTGCTATTGCGGCGCATGTAGTGTTGCTACCGCCGGTGAACCGATGGTCATGGCTTATTGTCATTGCCACTCTTGCAGAAAATGGCATTCGGCGCCGGTTAATGCATGGTGTCTCTGGTCGGCAGACAATGTCTCGTTGTCAGGACCGACGGTTCAATCGGACAAGAATGATGAAAGCCATCGTGTTTCCTGTGGTAAATGCGGGGGTGCATTGGTGAATATCAAACCTGGTAAGGACATCGTTGCGGTCTACGCGATGTCGCTGCACGAATCCGGGTTGAGCTTTGAGCCAACCTTTCACATCTTCTATGGCGAGCGTGTTTTCGACATGGCCGACGGCCTGCCGAAGTGGAAGACGGTTCCGACATCGTTCGGAGGGGATGGTGTCGCTATGCCCGAACCGGACAAAACCGGTTGGATTTCCTTGAACACGCGAGCCCAAGGGTGAAGCGCAAACTTACCTCGATCTTGGCTGCCGACATTGTCGGCTTCTCGCGGCTTGTGGAAGCTGCCGAGGAAGCCACGCTGGCGCGTCAGAAAGAACTGCGCCTGTCCGTGTTCGACCCCGGCATCAAGCAGGCTGGGGGTAAGATCATCAAGTCGACAGGCGATGGATTTCTGGCCGAGTTTTCAAGCGTAGTGGAAGCGGTTCGCTTCGCGATAGCGGCGCAAGAAGCGGTTCGCGCAGACGAAGAATCCGTGCCTCAGAATCGGCAGATCGGTTACCGCATGGGCCTTCACATAGGCGATGTGATTGTTGACGATGGCGATATCTATGGCGACGGTGTGAATCTTGCAGCTCGCTTAGAAGGCGCTGCCCCGAAGGGCGGTATCTGCATCTCAGCTGCCGTCCGTGACAAGATCGTTGGTGTAATGGACGAGCTGTTCGCCGATGTCGGTGAGTTGGCGCTGAAAAACATCTCGCGCCCGATCCACGCCTTTGTCTGGCCCCCCGACCAAGGTGGTGCACTGAACAGTGCCACCACACCGTCCATCGGGGCTACATCCCAAAAACCAACGATAGCCCTCGCCGCCTTCGAAGCCCTTGGCAACAATGACGATGCCAAGATGTTGGCAGAGGCCTGCAATCACACGGTAGAGGCGGCGCTTGCCAATCTTACGGGGGTGAATCTGATCGCCCTCGATGCGGACCCGGATCATATCGCCACCGCAGTGTTTCAGGCGTCCGGCAACCAGGTCCGTACCACCCTAAAGCTACGCGAGACGAGCCCGTCAGCAACCTATCTGACCCAGCGGATGAACGGTGATCTTTCCGACCCCTTCTTGGCAGAAGATCTGTTGTCGGGCGAAATCGCGACAACGATCCGTTATGGAATTCTGCAACGAATTGCTGAGCGTGCAGCTGAGACAGAGACAAACGACCCCGAGGCAATGCTGAATCTTGCGGGGCACTACATGATGGGATCGCAGCCTGAAGAATGGGAGGCTGCGGGCCGTCTGTTGGACAGGATCCTGACACTCCAGCCACGCAATTTCATGGCTGTTGGGATGAAGGCGAACACGTTGATCGGCGAATTGGTATGGGGTTACCGTCCGATACGCCCGGAGGATATCGAAGCCTCCGACGCAGGGCTGAGCAAGGCGGTTTCGTTGAATGATCAAAGCGACTACGTGCACCTGATCCGGGGGATTTTTCACTACGGTATTACCGGCGATTTGGATGCGGCGGTGCGGTGTGTTGAACGTGGGTTCGAAATCAGTCCGCAGTTTGCCCAGGGGCATATGGTACTGGGCTGGATTCAGAATTTGATGGGCCAACCAGAGTTAGCGCTGAAGTCCATCAAAAAGGGCTCATTTTCTCTGGCCAAGAACCGGATATATCACCGTGTCCCACAAGCGTTGGCCCAGACATATCTGGTTATGGGCGATTTCGAGAATGCCATCGCCAATGCCAACCGGGCTCTACAAAACTCGCCGGGGTTGCCGGTCGCACAATTATATCTTGCCAGTGCGGCTGGTCAGGCTGGTTTACCTGATCAAGGAGAAAGGGCGCGGGACGCCCTATTGGCGTCCGATCCGGACTTCCGGATTAGCGGCGTGCGCAGGTTCCATTTTCAGGACCCCACACGTTGGGGCGCAATCCTGGATGGGCTTCGCGCGGTGGGGCTGCCCGAGTAAGCTCTCTCGGGAAATTCTGTGTTGAAGTGTGCTAACATCAATCCCCGAGGGGGACATTATGCACAACAAAGTAATGGCCGTTTTTGTTTTACTCGTGAGTTCAGGGCAGGCAATCGCCCTCGATTGTGGTGACAAAACAAACTCGTGCAAAATCGAAACCGGAGAATATCATATCGTCCTTCCGGACGATTGGCAGGGTGGACCTGCTGTGATGCACCTGCACGGTTATGGCGGTACAGGTGAGAAGATTGTAGGGAACATGGCGTTTGTTGAAGAATTCACCAAGCGAGGATACGCATTTATCGCGCCGACCGCGCTCCCTTGGTTGGATGGTAAACCCACCGACTGGTCTGTTCGAGACGGTTGGAACACCTACCCCCGCTCAGACGCAAGGTTTCTCCGTGAAGTTTTGGCCGACGCTGCCTTTCATGCAAACGTGAATGTGGGCCGGGTGTTGCTGACAGGGTTTTCCAGAGGCGGATCAATGGCCTTGGAAGTTGCTTGTCGTGCACCGGATTTGGCTCTTGGTTACGCGCCGGCCTCCGGTGGATTCTGGCTCCCGGCGACCGAAGATTGTCTAAAGCCGGTACACTTGCTCCATACCCACGGGTTTGCCGACAAAGTTGTTCCGCTTGAAGGTCGCGCAATACACAGCGAGGAGTTTGACGTTACCATCACGCAAGCAGATATCTGGCAAGGCCTGTCGGTATGGCGGCAAGAAAACAAATGCCCACCCAATGCTGCACATCGCGAAATGACCGAGGGTCTGTGGCGCAAACGCTGGAACTGCGAATACGGTAGTCTCGAAATCACTCTGCACGACGGAGGGCACGGTTACCCAAAAGGATGGAGCTCCATAGCGCTTGATTGATTTGAAAGTCTGGAAAACTGACGCACCATCAATTCCAATGAAATTTGGTTTTGCCACGGTGAGATTTAGAAGAGCTTGTGGGTCGCTCGGCTGGCCAAAAGGCACGTCTTCTAGATTTTAGTTAGAAACGCAGAGCGGATAGCCGTTTTCATGGCATCCAATGGCCCGGTTTCCTGTGAACCGGCTGCCGCCATCACTAGCTTCGAGGCGGGCGTTCTGCTGAAGCCAAGGGTCTCGCCCACTATTGACAGATCGGCATGAAGTGAGGAACGCCCCAGCAGACCAGCCGCGATCCCAGCTTCTACTGCCGCGATTACGCCAGAAACACTTTGGCTTGAATAGATGATGCGATATGGTTTCGAACGGCGCTCCAGAGAAGCGATTGCCGCATCGCGCCACCAGCAGGCGTGATCGAACAAGGCAACGGGCAAAACTTCTTCTGCGCGGAAATTCCGATGCGCGGATGAGACCCAGCATGTTGGATCTTCGTACAACAGTTCTTCATGTTTCCCTAGGCGTTCCACCTCATAGATTGCGAGGTCCAGAGATCCTTTATCGAGCGCGTCGGGAAATCCCGCACTGATAGCGCAGGTTACCTCCAGTTCGACTTGTGGATGGTGACGCGTAAACGCGGCAATAATCTGCGCCAGCTTAGCTCGGCCATGATCATCGGGAATGCCCACGCGCAGTTTTCCGGTCACGGCAGTTTGGGAAATGTCCCTCAATGCCACGTCGAGGCGGTTGGTCACGTCCTGAGCAACAGGCAATAGCCGATGACCTGTATCACTTAGGATAACTCCGCGCCCGTGCCGCATAAATACGGGTTGGCCGAGGATGGATTCGAGGCGTTTGATTTGAAGGCTTGTGGCAGATTGGGACCTATGGATGCGTGCGGCGCCATCCGTGACGCTGCCTGCTTCGGCGACGGCAACAAAGGTACGCAACAAATCGCTATCCAGATTTTCCATTCGAAACGCCAATATCAGTGATTAAAACTATTCGTTTCACACATGTCTGTTCATCTCCTATTTTTCAAGATCAAAGGAGTATCCTATGACCGATCAGACAATTGCCCGCCGGCAATCAGGTAAGGCCTACATGGTCTGGGGCGTGTGCCTATTGCTGCTGGTCAGCATCGGTTTCGTCTGGCCGGAGCACATTGCGGACGCCACCAGGTTTGTCCTCTGGGGCCTCGTTGTCGTTGCCCCGATAGTTATCCCGGGCATCGTTCTGGCGGCCTGGATCATCGCCAGCGGAGCAGACACCCACATTGCAGGCGTGTTCGAAGGCAGGACTCTTCGGACGGTGGTGGCCGCATCATTGATCGGGGCCATTACGCCAGTTTGTGGTGTCACCGTACTGCCATTGATGGCTGGGTTGTTGGCTGCTGGCGTGCCGCTTGCCCCGATCATGGCTTTTTGGTTGTCATCCCCGATCACAGACCCTGCGATGCTCGCAACGACGGCTGCCACTCTGGGATTGAGCTTTGCAATTGGCAAAACGTTCGCAGCATTCGGATTGGGTGTGTTCGGAGGGGCGGTTACCAGCTTGTTTGCCAAAGCACCTTGGGCATTGAACGCGCTTCGCAACAATGGTCTGGCACGCCAACTCAGCACGGCGCGATGTGGCAATGACCAAACCTTCGATCCATGGGTTTGGAGAACTCAAGCGCGTCGGCATTCATTCAGCAAACAATTCTGGGCGACGGCACGGCTTATCTTAATCTGCCTGATCCCTGCCTTTGCGGCCGAATACGCGTTGAATGCTGCTCTGACCCCAGGAATACTTGCGACTTACGTAGGCGAGGATCAATGGTGGGCCATACCCGCTGCGGTATTTGTTGGCGCCCCAGCCTATATCGATGGCTACGCCGCACTCCCTCTAACGCGCGGGCTGATTGACAACGGCATGTCTGAAGGTGCCGCCATGGCCTTTTTGGTTTCAGGTGGTGTGGTCAGTATCTGGGGCGCAATGGCCATCGCCCCAGTTCTCAAACTGAAGCCATTCTTGCTCTATCTTTTGCTTGCCATTTTGGGATCTCTCGCCGCGGGATGTGCTTTTGGGTGGATCGCCTGATCGCGCACGAGAACTTGAGCAGGCATCGGCAAAGCACAATTCAAATCCGTAATTCGGCCATAGAACCGTTGCCGAGGAAAACGAAGGCTTTTGGCTCGTTCGGCTAAATGGAATAGAATGCACGTCACGGCCTTCCGCAGAATTTGGGCTTCAGAAACTGGATTCCAGTTCCGCAATTTATCACAAGCGCGAACGGGCTTCGTCCTTCAGATGGGGGTTGAATTTTGCCGCCCAGAATGCACCTATGATTGAGAGATAGCCCTTCAAAGCTGAAGAAGGTGCGCGACAGCTGCCATCAATTGAGAGCGTTTTTCGAACCGCGCAAATTTATGGGCAAATCGTGCAAGCTTATGCGCAAATACCGCGCAGAATTATGGGCGAACACAGCCGAATTTCCTGAATGAATTCAATGACAGCAATGCAGCGTTATGAGAACACCTACATATTTTTGTAGGGAAGCGCAAAAAACTGCAATCGCCCCAAAAGATTGCATAGTTTGCTCAAAAACCTGCATGATTTCCCCTTGGGGTGGCGTTTTAAGTTTCTAGATCAGCCATGAGTTGTTTCGCGGATAATGCGCGGTGAACCTTGGTTGGATCAAGGACTTCGTTTTCGCTTACACACGATAACCAGCGCCACTATTTGTTTGAGGCAAGACAAACCCGCGCAATCCTGGTGTTCAAATTTTGCTTTCAGCCCGAAGCGGCATTCAGAGTTCATCTTTTCAGATTCCGATATGCCCAACAGAAATGCTCTCTTGCTCCAAGAGAACTACCGTTTAGTTCGAATTTGGGACTTCAGAAAGACTCTCGACGCCTACAGCGCAGCGAGCTCAGGGCGAAGATAGGCTTCAGGATAGGGCATTGGCCTAAAGGGCCCGTAAGGAACGACGCCATTCCAACTGCGCCCAAAATATCCTTGGCGGCAATGTATAAGGGACCCGGCATTCGCAATGCCGGGCAGCGCGTATACACGGCAAAGCCACCGCCACAAGTAGGGGTAATCTAGGATCCTCGCACCGTTGAGCTTCATCCGCACATAGTAGACGGGATCGTGACGGTAGAGCGTTGGGAACAGGCGCAGATCGGCTTCTGAGAAGTGAGCGCCCGTCAAAAATGGCCTGCCATCGGAGAGGAGCTTGTCCAACTGTTCGAGTGTCTCGAAGTAGGCGTCAAACGCTGTGGCATAGATCTTTTGATCGGACGAAAACCCGGCCTTGTAGGCGCCGTTGTTGATTGCCGTGTAGATCAAATCGTTCAGGTCGTGCAATTGCTGTCGCAGTTCGTCGTCGTCGGGGTAAAGCCTAACGCGCTCCGCTGCCGGGATGGTGCTGCCAAGAGCATCTGCTGCGACATCCAACATTCGGATAATTTCGGCGCTTTCGTTGTTCACGATGCGGCCGGTGATCTTGTCATACAGGATCGGAAGGGATTGCTCTTCGGAGCCTTCGGCACGGTAGATCTTTTTGGCAAGGCGCAGCCCTCTGCCAGTGCCAGTTTCCCCGGTGCACTCCGGCAAAGTCTCACCTGTGAGTGTCGCTATCCGGTCGGGCGCAAATTCCCACAGGTTCGACCCTTCTGGATCGTCATCACCGGTGCGGTTCGGAAAGGCCACATCCATCGTGACGCTGTTGTTCAGGCCCAGCACACTGCGCGCCAGCGTAACTCTGTGACACCACGGGCAATTCAGCGCCACGAACAGGTGATAGCGGCCGGGTGCTGCCGGAAACTCAGGATCGCCAATGGCAAGGCGAAAGCCGCTGACGCCGCGCACGAATTCACCCCGTGCGCGACGCTCATTTTTGGCAGCTTGGTCTTCTTCAGTAGATGTGTCGGTCATGACGTCAGAATCATCCTCTGAGCCGGTGATGCAAGATGATTGGCACGGCTAATTCTTCCTCATCACTCAAATGCCGTTTCAGGAACGCTTCAATCATCTCGCTTGTCGCATGAACCTTTCCGACTTCATCATAAGCCTGGGCCTCATCCAGGGCAGATAGCTTGATCACACGGTTCGCTGTCCGGGTGAAGTCATCAAGCACCTTATCCAGTTCGGAGTGGTCTTGTTCCAGTAGTTCAAGCCCCGCATCAAAGCGCGGGTCCGCAGCTGACAGTTCAGGGAAATAGCTGTGATCTTCCCAGCCATGATGACCATGCAGGTTCCCAACCAGATTGCCGCCGTAGTAGGACAGCCGCCCGGCATAGCCGTCCAAACCCATATCGTTGTTCAACAACCCTTCCGTATCCAGCCGAATGCGCTCTGCCACGCGGCGGAACATCTGATGCGCGCCCAGCCAGTGTCGGGTTTTTTCCTTGAACCCGGGATGAGCATCCCAGCTGTCGCGGGGGTAATGATTCAAGAGAAACCGCATCTCTTGGGGCATGTCGTCTTGGCGGACAGTGTATGTATCGAGCATCGGTCGTCTCCTTTCGAGGCATAGGTGGGAGGTCGGACCAGCCCTCACCAGTAGCGCAAGACGCACAGTGGCTATGCATCAGCGAACCCCCGCGAAGTGGATGCCATTCAGATCAGCGATCTCGCGTTTCTAGGTTGTGACGTCGCGTTGCGTGAAACCAGACAGGCTGTCATGGCCACAGGCCCGGGCGAGTACCTGCATTAATTCAAAAAAATGGCATCAAAGTATCGCGCGAGCTGTTCCGTGCCGAGCTGCACATCTAGCCGCTCGTGCAGCTCGTAGAAGCGATAGGGATCAACTGGTGGTTTTGACCGAACTAGACGTGTGGAGTCTGCCAGTGTTTCGCTGCAATGGCGGACATCGGCTCGCAGCCCAGCATGAGGCAAATGTGCTCTCCAGCTGATCCATGTAGTGACTGGTCGCAGCCCAAAGCATCCATTGGTCGTGGCTGTAAAGAACGCCAAGAGTACACTAAGGGCGCCAAAATCAGCGTGCTTTCTTGATCTTTATCTTGTCAAGTTTCGCTCTACTCTTGGTCGATTCTTCGGAGCGCGTGAGAGCTTTGGCTATGGCCTTCAAGCCCATCCCTTTTGACACTAGTAGGTGCAATTTTTGAATTTCCTCTTGTGTCCAAGCTTGACGGTGGCGCTCAAAACGTTCTGCCATGGTTTTCGTCTACCCTATCAATTTGCCTGATCTGTCATAAAGCACGGTCGTCGTGTTGACACCAGCTCAAGGGCAATCGCTAGTATTTTCGCGAAACAGCGGTGATGCAAAACGCGACAAATGACGGCACCTAGCCCATAGCAGTCATTCGTTCTTGAGCCGATATCAGATGCGGCTGCCAACCAAATCACCAAAGTCTCAGAAGAACGTCTCCAACGACGCCTTGAGTGATATCCAGCGTAGGAATAGCAAGCAAAAAATTCCCGCGATGCCCAAACTTAGTGAAACGACACGCGCCAACCGGAATGTGTGCATCTCGCCGGTCCACCATTCTCGCGAAAGGTAGTTGATGTAGTCGCCATGCGCGTTGAACATGGCATTTCGCATATCAGGCCTATAGCCTGTAACCACCGGCTTCTTGTTCCTGAATTTGTCGTGCACTTTCCAGAACAATGGCAATCTCGGTTTCCAATGATCGGAAAATACTTGTGCTTCCAATGCTGCAAGTTCATGGACGCTGTAGCGTTCTCCCACTCTGGCTGCAAACTCCATGTCTCCCTTGGCAAGCTCCAAGACATGTGGGCGAAAGGCCTTAAATATTAGGTTGGAAAACAGAAGGAGCAGACTGCCAAAGAAAACCAGCCTCATCTTTGCTACACCAGTTAGAAAAAACGGTGTTTCTGCGCCCGGCTCAACTCCAGCGATCACCCGAAATGAAGCGATTTCCGCAATTTGGTCGTTGAATAGGATCAGATAACCAATGATTGGCACCAATGCGACGACCCGCGTTAAGTCATTGTTGGCAACTCGTTCGACAGACTGCCATTGGGTGAACTTCCAATCCGAGTGAAACTTCATTGAATTGCGCTACTCCTATCAGAGCGTGGTCTATCAAGCACGCTAGAGGCCGTTCCCCTATTCGTTCTGAGAACGGTACTTCATTGAAAACTTGACGGAAAGCTGCTGGAACTGTCTATTTGAGACATAATATTCAATTTCAAGTTGTAGGGACATAGATGACTGAAAAGTTGCCAGATTACCTGGCTTAAGGCGAAGCTGCCCGTTTGTTCCCCGTTCTCTCAACCACGTCAAAGGAAGGCCGAACAACATCCATTGTGTTGGCCTGTATGGTTCAGATTGAAGAGCTGGGAGCCGCGTTGCAGCAATCAATAGGCCAGAAGCGTTGAAAACGGGCCCAAGTTCATGCTTTCACCGAGGTTGTGTTCAAGAACCAATCCAAGACAATCAAGGATCGGCCCGACGGATTGATCGTCCTGAAGGTTGGCACCCGCGAGTGGAAGGCTCTTGTCGAAACCAAAGTTGGGAACAACACCCTCGATGCGGAGCAAATTGAAAGATACCGTGCTCTTGCCAAAGAGAACGGCGTCGATTGCGTCATCACGATATCCAATCAATTCGCGACTACGCCGACCGCGCACCCTGTTGAGGAAGTCAGGAAGAGCAGGTCCAAGATTCCCGTTTATCACTGGTCATGGATGCATGTGGTCACGACTGCGGAGTTGCTGATCAGCAATGAGCAGGTCGAAGATAAGGACCAACTATTGTTGCTGAATGAGCTTCGACGCTTCCTCAATCACGAGAGCGCTGGCATCCAGGGCTTCCTTAGGATGCCCAAAGAATGGGGCGATCTCAACAAACTGGTGTCTTCAGGCGGTGTTATTCCGGCCCGGTCGCCAGAGGCGCAGATCGTAGTCGATGCTTGGCACCAGGAGACCCGAGACCTGTCGCTGATCTTGAGCCGATTGGTGGAAACATCCGTCAGTGAGAAACTGTCGCGCAAGCACATCAATGATCCGGCTCAGCGAAAAAAGGATGAGCTGCTGATGCTTCGCGAACACCACCAGCTCCAATGCACATTGGATGTTCCGGATACGGCCGCCCCTATCGAAGTCACCGCAGACCTGAAGCGGCGGTGCGTCGACGTTGGTATGACCATCCGAGCACCTGAAGATAAGAAATCGACAAAAGCCAGGCTGAATTGGCTTCTTCGGCAGATCAAGGTCGACAACATGGATGGGCTGTATATTCGCTTGCTTTGGCCTGGTGCCAGCGAGCCGACGCAGCACTTAGTCTCAGAACTCCGGGAAGACATTGATATCTGCCAAGAAGGCAAGGACCATCTGGTTACGCACGGCTTCCACGTTTTCTTGTCCAAGCGCCTCGGCGGGCGGTTCACACAACAGGCCAACTTCATATCCGACTTAGAAGAAGTCGTTCCTCTATTTTATGGCGAAGTGGGCGCAAATCTGTCCGTCTGGAAAAAGGCTGCGCCTAGGATCAAACATGACAAACCAACAGCTGAAGATGTATCGTTAGACGCTATTGCAGAGGATGCGGAAGATTTCGAAGGCTGAATTAAGCCACAGAAAAATTGCTCTAAGAGCGCCCTTATGTTCAAGAGGGACTCAGCACACCATCAGCCCAAACCAGACCTTCAGTTTGAGCCAACGACACCCTTGGGGGGGGCGCTTTCTGCAAGTGCTCGGTTTCAGTAGCCTGGAATTGAAAGCTGCCGTTGAACTATAGTGGCGCGCATTTGCATATGCTGCGAGTCGTAACTAGGGGTGCACTGCCCAGTAAGCGGACTTTGCAAATTTCGAAGAACGATCATTGCGAATCTTTGCCAAGACCATTTGGAGCAGCCGCTATGAGGAACTGGCTGGACACGCCATTGATCACTACTTGCTGTTCTGTCGTAATTTCGCGCCAGTTGCGGGTCGCTTTGATTGCAAAGTCAGGCGATGGTCACTGTCCCGAATTGGTTTTCGCGATACTGCAAAGCAGATCAACATGTCGATCCAACCAATCCTCGTCCAATGCCTCGTGACGTATGAGCTTGCGGAAGTAGGGGGCAGCAACTGCTAGTTCTATGAGCTGATCAACCGGAACGTCGGCGGTGATCTCACCGCGACCTACTGCGGCTGCAAATACTGCTTCAACACTCGCGAACCTGTCTTTCATGAATTCCGTTATCACTAGCCTTGCTTCCTCGTCGTTGGACGCAGCAGCGACCACCTGAGGCGCGATTTGGCCCCACGGTGTGTCATTCAAGGCTCCCATCAGTACTCCGAGTAACCAGCGCAGATCAGATCGTAGCGGGCCATCGGTTTTGGGCGGTATGTTTGGCGGTGTTGCGATGCGCCGGAATGCTGCATCACGCAGACTGCGCGCATCTGGCCAGTGCCTGTAAAGTGTACTGCGCGAAATGCCCGTTGCCTTTGAAACTGCGCCATGAGTTACGTGCAGCACGCCTTCATCCATCAGTATCCTTTGTGCCGCATCAAGCGCCGTCTGTCGTGTGGCGATCAGCCTAGGATCTTCTTTCAATCACCCCTCCTATTGAACATTTTGTTGCATAGTAGAACATTTTGTTCTAAAAGTCTGGTCGGTCAAAACCTAAATCCCACAAACACGTCTTGTCAAAACGGGAGCGTATCAATGTTCAAAGTGGCAGCAACCCCGCTGGCGGTACTCTTATCGATGGGCGCGACAGCGGCATTGTCCGAGAGTGGAACTTATGAGCTGGATCCTGGACACAGTCAGGTATTGTTCAGCTACAACCACATCGGGTTCTCAGAAACGTTTGGAATGTTCTCAGGTTTTAGCGGCGAGATCGAGTTCAACGAAGATGATCCGTCTGCGTCATCTGTCACAGTGTCTATGCCTGTAAAATCCATGATCACGGGCTGGGATGCACGTCTGCAACACTTCATGTCAGATGATTTTTTTCGCGCGAGCGATGGTGATGTGGTCACATTCGCCTCCACCAGCATTGAAGTCACCGGGGAAAATACCGCGAATATTTCTGGCGATCTGACCATGAATGGTATCACCAAACCCGTTGTTCTGGAAACGACGCTCAACAAGTCAGCGCCATACCCGTTTGGTGCAAAGGAGGGCACCCCGACCTTGGGACTGGCAGCGACGGCGATCATCGTGCGGTCTGAATTCGGACTTGGGGCGTTTGCACCTGCGGTGAGCGACGAGATAGAGCTCTTAATCAATATCGAAGCGTTAAAGGGTGAGTGAAGTGTACAAGGGCACCGATACGGTGCTCAGCACTCAATCTTTTTGATTGGCGGATGGTCAACACGATGAATGTACACATGAGAACATTGGCGGTTGCTGTGACGGTAGTAGCATTGATGTGCTCGATGGCATCCGCGCAAGAGCGCTCCTTGCCGGAGCGCACCTCGCCCCGTCCCGAAACGACAAGCGGCGTACCGCATACTCAGATTGGTGTCGAAATTAATGCCGATTTGGCCCAGCTATTGCTGGAGCGAGTTGCCCAATTCCCAGGGGTCACACTTGGCCCAACACGCATATCATTACCTGGCGCGATTGGCTTTCAGCTTAATCCTGACATGTTGTTGTCTCAACCGAACTCTATCGTCGGTGGGTTTGAGTTTGCGCATATGCATACTGATGGCAGCTTGCACGCTTCGCTGCACCCGGCAATGGCGCGGCGGGCAATTGAGGCCGGCTGGGCAGTAGCGCACCCTTGGGCCGATCAACGCCCCGGATGGAGCGGCTTTGTCATGATCTATACTCCAACCACACCAGAAGAGTTGGATGTCGTCATCGATCTGGTCGAAAGTTCGTACACCTTCATCACCGGCAACACCTTGGGTTAAACGCCCACCTGCTGACCTTGCCGTTGCTGACTAATACGCAGGTCAGTCAAAATTCAGTTTTACCGGAATTTCAGGTGATCCATGTTCCACTGTTCCAGCCGGGCATGATCCAGAGATGTGGCGCACCCAAAATGGGTGCAACTAGGATATATATGGCGAAACATCCTCGAAACTTGTCAAAACCTCCTACCCCCATTAGGTATTTGGTATGTTTCGCCTGGTCCTGTCGATATTTCTTGTTATTGCATTCTCTGGCGCATCCGCAGCGTCCGTGAAGCATGGCTTGACCCATGGATCGGATCATTCTGGTCATCATGCTCAAATGGCGGACGACGATCCGTTGGCTGATGCCGAGAAAGCTGCTGCGGATTGTTGCGACACCACCAGCGGCATGGGTTCAACATCCTGTTTTGGTGATCTTGTCGCCACGGCGGGGATTTCGCCGATTGCTCCATTGGTGATCTCAGTGGGTAGTGTGACGGGCGCTGGAGCCGATTTTTCGGGCCTCGCACTGGGTGTTCCCACCGGTCCTCCGAAAGCCTGAATGGCAACGGGCGCTCGCCCGCATTCCGTTCAGATTTCACATCAAAGGACCGACAGACATGATCACACGTCGTCACTTCACCACACTATCTGCAACTGCTCTCATCGCGACCGCTCTTCCCGTCCGTGCAGGCACCCCGATGCACGTGCTCAGCTCACCAGGTTGCGGATGTTGTCACGCATGGGCCGACTTGGCACGTGCACGTGGCTACGCCGTCACAGTTGAGGAACTGACTGACCCCGAGGCACAGAAGTCAGCGCGGGGTATCCCGCTGAATCTCGCATCTTGTCACACCATTGAAGCCGATGGTTATGTCTTTGAGGGCCATGTGCCGTTCAAAGCACTGGAAGCCGTGTTGAAGGATCGGCCTGACATCACAGGGCTTGCTGTTCCCGGCATGCCAATGGGCTCCCCTGGTATGGGCGACGATCCGTCCGCCCGTTACGACGTCATTGCATTTGGGGGCGAGGCTGCGGCCGGTACGGTGTACTACCGCGCGGGCACCGCGCAGCCGTTCGACACCTGATGCTAGGGCGCACAACACTCTTGGTCACCGGTGGGCTTGCGCTCGCCGGTTTCTCTGTAGCGTTCGTTTTGGCCCAAGCCTCTGAGCCGGTCGGTCTTTTAACACCTGATGACGCGGAAGTTGTCGCCGTTGGCCAAGATATATACGCGGACCAATGTGCTGCCTGCCACGGTGAGAACCTTGAAGGACAGCCAAACTGGCGGATACGCGGCGAGGATGGTTTGCTACCAGCACCGCCGCATGACGCCACAGGGCATACGTGGCACCACGATGATGAAACGCTTTTCACCCTGACCAAATTTGGCCTGGCCGGACTGATGGAAAATGTGCCCCCAACCGGTATGCCGACCTATGAAGGTGTGCTCAGCGATGACGAAATCATAGCGGTCCTATCTTTTATCAAGTCAACCTGGCCCTATGACCTTCGTGAGTACCACGACGAGTTGAATGCCCAATCCGAATAGAGGAAAACTCAGATGATCAAACAAACTCTTATCGGCTTGGTCGTAGCAATGGCTCCAATGCTTGCGGCCGCGCATTCAATGTCCGAAGCAACGACACCGACTGACGGTGCTACCGTCACGGAAGTGCCGGAGCTTTCCATGCGGTTCGATGATCCGATGCTCATCATCTCGGTCACGCTGACCTCACCCGATGGCGATGTCGAAATTGACCGCGAAACGGGTATGGACCCCGCCATAGAGTTCCGGGCTATGCCTTTGGAGGAGCTTGCACCCGGAAGCTACCGCTTCGACTGGCGCGGTATGGCTTCCGACGGTCACCCGATGCAGGGCAGCTTCTCTTTCACGGTCGCTGAGTGATCGGTCTGGCACCCATTGACGGTGTTGTTGTCTTGGCCATTTTGGCGAAAGCAATTGGCTACGGCGCGGCGCTGTTGGCGATGGGTGGCGTCCTGTTCATCGTTCTCTTTGCCACGCGCGCCGAGGCGTCCGTTTTGCGCCTTGCACGGTACCTTGCGGTCGGAGCTGCGATTGTCGGTCTTGCCATGCTTGCTCTACGTTTCGGCATCAGAGCGGCGCGGATATCTGGGATGGGCTTTGACGGTGCGACGGACCCAATAATGCTTGGCTTTGTTTGGGACAGTCCGCTTGGAGCCGCCGCGATTTGGCGAGGAGTGGGTGAACTCGCGATATTGGCAATCCTGCTCTCCCACGTCGGGCAGTGGTTCGCTTTGGCGGGCAGTCTTGCTGTAGCGATTTCCTTTGCCCAGGTGGGACACTCGCTTGGAGAGCCTAGGGCGATTCTCGCCGTCTTGCTGGTTCTTCATCTGCTGGCTGCCGCGTTTTGGGTCGGTGCTCTCCTGCCCTTACGCAAAGCGGCGCTCACTCCCACTGGGGCCGATCTACTGCACCACTTTGGCAGTGTCGCTGCTTATGGAGTTGCCGTCCTGATTGTTGCAGGCGCAGCGCTCGCGTGGCTGCTTTCGGACTCCGTAGCCGCCTTGTTTGGGACGGCATATGGATTGGGGCTTTTGGTCAAGGTCGTGATCGTTTCTGCCCTTTTTGGCCTCGCGGCGCTGAACAAGCTGAGATTTGTTCCGGCTCTCAGGGCTGAGAAGCGTGGCGCGGAAATTGCTCTCCGACGGTCGATTTCAATGGAGATGTTGGCTGTTGTCCTGATCCTGTTTGCAACGGCGACGCTAACCAGTGTGACGACACCTCCCATCAATCTCTGACGGCTTATAGTCCGAAGCCGGAACTGCAAATCTTTTTTACGTATGCCCGCTTAGGTCTGCGAACGGCCTGATGCATACACAGCAACGAAAGAAGACGACCAGGATACCAAGGGGCTCGGTTTCGCCGTTCGCTGCTTTTCGTATCAGTGACTAGAGGCAGCCCGAAGCAGACTTTCAAATCGGGGCTTTGCAATTCCACCTTTGCGGATATATCTTCGGGTAAAATGGAGCGATTTGCCGACACCAAAATGACGGTAATGCGCCGCAGCCCAGCCATCTGCGAAGCGCATGGGAATGTCCGGCTTACGCGCTTAGTGACCTGCTGCATGAGCATAGTTCGACACACGATCGATGGCGGGTTCGGGCTCTTACCGATATTCTATGCCAAGGCCGGTCAGTTGGTACTCAAGTCACACTGAAGCACCAAGATACATTCCCCTACATCGTCTTTTCTCATTGATCTGGTACTGGCTTCGACAGATAGAGAGGTCTGCGGTGGCTGTCTTCCTTCGCAAGTGGCGCATGTCAAAGCGCTGCCGGAGGATCTCCGCTGGCCTTTATTCACGGCTTACGCACCTGCCACAGGCCCTATCAGAGGACGTCATGCCCCTTTCACCTGACGGTCAAGACCGCGCTACTCGCGCCATTGACCCATTGCCAATACGCCTTATCAAGCGCGCTATACTGGTTCTTATCGGCCTGTTTTATTTCCTCTTCGTGGCCTTTGCCCCTCTTCTTTGCGTTCGGCGCAGAGGGTTTCGGGGTTGGTATTGGCGCCTGGTGAAACGGTCATGTTCACGCCTGCTGTGGCTCCTCAGCATCCGCGTCGAGATGTGTCCTGAGGAAAAGAATGCCCTCGCCGCCGACACCAACAGCATCATCGTGGTTAACCACCGTAGCCATCTCGATGGCTTCAGTCTCATGCACGTGGTGCCCGACACCAAATGGTTCACTTTCGCGGCGAAGTCAGAGTTCTGGAACAGCAAACTCCTGCGCACTGGTTTTGATGGAGCGGGTCTCGTCCCTATCAACCGGGACTCCGGCTCAACGGCCATGGATACGCTGATAAAGGCTGTCAAGGAAATGCCCGCCCGCTGTTCCATCGTGCTATTCCCAGAAGGCACCCGAGCCAAAACAGAATCGCTAGGGGACTTTAAAGCGGGTGCAGTCTTAGTCGCCCGAGAAACCGGTCGCACGATCACCCCTATTGTCATCCACGACAGCGATAGTCTACTTCCACGCGGCAAACATTTACCGCGCAGCGGGACGATCCGTGTGGAGGCATTGCCAGCATTCGCGTGCGATCCTGCCGCTAGCGTGGATGAGGATCTGACGCGATTGCGCAGGCAGATGATGGCTGTGTTTGAGCGGTGAAGTCTGTTTGACAGAAATATGCAGAAACCGAGTTTGTTGAGTTTCGGCTACGCGTAGCGGCAGATAACAGATTTGCGGAACAGTTTTACTTGTCGGTGGGGTTTCTCCAACGGGTATCGATATGCGAAGACCTAGTTAGTTCCCGTATTTCAGTATGCTCTTAGCCAGTCTTATCTATGGTTGGACTGCTTGGTATTATCACTGAACCCTCAGAAGAGAATGGACATTTGAGTGCCCTGAACTCGCTATTCATGCCGGAGGCAGAAAAAGCAGGGGAGACACGAATTTGCCAGATGCTGTACGACGTATGAGTGACCAAAAGCTAACACTAAGCCGCCATCAGACCACCAGCTTCGCCTGCGATATCGACTATGCAGTCATCGCCGGTCTGAATGCGATTTGCCGGGCTTTCTCCTCCGAGTTCCAATTTGGGTGAGGTTAACCAGAACGCGCATTGCCACGGCGTCATTTCACGTGGCAGGGCTTTCAACACTTTTTCCATCAAAGGAAGCGGGGTTCCATCCTCAGCAAACTGGAAAGATGGATAGGCGTTGGCCCCATTGTAAGGCAAAGAAAGTACCTTCCCGGTTCTTGTCCAGATGTCGGCTATGGCTCGCATTCGATGCGTAGAACCAAGGTCACTCAGATCTACAAAAAGACAGGCAACCTGCGCGCTGTTCAGCTTCTGCTTGGCCACACGAAGATGGACAGCACTGTCCGGTATCTCGGTGTTGAGCTAGAAGATGCGTTGGCTATCGCGGAAGCTATTGAAATTTAACATCGTCGGGCCGCTCTCACGGGCGGCCCAATGCGGACATTCACCCACTGATCGCCATGCTGCGGTGCGGTCCGCCAAACCCGCCATTCGCGGCGGCCGCGAAATCATGGCTGTAGCCAATTCACACATCGCGAAAAAAGCGCTATTTCGCTGCAGCTGCGCCAATGTCTGATCCTGGGACTTTGCAGAGCGGCCATTGGGTTTCTCGTTCACTACTTTTCCCAATGAGGTACCCAGTCTCCTTCCATGCGCAGTGACACTCCCGCGGCATCTTCCTCAAGCTTCACCACGTGCAGCTCACCCTTGTCGCCACCGTAAGTCTCACGCGCTTTCTCAAATTGCGCACAGACCAGACGAGTTGCTGGGGCCTGTGTTCCGGCATCATCACAGGCCTCGACAATGAGCCCCAGATCTTTTTGACACAGGTCCAACGTGAAAGATGGATCGTAGTGCCCGGCAAAGACCGAGGGGGCATCATGGTGCATGCACCAGCTTTCGCTAGCCCCTATTTTCAGGGCCTCCCATGCGCGGGACAATTCAACGCCGGACTTTACGGCCATGACCAGTGCTTCACCCATCGCTGTGGCGTGAATTGCCCAGAGTTGGTTGCTGGCCAGTTTGGTGATTGATCCGCTGCCGCTTTGTCCCATGTAATGCATCGGCCCCATGAGCTCCATTACAGGGCGGATGCGTTCGATGGTCTCCTCTCTGCCGCCTGCGAACTGTGGCATGTTGCCTGTACGGGCACCATCAACCGCTCCAGACACTGGCGCATCAACCGCCTGCGCGCCTTTGGCAGCAAGTTCGAGGCCAAGTTCCCGCGCAAGATTGGGCTGATTGGTCGTCATATCGACCCAGATCTGACCCTCCCCCATCGCTGAAAGAAGCCCGTTCTCACCGCGCACCACTTGTTCGATCTGCTTTGGGCCAAACACCATGGTAAAGACGATGTCGGCTCCTTTGGCGGCCATGGCAGGCGTGTCAGCCCAAGATGCTCCAAGTTCGAGATGCTGATTGGCGCGGTCAGGGTCCAGATCACAAACGGCCAGCTGATGGCCGCCCTTGATCAAGTTCAGGGCCGCAGCCCCACCCATCGTGCCAAGGCCGATAAAGCCAATGCGCATGTGGTCGTCTCCTAAGGTTGGTAACTATGCAGCGGCTAGGATTTCATCGGTCGATTGAACCGTACCAAATTCGCCGTGAAGGTTGGCAAGCGTGACTGAGTGAATTTGCTCGGCGGTATGGGTCACTCCATCTGGCCCCGTCGAGTTGTAGGCCCAAACTGCGTCAGACGCATAGACCATATCAAAACCAAGGCTGCTGGCCGAACGTGCAGCCGATTCCGCACAATGATTGGCGGTGGCACCACAGATGATCACCCGTTCAATACCCGCAGCTCGCAAATCCGACAGAAGTGTCGTTCCGCCAAACGCGCTGGAGACGTGCTTGATGATCACCTGCTCATCATTCTGAGGGGCTGCAAATGGCTGAACAGCAGCGCCTGGAACGTCTGGATGAAACGGATCATCCGCATCAGTGCCATGGTGATGGACATGGATGATCTTGTCGCCGGACCCGCGAAACTGTGACAGCAATCGTGCGATATTTTCGGAGGCTTCCGGGCACGATCGCTCGGCACCGGCGGCGTCTTCATGAGCGAGTGCCATTTGCACATCAATAACGAGAAGAGCAGTTTTCATTCGAGTTTTCCTTATTGTGCCTGTGTCATCGCGGCTTTGCGATCGCCAAGAATTTTTTCGACACGTTTGCCATAAATGCGCACATTGATGTCGTCGCTGATGACACGGCCCATCTGTTCATCATAGGTCATAATTGCCGTAATTCTGGGATGTGCGCCAAACACTTCGGTAACACCATGCAAGGAATATCCACCGCGAAACAACGTGAACGTTCCAGCCCTACGATCGAACTTTTGCGTATGCGACATGTCTCCGGCCAACAAACGGTCGACAGCGGCGCGGTCTTCGGTCTCGTCGGTGCGGGAATTTGGAAGGAAGGCAAAATCGCCACCACTTTCCGCAGCTTTCAAAAGCAACGTCACCGTGCATTCAGTCGTGTCGTAATGCCATGCGTGCCAACTGCCGGGGTATAGTGCGACAACATTCAATGCCTGGAATTCATCAGCGCAGCGATACAGCACAGGTTTCTTTTGTACTCGACGGACAAAATCAGTAAGAATTTCTGACTGATAAAGCTGCTGGATCAGCGTATCTGCGGGCAATTGGTCGTCGGCCAATTGGGTCGCAACATGGGTGTATTCGCGACGTCTGGGGTCATCAGCAGGCAGCGTAGGATCAACTGCACCCTGATAAATGTTCCGCTTGATGGTCAGAACCTCGGCTCCGGGCAAAAAGTTGGTCGTTTCGTCTTCGAGGGCGGCAAGAGCGTCAGGGCGGATGAACCCATCCAGATTGCACCAGCCATGCGTTTCCATATGGTCCTGACACACTTTAAGAAACTCCGCGCCTTCACCTGTTTCCAGATCAGCAATGGGGTAACGCGCTAGATCGACAAGGTTCAGGGCCATGTCTGCATCGGTTCCCAGATCGGTTTTTGACATCATGCTCTCCTCTGAATTCCAGTCCTTACAGGGCCGTTACGCTTTGGTAGTTCGGCTAATGTCGGAAGTTAAACGAAACTAATTGCCCTCAAGCACATAAATAACTTATGCAACGCGGATGAAGCAGAACCTCAACCTGAATTGGCTGCGCACATTTGATGCCGCCGCTCGCCATCTAAGCTTTACGGCCGCAAGCCATGAATTGGGCCTAACGCAAACAGCCGTCAGCCAACATATCAAGGCGCTAGAGACCAAGCTTGGGCAAAAACTATTCATCCGCCGCGCCAAAAGCCTGCAGCTTACGGACATCGGTCAAGCCTATTTGGTTTCGGTGCGTGATGCACTTGAACACATCGCGTTTTCAACAAGCGGGCTTTTCGGGCCTGAGTTAGACACAACCATCATTCTGCGCGCTTCGGCGGCGATGATCATCTGGCTCTCGCCGAAACTGTCTGCCTTCCAGGAGGCACATCCCAACATCGGGATCAAGCTAGTAACGTCGCTGTGGCAAAACGAGCTAGAAAAACACCCCGTAGACGTCGAGATTTTGTTGGCCGCGCAGAACCAATTTGACCCACACATGGTCAAGCTGTCGGACGAGCGGATCGTACCCGTTTGCGGGACGCAAACATCAACGAAGATCCAAAGGCTCGCAGATCTGACTAAGCTCGACGCGATTCACGTCTTGGGCTTTGACGACCATTGGGCGCGTTATCTTTCCGCCAATGGCCTGCCAACTGACAACATTTCCCCGCGAATTGTCGTCGATACCTCTGTAGCTGCCTGTGAAATAGCAGCATCCGAGAACGGATGTGCCATTATGTTTGAGCGGTTTGCACAGCAAGCCATCGCAACGGGTCGACCAATCAAAATTGTCGGTGATCCGGTCGCAAACGGTCAGTCACATTATGTCGTCCAACGAAATACCACCCCAAACGAGAAACGCGCATCAACAGCATTTTGTGAATGGGTGGCAACCTGCTTTTGAGGATTGCTTCGCAGCCACCAAGGTAAATCCATAAAGATTTTGGGACATCTCGAGAAGTGCCTTCAGGCAATCTGCCCGAGATAGCCGCAACTCCGGCACTGAAGGGTCGCGCTTTTTGACGGCAGGTTCAGCCCGATTGTGGGGAACTTCTCCGGGCGTTCGCTGGCGGCCTCATGCGCGTGCCAACAGCACAGGTTGGCATACCAGAAGCCGATACATTGAATTCAAGAAACGTTTCCACAGCGCCGACAACTTCTGCCCGCTTTAGCGCCTTCAATCGATCTTTCTCCAGCAACATATGCAAGGTGCGATCTATCATCAGCACGTCGAATTGGCCTTCGAGGCCCAGGCTGCATAAACGAGAACTTGGGGCGGCATCAAACCGCGACAGGTCCACCTAAACAAATGGCAGAGACCGAGCCATGACCCAGTCATGTTAAGCTGTGGCTGGCAGGAAAAGCTTCCCCCTTCGTGCCAATTCGCAAGAAACGGGTCGCCTATTCCGCGAGGCGCGAGATAACTTAGTGGTCGCAAGTTTACCGTTGGATACGCAAGACATGGCTCAAACTCCGATGATATCGATTGATCTGAAGGCTGCGATCATGTTGCTGCTGCTCGCTGCTGTGTGGGGCGGATCGTTCTTTTTCGCCGAAGTAGCGTTGTCGGAAGTTCCGCCCCTCACGATCACTCTTCACAGGGTTTTCTGGGCTGTTCCTCTGCTTGCCCTGATCGTCGGCCTGAAAGGATTGCGGTTTCCAACGTCTTTAAGAGTTTGGGGCGCTTTTCTTGTTATGGGGGCGCTCAACAACGCCATTCCCTTTTCGCTGATCTTTTGGGGGCAAACGCAGATCAACAGTGGGCTTGCCTCGATACTGAATGCGACGACCGCGATGTTTGCGGCTGTTGTAGCGGGTGTACTTCTCAAAGACGAACCCCTGACACCGAAGAAAATTGTGGGTGCCGCATTGGGTATCGCCGGGGTGGCCTTCATCATGGGGCCAAGCGCGTTGACGGAATTCAACCCCAGTAATCTGGCGCAGCTCGCAATCCTCGGCGCGACGCTGTCGTATGCCTTCGCCGGTGTCTGGGGACGGACTGCGCTGTCCGATCAACCCCCGCTGGTAAACGCGTTTGGCATGTTGGTTGGCAGCACAATTCTCATGATTCCGGTTGTCTATGTCGTCGATGGTCCCCCGAGTTTTGCGCTATCCCCAAGTGTTTGGGCTGCGCTGTTGGGTTTGGTGGTCCTCTCTACTGTGCTGGCCTATATTCTTTACTTTGCAATCCTGGCCCGGGCGGGCGCTGCAAATCTTCTTTTGGTCACCTTGCTGATCCCGCCTTTCGCAATTGCGCTTGGTGTGATGTTCCTGGGCGAGCGGATGGAGCCGGAAGCATGGATCGGATTTGGCATAATTGCTCTGGGTTTCGCGGTCACAGACGGGCGGTTGTTCTCGCGATTGCTACGTCGCAGGCCGCGCCATGTAAAATAATGAAACCGCGGACAAAACCCTTTCCCGAGTGAGGATTCCTGTCACAACTCGACCCGGTCCTGCGCGGGTCCAACGTGAGCCATCATGTCGGCACAGCGCTATCTTGCAGGCATTGCTCTGATCCGGACAGATGACGGCCTATCGACCAAGCTTAACATGCAGTAATACACCTGCATATCGGCAATCGATGACAGATACTCAACTCGATCTCATATTCAAAGCCCTTGCTGACAGCACGCGCCGTCGCATCATCGACCGTCTGAGCAAGCAACCGGTTCAGCCCTTGTTCGAGGTCTGCGCGTCATCGGTTGCCGAGGATGGCGTTGCATTGTCCCGTCAGACGGTTTCCCAGCACCTTGCTGTATTAGAGAAAGCTGGCTTGATCGAGACATCCTGGAAAGGGCGCACAAAAGCACATTCGTTGTCTATCGGCGATGATCATGTCGCGGCTGCTCTATGGATCAAAAAATACAAACAGAATGGAGAAAAACCATGAAAATCTATGTGACGAACGTCTTTGTCGATGACCAAGACAAAGCAGAGAAGTTCTACACTGATGTCCTCGGTTTCAAGGTGAAGAACAACATCCCCTAAGGTGCAAGTCGTTGGTTGACGGTTGCATCCAGCGAAGATCCAGACGGGCCGGAATTGCTCTTTGAGCCAAGTGAACATCCGGCTGTGAAGCCCTACAAGGACGCGCTGGTTGCCGATGGTATTCCCGCGCATTCCTTTCAGGTTGTGAACCTTGATGCGGAACGAAAAAGACTGGGCGAGCTGGACGTAGAGTTTGTTGTTGAGCCTATGGATGCAGGACCGGTTCGCATGGCGGTTTTCGATGACACGTGCGGCAATCTCATTCAACTGATCGAGATGACAGACACCGCTGCCGCGTGATCGCCGCGGTATTTCGACCCTGCCTACGCCTGGCTGGCCCCGGTATGGGCTTCACGACAAGCAAACCTCTTTTTCCAGGTCGCTGCTCGCTGCTCGTCGCGTTTTTCATATTCGGCTACAGCCTGGACGATATCGCGATCCGCCAGACCTTCCCGATCGTGCGCCAGATCTGCCATTCGCATCGTGAACCATGCCGTCATGCCACCTGGTGGCAGAGTGGAGAAGCGCGGGAAGGTGGGATCACCGTTTCCCGCCTGCCAGGTCTTGGGCAAAGCGGGATCAAGGATGAAGCCTCGTGCTATACCCACCGCATCCACATCCCCTGAAACGACGGCGGCCTCTGCTTCTTTGCGATGTTTGAACCCACCGGTGACCATGAGCGGCATCGCAGTCACCGCCCGTGCCGCCCGGGCAAATTCCAGAAAATACGGGCCGCTGGTCGCACGTTCGGAACTTGAGGGCGCGCCGGGGAAATAGGTTCCACCGCTGATGTCCAGCAGATCAACGCCCTTACCTTCAAGAGCTGCAACCACCCTGAGCGCGTCTTCTTCTGTCAGCCCGCCGGCAAGTTGGTCAGTGGCGTTCAATTTGACCGCCACTGTAAAATCAGACGGCACCGCTTCGCGGACGGCTTCAACTGTCTCGATCAAAAGGCGCATCCGCGCATGGATCTGACCGCCGTATTCATCCGTCCTGTGGTTGAAAAGTGGAGAGAGAAACTGGCTCAGTAGAAATCCGTGTGCGGCATGAACCTGAACACCACCAAATCCCAGTTCGGCCGCATAACGGGCTGTGCGGGCAAAACACTCTGGAATAGCCTTGATCTCAACCAGAGACATTGCTTCGCTATGGAAATCTGGAAAGTCTATGGCGCTCGGGCCCTTGGGAAGGCTGATCGGCCGATGCGCCAAAGCTCCGGCATGACCAAGCTGCAGCCAGAGCTGCGCACCGTTGGCCGATCCGCGCTGGGCAAGGTCACTGAAGGCCGCTGTGTCAGATTGACTATCGAGCACAAGATTACCTGGTTTTTCGGGGTAACGCGGATCACCCTGCACCTCACCGATGATCGACGCCGCCGTGCCACCAGCAGCCCAGCGTTCATAGAGACGCATCTGTGCAGCGGTCGGGTTGCCCCGGCCATCACCCAGTGAATCCGACATCGCCGATTTGATGATCCGGTTCTTCAACACACGCCCATTCGGCAGAGTGAGCGGTGAAAAGAGAGAGGTGTTCGAAGCGGAGGTCAAGGCAAATCCCCTTGGTTAATTGATCTACCTCTGAGATAACTTGGAATAGGTATGTTGATAATATGGTTTTTTGGATCAACATTTGATAGTTTTTGGCACAAATGACACAGAAAACCGAACTGGAAATATTGTTGGCTGTCGTTGACCACGGCAACTTTTCGGCTGCTGCCCGCGTGTTGGGATACACTCCATCGGCTGTCGGAAAGCGGGTGTATCAACTAGAGCAGAAGTTGCGGGTGCCGCTTCTTGTCCGCTCGACCCGGCGAATGACGTTGACCGAGGCGGGGCAGCGATATGTGGGGGAAGCAAGGGATATTCTTGCCCGTCTGACAGCCTTGGAAGAAGATATCGCCGATGACACCGGCAACCTGCGCGGCCCAATCCGCCTGACGAGTTCGGCGGCGCTTGGCCAGTTACATGTGGTCCCTTTGGTGATCGAATTCATGGAACTCAATCCGGAGGTCGAAATCGAATTGCTGCTGACAGACAAGATCGTCGACTTGGTAGGAGAGGGCTTCGATATCGCGGTCCGCAGCGGCGTCTTGCCAGATTCATCCCTTGTTTTGCGAAAGCTGACGAACAATAGGCGGGTTCCCTGCGCCGCGCCAGCCTATCTCGAACAGCATGGTGTTCCTCAGCGGCCAGTGGACCTCACCACGCACAAATGTCTGCGCCTCGGTCAGGAAAAGCAGCTTTCGGATTGGGGATTCATACGAACAACGGGGGGCGTATCGAGGCTTGGGCCAGGATTCTCCTGCAACAGTCTCGACGCGCTTCACGCAGCGTGCCGCGCTGGGCGCGGCATAGCATGGCTACCGGAGTTTCTCATCTCTCATGACTTGAAAACAGGGCGATTGCACTCGGTTTTGCCCGATCACACGGAGCCGAGTGCAGGTGGTGGGATCTTCATTTTACGCCCGGAAATGCCTTACCTGCCGCGACGCGTTCGGGCCTTATCCGACTATCTCGCTGATCGTTTCACTGAAAAGGCCACCGGGAGTTTCGCTTGACACCTAGGAATGATCTGCGGGCCGCGCAAAAGCCCAATTGCGTGGATTGCAAACCACTCCGGAGGCTTTGATCGTGTCGTTTATGCAGAGGCAATACCGGCCAGAAGACAGTTAGTCGCTTCTTTGGCATGACCGTCGGATTCATCCTTCTTTGGTCGTCTGTTGCCCAGCAAAGCACCGTTTCGAAATACCAGCAGCCTTACCGTTGCCCAGAGCCTAAGCCAGATCTTTGAACATATAGGTTGTGGGCTCCAACCGGTTTTCGAACGGGTTGCGGCAATAGTTTGGAATCTCTCCGGCGATCTGAAACCCAAGGCTTTGATACAAATTCTGCGATGGGTCGGAGCTGCGGGTGTCCAGCAACAGCAGCGTTCGCCCCAGCTGCGCCGCGCGTGTTTCCAACGCGTTCATCAATGCGCGTCCCAGACCTTTGCGCCTGGCATCGGGGTGAACCAACAGCTTGGCCACGTCCGCCCGGTGGGGCTGATTTGGCATGACAGCGGGTATCAGTTGCACCGTGCCCACAACCCGCTGCGCATCACGGGCAACGAACAAATCCACCGCGCCAGAGCTCAAATCCGGCCGAATGCGATCCGCCCAGTATTGCCGGGCCTGTTCCGGTGAAAACGGCAGGATAAACCCAATGCTGGCCCCGGCATGCACGCATCTGTGCAGAATGTCGGTCAGATCCTCCAGCGCCGCGCCAAATTCGACCCCTGTCAGGCGCGCAATCATATCAGCACCAGCAGGTACCGTGCACCGCGGGTGGGCGGGGTTTCAAACCGGGTTGGGCCAGACAAGTGATAGCGCAGGCAATCGCCACCACTCAGGTCATGGGCAACGTCATCCACGGTCAGGGTCAAAGCACCGTCCAGCAGGATCAGATGATGTTCCTGCCCCGGCTTCGGCGGCGTCTCGTAAGAGATCACGGTGCCCGGTGGCAGATGCCCTTCCATCACCTCGCCGCTTAACCCCGTTGCCGGGGGTGAGACGGACCGACGCGTAAATCCGGTTTCGGGATCGCTCCATTCCGGTTGCCGTTCAAACGGGACACGAGGGTCAAAGCTGTCTTCGACCATCATCAAAAGGCGTGACATCGGCAAGCCGTACGCAGCGCATAATCGCCCCAGCGTTTCTGCGGTTGGGCTGACATCACCCTTCTCCATTCTGGACAGGGTGGCGCGGCTAATGCTGCTGTGTTCGGCCAGTTGGTCCAGGGACCACCCGCGACCTTGCCGCAGCTCGCTCAGCCGGTTGGCGAGTCGGTTTGCGAGATCATCTAACACAGTTCAAATATGGAAAAAGGTTTCATATACGGAAATATCGCTTAAAAATAAATGATACACAAGAAGAAAAGGCGCAGAATGCTCTGCGCCCTTTCAACTACTCAATTGATCTTGGGTGGATTACTTCCAGCCAACCTCGTTAAAAGTTTTCTGCGCCGCAGGGATGTTTTTGGCCACATCTGACAGGTCTACGTCATCTGCCTTGAACTCTCCCAGAGCTTTGACGGAGTCCGCGAGGGCGACGTTTTCAACCGCCGGAAACTCGTCATTGCCACCCGAAAAATACTGCTGTGCCGAGTCGCTAGCCAGGTATTCGAGAAACAGGATCGCGTTGTCCTTGTTCGGAGCGTTGGCCGCGACACCGGCGCCGGACAGGTTCATGTGGGCACCATAGCTGTCCTGATTGGGAAAGACCCAGCCGATCGCGTCGATATCTGCAGACACACCTTTGACGTCTTTACGGATGGCGCGGGCGTAGTAATAGGTGTTCGATACGGCAATGTCGCACTCGCCCGACACGATGCCGCGCAGCTGGTCGGTGTCACCGCCCTGTGGGTCACGGGCCATATTCGCCACGACGCCCTCGGCCCATGCTTTGGCCGCCTCTGGTCCTTCATGGGTGATTATCGAGGCCAGCAAAGTCTGGTTGTACGTGTTGCTGGACGACCGGATGCAAACCAGCCCCTCGTATTCAGGCTTGGCCAGATCGGCATAAGTGGCCGGAGGGTTGGCTACGTTTTCCTTGTCGAAAAAGATGATGCGCCCGCGCTGGGAAAACCCGAACCATTGGTTGTCGCTGTCCTGCAGGTTGGCGGGAATGCGGTCTTCCAGAACGGCGCTGTCAACGGTTTGCAGAATGCCCGCGTTTTTGGCCCGCTCCAAACGAGAGGTGTCGACGGTCAGAAGAATGTCAGCTGGTGAGTTCGCGCCCTCGGCCTCCATCCGGGCAATCAGCTCGTCGGCTTTGCCTTCGATACGGTTGATGGTGATCCCTGTGGCCTCTTCGAAATCAGAGTACAGGCGCTCGTCGGTGTCGTAGTGGCGCGACGAATACAGGTTCAGCTCGCCTTCGGCAGCGGCGGAAGTTGCGATCAGGGCCGTCAAGGCGGCAGCAACGCAGGTAGAGGATTTCAGCATCATATGTTCCAACATTGAAAATCGTGGTCGGCTTAACCCGACTGATTTGGTCAATTAAACAATTCTGGGAGGGATGCAAGTAAAACTGACAAATTTAGTCGGTTAAGTGGTCACTGGTGTGACACCATACGCGAAACGACTGACATGGCAAGGCTAGGGACTGAAGCGAATGTCGGCTTTGCGGAGTGGTTTCAACTGATCACCGCAACACTTTCAGCAAATTTTTCAGCTGGTGTTTGGTATTGCAAGGTCTTCCGCGGCCGTTCGTTGAGCTGTCTGGCGATGGCACTGAGTTTTGCCTGAGAGTGCACCGATAAATCGGTTCCACGCGGTAGATATTGGCGAAGAAGGCGGTTGGTATTTTCATTGGAACCGCGTTGCCAGGGTGAATGTGGATCGCAGAAATAGACCTCAGCATCAGTTGCCATGGTCAATCGTGGATGGTCCGCGAGTTCCTTTCCACGATCCCAAGTCAGGGATTTATAGAGCTCCTTCGGCAGGCGCTTTGAGTGTTTGATCAGCCCCGAGATTACGCTCCCGGTGTCCTTATTGGCGACCTTGATCAACATGACATAGCGAGATTGACGTTCAACCAGAGTGGCGACATAGCTGTTTTTGGAGCCACCGATCAGGTCGCCTTCCCAATGCCCAGGAACGGCGCGATCCTCAACGCAGGTAAGTCGTTCGCTGATCGAGACGGTATCTTTGACCTGTCCCAGACCCTTGCGCTTGAGGCTGGCATGCCGTGATCGACGCACCGTGCGCCTGGCGCGCAGATGATCCAGCAACTCTTTCTTCAGCACCCCGCGCGCCTGGATGTACAGGCTTCGATAAATCGTCTCATGCGACACCTGTTTTTGCGCCTCTCCCGGAAAGTTGCGTTTGAGCCAGCCCGCAATCTGTTCGGGCGACCATTTGCGGCGCAGCTTTGCGGATACTGCGCGGGCCAACACCGGGTGGCAAGCAAGCTTGCATGCTTTGGGTCGCAGAGCGCGATCCCAGGCCGCCTGTTCCGAAGCTGCCGCCCGATAGGCAACGTGGCCGCCATTGCGCCGGACCTCACGGCTGATCGTCGAAGGCGCGCGGCCCAATTGAAACGCAATGGACCGCAAAGACCTGCCTGTACTGAGCCCACGCGATATCTCTTCTCGTTCGCCAAGGACCAGAGCCCGTTTGTTCCGCGTCAAATCCGGCGGACGGATGCCGCCAGTCGGGGAGATGACGGAAAACACAGACGAGGACTGTCGATCAAACACTCGACCGATAGAACTCATCGACTCCCCGCGCTGCCAACGATCCCAAATCTCAGCACGCTGCGCGGCGTCATAGTAAATGCGACGACGGTACTTCATGGCAAACACTCCATCTTTGCTCAAAGATTAAAGTGCTGCGTCCACCTGTTGAGAGCACCGGACGAAGAGTATTTTTGATAGACCTCAAAACCTGCGCTCGCAACGTGCCACATTGCGGGCGGTGATTGGCCTGTTCTAAGGAGCGTCAAGCCGCTGACGACCGACACAGACAACTCGCGCGGATCGGAATGTCCGCACGTGCCGCGGCTTGATCAAGAAGCAGTTTGACATGTGGGAGTTCAACGGTCTCGCCTCTGCGTTGGAGACATTCGTGAAGGCCATGTAGACCCCACACATTGCGGGGATTCTGGCTTGGCCGCGGGAGCTTGCCATCGAGTCCCAGGTCGGCGCGGTATACTGCTTCAGCCTCGTTATGTTCGCCAGCCTCAATCAGCAACGCACCCAGCGCATGGCGCGTTGGTTGAGGCCAAGACCATGGTTCTTCATATTCTAATCCATCGTCCAATTTGACTGCCTTGCGAAGGTGATCGAGACCGGATTTCAGATTGCCGGCTTTGAACTTAACTTCACCTTTCATCATCTCTTCTGCTATGGCGAGAACATCGCGTGCCTTATTGTTAAATAGCATTCGACTATCCGGCACTTCGGCATAGGCGGCAGTGAAATTACCCATTTCGGACTGCGCCTCTTCGTGACGCCCGAGATTGGCGAGAGCAATAGCCTTGGCATAGTAGATGAGTGCGTTGGTGGTTACGTAGAGCTCCTTATCCTCTGGTTGTGGAAGTTCGAGAATCTCAGCCCACATTCCGAACCGGATATAGACATGAGGTGCCGCCGCCACGAAGGTCTCGAATATGTCAGGGTAAGAGCGCACCACCTCGTCTGGCACTTCATCGCGCAGGCGGGTAACCGATTCCACGGCAGCAGCCTTTTGACCAAGGAACATCGCGCCGTAAAAAGCAAAGTGCAGATTGTGAATGCGGTAAAGAGCGTAGAAATTCGCCGCCCCAGCATATTCCTTGAACGCCTCATCCACCTTGGCCGCAGCGAGGTTGCGGTAAAGCACGTTCTGATACTCACCGCAGAGAACGTCGATATGTGTGGCCATATGAACTAGGTGACCAGCATCGGGCACAAGATCTGTAAGCTTGTCGCCATGACGTAACGCCTTTTCTGGGTGCGGCGACATTTCCATCAGGTGTATATACATATGCAACAAACCCGGATGATCCCACGCACCTGGGAGTTGGTCAAAGGCTCGTTCGAGAACTGACATGGCCTCGAGGGTCGAAGCTTCGGGGTTTGGAATTCCGTTGCTAAAATCCCAGAGCTGCCATGGCGTCCGGTTCATCATCGCTTCTGCGTAGATGCATGCAATGTCCAGATCGTCCTTGTTGGCCTCGTAGACGGGTTTCATCACCTCCGCAAACCCATCGTTGAAGGGTTGATAATCCTCGATTGCTGGATCTGTAGGATAGCGCGAAGCCAATGCCTCAATTAATGAACGCTCCGTTGGCTTGGCGTTTTCAATTGCGAGCCCGGCTTTGAGTGCTGCGTGAGCCTTTGCCAGCGCAGGCGCCTTCTCATCGGGAGTGAATACCTCCCAAGGTTTATTGTAATTCGGACCAATGGCGTAGGCTATACCCCAATAGGCCAGCGCGCAGTTGGGATCGGCTTCGACAGCCTTCTCAAAGCAGACGATTGCCTCATCGTGATTGTAAGCGAACACCCAAACAAGGCCTCGATCAAACCATGTCTGTGCTGCAGGCACAGTACTTACAGGGCGGCTGTAACATCCCAAATCAAAGTAACCGGTCACAAGAAATACCCCCTCTTGAAAAGCGCACCCTAACACGATTCGCCGAACATTGATCGAATGCTCTAAATTTGAAACTGAAGTGCCGCCAAAAGTCGGCCTTGTCCCGTTTTGTGTGAATTTACTGGCATTTCGTTATTTCAGTCGCGGTGAATGTATCTTTTGACGGGCCGTGCCGCAGCGCTCCGAACTCGTAATCAAGCTCGGCTTTGGGCCGCGCCTGACTCCGAATTAACCGTGTTCCAAGCAATGACGCGCCATAGGCCGCGTCGGCGTTGAACCTATGTCCGCGATCTTCGTTTTTGTGATTATGTGCATGGCTTCAGTCTTTTTCTTTGAGCCAATGAAGTTAGTGCTGCGCCAGGCATTCGATGCCGCCGTTCTGTTCATTTTGGTTACAACTCTGATTGCGCTTCATTGGCAGAAGCTGGATCATGCCGCCATTTCAGCGGTGCAACCGGCACAGAAGCTGAAGGCGTCGGAACAGGTGTGGCGGTACGAAGCTGCAGCGCTGGCATTTTGGCGCGATTTCATGAGAATATCAAAAACGCCTCCGTGGTGCCGATCGCACGCCACAGCCCGCGTTTCTTACCGCGGATCATGATTACGACTTCGTCCATGTGCCACTTGTCGTTCGTTTGAGGTCGATCCCGCCGGGTGCAATCTGCAAAATGCCGAGCAATACGATGGACCCACAGCCGCATCGTTTTTGAGTGACAATCACGCGTCGCGCAGCCAAAAAGTCTCCAACATCAGCCGTACTCAGCGCGAAACGGGGGTGCGCCGAGACGAGCCAGGCAATGATCTCACATGGAAACCGGAATCCCTACAGGCGCGGCATGTTGGTCGGAGTGTTCATGGCCCGCAGATAGCCCGGTCAAGTCCGGCGAACAATTTGGCAATAACCGCTGGACAGGTGCGTCAATACGAAGGCTAAACCCAACCTTTCCGGAAATTTGCAACATAACCCACATCGACTGCCTGCTCGCCAGCTTTCTGTTCCTTGATCGATTGGGTGATTTGTTCGTTAGTGAATCTCGTCTTCATTTGCCCGTCCTTTGGTAGGGTGGGCTCTACAAAAGATGGAGGAGACACAGGAACTCAGGTCAGCTGGAATACAGGTATACTGCGCTTTCAACCCTGTCGCGGAAGCAAGGAGGTGAGAATGAAGTCCTTTACACTCCCCATAAGCTTGCGCATCGGCACTTCTGATAGCACGCTACGATAAGCGCTGCCTTCCAGAACCTCGATTATTATCTGTGACGCTTGTTCCGGGTCGGGGACTGCACGAAAATCTTTGTCATCAATTCCCCTTTTCACAACAGCGGTAAGCGCGTCGGTCAACTCGGCGCGGTTTTCGACAAATAGTTGCGCAATGTCTGGTTGACGGATTGCTTCACTGGAGATTTCCAGAGTGAGAATGACATTTTCCGGCGCGGCCAAGTACTTTGAGTAAGCGCGAATGAACTTATCCAACACTTTTGGAGTGGGCGACCGCATAGCTAGAATCTTTAGAAAAGGGTCCATTTCCTTTCGTTCCAACATCGCAATTTCGACCAGCACATCGTGCTTGCCGGGAAAATGGTTGTAGAGATTTCCAAGGCTAACCTGCGCCCGGTTTGCAATGTCCCGCACGCCGGTCTGGTGATAGCCGCGCTCAAGAAAGCACATTACGGCCGCCTCAAGTATCTGATTCCGGCGCTGTGCCGAAGCTTTGTCCCGCTTGGACGCAGGTTTCTTTTCAGTTTCAGTCATTTTCAGTTTCACTATTGAACGAACGATCGTTCATAGTATATGACAATCAATCAACCGCCACAAGGCGTGTGTTAATAGATACTGAGAGGATGGTTGCGGAGTGGAAGCTAATCCCGATAAAGTTGCGCATAGACCTGCGCGCCCATGGGTGTGGATCGGGCTCTCGCTATTGGTCTTGATGGTAGTCGTCGTCCTGCTGTTCGGCGAAGAAGACACGATTGACGTGCAGGCATCGCAAACCGCGCCTTCCCCCCCTATAGTCTCAGTGGTCAAGGTCAGTGCGGCACCCGCAACGACCCAGTTGTCTGCCTATGCCGAGGTTAACCCGCTTTGGGATGCCGAATTAAGGTCAGCTATTTCCGGGCGAATTATCGCAGTCCACGACGCCGCCCTTGCCGGCGCAAAAGTGGTTGATGGAGACCCTCTATTTTCAATCGAAAAGGCCCCTTACGAAAGCGCGGTCGCCGCCGCTGAAATGGAATTGGAAGAGGCCAAGCTTGCGTTACTGCGCGCGCAGAACAATGTGACGGTGGCCCGCAGGCAGTTCGAAAGAGATGGCACTGAACCGCCAACAGAACTGGCATTGCGACTACCCCAACTAATAATTGCGGAAAAATCAGTGGCCGCGGCTCGCTCGAGGTTGAGCGCAGCGCAAAGTGAGTTATCGGATACTGATGTAATTGCGCCATTTTCGGGCTTTGTGACTCGCCGCTTTGCCAGCTTGGGCCAAACGGTGGCTCCGGGAGACGCATTGGTTCACATTTCGGACAATCGCCAGTTTGAACTGGTCGCAGAGTTCAGTCAGGATGACTGGTCGCTGTTGAAGCACCCGATTTCCAACACCTACGCGAAGTTGCTGCATCGCAACGGTGAGCCATTGGGACAGGCGCGCGTGCGCCACGGAGGCGGTTTTCTGGATCAAGACACGCGACAAGTGCGCGTCTTTCTCGATATCACCAAACCGGATGAACGAATACTCGCCGGTGACTTTCTTCAGGTTCAGATCACAGGTCGCACGATCGCCGATACCTTCACTTTGCCGGAAAGTGCGCTGACACGCGCGGGCCATGTCTGGCTGGTTGGCGATGACGATCAGCTGCAGCGCGTAACACCAGAGATTTTGTTCCGCAGCGAGGGCACAATCACAGTCCTCGCGCCAGAAGCGGTGGGCACTTGGCGGGTTGCAAAGACCCCACTGGCTTCTTTTCTGCCGGGTCAGCGGGTGACATCGCAATTGGATGAGGGCTGAGCCATGCATGTGCTGACATCCTGGTTCATACGCAACCCCGTCGCCGCCAACCTTATGATGGCATTGATCCTTTTTCTTGGGGTGCAAACGCTACTGAATATCCGCATCGAGGGTTTCCCCCGTATTCCGCCGGAAAGCGTTACAATTGTGATCGAATACCCCGACGCGACAGCAGAGCAGGTGGACGAGCTTGTCACTCAGAAGGTCGAACAAGCCCTTGAGGGGCTGGAGGGCGTGCGCAGTGTCACATCACAATCAGAAAACGAATTCAGCACTGTCACCGTGCGGCGGGCGGGCGGAGAGAAGCTGCAGGCGGTTTTGGACCGGGTTCGCATTCGGATCGACGGATTAACCGATCTTCCGGACACGGCCCGCCGCCCTGTCATCGAAGCGTCTGGCTTTGACTTTCCTGCACTGTATCTGAACCTTTACGGGCAAACAGACCCGGCCACATTGCAGACGTTGGCACAACGGCTCAAAGAAGAGTTGTTGGCACAACCAGAGCTCTCGCGTTTGCAAATCTGGGGGTTGATCCCGCGTGAAATGCGGATCGAGATCGACCCGGTGCGGTTGCGCTATTATGGCCTGACAGTTTCGGATGTCACGCGCGCCATTGACCAGAACTCGCTCTCGTTTCAGGCCGGACGCCTTCGCACCGAAGGCGGCACCATTTTTCTGCGCGCCGACAACCGAGCAAAATATCGCCCGGAATACGCGTTGCTACCAATCATTGAACGCAGTGATGGCTCTTTTGTCTCGCTCGGGGATATCGCGACCATCGAAGACGGGTTTCAGGACGGTGAATATCTGTTTCGCCTGAACGGCCATCCGACGGTTGGTATGGAAGTTCTGGTCGGGCAGAAAGAAAACCTGTTGGAAATCAGCGATGTAGTACGCAGCACCGTTGAAGAATTCAGTCGTCAGTTGCCAGGTGCAATTCAAGTCGACGTCTGGGGTGATAGCTCCGGATACATCGCTGACCGCCTCGCCCTTTTACGGTCGAACGGAGTGCAGGGGCTGATACTTGTAACGCTTATGCTGTCCCTGTTCCTGAACGTGCGATTGGCCTTTTGGGTTGCAATGGGCATTCCGGTTTCAGTCATGGGCGCGATCGCGGTCTCAGGCTCAAAATGGGTGGATTATTCACTGAACGATGTCACCACGTTTGGCCTGATCATCGCGTTGGGGATCTTGGTCGATGACGCCGTTGTCGTTGGTGAGAGTGTTTTTGAAGAGCGTCAGAAAGGCAAGGACGCCATCAAGGATACAGAACGCGGCGTGAAACGCGTAGCGGTCGCAACTGTATTTGGCGTGCTGACTACAATCGCCGCTTTCTTTCCGATGCTATTGATCGACAACCCGTTGGGTAAGGTACTAGCCGGATTTTCGGGCGTCGTAATCCTGACACTGATCTTCTCGCTCATCGAAAGCAAATTCATCCTGCCAGCCCATCTGGCGCACGTTCCAATGGGACCTGGGCGCCGCTATCTGCTAACCCGGCTTTGGGGCCAGGTGCAGGATGCCGCTCAAGGGGGGCTGTATTGGGTTCGGGATCGCATCTACCAGCCAATGCTTGTCGCTGCAGTACGCCAGCGCTACGCCGTGTTGATCCTGTTCATTGCCGCGGCGACCCTGGGGCTTGGACTGATGTACAAAGGCAAGGTCAGAACCGTGTTCTTCCCCGAAGTCCCGGGACAGATCATCACGATGAATGTTGAAATGGATGCTCGTGCGCCCTTTTCGCTGACACGCGCCAATGTAGACAGAATTGAGAGCGCACTGAACGACCTGAACACCGAACTTGCCGACGATGCGGGCATGAGCACTCTGCCCGTTCGGTCTGTGTTCACCATTATCAGCGGTGCTGGCGAGGCGCAAATCTATGCCGAAATGATCCCGGTAGGCGAACGCCCAAATGTGCCGATCCTGAGAGTCGTGCGCGACTGGCGAGATCGGGTGGGCGATGTTGAAGGGGCAACTGAATTGGAATTCACCGGATCAGAGGCGCTCGCCGGTGGCTTTCGTATTCGCTTGATGTCCAAGGATGAAGATTTGCTTGAACAGGCCAGTGCCGAGATAAAAACATTTCTGTCAAAGATTGAAGGTGTGACGAACGTTCGGGATGGTCTTGTCGGAGGTCAGCCTGAGCTGAAACTGCGACTGCGCCCGGACGCGCGGAACCTTGGGTTCAACTCGGAAACCCTTGCCACTCAGATCGGATACGGATTTGGCGGCGCAGAGGTGACAAAGGTCAGGCGCGAAGGGTCCGAAATAAAGGTCGTTGTCCAGAACGCGCGTGAAGACAGCGATACACTGGCTGATCTGATGCAGACACAATTGCGCAGCGCGTCGGGTGCCTGGGTGCCGTTGGAGACCGTTGCCGAAATCGAAGGCTCCTATGCATCAGGTGTCGTCAACCGTCGGGACAGCAAACGCATGAACATTGTTGCCGCTTCCATCGATCGCACGCTTGTCGCCCCTGAAGAGGTCGGACAGGCCGTGTTTGAGACTTTGGTTCCTGAGCTGCGCGCAAAATACCCCAGCGTGACCGTCCTGGCCGCAGGCGAGCTGGAGGAAATGTCTGATATCAGTGGCGGCTTGAAGCGCGCCCTGCTTTTGGCCGCGGTTTTGATCTATGTACTGATGGCCGTGCCATTGAAAAGCTACTGGCAACCCTTTGTCATTCTGGCGATCGTCCCCTTTGGCTTTGTCGCAGCCGCTGTTGGTCATCTGATCATGGGTGTTTCGCTCTCTCTGTTTTCCTTTTTTGGTATGCTTGCACTGACCGGTGTCATCGTGAACGACAGCCTTGTTATGATCACCCGTTACAATCAGGCGCGCGACGAAGGTCAACCTGTCGACGCTGCATTGCACTCGGCTGGAGTCGGGCGGTTTAAGGCAATTTTCCTCACCACCGCAACCACCGTAATCGGCCTGCTACCTTTACTGACCGAGACATCAGAGCAAGCCCAGTACCTGATCCCAGCCGCAATCTCTTTGGCCTACGGTGAGCTTTTTGGCACTGCTCTGATGCTGGTGTTAGTCCCTGCGCTGATTGCTATCGCCGAAGACGTTATCGGCCTCTTCAAAACCACTCCCCTGCACCCTGCCGCCCAAGGGACATCAGTATGATCAGAACGCTCATACACTCTGCATTTGCTACCTTGGCACTGACAATGCCTGCTGTAGCTGACGGTCTTAATGTGACCGTCGTTGGTATCCGGAATTCCAAAGGAAATATCGTGATCCTCATTTTTGATGATGCGCGCGCCTTTGACAACTTCGACGTCTGGAGTGCCGTCGACTATGTTCAGATCCCGTCAAGGAAAGGCAATGTCCGTCACGAGTTTGAGAACCTAACCAAGGGTCCTTACGCGGTTCTGTTGTTCCACGACGAAAACAGCGACGAAGACCTGAACATGACGGCGACGAAACTGTTGGAGGGCGTTGGTTCGACAGGAGCTCCAAATCCTCAGGATGAACCTGATTTCAATGCCGCTTCGGTCTGGCCAGGTGATGTTAGTGTTCGGATCCACTATGATCAGTAACCCGCTATGCTGACGGATCGAGACTTAACGGTTGGCACGCTTTTGAGTGTGTTTCGCTGGCGTGTCGGACTTACGTGGGCACTGATCCTGTCTGAAACTGCTCTCACTGTTTTGATCCCGCTGTTCATCGGCTTTGCTATCGACGGGTTGCTGACCGAAGTATTTCAACCCTTCTTCTATCTGGGGGCACTTTTGATCGCCCTCATACTGATCGGCGTAATCCGTCGAATCTATGACACTCGGGTTTATGGGAACATCCGTGTTGAGTTGGGTAAGGCGCTTGCATTTCGCTTTTCAAACTTACCGATATCGTCACTGAACGCCCGGATCGGAATGGGCCGCGAATTGGCAGATTTCATGGAAGAAACACTGCCTTCGGCAATCGCCGGAGTTGTACAGTTTGTTGCCTCGGGTATCCTGTTATTCTACTTTTCTCCTACGCTAGCCCTTTCGGCCTGTGTAGTGCTCTTTGGAATGATATCCGTCTATACGCTGTTTCATTCAACATTCTGGCGCTGGAACAGGGCGCTGAACGAGCAGGTAGAGCAGCAAGTTCGCATATTGGAACAACGCAGCGACCGACCTACACACGTACACTTTAACAGACTGCGCCAGTTCGAAGTAAAACTCTCGGATACAGAAGCCGTTCTTTACGGTACGATCTTTGTTCTGCTGATCGGTCTGGTTCTGTTCAACCTTTGGTTTGCGACGCAACACCTGAGTGTGACGCCGGGGGCCATCTTTTCGATTGTCAGCTATTCTTGGGAGTTTGCCGAAGCCGCGCTGGCACTGCCGGTGACCTTACAATCATGGTCGCGCCTGTCTGAAATCACGACTCGCCTGGACCGCTCTAATGGGACAGCTCAACCGAGGACCTAGAGGCCCTGATGCCGATCGCTGAGGTCTAATTGCTAAACGCGGGTGGATGGCAGGATCACAGATGTCTCTTGCCGATATTACTTACGGTACACAGCTGTTTGCTACTTTACTGTCCAGCTTGATCGACCCGATTTACCGAACCTGCGGGCTTACTATGACCGCTTGCACACGCCCCGGCTTACGCCGAGCGCGTGATAGTACATAAGCAACTTGAATTCCGACGTCCGGACTGCATCAAGCGCTACACACGAGCTGTACAGAGGTTCAAAGCCTTCGCTTCAGCAGAGGCCACGCCGGCAGGCAGAGACGTCGCGTACATGATCCGTTTAGGCCAACACACGCCCGAGATCGGTCCCTTCAATCAATTCGCTAAGCTGACCGCCCAGCTCCGATGTGATCGCTGAAACACCGCAGCGCACTCCAAACATTTCAGCACAACCCAACCGCCTCCAACAACAAATTGGGACTGCCATCATCAAATTTGAGTATCGCACAGGCGTTCTGGCTTGTTCACACGGGTCCAGGTGGAGTCTTCTCCCAGATGGTCCTTGCCGATGCTCGCACGAGTGGCCAATGACGCCGTTTCAAAAATCGGAACACTGCCGGTTAGCGCGGACGACACTACCAGATTGATCGCCTCATTCACACTGGATCCATGATAAGCGCGCGCCGCAAGCTGATTGGGGGATTTCACGGAAAAGATCAGATTGACCGACTGCCCCATCTCGGGATCGTACAAGTACCCAGTATGCGTGTCGGGTTCTTTGTCAGCAGGGGCGAGATCGGTGACGATGGTGCTGTTGCAGATCTTTTGTCCCCAGTTGAGGATACCGGGGTTCAGAGTATCCAGTGCATTTGAGTTTCCCTCAAAAGTGACGAGCCTGCCGCAGAGTTTATTGGACTGCCCCATACAGGGTTCAATAAAGACGATGCTGGCCTTGTCATCCAGGCGCCAGTACCCCTCAAGAGGGCTGAGGGTTCGCGTCACGATTTCAGCGTCCTGGTTTTGCGACGTGCAGGCGCTCACCATGATCGCGGCAATTGTTACGTGAAGCCCCTTTACCAAAGAAGGGCATTTCGCGCCGGCAACCTTAATGTTCATTTCTGTGTCTCTCTCTTTCACAATACTCTTTCAAGACAGATAGTTGCCACAGATTGGGATGCCGCCCAGACGGTATGGAGATTGTGTGGAGAGTTTTTACGGCAGACGGAGAACCATTTCGTGTCGAATTTAAATCTCGGCCTGCTCAGCAACTCCTCCAGCCCTGTGCAAAGGCAGCTTCAATGCCAGTTCCGCACCTGTGCAGGTTTGATTGTTTTGCGCAATCACATCTCCACCATGTGCCCTTGCAATTGCCCGCACCACCGACAGGCCCAGCCCGGTGCCTCCCGCTGCGCGGTTGCGGGACGAATCAGCACGCCACCAGCGGTCAAAGATTTTTTCGCTGTCAGCAGGGTCGATGCCCGGACCATGGTCGACAACTCTGAGATAGGCGAACGTGTCATCCGCATGAATTACAACCTTGATGTATTGACCGCTAGCTGCGTATCGCATCGCATTGTCAATCAACGCCGTCAGGGCCTGTCGCAGACGAACCGGATCAGCTTGCAGGAAAACAGGTACGAATGAGGTCTCCAGCTTCATTTCGAGCCGATCCAGATCTGGACGCATGGTGGTGATCACCCGTTTAACCTCCTCAACCAGGTCGATTTCAATGACCTGCGGTACTAACTGCCCCGCACTCAGCCGGGAAAGGAGGTCAAGTTCGTCAACAATCCGGGATAATGTGTCAACCTGGGCGATAAGCCCGTCGGTCATGTCTTTTGAGGGTGTGAAGACACCATCCCCAAGCCCTTGAAGGCGGCCGCGCAGGATCGTCAGCGGTGTGCGCAATTCATGCGCGATGGCAGCCGCGGAATCATTGGCTTCGCGTTCAGCCTGTTCCAGCCCCTTTGTCATAACGCGAAACCCGCTCAGCAAATCCTCGGTTTCCAGGACACCACCCGCACTGTCCGGAATCTCCAGCGTTAGATTACCGCCAGCAATTTCAAGCGCAGCACGGGTCACAGTTTCGATTGGAGCGCTCAGCCTTCTTGCCGCGAGAAGGCCGATAACAACCGATGAAAGCACGGCTAGTGCGATCAGCGCGATAAGGGCAGCCAGTTCTGCCAGCGCATATTCCCCTCCGCCCCAGTATAGCGAAAACGCGGCAATCAGCGTGGTCAGAGCATCAGGTGATACCGACTCGTTGTTGATCAAAGCATCTAGCGTCGTCCGGTGTGCAGCGCTGAGGTTTGCTAGCCAGAGGTCCTGCAAAAACAGATAAAAGGCAGCCATGCCAATGATAAAGACACCAAGCACGGTAAGAGCCATGAAGATCATCGACAGCGACAATTGTGTGCGGAGCTTCCACCGACGCCGTGTCATGTCAGCGCCTCAAGCCGATAGCCGACACCCCGAACCGTCGCCAGAAATCCTGTGATACCTTCGACTTCGAGCTTGCGGCGTGCATTCGAAACATGGCTGTCAATTGTGCGCTCCAAAACTTCACCTTCGGGCATACAGGCATCAACCAACTCAGCTCGGGAAAATGCCCGCTGCGGCGAGCGGGCCATATGTGCCACGATGGCGTATTCTGTCTGGGTCAGCGGGATTGGTATTCGCCCGCCAGCCCTGGTGACGAAGGCAGCATGCGCGTTGTGATCAATCATCAGGGCACCAACTGAGACAGGGCGCACGTTTGGTTGTGCATTCGGTCCGGTCCGCCGCAATACAGCTTTGACCCGCTCAACCACTTCCAGCGCATTGAACGGTTTGACCACATAATCATCCGCTCCAAGACGCAACGCCGATACTTTCTCGAGGTCATCGGCCATAGCGGTTACCATGATCACCGGCGTATCCGAGGTCTGTCGGATGATCCGTAATACATCAACGCCATCCCGTTTCGGCATCTTGACATCCAGGAGAACGAGTGAGGGTTTGAAATGCTGGAAATGCGCCAAAGCCAACTCACCGTCAGCGGCGGTGACTGTGCGAAATCCGGCGCGCTCAAGGTAGGTTTTGATGATCTCTGAGATTTCACGTTCATCCTCGGCAACGAGAATCAGATCATTACTCATAGTCAGTGTCCTTTTTTCGGCACATTAAACCGACCTTGTCTAATCCTGAATCAGAGAACGTGGAGGTTTGATGGATGCGGCTGGGATGCTCTCCACAAAATCTGGATCATTTCTTCGTTCGGTCTGGATCAGTTTGACCCATCTCCAATCCAGATGTGACTGGGTTGGCTGATGAATATACCTCGGCCAAATTGGTAAGGCAGGCGCAAAGGAGAGACCCTATGCCGACGATACTTTATTCCCTTCGGGCAATAGGCGCTTGCATAATTGTTTGCCTCTCTGCCCTCTTGTCCGCGTGTTCCGACACAGCTGCGCCCGAGCGGTTGGATTTTCAGCACTCTGGCAATTTTCTTGCTGGTCGGCTGCTTTTGCCCGAAACACCGGGGCCGCACCCGGCGGTTCTCTTTGTACATGGGGATGGGGCTGTTCCCTGGGATGCGTTCGGCTACTATGCGCCTTTCATGCAGGCTCTGAACAAGGCCGGTTTTGCGGTTTATTCCTGGGACAAGCCCGGCGTTGGTGACTCATCTGGAAATTGGTTGAAACAGTCGATGCAAGACCGCGCAGATGAGTTAGCAGCCGCCGCTAAAATGTTGCAGCGTGATTCCAGGGTCCGACAGAACGACATAGGGCTGATGGGGTTTAGCCAGGCGGGATGGGTCATGCCACGGGCAATCGCGGACCAGGCTGACTATTCCTTTATGATTGCTGTATCCGGTGCAATCAACTGGATTGAACAATCAGAATACATGACCCGTAACAGAATGCGTCTGGAGGGAGCCTCTGAAGTTGAGGTGCTAACTGCTCTGAACTTCGATCGCCAGTTGGTTGAGCTTATGCGCAAAGGTGCTGGTTATGCGACCTACAAAACCTTTATGTCCGGGGCCCCTGCCTGTTGCCGCGACCTGATGTCAGAAGATAGATGGACCTTCGTCAAACGTAATTTTCAGAGCGATGCTCGGGAAGATCTGAAGAAGGTGGATGTACCTGTTCTTGCACTGTTCGGAGACAAAGACCTGAACGTGGATTTCGCGCAAAGTGCCAGTGTCTATCACAAGATCCTCTCTCAAACGCCGGGCTCAAACCGCGTCATCATACTGCCAGATGCCGATCATTCGCTTCTTCCAACAGAAAAAGAGCGCCTTGTAACCGCTGGCCCTGCTTTCATACGCAGGCTGCTTGCAATCGAACTGTACGGCGCGGATGCTTTTGCTGCAGACGCGGTGGATGTTTCCGCGACATGGGCGTCCAATATTATTGACCCGGCTCCGTAATTTTGACCCAGGCAAGGGCTTCACAAAACACGGTCTACAGCTTCACAGGGGTCCGCTTGATCATCGCAAAGTAGTTTCGGGTTTTCTCTTAAGACGTGGCGATGAGACGGAATGGCTGCCTTAGATACGACAGGCAGTCATTCAATCAATATCCCCACGATCGTCAATGTGGAAATCTATGCAGCAGAACCATTGAGACCCCGCAACAGAACCGGCTTGCATTCGCACTGGCGACCTTTTTTAGGACATTGGCATTTCACGCAGGTGCTGCTCAGCATCCATACCAAAACTCACGTTCAATCGTTCTGTTCAAGCAAGACGCTAGATTCAACCAATTGAGCGGCGACATTCAAATTGCAAGGAACCAAACTGTGAGGTGCCCCAAGTTTCCTAGACACCTGCCAGTTTTAGTTTGAGCTGTCTTTCCTCGAAATCAACGGGCGACGGCATGCCGTTGTTTGTGTGCTTTCGTTTCGGGTTGTAGAACATCTCAATGTCATCGAACACGTCCTGTCTTGCATCATCGCGCGTTGGATATGTACGCCGCATAGTCCGTTCCCGTTTCAATAGCTGGAAGAATCCTTCGGAAACTTCGTTGTCGTGACAGTTTCCGCGTCGGCTCATACTGGGTTCCAGACCGTGCTGACGCAGGAACGCCTGCCACTCACGGCTGGTAAATTGAGAACCTTGATCGGAATGCACTGTGACCCTGTCAGTTGGCTTGCGCCGCCAGACGGCCATCAACAGGGCCTGAAGCGCGAGGTCAGTTGTCATACGAGATTGCGTAGAAACAGCCATCTGCCGCTTCGAAAGCAAGAACGGACGATGCAGGGGTTCGATCTCTGGGAGGTCTGCAGTGGTTCGTGGCACCGATTCGACCGTTCGGAACTGCTTTTGTGTCCCTGCACGTCGTCGCTCCGCCTTGACAATCCGGTGTCACTGTCTCGGAGCGTTTGACGCCCGGAAGGCGGCCGCTCGAGCAGCATGAAATCAGAGCATCGCGAGTTGTCTTCACTAAGGCGACTAACGTGACATCACCGTGCTCGGGGTTTGCTTGGCAGCCTTCCAAAAGTAACTTGGCTGCTCAGGGATCGCGGCCATACCGCATCGCGATCATGTTCGAGCGCCTGAAGGGCTGGAGAAGTGTCACAACCCGATTGAACGCTGTCCCAAAGTCTTCCTGTTCGCAACCGCATTCGCTGCAATCGTCACCTACTGGTTACGAATCCTGTGCCTGGGATTTGTGAGCATCGAATAAGCATTCAAGGAATAAATTCAGTCGTCGCCCTTTGGATCTGCTCTTTCTCACTATCGCGGACATTTTCGAGACAAAACTTGCAGGCTTACAGTCAATTTTCCGGACTTTGCCTGCGTCCAGAAATGGTGTTGCGGTATGGCTCGGCAGGAAGCCGAGGTATCGTCCCGACAAAACAAGAAGCGCGAGAGCTTCTTCGTTTTGAACAAACGCAGATTTGCGTAGCTTGAGTTTCTGATGCACAGCCATGTTTGGTGAGTTGAAACTGAGCCCCGCAAACGAATACTTCCGAAGTTCAGCTACGGTAAATTCTGTTTTCTGGCGATCAAAAAGTTCGTGACTTCGACCACAAAACAGATGCATTTCTTCAGTGTAAAGGTCGGTGTAACTCAACATTGGTGATTGGCGATGCAGGGGCACTATGCCCAGGTTGAACTTGCCGTTGATGACGCCTTCCTCAATTATGTTCGGCGGCTCCATTGAAATGTCGAGCGTGACACCTGGTGCTTTGTCGCGAAACATCTGTATCGCACCAAAGACATTGGCCTCGGGGTTTGATGAAGCGTGATCGAAGAATGCGATCTTCAGCTTGCCGGTTAAATCTGCACGTGCTTCGTCAATCTGTTCCTGAAACCGATCGATGGATATAAACAGATCTTCCGAAGACTTCAGAACTTGCTCGCCGTCTGACGTTACCGAGAACCCGGCCGGACCGCGATGGCAAAGCTTAATGCCCACGCGAGTCTCTAAGTCGGAGATATGTTTACTGATCGTTGATCGGCCGATGTTCAGTTCAAATTCGGCTGCGGTGAACCCGCCGCAAGCAACAACTGTTTTAAATACGTCCAGCAACCTGATGTCGACATCCGTAACCCGATTTATCGCAATTTTTTTGGCCATACAAAAGTTTCCTATTTATCGACCTTTAATTCAACAAGTTTGTATTAACGACCCGGTTAAGCCTTTCTATAGTCCGCGCAATGACCGCCCGCGAAAAAAGGACCATTGCGGTACATTTCTGCTAAGATCGTGACAATAAAAAAGGGAGAAAGAGCTTATGAATATGATAAAATCATTATCCGCAGCAGCGGCAGCCGCATCCGTAGCCGTGCTGACACTTGCCGCCCCGGCCTCTGCAAAGAACTTCAAAATTGCGGTTGGCGACAGCGGCGGCAGCAGCCAGGAAGCCACCGGTCTAGGCTTTGTCAAAGCACTTGAAGAGCTTTCTGGCGGCAAGCATACCGCCACCCTTTTCTTGAACGGACAGCTGGGTTCGGAACAGGATACCGTAAACGAGGCGGCCATCGGCACGCTGGATATGTCGCTGTTGGCAATCAACAACATCACACCATTCTCGCCAACCGTTGGTGTGTTCACACTGCCTTACGTCATTCTGAGCCTGGAAGATGCAGAAAAGCTGACCCAGGGCCCTATCGGCCAGGAATTGACCGAAAACACAATCAACGACGCTGGTGTACGCATCATCGCTTGGACCTACACCGGCTTCCGGGTTCTGACCAACTCAAAGAAACCGGTAAAATCAGTTGCAGATCTTGAAGGGCTTGTCATTCGCGTTCCCAAGAACGAAATTATGATCGACACCTATAAGGCCTGGGGCATTAGCCCAACACCGATGGCCTGGTCCGAAACCTTTGCGGGATTGCAGACCAAAGTGGTCGATGGGCAGGATAACCCTTATACTACCATCAACGCGATGAAGTTCTACGAAGTGCAAAAGTACGTCACGAACATTCGCTACATCTTCTCGATCGAGCCACTGATCATTTCCGAGCAGGTATTCCAGGAACTTTCCCCTGAAGACCAGGAAATCGTTCTGGAAGCCGGCAAGGCGGCGACCGCTGCATCTGCACAGTTTCTGCGTGACAAGGAAGCAGAAATCAAACAGATTCTTCTTGATAAGGGCATGCAGATTGATGATCCGGAAAACAACGAGCAAGAGTTCATTGATCTTGCGACGGCAGCAGTATGGCCGAAGTTTTACGAGAGCATCGGTGGCGTTGAAAAGCTGAACGCTGTTTTGGTCGAGATCGGTCGCGACCCCGTCTCGGAATAATCCTACCATAATATATGTCGGAGAGCGCCTTTCGGCGCTCTCCCAACAAAGGTGAGGGACCAATGACAAAGTTCTGGGGAATTCTCAACAACATAGAAAGCTACATTTGCCGCACATTACTCGCGGTTTTTGTTTGCCTCTTGTTCCTGCAAGTCATCGTGCGAACCCTGTTCAACTTCTCATTTTCATGGGTAGAGGAGCTTTCGGTTTACATGTTCGTTTGGTTCGTTTTCTTTGGCGCAAGCTACGCAGCCAAAATGAACGCGCATAACCGGGTCACCTTCCAGTTCAAGTTCCTGCCTCCGCGCGCGATCAAGTACATTGAGGCATTTGCAGACCTGTTCTGGCTGTTTTTCAATGTCTACTTCATCTATCTGGCCATCGATTTCATCTTTAACAAAATGAACAGATTCCAATCTTCACAGACGTTGGGTTTTCATCTCAGCTGGGTCTATATCGTTTTACCTATAGCATTCACGCTGATGACCATTCGGATTCTTCAGGTGAACTATAAGAAGATCATTCTGGACGAAGATCTCGTCGACCCCGATGCCATCGACCTTGAAGAAGTGCGCGCTGAAACTGGCGCGGACCCGATCGACATCGACTCAATTACTCAAGATCAGGAGAAGAACTGATGGGATCCGAAATCGTACTCATCTTGTTTGGAGCGTTCCTGCTACTGCTGTTTATCGGTGCCCCGATCACAGTTGCACTGGGCGTCTCAACGCTTCTCACCTTTATTTACCTGGATGAGAACCCGATCAAGTTTGTCCAGATAGCCTTCACTTCAGTCGGTTCGTTTCCTTTGATGGCACTGCCCGCATTTATTCTGGCAGGCGCGTTGATGGAGGCTTCGGGATTATCCAGACGGCTCATCAATGTGGCTGAAAGTTTCGCAGGTCCCTTCACCGGAGGCATGTCTGCTGCCACAGTTTTCGCCTGCCTTTTCTTCGGCGCTATATCGGGGTCCGGTCCGGCAACGACGGCCGCGGTTGGCATGCTGATGATCCCGGCAATGATAGAACGGGGCTACGGCCGCAGTTATTCATCCGCCATAACAGCATCTTCGGGTGGATTGGGCATTGTGATCCCTCCGTCAATCCCACTGATCATCTTCGGCATTGCCGCCCTTGGCATGCCAGCCCCCCCAGACGCGGTTGCGGAACACGGCCAGTTCCAAACTGTGTCGATTCCGAAACTGTTTATCGCTGGTTTCATGCCTGCTTTCCTTATCGCAGGCAGCCTGCTGGTGATGAACTATATTCTCGCCAGAAAGAATGGCTACAAAGGCTCGGCAGAAGGCTGGTCAGCAAGAGAAATTTGGTGCGAAATGTACCGTGGTTTCTGGGCACTTATGGCGCCTGTCGTAATTTTGGGAGGCATCTATTCAGGTTTCTTCACACCAACCGAGGCCGCCATTGTAGCGATCTTTTATACATTGGTCGTTGGTGCGTTCATCTACCGCGAACTGACATGGGAAAAGTTGTTCACGTCGCTAGAGACGACCACATGGTTGACTGGGCGAGTACTGCTGATCATGTTCACCGCGACGGTTTTTGGGCGCCTTTTAGTGGAAAACCAGATCCCGGCGGTGATTGCTGATGGTATGCTGTCTATCACAGACAACATCTATGTCATTTGGACACTGGTGATATTCTTCTTGCTCTTCGTGGGTATGTTCATGGAGACACTGGCGACTATCCTTATCTTGGTGCCGGTAATGTTGCCTGTCGCATACAGCATGGGGATCGACCCGATCCACTTTGGCGTTGTCATGGTCTGTACACTTGGTATCGGTTTTCAGACTCCGCCATTGGGTGAAAACCTGTTTATCGCATCGGGTATATCGAACATTTCGATAGAACGGATTTCCGTCGCCGCCTTACCTTTCGCGTTCATCAACACAGTTGCGATCTTTATCATCGCGTTCTTCCCTGAAATAGCACTGTGGCTGCCGCGCGTGATGGGTTACTGACCCACCGAACAGAAAGGATTTTCGAATGCTACCTGAAATCAATGACATTCTGTTCGCGACGGATTTGTCCAAGAACTCGGATAATGCGCTGAGATACGCTTTATCTACGGCGCGTGCCTATGGCGCGGGGGTTCACGTCCTTCATGTGACTGAACCCTTGTCCCAGGATGCAATCGTCACACTTCAGATGTTTCTGCAAGATGACGAATCCCGGAAAAAAGCCATTGGCGATCGGCACGCATCAGTAAAGGAAATGCTCAGGAAAAATCAGCAGGATTTTGTGCAATTGCTGCCCGAAAGCGAAAAACAAGACTACTCTGTAGTGAAATCGGTTGAGCTGGTTGACGGGCATTCCGCAGAAATGATCCTACAGAGGGCTTCTGAATTGAACTGCCAGTTGATCGTCATGGGAACGCACGAGCAGGGTACCGGCCATACCTTTATCGGAACTGTGGTCAAACGGGTATTACGACGCTCTTCCATACCTACGCTGATCATTCCCAACACGGCATAACTGAAATCCTGCCCTGTGGAAATTCACAGCGGTTCGTTACTGCCATAGGTTCTACGCTAGGGTCACGACCCATTGATTTCCGTTGAGCGGCGTGATTCACCGCTCGAAACGGAGTGGTGACATGTTTGATCTTTACTGGTTGAGCGACGCACAGATGGCGTGTCTTGAACCCGATTTTCCAAAGCCCCACGGCAAGCCGTGTCGATGATCGACGCGTTCTGAGTGGGATTATATTCATTAGTAGCAATAGCTTGCGTAGGCGTGATGTGCCCAAGGAATACGGCCCACATAAGACGCTGTGCATCCGGTGGAAGCGCTGGAGCGACAAGGGCTTTTTGCCCAGATGATGGTCGGGTTGGCGGTTCGTCATGGCGAAGAGAAAACCGTGATGATTGACGCCACATATCTGAAAGCGCACCGAACGGCGACCAGTATGGGCGTGAAAAAGGGGGCGCGGTCGCCTGATTGGCCGGACCAAGGGCGGTATGAACACCAAACTTTACGCCATCTGTGACAGCCAGACCCGCCCATTGAACCTGTTCGTCACTGCTGGCCAAGTCAGCGACTACATCGGAGCACAGGCATTGCCGAGCAGTCTTCCAAACGTCGACTGGTTGCTTGGGGATCGTGGCTATGACGCTGACTGGCTCAGAGAAACGCTGAAAGACAAAGGGATACGCCCCTGCATCCCGGGTCGCAAGCAGCGCAAGGTAACCGTCAAGTACGACAAGCGCCGCTACAAACGCAGAAATCGTATCGAGATCATGATCGGCAGGCTCAAGGATTGGAGACGCGTCGCGACACGTTACGATCGCTGCCCAAAGGTATTCCTCTCCGCAGTCACTCTCGCAGCAATCGTAATCTATTGGTTGTGAGTCCTGACACTAAGCCGTCGTAGGCGGACGCTTAGGGCATATGGGGTCACGGCGTATGAATGTTTGTCTATCTTCGTCAATTCACCAACCGGTTTCGACAAAGTTGCCACCACCTTCTCTCAATTTTCCGGACAAGTAGAGTGACGGCGCAATACCGCTTTGCGTGTTAAACGAAAACGCCCCTCCATATAGAAGTGAGCCGTTTTCGTTTTGGTAGGCGTATCCAAGTTGTAAGCTGATGTCATCGGTCGGGTAGTGAGACACCATCGTCCGAACAAAGAAATCGTTGTCGATCACATCCCCACCTGTAACACCTGCGATGGCATCTATAGGCATTCGTCCAAGATGAAGCGCGCCCTCGACTCCGCCTTGATAGAAGTCTGCGTTCAGCCCATTTCCAAGATTTACGTAACCTGCAACAATGCCAAGCAGATCCTTTGACGGATCACGCCAAGAGAAATGGAACCCGGTCCCAAGAATATCAACGTTGTCGGAGTTGCTACTGTTGAGTCTTACAGCAACCCCGTCCAGTTGGAGCCCGTATTGGTAACCCAGCGGTACCGCGAAAGACCCCGTTGCACCGTAGGCATCGCCGTCTCCGAAAAGCCCGCCGAATAACAGTTCGCCATTTGCCCCGTCAACTGCGGGCTGGGTGTTTGATGGGGCTTCCACCTCCTGAGCGCTGGCGGCAGTTGAGATCATGACTGCAAGAGAAAACGCTCCAATCAGAACATAAGCACAAAACCAATGTTGCCTCTTCGAAGTGCGTTGTCGAATTTGCCTAAACCCGCCCCAATTGTTACCAAGACTCAGGCTAATAGGCATTGTTCCCTAATTCAGTTTATTCTTTGTTGGCCAGAACTTTGATGGGTCCTGTTGCACGGATCAAACGAAAGAACCATTGTCGTGCTTCTCATGGCCCCCGTTTACACTTTAACTTTGTTCAGATTTGCGGTGTCTCCCAAAGCAGACGGTAGCAAAGCTGCGCGAACGGCCGCGGAAGACCTTGCAATACCAAACACCAGCTGAAAAATTTGCTGAAAGTGTTGCGGTGATCAGTTGAAACCACTGCTCAAAGCCGACATTGCCATAAGGCACCCCAAACAAAAAAACCGCGCTGGCAAGCGCGGTTCTTTCAAATCTATAAGTGCAGTTCTCAGCCCTGGCGAGCTTTGAACTTGCGCTGCGTCTTGTTGATCACATAGACGCGGCCTTTGCGACGCACAATACGGCAATCACGGTGCCGGTTCTTGAGCGAGCGGAGCGAGTTCTTGACCTTCATGGTCTGTCTCCAATCTGCGGCGCCTTCATCAAGGACGTGGCCAGCGCCTGGGTTTGCGGGTGCCCCGGGTCAGACCCGAAACAGTGATACGATGGTGGGCGGTACAAGGATCGAACTTGTGACCCCTTCGATGTCAACGAAGTGCTCTACCGCTGAGCTAACCGCCCACGAACCTTTGCAAGACCTGCCCCAAAACGAAATGGGGCGCGGATACCCGCGCCGGTAGCGGGGTCTATAAAAGGAGTCGCAAACGGGTTCAAGGGGTTTGGTTGAACTATTTTCCGGTCTATGTTCAGTCCGAACAAGGAGACGTCATGCTCAACGCGCCCTATGATTTGGATATGCCTGCCAAGCGCACGTCTTGTGTGGTCTTTTCCTCGCCTCATAGCGGTCGGAACTATCCTGAATCAATGCTCAACCGCACTGTCTTGAACCAGAATGTGATTCGATCTTCGGAAGATGCGTTTGTCGACCAGTTGTTTTCGGCGGCCGCAGACTATGGCGCGCCGATGATCGCGGCGACGGTGCCGCGTGCCTATCTGGACCTGAACCGCAGTGCCGAGGAACTGGATCCGGCGTTGATTCAGGGTGCACGCCGTCATGGGCACAATCCGCGCGTTGCCTCCGGGCTGGGTGTGATTCCCCGAGTGGTCGCCAATGGGCGCGCAATCTATCGTGGCAAGCTGACAATGGACGAGGCGCGCCTGCGCATCGACACCTGCTGGCGTCCCTACCATGCGCGCATCAAATCCTTGCTGGCCGAATCTCATGAGGCGTTTGGACAGGCGGTATTGGTCGATTGTCATTCGATGCCGCATGAGGCGGTTGCGATGGCCAGTACCGCCAAATCCAAACGGCCCGAGGTTGTGCTGGGCGACAGGTTCGGCGCATCTGCTTCGGCCAAGGTGGTCGATCGGATCGAAGCGGCTTTTGTCGCGGCCGGCCTGAACGTTGCGCGCAATGCGCCTTTTGCCGGGGCCTACGTGACCCAGACCTATGGCCGCCCCAGCCGCCACCAGCACGCGGTTCAGGTCGAGATTGACCGATCTCTCTATATGGATGAGGCCCGGATCGAACCAAATGAGAACTTCGCTGCGTTTCAGGAGATTCTGCGCGAGATCATCCAGGACATTGCCCGCGTCGGCGAGGAGCCGTTGCGACTGGCGGCCGAATAGACTCAGCGCAGGGCGCGACCTTTTACAATCGCATCGGTGCCGAATCTGCGCCGGATTTCATCTGTTGCACGTTCGGCCTGTGAGCGGCGCGCGGCCCCTGGGTCCAGCAGATCGCCAGAGATATCTGCCTGATCCTCGGAACACAGATCAGACAAGCCACAGCCCAGCAGACGATAGGGCCCTTGATCGCCCACCTGATCGAACAAGCCCCGCGCGGTGCGATAAATCCGGTCGGCGATCTGTGTGGCGTCGCGCAGCGACACGCGGCGGGTGATAACCTTGTGATCGGCTTTTTTCAGCTTTAGCGTCACCACCCGTCCGGCCAGCTCTTTGGCCTTGGCACGGTCAGCGACCTTTTCGGCCATACGCCACAAATGCCCGTCCAGAATATCCAGACTGGCCGTGTCCTCGAAAAACGTGGTCTCATTGCTGATCGACTTCATCGGCTCATGGGCCGAGACACGCCGTTTGTCTTGCCCGCGCGCCAGATGCCAAAGCCTGTATCCCATTGATCCGAACCGAGCTGTCAGTGCTTCTTGATCCCAGCGCAGCAGGTCCGAGAATATCCGGATCCCCGCACGGTCCAGCGATTCCTGTGCGGCAGGTCCGATACCCCAGATCAATCGCACCGGCTTGTCATGTAGAAATTCGGCGGTTTCTTCCTTGCCAATAACCGAGAACCCGCGCGGTTTGTCCAGGTCCGAGGCCACCTTGGCCAGAAACTTGTTATGCGACAAACCGATTGAGCCGGTGACGCCCAACTCGTCCTTTATCCGCTTCACCAGCCGTGCCAGCATCACCGCGGGCGGTGCGCCATGCAGGCGTTGGGTTCCGGACAGATCCATGAACGCTTCGTCCAGGGACAAGGGTTCAACAATGGGTGTCATCTCGTCCATCATCTTGCGAATCTCGCGCGAGACCTCGGCATAGACCGACATGCGCGGCTTTAGCACCACCGCGTCGGGGCAAAGCTGCAAAGCCTTGAACATCGGCATGGCAGAACGCACGCCACGAATGCGGGCGACATAGCAGGCGGTCGACACCACGCCGCGTTTTCCACCACCGATGATAAGCGGCTTGTCGGCCAACTCGGGGTTGTCGCGCTTTTCGACCGAGGCGTAGAAGGCATCGCAATCCATATGGGCGATGGACAGATCAAACAATTCCGCATGCCTTTTGATCCGCGGGCTGCCGCAGGACGGGCAACGGGGTTCCTGTTCCACTATCGTCAGGCAATCGCGGCATAAGGCGGGCATGTGGCTCATCTCTCTTTTGCGCATTGGCGCGTCTGAGGAATTGTCTGAAATCTACCTTGTCTGCACACAAAGAGAAAGCTGCCCCTGGGCTTTAGCAACGCAAAGGCTGCGCTGTGTCCGACGTCGAAGCTGCTGGTAATCGTGAACTGCGCTAACTGCTTATAAGACAACCCGCTCGAAACAGGAGGGCTGCGCAGGGATGGGAATGTCTGACAAGAAGACCCCCCGCAAGTGGGCGGGGGGAGGTGACGGACCTCAGGAAGAGATGGTCCGCGGGGAGTATCACGGGTTTAGAATCGCCCAAAACCATGGATTTCGATAGGAACTAGATCACACAAGCTAAACTCGTGTTTTGCATGTGTGTTTTGAGGCACAGGGGCAATTTGGCGCGGCTTTGGAAGAAAGTGACGCAAGGTCAACTGGTTGGCGGTGGATTTCAGCCCAAATCCACAGAATTTCTCAGGCCTCGATTAGGACCCTGCCAAAGAATTTAACTCGGCAAGAACCGCCTCAGCGGCTGCCTTTGGGTCCTCTGCCTGATAGATCGGGCGGCCGACAACGATGTGATCGGCCCCGTCGGCAATTGCGCTGGCCGGGGTGGCCACGCGTTTCTGATCGCCCAGGGCTGCCCCTGCAGGACGCACGCCGGGGGTGACAATCAGGCGACCTTCGGCCTGGGGCAGGGCGCGGATCAGCGCGGCCTCTTGCGGACTGGCGATGACGCCATCGGCGCCAGCCTCCAGTGCTTTAGCTGCGCGTTCGACCACCAGATCCTGTACGTCGCCCTGTTTCAGCAGACTGGCATCCAGATCGTCGCGGTTCAGTGAAGTCAGGATAGTGACGGCCAGGATTTTCAGGTCTTTTCCTGCGGCACCCTCTTTTGCCGCGCGCACTACGTGTGGGTCGCCATGCACGGTCAGGAAATCCAGATCGAACTGCGCCAGCCCGCGGACCGCATTTTCGACGGTGTTGCCGATGTCGAACAGTTTCATGTCCAGAAAGATGCGTTTGCCGTGTTCTTGTTTCAGCTCATTGGCCAGAGCCAACCCGCCTCCGGTCAGCATACCCAGTCCGATCTTGTAGAAGGACACAGCGTCCCCTAACCGCTGGGCCATTTCCAGGCCTTTCAGGGCGTTCGGAACGTCAAGGGCTACGATCAGGCGATCATCGGACATGGCTGCGGCTCCTTTTTGGCAAACGTCTGCGTCCTAGCGGGTTCGGGCGCTTGTGTCCATGCGAGATGGTCGGGTGACCAGAGACATTTGCCATCGCCCAGATTGTGCTATGGTTCGGATCATTCAAAAACAGATTGGAAAAGGTGGGACAATGAAACATCTGATCGGTATTGGCCTTATTGTGACATTGGGCGCATGTCAGGACATGCCTTTGGAAAACGAGGCCTCGGATATGGTCATCAAGTCACCCACCAATGACAATCTGCGGCTGGTTGGCGGGTACCGCTCGACTGATGACGACTGCCAGCTTACCGGCGAAACCGCGTTTACAATCGATTTTCTGGACGATGCGGCCGATCTGGTCTCGTGCCCGACGGGTAGCGATGCAGCGCAATCCCTTGTGGATATGTACGGTGCGCGGCAAGTTGCGGAAACCGGCGGGTACAGTGTTTATACCGTGCCGCGTCGCTGAGCCTGAATTTCCGGTTTAGCCTCTTGAACAAACGCAAATATTTCCCAAATTGAATGTGAGGCCCAGACCGATGCGTGCCGCCAGGCGGGCGCAGCAGACCTAGGGCGCTTGGAAAAAGGAGAGAGCTATGGACTTGAACAAGTTCACCGAGCGGGCACGGGGATTCGTGCAGGCAGCCCAAACTATTGCACTGCGCGAGGGGCACCAGAGATTGGCCCCCGAACATATACTGAAAGCATTAATGGATGACGATCAGGGGCTGGCCAGCAACCTGATCACCCGCGCGGGTGGCGCGCCGAGCCGGGTGGTTGAGGCGCTGGATGCGACAATGGCCAAGATTCCGAAAGTCAGTGGTGACGCAAGCCAGGTCTATATGGATGGTCAGACCGCCAAAGTTCTGGATGAGGCCGGCAAGATCGCCAGCAAAGCAGGCGACAGTTTTGTCCCGGTTGAGCGTGTGCTAATGGCGCTGTGCATGGTGAAATCCAAGGCCAAGGACGCCTTGGATGCTGGTGCTGTATCTGCGCAAAAACTGAACGAAGCGATCAACGATATCCGCAAGGGTCGCACTGCTGACACCGCGTCAGCGGAAGAGGGTTATGACGCGCTCAAGAAATACGCGCGCGACCTGACCGAGGCGGCAGCCGAGGGCAAGATCGACCCGATCATCGGGCGGGATGAGGAAATCCGCCGCTCGATGCAGGTTCTGTCGCGCCGCACCAAGAACAATCCGGTCCTGATCGGTGAGCCCGGCGTCGGTAAAACCGCAATCGCCGAAGGCATGGCCCTGCGCATCATCAACGGTGACGTGCCGGAATCTCTAAAGGATAAAAAACTGCTCGCGCTCGACATGGGTGCGCTGATTGCCGGCGCGAAATACCGCGGTGAGTTCGAAGAACGCCTCAAGGCTGTTCTGACCGAGGTCACTGAGGCCGCCGGTGAAATCATCCTGTTCATCGATGAGATGCACACGCTGGTGGGCGCGGGAAAATCTGATGGCGCGATGGATGCGGCCAACCTGATCAAGCCTGCGCTTGCTCGGGGGGAACTGCATTGTATTGGCGCGACCACGTTGGATGAGTATCGCAAATACGTGGAAAAAGACGCGGCCCTTGCGCGTCGGTTCCAGCCGGTTTTGGTGGCTGAACCCACGGTTGAGGACACGATCAGCATCCTGCGTGGCATCAAGGAAAAATACGAATTGCACCACGGTGTGCGCATCTCGGATTCGGCGCTGGTGTCGGCGGCGACCCTGTCGCATCGCTATATCACCGACCGGTTCCTGCCCGACAAAGCCATCGACCTTGTCGATGAGGCCGCGTCGCGCTTGCGGATGGAGGTGGATTCAAAACCCGAAGAGCTGGATCAGCTGGACCGTCAGATCCTGCAGTTGCAGATCGAGGAAGAGGCGCTGAAGCTTGAGGATGACGCTGCCTCCAAGGACCGCCTGGACACCTTGCAAAAGGATCTGGCCGATCTGCAGGAGAAATCCGCCGAGATGACGGCACAATGGCAGGCCGAACGCGACAAGCTGGCCGGAGCCCGCGATCTGAAAGAACAGCTGGACAAGGCGCGCGCTGATCTTGAGATCGCAAAGCGCGAAGGTAACCTGGCCAAGGCCGGAGAGCTGTCTTACGGCGTCATCCCCGAGCTTGAGAAGCAGTTGACCGAGGCAGAGAATGCCGAAAGCAGCCAGATGATGGCCGAGGAAACTGTGCGCCCGGAACAGATCGCATCGGTTGTCGAGCGTTGGACCGGTATCCCAACCTCGAAAATGCTGGAAGGTGAGCGTGAAAAGCTGCTGCGGATGGAAGATGATCTGCACGGGCGTGTCATCGGTCAGGATGCTGCGGTCACTGCTGTATCCAATGCTGTGCGCCGTGCGCGCGCTGGTCTGAACGACGAAGGGCGTCCGCTGGGGTCGTTCCTGTTCCTGGGGCCGACCGGCGTGGGTAAAACCGAGCTGACCAAGGCGGTGGCGAACTTCCTGTTCGACGACGACAACGCGATGGTGCGCATCGACATGTCCGAGTTCATGGAAAAACACGCGGTTGCTCGTTTGATCGGTGCCCCTCCGGGCTATGTCGGCTATGACGAAGGTGGTGTGCTGACCGAGGCCGTGCGGCGCCGGCCCTATCAGGTCGTGCTGTTTGATGAGGTTGAAAAGGCGCATCCGGATGTGTTCAACGTTTTGTTGCAGGTTCTCGATGACGGGGTTCTGACCGATGGCCAGGGCCGCACCGTGGATTTCAAGCAAACGCTGATCATCCTGACGTCGAACCTCGGGTCTCAGGCGCTGAGCCAGTTGCCCGAAGGGGCCGACAGCGCGCAGGCGCGGCGGGATGTGATGGATGCGGTCCGGGCGCATTTCCGGCCGGAATTCCTGAACCGTCTGGATGAGACGATCATCTTTGACCGGCTCAAGCGCGGCGATATGGACGGAATCGTCGATATCCAGATGGCGCGTCTGCAAAAACGTCTGGCCGCCCGCAAGATCGAGCTGGTGATGGACGACGGTGCCAAGGAATGGCTGGCCAACGAAGGCTATGACCCGGTCTTTGGGGCCCGTCCGCTGAAACGGGTGATCCAGCGCGCCTTGCAGAACCCGCTGGCCGAGGCTTTGCTTGCCGGTGAGATCATGGATGGCGACACCGTTCCGGTCACTGCCGGGGCCGATGGCTTGATCATCGGTGATCGGTTGGGGACGTCAGAACGCCCCCGCCCGGATGATGCCGTGGTGCATTAACCTGATACTAAACGGAGAAAGACCCGCCATAACGGCCGGTCTTTTGCCAACGGAATGGCCTAACAGTTGCTGTTCAGGATTGTTGGTGGGCGGTGTGTGTCTTGAAACTCAAAAGTGAAGCGCAAAGACATGCCCCCAGCGCCGCCAGCGGTAACCCGCCCCAGTACATGTCGCCTGGATCAACAATCGTACCGTAAACACCCAATCCTCCGACACATAGAGCAAACCCCCAAATCAATATCGAAGGCAAAACGCCGATGCTTCTTTTGCGTACAAGTGAATAGAGCAGAAACAATGAAGCCAGCAACGGCGTCAGACCTACAAATATCCCGATTGCACCCGTAGCGAGATGGTAGAAGCTTGGCTTGCCTGTGACCATGCAATCGAACATTTGGCAAAGTCCGAATGCTCCGAATAATAAAAGCACATACAGGGAAAGCAAAACTGCCGGGATCAGGAATAAGAAAAAGAATAAAACTCTCAAATTCGAAACGCCTTCGTTACAGTTCTGAACAAATAGCCATTTTTGATTGGTCAAGAAAGACCCGCCACAACGGCGGGTCTTTCTTGTAAGGCAATGCACTCAGACCATCGCAAAAATCCGCGCTGGACCGCCGGTACCACCGGCATGTTTGGGTGCGCCGATCACCAGTGTCGCCCCTGCGGCAGGGACACGGTCCAGCCCGGCGAGGTTTTCGATCCCAAACCGACCCGTGGGCAGCCAGGCGTAATGGGTGGCGAAATTAGCCGAAATACCGTGATCCAGCGACAGCGTATCTGATGCGATCGAGCGAGCTCCGGTGTCTTCGATCAGCATCTGGGCGGCCTCGACATGAAAACCGGGATAATGCTGTGCCTGACCGTCAAAGCCGCGATAGGCGTCGCTGTCCACTTTGGCTGCCCAGCCGGAATAAAGCGCAACGCAGGCACCGTCCGGAATATCGCCATTGGCAGACATCCAAGCCTTCAGATCATCGGGGGTCAGCAGGGTGTCGGCATCCTCGGCGGCGCGGGCTGCAATGTCGACAACACAAAGCGGGGCAACCAGATCCGAGACCGGGATCTCATCCACTGACGCGCCATCCGCCGAGAAATGTAACGGCGCATCGATATGTGTGCCGGTGTGTTCGTTCACAGTCAGGCGCTGCAGGTTGAACCCGTGCTCACCGAAATTGAACAGTTGTTCCGAGGCATATCCGGGTTCGCCAAAATAGGTTGGAAAATCAGGGCTGATCGTATGGGTCATATCCTCGACCTTGCCGTGGCCCGCAGCCATCGCCATCGGCGCAGAGACCCCCGTTGCAGCGACCGCAACGCCTGAGGCTGCGGCGGCTTTGAAGAATCCGCGTCTTGATAGCATACGGTCCTTGACCGAGTTCATCACACAGATGTCACACATTTGCATTCTCCTTTGTTGCTGTTTTTGCTGGCGGGACAGGGTATCCATCCGGTCAACGACTTACCTAACATAGTGTGCAGCCTGCCTTTTTCCCGCAGGGGTTGTAAAGGTCGCAGGGCCGAGGGATGGCGTTATCCGCCGACGCTCGTCAACTCAGTTTGAAAATGTCATGAGGTGTCAGGTCAGGTCGCGCCCTAGTGATTGCCCTGCTCGCGGCTTTTGCGCAATGCGCGCAAATCTTCAGCGTTCATCAGCGGCCCCGATTGTGACGTGGCTTTTGATGTGTTGCGTGGATCAGGCTGCACGGCTGCGGGATGCGCCGGAGCAGTGTCTCGCAGGCGCAGATACACCAGAACTCCGCCTGCGCATTGCACGCTCAGCGCCCAAAAGCCGATCACTATGTACAATGCAATCACCGCGATTACAGGCCAAATGGCACGCCACGGGGCGGTGCCCTCAATCATCTCTGCCAATTCGATCAGACCATCGGCGATCACCGTGCCGAAACTGCTGAACGCCAGAGCCAGTGAGATAACGGTGTAGATGACCGCTATTCCCACATAGCTGAGCAGGACTAACGCAAACAAATACCAGAACGATTCCCCGAAATGCCGGAAAGGCGTATAGGCCCGGTCATCCGGATCGCGCCCCAGCGAAGCCGAGGCGATGGGCACCAGGATACTGGCCCGGATCGCACAGATCGCAACAACGGCGACGATAGAGAGCCCGCTTAAAGACGCGCCAAAGGAACCGTTCAGCAAATCGGCAACCCCTTCTCCAGTCAGGTCAGTGACATCGGGCATAACGGTAATTGCCAACAGACCTGTGGTCGGTACAAGAAGCACCGCAACAGCCAGGGCCTCGGTTGCGCCATAGACGATAGACGGCAGGATCAGTTTCTTGTATCCGGCGCTGGGCATGATCTGCTGGGACGCAAAGCCAAACCGGGTCCCGACCATCACTGGAATGATGCCGGACGACGCACTGATCGCAATCATGAGAATGACAGAGGCGGCCGGAATGATCAGCCCGATCACAAAGCCCAGAAGCCCCCCCAGAAACCCATAAAGGAACAGGCCGATCACAAGGACCGGAAACACCATCACATAACGCCACAGGATGGAAAGGGATAAGGGAATAGCTTGTATAGCGAGCACGGTTTCAAACTCTGATCAACTAATGGGTGTGTCCCGCATACCCAAAAGACGTGGACGCCGCCAGTTCCCGAGCTGTCAGATTTTCCGGGTTGTTGCTGCGATGATTCACCCCGGACCGGTTTGCCTGGAACCCGATACGTTACAATCCCGTCTCTCAATCGTTACGCGTGTTTCCTTGGTGACGTGCTATTAGCGACTTATCTCATACCCGAGGTTAATAGCTACGGAGACCCAGATGGCGCATCGCTGGACCAACACATTGACACATGCCGACGTCACGCCACAGGCGGCGTTTTTTAACCGGCGCCAGATCATGGCCGGGCTGGCAGGTGTCGGGCTGGCGGGAATGGCACGGGGGGCTGCGGCGCAAGAGGCGCTTGAGCCAAACTCCTGGGAAGAGATCACGTCGTACAACAATTATTATGAGTTTGGGACCCGCAAGGAGGATCCGGCAAAATACGCCCATACGCTGGTGACCGAGCCCTGGAGCGTAAAGATTGATGGTCTGGTCGACAAACCAGGCGAGTATGACTTTCAGGACATCATGTCCGAGATGACGGTCGAAGAGCGAATCTATCGCTTTCGTTGTGTCGAGGCCTGGTCGATGGTGATCCCGTGGAACGGGTTCGAACTGGCCGACCTTCTGAACATGGCGGGCGTGCAGGACGGGGCCAAGTATGTGGCCTTTGAAACCGCGTACCGTCCCGACGAAATGCCCGGTGTTCAGTATCCAGTGCTGGACTGGCCCTATCGCGAAGGCTTGCGGTTGGATGAGGCCATGCACCCGTTAACCATCATGGCCACAGGCATTTACGACCGTCCGATTCCAAATCAGAACGGCGCGCCCTTGCGTCTGGTGGTGCCGTGGAAATACGGGTTCAAATCGATCAAATCGATTGTCCGTGTCACGGTGACGGATGTCGAACCTCCGACCAGCTGGAACGTGGCAGGGCCGCGCGAATATGGATTTTACAGCAATGTGAACCCCAACGTGGATCATCCCCGCTGGTCACAGGCGACCGAGCGCCCGATCGGTGGCGGCCTGTTTGCCAAACGGATTCCGACGTTGATGTTCAATGGCTATGAACAAGAGGTCGCCGGGCTGTACGAAGGCATGGATCTGGCGAAAAACTACTAGGAACATGCAGGCTTTGAACCAGATATTGCGCCGTATCCCCGTCTGGGCGGTGTATCTGCTGGGTGCGATTCCAGCGCCTTGGTTGTTCTACCAAGGTTTGACCGGCAGTCTGGGTGTGGATCCGATCGAAGCGTTGGAGCACCGGTATGGCGAATTGGCGCTGCAGCTATTGATCGTGGTGCTGGCGATATCCCCCTTGCGGCGGTTTCTTGGGCTGAACCTAATAAAGTTCCGCCGGGCGCTTGGGGTGCTCACCTTTGTCTATGTCTCTCTGCATCTTCTTGTCTGGCTGATTCTGGACGTACAGGTGCCGTCCCAAATCTGGGCGGATATTCTCAAGCGGCCCTATATCTCAGTCGGCATGGCGGGTTTTGTTCTATTGCTGCCGCTGGCGGTGACATCGAACAACCTGTCAGTCCGGCAATTGGGCCCACGCTGGCGCAGCCTGCAGCGACTTGTGTATCCTGCGGCTGTTTTGGGTGGGTTGCATTATGTCATGCAGGCCAAGGGCTTTCAGATCGAACCTTTGGTCTATCTGTCTGTGATTGTCGGTCTGCTGCTGCTGCGGGTTCCGTTTCCAAGCCTGCTGAATCGGTTTCGACAGGTTGATTCTGCCTGACTCGGGGGTGAGTCTGTCGGGAACCCGGTTTGCGCGTGATGATTCAGACCCCGTAAAGCCGCGCGCACGGGCATCTCTATGGAAAGAGGTGTCTTAAGTTGTTGTTTAATAAGTGCAAAAATACAATCTGCGGTTTTTCGCAGGTTTCTGTACTTTTCTGCTTGCGGTCTTATGCGGTTAAACTTAGAACCCCCTTCACCGGCGCTGCTGAGGTGGTGCTGACGGGTCGGAGAGACGGCCGGACGGACCGGAGAGACGGTTGGACGCCTGGGAGAGACTGGGGGCATCTTAGGGAATGGATTAGGCGGGCGCGCTGA
>NZ_FWFP01000006.1 GCF_900172215.1 Ruegeria meonggei
TCAGCGCGCCCGCCTAATCCATTCCCTAAGATGCCCCCAGTCTCTCCCAGGCGTCCAACCGTCTCTCCGGTCCGTCCGGCCGTCTCTCCGACCCGTCAGCACCACCTCAGCAGCGCCGGTGAAGGGGGTTCTAAGTTTAACCGCATAAGACCGCAAGCAGAAAAGTACATCTTGCGCGATTTTTTTGCGTTTTTTGCTTTTATCGTTTTAATTCAACATATTAACCTAAAGTTCACTACAGCATTTCGACCACCGACATCAAACAGATGGGCGGCCACGGCGCGTCAATGACATACGTCCCTTTGCATGCACCCCACATATAGTGAGTCTCTTGTCGACACCCACAAGGAAAGGCCGAGTCGAATTGGTCAAACGATTCAATTTGTGGTCGATTTTCACGACTCATTGTCCCTTAAAACCCAAAATAAACAAATCGAGGCGCATAGGCCTTGCGCATTTCTCCCCGATGCGGTCACCTCGCCTGCACAACACGGCCAAACGTTCTGTACATGACCCATACCCAAGCTGACCCTTTTCCACGCATACGCACCGCTGGTCTGGACGGTCTATTGATATCGTTTGCGGACACGATGGCAGAACCCTCGAACCGCGCGGCGCTGGCTTTTCGCAATGCAATCGATTCCAGTGACTGGGACGGGGTGATCGAAACGTCCGCCTCTTTGGCATCTGCCTATGTCCGGTTCGATCCCACCCGCCTGGAACATTCTGAAATCCGGGCGCGCGTGGAACAGGTGCTACAGCAACGGGATTGGTATCACGCGCCACTGCCCACCGGACGCCACCTATGGCAGGTGCCGACCGTATATGGCGGAGATTTGGCGCCGCAGTTGGATGAGGCCGCCGCGGTCGCAGGCTTGTCCACTGCCGAAGCCATCCGCCGCCTCAGTGAAACGCGTGTACGGGTTTTGACAATTGGCTTTGCGCCGGGGCAGCCCTATCTCGGGCCGCTTGGACCAGAGTTCAACATTCCACGTCTCAAAGAATTGACACCAATGGTGCCCGAAGGCGCGCTGGTGCTGGCGATATCCCAGTTTGTGCTGTTTTCCGGCCCCACGCCGACAGGATGGCGGCATGTAGGCCAAACCGCCTTTCGCTGTTTCCGCCCCGAGGCCGCGCAGAGTTTCGCGCTGCGCCCCGGGGATGAGATGCAGTTCCTGCCGGTCTCGCGGGAAGAATTGGAAGATATCCGCGCGCGCAATACTGACGGCGCAGGTGGCGCCACCTGTCAGGAAATCCCCGGTTGAGCTTGCGCGTACATCAGATCGGCCCGGCTTGCACGGTGCAGGATCAAGGAAGAACCGGGTTACTGGATCAGGGATTGTCTCGGTCCGGGGCGGCAGATCAACTGGCCCTGCACGAAGGAGCGGCCCTTTTGGGTCATAGCCCGGACTGCGCTGCGCTTGAAATGGCGGGGATAGGTGGCACGTTCGAGGCCACGCAACCCATCAATATCGCGCTAACCGGCGCGCCAATGCAGGCCAGCATTGATATCAGCCCGGTCGCCTGGAACGCCTCTCATCCGCTTGAGCCCGGGCAGAAGCTGGTGATCGGAGCGGTAAAGCAAGGAAATTATGGCTATCTACATATTGCGGGCGGGATTGATGCTCCGCTGTTTTTGGGCTCACGCGCGACCCATCTGACGGCCAATGCCGGGCGCGCAGTGCAGGCGGGTGATCTTCTGCCCGCCGGTCAAGCCTCGGGGCGCGCGGGTATGAAACTGCGCCCCGATGATCGGTTTAACGGAGGAGAGTTGCGCGTTGTCGCCAGCTTTCAGACCCCGTTGTTTGACCAAAATACACGTGACCGATTTGCAGGGACCACATTTCGCCGCGGGGCGCGGGCCAACCGGATGGGGGTGCAACTGGATTGCGATGGCGACGGGTTTGCCGCCAAGGGGCAGTTGAACATTTTGTCCGAGGTCATCACACCCGGCGATATCCAGATGACCGGCACAGGGAACCCCTTTATCCTGCTACCCGAATGCCAGACCACCGGAGGGTATCCGCGCATCGCCACCGTCCTGCCCTGTGATTTGCCCCGTGCGGCGCAAACCCCCGCAGGTGCCGAGGTTCGGTTCAAGTTCGTGACCCTGGATGATGCCGTTGCTCTTCATGCCGCCTATCTGGCGGATCTGTCCCGGCTGCGGGCTCGGGTTGAGCCGCTGGTGCGCGACCCCAATGACATTGCTGACCTGTTGTCCTACCAGTTGATCAGCGGAATGATCTCGGCCACCGATTAAGGAGAAATGCCCATGCCCAGCGTCGATCTGAATGCCGATATGGGGGAAAGCTTTGGTCCCTGGAACATGGGCGACGATGAAAGCCTGCTCAAGATCATCACCTCGGCCAATATCGCCTGCGGATTTCACGCAGGTGATCCGGATGTGATGGTCAAGACGATGACATTGGCGGCTGAAAACGGTGTCGGCATCGGCGCCCATCCCGGATTCCCCGATCTTCAGGGCTTTGGCCGGCGCAATATGAAAGTGCCGCATGACAGCCTGCGCAATCTGGTGCGCTATCAATTGGGCGCAGCAAAGGGCATGGCCAGGGCGGTTGGCACCGACGTGCGCCACTTAAAGCTGCACGGAGCGCTGGCCAATATGTGCTCGGCCGATGTCGACATGGCGCGGGCCTGTTATCAGGGCGCGCTGGATGTTGACCCGGATATCATCATCATGGTTCTGGCCGTGACCAAACAGGAAGAGGCCGTGCGCGCGCTTGGCTGTAAGTGGGTCGGCGAAATTTTCGCAGATCGCACCTATAACGACGACGGCACGCTGGTGGACCGCAGCCTGCCCGGCGCCGTCATCCATGACCCCGATGTAGCAGGCCCGCGCATCCTGAACATGGTGCGCGAGGGTGCCATCCTCACCGAAAGCGGCAAGAGGTTGGAGACCTCGATCGACACAATCTGCCTGCATGGCGACGGACCCACGGCGGTGCAGATCGCCCGGTCGGTACGCAAGAACCTGATCGAAGGCGGGGTCGAGGTGACAAAGTTCATCCGGTAACCACCTCGGTGTAAGATCGGCCCCTTACCTTGTTACTGTTGCCCGCACGCGATTCAGCCCCTAGCATGCTTGCAAGTGCATGTTCTGAATACCACAAATCCAAGCACGACCGCGCCCGTTGACTGCCGGTTCTGCGCAAGGAGGTAAGTTAATGTCTTTTGATTTGATGTCTTATGAACCCCGGGGCGACAAGAAGAACTCGGATTTTTTCGCCGAGTATCTACCTAAGATTTATGAACGGCGCACCAGTTCGGGTACTGCTGATCAAGTCGGCGAGATGCGGGCCATCGTTATGCAAGTTGAGCCCACGGCATTGTTCGATACGATGGTCGAGCTTTACGTAATGACGCCGTATCGCCACACGGCAACCTATCTGGGTGCAACCCACAAGTATTCGGTGATGCATTCGCACCCGGACTATCCCGCGCTAATCGTGATGGCCCCGCTAAGTCCAAGTTTCGAGGACTTTATCCCGCGCATCAACCGCATGTACCCGCTGGCGCGGAACACACCCCAGACCCGCTATGTTGGAGAGATCTATGGCGCGACTGATCTGAACACCCTCAGCAAGACGCTGGAGGATCAGAATATCCGCTTTGAATACAGCGGCGATACCGAAAATCCGTTCTACACGTTGGATGGGTTCCGCTTTACCACGCCGTCCGATTTCACCTGCAACCGGGTCGGCTATTCTACTTTGGATTTCAATGATCCTGACAGTCTGGGGCTTGGTGACCGCGTGGTGCTGAACAACACGGAACAGGCACAGCTGGATCGGGCGGCCGCCCTTGGCAGCGAAACCAAAATCGCCCCGCTGATGCTGGGCGTCGACCACCTTGCCACGCGGGTCCTTGCTGGTGAGCGTGAGGATGCAATCCTCGAGTTTCTGACCATGGTGCCCTATTACTTTTGGGGGGCGTATAACATCTTTGACATGAACTCCTCGACCAATGTGAACCGCAATTCCAGCGTCGACGATGACAAGAAATCCCCTGCCAAGGTGTTCACGGCCAACAATACCCCGTCCTTCGTGAATTCCTTTGCCAAACTACCGATGCCAACCGAGGATTTCGTCCGCAATTTCGGACGCCGCCTGCACCACATGGCGATCGAGATCAAGGATGGCGATCATGGCGCCGGGGAAAAGAACGTCGATTTCGTGGTGAACACGCTCAAAGACAAGGGCGTGCCGTTTCTGGCCCATGTGGTGGGCGAATGCAAAGACGACCCAAACCTCAAGCAAATCTTCTCAAAGCATTCCAAGAACACCCTGCTGATCACGGAATACATTGAGCGGTGCCACAAGTATGACGGCTTTTTCACCAAGGATAACGTCGCCGCTTTGACGGCAGCGGCCGGGCAGGACGAGCAGTACCAGCACGGCCACGTCTTCGACTAAAGCGCTGGTAAAAAAATGGCTGCGAGTTTCCTCGCAGCCCAGATCCATCCAGGAGAGTATGTCGGGTCTTATGACGGCCCGATCATGAAACAGGTGACATTCCGGGCCTGAAGCCTGCGGCAGGCCAGATCGGCCTGTTCGCGGGTCATGCCCTGGAACGTTGCATCAAAGCCGCGCGTGTTTTGGTTCACCTTGCGCAGCGTGCCTTCCAGAGTAGTCATTTCCGACAGGGCAGTTTTCAACAGAACTTTTTCTGCCTCGTATCGGGTGGTATAGCGGCCAACATTGACGCCCCACAAATGGCCGCCTGATGTCGATAGCCGGGTGACAATCTCTTGTTCTGGTTCGGGCTGCACTGTCGGGTCGGCCGAGGTCAGAACCAGATCGTTTGGACGGGCCGCGGGCCGGGTGCCGTCGCCATCTGTCGTAGGCTGAACGTCAGCTGCCGCAATGGCCGCGGCGATTCCGTCTTGAATACGTGCGCCGTTCTTGGCAGCCGTGGCGGCTACGGTGCCAGCCACCTGGACGGCAGCAGTACGTCCCGGGCGCAAAACCGGCCGCAGGCTGGAGGTTGGTGCGATTGCGAGGCTTGCGACCGTAGCACCCAAACCGGCATTCCCGGCATAAACCGGGCGCGCAGGCTTTCGAATCGGCGCGCGAGAGGGTGCCCGGCGAAAGCCCATATCCAGCAGCTCGGCCACTTTGGCATTGCGAGATGCGCCGGACTTACCGCCAAAAACGGTGGCAATGATGCGTTCATCCTTGCGCTTGGCCGAAGCAACCAAATTGAAACCCGCCGCGCGGGTATAGCCGGTTTTGATTCCATCTGCGCCTTTGTAAGCTGCCAACAAACGCCGGTTCGTGTTCGGAACCGTCTTGATCCCGGCATGGGTCGATTGGCGCGAAAACAGGTTATAATACTGCGGGTAATCATACAGCAGATGCCGACCCAATTCGGTCATGTCTCGTGCCGTTGACAGGTGACCTGATTCCGTCAGTCCGTGCGCGTTCTTGAAGGTTGTGCGACTCATGCCCATGGCCTTGGCGGTGCGTGTCATGCGGCGGGCAAATGCAGCCTCGGACCCGCTGATCGCAATCCCGATTGCCGTGGCGGCGTCGTTGGCCGATTTCACAGCCGCCGCGCGGATCAGATAACGAAACGCAATAGTCTGCCCGGATCGCAGGCCCAGTTTAGACGGCGGCTCGGATGAGGCTTTTTTGGTGATACGCACGGGTGTATCCAGTGTGATCTCGCCATTTCGCACCGCCTCGAACGCGATGTACAGCGTCATCATCTTGGTCAAAGAGGCCGGGTGCAGCCGAGTGTCAGCATTCCGCGAATGCAGCACCTCGCCGGTGCGCGCATCGATTACCATTGCCGCATAAGGTGCGGCCATCCCTTGCAACGGTGCAAAAGAAAGCAGCCACAAGAATGCCATAAGGAATAAGCCCATTCGGGCCGGAACTGTCCGCCGAACCTGCACGATCTTTGCCTCTGTCTGCCTCGGGCCGCCAGGTTTTCCTGGTCGGCAATTTAATTGTTTTATTACAGGTCAAGCTAGCACAGCAGGCCAATTAAAGAAACCGAAAGCTTGAATTTTCGCTGTTCCGTGTCAGGCGAAGCAGCACACCACATATAGCTGATCACTGCCCCCACCCCACCAAATCCATGAAGATGACAAGATTATGCCGGTGCTCATGGTCGATTTTCGGGAACTGAGGCTAATTGGCAACATCAGCTTAACGCCCGTACAAGGCCTGCCAACTCACCCAGGTCCTGCAGTTCCCGGTACCGCGGATTGTCCGCCGGGGTTTCAGCCTGCTCAATCTCCCACACTAGACCGTGGGGAACATATACACCCCAACACCCGGCTTTAATCGGAGCGACCACGTCCGAGCGCATCGAATTCCCGACCATCATTGCTGATGCGGGTCCCTCATCGTACTGGCCGAATATCGCGTGATAGGTCTCGGGCGACTTTTCAGACACAATCTCGACTGCGTCGAACAACTCTCCCAGCCCTGATTGCGCCAGCTTGCGTTCCTGATCAATCAGGTCGCCCTTGGTGATCAACACCACGCGGTGAGTGGTGGCCACGGTTTCGATGGCTTCGCGTGCATGGGGCAACAGCTCGATCGGATGGGCCAGCATATCTTGCCCGGCTTCAATCAACTGCCGGATGACCGATGCCGGAACGCGGTCCTCTGTTACCTCGATCGCGGTTTCGATCATCGACAAGGTAAAGCCTTTGATTCCATATCCATAATGCCGGATGTTGCGCTTTTCAGCGGCCAGCAAACGTTCCAACAGGTGGTCGCGCCCGGCGTGATCGGCCAGCAGCTCGGCGAAATGTGTCTGGGTCAGCTGGAAAAACCGCTCATTATGCCATAGGGTATCATCAGCGTCGAAGCCGATTGTGGTCAGTTTTTGATCCATGTCGATTACGTCCTGATGGCTCTTTTCTCTGGCCCGTTCGACGTTATATAACCGCACAGATAAACCGAAGCCTGAATCGGACAGTTGATCGCGATGCTTGAACACCAATGGATGATGTCTGACAAACCGGACGACGACGAAGACGCGTCCGTTTTGGTGCAGACGCGCCCCAAGACCAAGCGTCCGCCGCTTTACAAGGTTCTGCTGCTGAACGACGACTACACTCCGATGGAGTTCGTCGTGCACGTGCTGGAACGGTTCTTTGGCATGACCCACGCCGAGGCGTTCGAAATCATGCTGACCGTTCACAAAAAGGGTGTGGCCGTCGTGGGTGTGTTCAGCCATGAAATCGCCGAGACCAAAGTGGGGCAGGTCATGGACTTTGCCCGCCGGCATCAACACCCTTTGCAATGCACCATGGAACGGGAAGAGTAAGGCTCTGCCGCTCTGACCGGAATAAACTATGTCCCCTCGCCTTGATCTTGCCCTGCAAAGCGGCCTTGTGCTGTCGCATCCCCTGACAGTGATCGGGCCAACCGATGCGGCCGACTTGTCTGCCCTACCGTCCCAGACGCAGGTTGTTCAGCCCTTCAAACCTTTCCACGACCATTTTGCCGCGCAGGGGTTTTCAGTTGTGCCCGATGCACATGAGCCCTGTCAGGACGCCATCGTTTTCCTGCCGCGTGCCAAGGCGCTGGCCCACAGCAGGGTGCAACAGGCCTGTGCCCGCGCTGGCGGAGTGGTTGTCGTGGACGGCGCCAAGACCGATGGGGTGGACAGCCTGCTGAAAGACATCCGCAATAGGGTTGCGGTCCAGGGCCCGATTTCGAAAGCCCATGGCAAGATCTTCTGGTTCCAGGCGGACTGCCAGGCTTTCACGGATTGGGCCGCACCGGAACACCAGGCGGTGGATGGGTTCCAAACCGCGCCCGGAGTGTTCTCTGCGGATGGAATCGATCCTGCGTCGGCGCTGTTGCAGGCAGCCCTGCCCGACAAACCGGGTGCGCGCCTTGCCGATCTAGGGGCCGGATGGGGATTTCTGTCGGCCGGGTTACTGCAGGCCGCCGGTTTGAAGACCCTGCATCTGGTCGAGGCGGATCACGCGGCGCTGACCTGCGCGCGCGCAAATGTCACGGACCCCCGCGCGCAATTTCACTGGGCCGATGCCGTCACATGGCGGGCGCCAGAGCCTTTGGATACAGTCGTGATGAACCCGCCCTTTCACACCTCGCGCAGTGCCGATCCAACGCTGGGGCAAGGGTTTATCACATCTGCCGCCAGAAACCTGATCCGCAACGGCACACTGTGGATGGTTGCCAATCGCCACCTGCCCTATGAAACCACCCTGAACGGTACTTTCGCCCAAGTCGAGGAAGTGACCGGCGACAATCGGTTCAAGGTGTTCCGCGCCTCTCGCCCTCGACGGTGATCCCGGCTAACCTGCCCCGCAATCCAGGAGAATACACATGTCCTTTTCCATAGCTGGCAAAACCGCAATCGTGACCGGCGGGGCCAATGGCGTCGGGCTGGCCATCGGTCGCCATTTTGCCGATGCCGGTGCCAATGTGATGTTCGCCGACATGGATGAAAAACGGCTGGCTGAGGAACTGGGTGAACAGGCAGATGACAGCAATATCCGGTTCTTTGCCGGGGACCTGCGCGAAAAGCTGACAATCGCCAACCTGTTATCCGCCACCATCGGCGCGTTTGATCAGGTCGACATCCTGATCAACGGCTCGCGGCAGGTGATCCCGTCTGACCCCCTGGATACCGAGGACGACTCGGTGCGTACCCTGCTGAACCAGAATCTGATGCCTGCCCTACGGCTCAGCCAGCTAGTGGCTAAACGGATGATCAAACAGGCAGGAGACGACGAACAAAACCCGGCGGGGTCGATCATCAACCTGTCTTCGATTGCCGCGCGGCGCACCCATCCCGACCTGATGGCCTATTCGGTGTCGACCGCTGCGCTGGATCAGATGACCCGTTCGCTGGCCGTTGCCTTCGCGCCCAGCCGCATACGCGTCAATTCCATCGCTTTGGGATCAGTAATGAGCGCATCGCTGCAAACCACCCTGAAAGAGAACCGCGATTTCCGGAACGATATCGAAAAACACACCCCACTGGCCCGGATTGCAGCCCCGACCGAGTTGACAGAAACCGCACAGTTTCTGGCCTCGGACGCCGCCGGGTTCATCACCGGACAAATTCTGACAATTGACGGCGGGCGCACTTTGCTGGATCCCGTCGCAGCCCCAGCACATTGAGCCCCATGTTCGAGACTGAAAAAAACACCGCCTCTGCCTGGTTTCGCCAATTGCGCGATGACATCATCACCGCATTCGAAACCCTTGAGGACAACCACGAGGTCGGCCTCTTCTCGGACGCCGCGCCCGGGCGGTTCGAGGTCAAGGAAACCACACGCCAGTCTCAGGACGGGTCGGATGCAGGCGGCGGGCTGATGTCGGTCATGCGCGGCGGGCGTGTGTTTGAAAAGGTCGGTGTCAACGTCTCGACCGTGTACGGCACCTTGGGTGAGCGCGCGCAACAAGCGATGGCCGCGCGCAAGGGTATTCCTGGCATGACCGAGGACCCTCGGTTTTGGGCCTCGGGTATCTCATTGGTGGCCCATATGCAGAACCCGCATGCGCCGGCCGTTCACATGAACACGCGCATGTTCTGGACGCCACACGCCTGGTGGTTTGGCGGCGGATCGGATTTGAACCCGTGCATCGAATATGACGACGACACCACCCATTTCCACGCGACCCAAAAGGCGCATCTGGACCCGCACGGACCGGCGCATTACCCGCGGCTCAAGGATTGGGCGGACGAGTATTTCTATATCCCGCACCGCAAACGCGCCCGCGGTGTTGGTGGCATCTTTATGGATGATTACTGCACCGGCGACTGGTCATCAGATTTCGCCCTGACGCAGGATATCGGCCGCGCCTTTCTGCCGGCTTTTGTACCGCTGGTTGAAAAACGCCGGGTACAGAGTTTTGATGAGGCGGACAAGGACACGCAGCTGGTGCATCGCGGGCTCTACGCCGAGTACAACCTGGTGTACGACCGGGGGACCAAGTTTGGTTTGGAAACCGGCCACGACCCCGATGCTGTTCTCATGAGCCTGCCGCCGCTGGCCAAGTGGGTCTGATCGACCTCAGAACCCAAAATCCATCAGGTTGTCATAGCAATAGCCCTGTGCAGAACCTGCGGACATGTTCGCCCCCACCCGTTTGACGGTAACCGAATAACTGGAGGAAGTATCCGCCCCTTCGGGCGGTGTCAGCGAAAATTGAACGGTCCGGATACCCTTTTGATAGGCCCCGGCGATGTAAATGCGCTGCGTGGCTTTTGTTCTGAGGGTACGAATAGCGTAGTCCCCGATCCCACACCAATAAGCAACCGGCGCCGAGGTTCCGCTGCTCGACACCTCATAAATACCGCCCTTCAATGGCGTCACTGTCGTGCGAAAGCCCGGGTTTATTCCCACGCCAAACCCAACCGCCTGCGCAAGCCCCGGCAGGGCAAACACGGCTGCAACAAGTGACATTCTGAATAACCGCATGGCTGCACATCCCTGGTCAAAATCTGAACCTGCAACATAGCATAGTGGACATATGGGGTGAGTAAAGATCGGGTCACAGTGACCGCTTAGGACCTGGGAGTTTCACAATTTCAGATTTCGGCCCAAGTTGCTATTTTCAGCGCATTAAAGAGCAGCCCTTCAATCTGTAGGAGGGAAGAATCCAAACCGCACTGGCCTACGAGGCATTCAGACGCCCGCCGACATCCTGCGGTGCCAAAGCCACCGTTTTAATGACGGCAAAACACACACACCCTGGCTCCAGCCCCAGCGCCGCGACCGAGCGGCGGGTGACCCGGGCCAGGATGGGCCCGGCGGGGGTTTTTACCGATACAATTGCGCCCGGCCCCTCACCTGCGCGAATTGAGTCGACCACGCCCTCCAGCATATTCAGGGCCGACAGCCCCTCGGGTCTTTTGTTGGATAAAATGACCTCTTGCGCGGGGATACGGATACGCAGGTCTTCTCCGATCTGGTGCGGGATGCGCGGCAAGAACAGACGTGCCCCTCCGGCATCCAGTTCGGTCAATCCGTCGGCGTGGTGTTCGCACACCTTGACCTGCAACACCGCCCCCACGGCCCGTACGCCAGCCGGGGCAACCGAGGGATCGGCCAGCACGTCCGAGGCCGGACCATGCCGAACCACCTTGCCATCCTGCAAGGCAACAACCGAAGTCGCCAAGCGGGCGACTTCGGCCGCAGCATGTGTGACGTAGAGGATGGGTACTGAAACCTCATCCCGCAGACGTTCGAAATAGGGCAGAATCTCGGCCTTGCGCGCGTCATCCAACGCAGCCAAGGGCTCATCCGCCAAGATCAACCGGGGGCTGGCCAGCAGCGCGCGGCCAATGGCAACACGCTGTTTCTCACCGCCGGAAAGACCGGCAGGGCGGCGATTCAGCATATGGCCGATGCCCAGCATCTCAATTACCTTGTCCGGGTTTTCTCGCCGCGCGCCTTTCGGGGCAAACCAACGGCCGTATGACAAGTTCTGACGAACGGTCAGGTGCGGGAACAGGCGGCCTTCCTGAAAGATGTATCCCAATCGCCGGCGATGCGGTGGCAACCACAGGCCCTGTTCAGTGTCAAACAGCTCCCACCCGTCAACAGCGACCCGCCCGGCAGCAGGCCGCAGCAATCCGGCGACCGCATTGACCACGGTGGTTTTCCCAGAACCTGATCGCCCGAACAGAACCGTCACGCCCGGGGGCGCATCAAAGCTGAGGTCCAGCTGCATGTCAGGCAATTCATGTTGCAGACGGACAGACAGGCTCATGATCCGGACACCCGTTCGGCGGCACGGCGGCCGACATATTCCGACAACAACAGCGCGCCCATGGCGATGATGATCGACACCACCACCAACCGCGTCGCAGCGTTTTCGCCTCCCGGCACCTGCAGAAAGGCATAAACAGCTGAGGGCAATGTCTGGGTCTGTCCCGGGATGTTGGACACAAAGGTGATCGTCGCCCCGAACTCTCCCATCGCTTTGGCAAAAGCCAGGATGGCTCCGGCAATCACACCGGGCAGGATCATGGGCAGGGTGACCGTGGCAAATACAAAGAGGCGCGAGGCACCAAGCGTGGCCCCCGCCTGTTCCAGTTTCGGATCAACGGCCTCGATCGACAGCCTGATGGCCCGCACCATCAGCGGAAAGGCCATGATCCCGGCGGCCAGCGCGGCCCCGGTCCAGCGAAAGGCCACGACGATGCCAAGCTCGGCCAACAGCTTGCCTAGGGGTCCCTGAATGCCAAAGGTCAGCAACAGCAGATAGCCCGTTACCACCGGCGGCAGGATCAGTGGCAGATGCACCAACCCATTCAGCAATTGGCGACCGGGAAACCGCCAACGCGCCAGAGCGTAAGCCACAAAGATACCAAATGGCAGGGTCACCAGCGTGGCCCAGAAAGACACACGCAGCGATAACCTCAGCGCCTCAAGCTCTGCAGGACCCAACCACCCCATGCGGTCAGCTGCCCGGCAGGGCAAAGCCCTGATCCGCAAACACTTCACGGGCGGGGCCTGACTGAAGATATGTCAAAAATGCCTGCGCCTCGGGCCTGCCCCAGGTAGTTACGGCCGCCGGGTAAATGATCGGCAGGTGCAGATCGGACGGAAAAGTACCCAGAACCTGAACCCTTTCTTCCACCTGTGCGTCGGACCGATACACAATCCCCAGCGGGGCGGCACCTGTCGCGACAAGCGCCAGCGCTGCGCGGACATTGTCGGTTTGCGCGATCTGACTCTGAACCTCTTCCCACAGCGCAAGATTCTGCAACGCGGCCTTGCCATAGATCCCTGCCGGTACCGCATCAACCAGTGCCATGGCCAGGTGACCCCCGTCCAGCGCAGCGGAAAGGTCCATATCTGCGCGTATCTCTCCAACCCCGGTCTGATCAGGCCCACCAATCAGCACAAGCCTGTTCCCCAGAAGATCAACGCGCGTGTTGGCTTTAATCTGATCTTGATCTTGCAGAACATCCATCCAATCCACATTGGCCGAAATGAACACATCGGCCGGCGCGCCCAATTGAATCTGACGGGCCAGTACGGATGAGGCCGCATAAGACACCGTAACCTCGTGCCCGGTCCGCCGTTCGAAATCCGAACCGATCTTGTCCAGAGCATTCTTCAGGCTGGCAGCGGCGAAAACCAAAACCTCTGACGCACTGGCCCGGATCGGAACCAGTGTCAAAGTGCCCAACACCAAGGCCGCGACCAGAAACCGGCGGGCTAGGGACAGGATCATGTGCTCTCCCGTCTGGAGGATTACAGTTCCTTCGGGGATATCTGAGGCAACAGGTGACACGCAAGCGCCTTTACAAAGCCGACACGTTGCAGAATGCGTAAATCCAAAGGAATATCCCAGCCGCGTGGTCATTTTCGTCAGTTCCCCTCCCGCTCGTGTCGTAAATGTCGTTGAACCTGCGGCGCAGCGGCGCAATTCTGCGCTTAAGCCAAAGGACAGGAAAACCAAAATGCTACACACGACCCCCGGCCTGATCGACGCGATCCGCGCCCGTTTTGCCCATGTCGATACCTGTCCGTTTCAGGGCCCGCGCGTCTTTTTCGAAAACGCAGGCGGAGCGCTGACGCTGAAATCCGTGGTCGAGACCTCGGCCAGATTTGCCGCCATCCCGGACAATCAGGGGCGCGACAACGTGGCCAGTCATGCGTTGATCGATATCATCGACACTGCCAAAGCTGATCTGTCTGTGTTCATGAACGCCCCAACCGGGCAGTTCTTTGCAGGCGAAAGCGGGACAGAGCTGTTGTTTCGCATGATCCGCACCGCCTGCGTGAATGCACCCAAAGGCAGCAAAGTCATCGGCAGCTCGATCGAGCATCCGGCCAGCCGCAGCGCGGCGCGGCGCTGGGCCGATATCGCGGGGCTAGATTATGTTGAGGTGCCGCATAATGACGACACCGGCTTGGTCACCGCCGACGCCTACCGCGCCGCGATGACCCCGGATGTCAGTGTCGCAACAATCCTGCATGCCTCACCCGTGACCGGCATGGGTATGGATGTGGCGGCCATTGCACAGGTGATCCGTAGCGTCTCACCCGATTGTTTCATCATTGTCGACGGCATCCAGCACGCCGCGCATGGTCAGGTAAATATCAACAGTTATGGCGTCGATGGGTATGCGATTTCGCCCTATAAGGTGTTTTCGCGCCACGGATACGGCATTGCATGGATTTCAGACCGGCTGACCGCCCTGCCCCATGATCAGTTGATCGACGCCCCGGCGGATGGGTGGGAGTTCGGCACCCGCGACACCGGATCTTATGCGACCATGTCCGATGTCGTGGGCTATTTCGACTGGCTGGGTGCCCGGGTTTCGGACGTTTCCGACCGCCGCGCCCGGATCGAGGCCGCAGGTCATGCGATTCACACCTATGAGACCCATCTGACAAACGCCATGATCAACGGCACAGGCAACCTGCCCGGGTTGCGCGACATGGACCATGTGCACATTCTGGCCGGGGCGGACAACCCGGCGCGTGAAGGGCTGGTGTCGATCGTCGTGCGCGATGTGCCCTCGGCCGAGGTGGTGAGCCGCCTCAACGAACAGGGCATCCGCACACATATCCGAAAGGCCGACCATTACAGCGGCAATGTGCTGAACCCTTTGGGCCTAAGCGACTGCATCCGAATCTCGTTGTGCCACTATAATACCGAACAGGAAGTCGCCCAGTTGCTGGCAGCCGTGAACGAGATGGCGCCCTGATCCAACTTTGGTTAAAGAAATTGTGCCAGACCCTCTTGCGCCCGCGCGCAGGCTTGGCTACATGCACCGTCACGGGTGATTAGCTCAGTTGGTAGAGCGCTTCGTTTACACCGAAGATGTCGGGAGTTCGAGTCTCTCATCACCCACCATTCCCTTTTCGCGAAACTGTCACGATCGTGGCCTCAGTTGCCGGGAAGTTTTGCAACCGATTGCAAGTTTCATGCAATGATGCATAGTATTTCCGCTATGAAACCGCATATCTGCCCTCCTTTAGATCTTTGGTGCCTGTCATGAGTGTCACTCTGAAAGACGTCGCCGCACTGGCTGGTGTGTCGCGTTCAGCGGTGTCGCGGACCTTTACCGAAGGCGCGTCGGTGTCTGCCAAAACCCGCAGCAAGGTCGAAAAGGCCGCGCAGACACTGGGGTACAGCCCCAATGCGTTGGCGTCTTCGCTGACGACTGGCCGAACCAAGCTGATCGGGTTGATCTCGAACAACTTTCACAACCCGATCTTCCTTGAAGTCTTTGACCAGTTCACCCGTGCCCTGCAGGAACGGGGATTGCGGCCGCTGATCGTCAATCTGACCGATGAGACCGAGCCTGCAAATTCAGTTCGGATGCTCAGGCAGTATTCCGTGGACGCGGTGATCGTGGCCTCTTCGACCTTGCCGCCCAGCTTTGCCAAGGCGTTCCACGATGCGGGCGTGCCTGTGGTCCATACGTTTGGACGCTCGGCCACCTCGCCTGAGGTGCATGTGGTCGGCATCGACAATGTGGAAAGCGGGCGAATGGCGGCGCGGGAATTGCTGGCGCGCGGGTACAAACGCATCGGGTATCTGGGCGGACCCAAAGACGCAACCTCGGCCCGGGACCGGTATCGTGGTTTTATGGAAGAGGTAGAAAAACACCCCAGTATCGCCGTGTCCTATTCCTTCGCGGACAATTATTCTTTCGAGGCCGGGCGCGCCGAAATGCTGCGCTTACTGCAGGGAACCCCTGCCGAAGGGTATTTCTGTGGCGATGACATCCTGTCCATTGGCGCCCTGTCCGCGCTATCTGATCATGGGCTGAAACCGGGTATAGATATCGGCATTATCGGCCTGAATGATATGGAAATGTCACGTTGGGAAAGCGTCGCACTGACAACCATTCATCAGCCGATCAAGCAGATCATTACCTCGTCTGTCGATCTGGTCGAAGAGATGCTGAAAGACCCCAAACGCTATCCCGAGGCCCGGATTTTTCCCTGCCGCGTGATTGAGCGGGGCACGTTGCGGCCCCGCCCCTGATCACCGGAACATCGGCGGACGTGCATCTGTCCACGCACCACCACTCTTTGACGACTCCACCGCCGCATGAACTGCGGCAATCGATCGAACCCCATCGGACGGGGTCGGCAGGCCGTCGCGGGTTTCACCCAGAATGGCATCGGCCAGATCGCAATAGATATTGGCAACGGCCAGCGGGAACCCTTCGGGATGCGCAATGGCCACGCGGGACAGGCGCTGCGCGTCATCGTGCAAACCGTCCTCGCCTTTTTCGATGATCTGCGTACGACCGCCGACGGGCGTATAGATCAGTTGGTTGGGCTGCTCAGATGCCCAGCGCAGACCACCGGTTTCGCCAAAGACCTGAATGTCGAACCCGTGCTGACGCCCAATTGCCACGGACGAGGTCCACAATCGCCCGACCGCGCCGCCTTCCATGCGGAAATTAACCATAGCATCATCTTCAAGCTCGCGGCTTGGGATGGTCGAGGCCATATCGGCCGACAGGGTTTTCACCTCATCATCGCTGATGAAACTGGCCATGTGCAGCGCGTGAATGCCGCAATCGGCGAACTGACCAGACACACCCGCCATCGTGGGATCATAGCGCCAGCGGACGCGTGGATTGTCAGCATCGGTGGCGTCACCATGGTGGCCGTGGCTGAAGTTGGTCACAACCAGCCGGACCTTGCCAATGTCACCGGTCCGCACCATCGCGCGCGCCTGTCGCACCATTGGATAGGCAGAATAACAATAGTTGACCGCGCAGATTTTCCCGGACGCTTCAGCCACGCGGACAATCTCTTGCCCCTCTTCCACGGTCATGGTCATCGGCTTTTCGCAGAGCACATTGAACCCCGCCTCAAGGAACGCCTTGGCGATTTCGAAGTGGGTAGAGTTCGGCGTGGCAATCGTAACCAGATCAATCCGGTCAGCGCAGTCTATTTCACCGGCCAGCATCTCTTGCCAGTCGCCATAGGCGCGGTCAGCGGCGACACCCAGGCTTTGGGCATAGGCGCGGCCCACATCCGGGCGGTGGTCCAGTGCTCCGGCGGTCAGCGCGAACATCCCGTCCGCAAGCGCACCCAAACGGTGCGCGGGCCCGATCTGGCTGCCTTCACCACCACCGATCATGCCCCATTTCAGCTTTGCCATGGTTCTTGTCTCTCTATCGTATCGTTGTGTGTGTTCAGAAATCGCGGATGTCTTGCCATTTCTGCTGGTCAGAGGAGGCCAACGCGGCAGCGACAATGCGATTCACCTCGTGCCCGTCGCGGAACGTGGGCCAGGTGGCTTTGCCCGTATGGATTGCCTGCAGGAAATCCTTAGCCTCGATAATGATCTGATCCTGATAGCCGGTGCCATGGCCCGGACCCTGGCAGAACGACTCGTAATCCGGGTGCGCCGGGCCGGTCAGGATCTTGGTAAAGCCACGCTGCGCTTCGGGGCCCTCGCGGCGATACAGCCACAGGGCATTCTGGTCTTCCTGATCAAATCGAAGCGCGCCCTTGGTTCCAGACACCTCGTAGGCATAGCCCATCTTGCGTCCGGTTGAGATGCGGCTGACATAGATATTGCCCATCGCGCCACTTTCAAATCGGCACATGATCTGAGCATGATCGTCGTTGTCCACGTCACCGCCGGGGCGGGTATGATGAACGGTTTCAACCTCGGCCATAACTTTGGCGATCGGCCCCATCAGAGCCAACGCACCGTTGACCATATGCGGGGCCAGATCGCCCATGGTGCCATTCGCCATTCCGGACGTGCGCCAGGTGGCCGGGGCCTCGGGGTCGGCATAGAAATCCTCGGTATGTTCGCCGCGAAACCAGGTAATGTCGCCCAGCTCTCCGGCTTCTATAAGCTGACGCGCATACTGTGTGGCGGGGGTTCGGGCATAGTTGAAGCCAACCATGTTGGTGACGCCTGCCGCCTCAGCCGCGGTCACCATAGCCTGGCCGTCCTGCAGCGAAGCGCCCAGTGGTTTTTCACACAACACGGGCTTGCCCAAGGCAAAAGCAGCTTCGGCGATCTGGCGGTGGGTTGTTTGCGGCGAGGCGATAACAACCGCCTGCACCGAAGGATCACTAACCAGTACCCGCCAGTCCTCGGTCGCGCGCTGGAAACCATAGGCCATCCGATACCGCTCTGCGCTGTCCGGGCTCGAGGCGCAGATCATCTCAAGCCGTGGTCGCAGCGCCGTGTTGAACACCGCACCCACCGCTGACATGGCAACGGAATGGGCCTTACCCATATAGCCGCCACCTACAATTCCAATTCCGATTTCAGGCATCTGCCGCGGCTCCGAACATACTATTTGCAACCGGTTGCAAAATCAGTATCGTGTGAATCGATTCAACGCAAGGTCCAAACTTTGCCAACCCCATTCTGCCGGAGGACATGATGTGAACGCCCTGATGGACGGTATCAAAGGAAACCGGTTCGCCGTGTTCGGTCGTGCAGGCATGGACATGTTTGCCGATCCGGTTGGGGTCAAAAGCGAGGATGCCGAAACGTTTCGTGCCGATCTTGGCGGGTCCTCTGCCAATATTTGCGCGGGTTTGGTCAAGCTGGGTAGTCAGGCCACGCTGATCACGTCGGTCTCGGACGATGCGGTGGGTCGGTTCTGCCTGAACCGGCTGCAGCATTATGGCGTGGACACACAGTACATCCGCGTTCTGGGCGGAGAATACCGCATGTCACTGGCGGTCTATGAAAGTCGGATTGAGAACTTCCAGAACGTCATTTATCGCAACGGCGCCGTTGATTTTCAGGTCACCGAAGAAGACATGGACAAGATTGACTATTCCGCCTTCACAGCTGCGATTTCGGCCGGAACTGTCTTTGCTGCAGAGCCATCGCGCAGCGCTACGTTCCGGGCGTTTGACAACGCCCGCGCAGCAGGATTGCCGGTGATTTTCGACATCGATTATCGCCCCTATAGCTGGCCCTCACCTGAAGTTGCAGCCGATGTTCTGTCACGCGCGGGCGAAGCAAGCGACCTGATTGTCGGCAATGACGAGGAATTCGGGTTCATGGCCGGCGGGATCGAAAAAGGCTTTGAAAAGGCCAAAGAACTGGCTAAGGCACCGGGCCGCATCGTCATTTACAAGATGGGCGAACAGGGTGCTGTGACCCTGATGGATGGTGAGGAAATTCGTACCGGCATCTACCCGGTCACCGCCGTCAAACCCAACGGTGCAGGCGACAGTTTCATGGCCGGTCTACTGGCCTCGATCGCGGCGGGTCATTCGCTGCGCGATGCGGTCATGCGCGGCTCAGCCTGTGCCTCAATCGTCGTCTCTCAACCCGGCTGCGCACCCGCCATGCCAACAACACCTGAACTGGATGCTTTTCTGGCGTCCCATCCCGGCCCGACGACATAGGAGAAACCCATGCATATCGCGCCCTATGACAATCAAAACAAACCCATCGTCGATGTCGAAGATTCGACGGTGCCGCTGAATTATTTTAACATCGTCAAGCTGAAGAGGGGCGAGGCGTTTGAATACCAGGTACCGGGGTATGAAACCTGCATCGTCCCCGCGACCGGTAGCATCGATGTCGATATCGAAGGGGTGCCGTTCCCCAAGCTCGGCAAGCGGGGCGAGGACGTGTGGGATGGCGACCCCGAAGGGGTCTATGTCCCTGTTGGCAGCAAGGCTCAATTGATCTGCGTCTCGGACGAGACCGAAGTGTTCATCGCCGGTGCGAGATATGACAAGGTGCTCGACCCGTTTGACGTGCGCCAACACGATCTGGTTCAATACGGCAGCGACGACACCAAAACCCATCGCAAAATCAAGCACATCCTAGGTCAAAAACAGCATGACAAGGTCGGTCGTCTGCTGGTCAGCGAGCTGTTCACGGTTGGGCAAGGCGGCTGGTCGGGCTTTCCCAGCCACAAGCACGACACCAATCGCCTGCCGGATGAGACCCGGCATGATGAGACCTATAATTTCCGGTTCAAACCCAACTGGGGCTCGGGCTTGCAGATGCTGCAGCGTGAGGACAACGAACCGGGTGACGCCTATCACATCGTCGATGGCTCAACGATCTGCATCGACACAGGCTATCACCCCTGCTGCGTATTGCCGGGATATGAGATGTATTATTTCACCATCCTCGGCGGTCTGAGCCAGCGCTCTCTGGTGCAGTATTTCCAGCCGACACATGCCTATCAGATCGAGACGATTCCGGGCATCAAAGACATGATCGCGAAATTCAAATGACCCTCGTTACACTTTCTGACGTCTTGAGGCCCGCTTATACGCAGGGTTACGCCGTGGGCGGGCTGGTCACACTGGGTTGGGAGGACATGCGCGCCTATGTGGCCGCCGCCGAGGCTGAAAACGCGCCGGTCATCCTGCAGGCGGGACCCAGCTGTCGCGAGCACACACCGCTGCCGGTTTTGGGCAATATGTTCCGGCATCTTGCCGAGAACGCATCGGTCCCGGTTGTTGCCCATCTGGACCACGGATATACGTTCGAGGACTGCAAGATCGCGCTGGACAGCGGGTTTACCTCGTTGATGTTCGACGGCTCGCGCAAGCCACTGCAGCAGAACATCGACGAAACCGCCGCGATTGCAGAGATGGCCCATGCGGCCAGGATTTCGTGCGAGGGCGAGATCGGATTTGTCGGCTATTCCGGGGGCGAAGGTTCCAATGGAACCGACCCGGAAGAGGCAGCTTTGTTTGCCCGCGACAGTGGAGTGGACGCGATGGCCATTTCGGTCGGCAATGTCCATCTGCAACAAAACAAAGAAGGGGGTCTGGACGAAGAGCGCATTCGCCGGATCGACGCGGTGACGGATGTGCCTTTGGTGATCCACGGCGGCTCGGGCGTTCCGGTCGAACAGCGAAAACGATTGGCGCGCCAGACGTCCATCTGCAAGTTCAATATCGGAACAGAACTGCGCATGGCATTCGGCAACGCCCTGCGCTCCGCGGTCAACAGCGACCCGGACCGGTTCGATCGCGTGACAATCCTGAAAGAGACGCACGACCCGGTCGAGGCTGCCGCACGCACTGTACTTCGCGCCTTTGGTGCGCCGCCGCAATCCCGCTGAACTCATGATCCCAGGGCGCAGCTTTATGCCTTAGTCGCTGTCGGACAGCCGCCAGACATCCTGTTCCCCGAACCCTCGGATAGCCCTTTGGCCGATATTCTGAAGATCAAACTGATCTTTCAGAACATGTGCGACATCGTCCTGAACGGTGATGTTCATCGGTTCAGAAAACTCCTGCAACCGAGACGCAAGGTTCACGGCTGGCCCGAAGATATCGTAGACATATTTCTGGATACCCACGACCGATCCCACGACGGAGCCCGTGGACAGACCGATCCGACACTGCCACTGATGCGGATGACTTAGGTTACGGCGTGCCAGATAACGCACAAACCGAATGGCGGTATTAGCAATCGCCTTGGCGTGATCCGGGGTCGGATCAGGCAGACCTGCTACGGTGATATAGGCATCACCTATGGTCTTGATACGCTCACATCCAAACTGCTCGCCGATCCGGTCAAACGCGCTGTAGATATCGTTCAGCTCGGTGACGGTCACGCTGGGATCCTGTGAGGCAACCATGTCGGTGAACCCGACAAAGTCGAGCATAAGAACGGACACGGGATCATAAAGCTGCGGCGTGACAACGCCGAAGGTCTTGTATTCCTCATAGACAGACCGGGGCATGATATTGAGCAAGAGCTTCTCTACCTGCTCTTTCTCGCGCTTAATCTCACGCGTGTTCCTTTCAACCATCATCGAGTAGGAATCGATCATGGATTCCAGTTCTTTGATACGGGTGATATTCTGGCAAACAAGCACAAGAACCCCGTCATTTGTCGCGGTGAAATCCATCGCGATCACCAGCGTTCTGCGTTTCTTCTTGAACCTGATTTCCGAGGTATATCGCCCGCTTTCAGCCAGACCGGTCTGCATTGCGGTGACATCCAGATCAGGAAACAGCTGCTGCAATTGCCCGGGTTGATCTTCGTTACTGAACCACTCGTCGAAGGTGTCATTGCGGAACCCGAACCGGAACGTTTTCCGGTCCAGCAGAGCAACCCCGACCCCAATTGCGCGCAGTAGCTGTTCATTGATGGCTTCTATGGTCATGGATCACCTGACAATCAAAGGGCGGCGTTTACCGAATTCCGCAACAACCGCCTCAACGTCGTCGGCGGCAATACCGTGGTCCAGCAATGCGCCGCGCAGGACGGTTTCAAGTTCGTCGAAATGGGCGTCGGTTATTTCGAGATGCGAATGCAACTGGCGCAATTGTTTGTCCGTATAAGACGCCGGACCACCCAGCAAAGAGGCGATGAATTTTGTCTGGTGATCGACGATCCGCGACATGTCGACTTCGTCAAAGAACGGACCGATCTCATCATTGTCCAGCAGGGTGTCGTAAAACGACAGCACGATCTTACTGACTTGGGAAAAGCCTCCGTACTTCTCATACAGCGTACGTTCAGTCATCAATAAACCCTCTCAAACTAAGCAAGATCACAAAGGCGTCCCGTCAGTCGCAGACTACAAACTCTGGTTAGTTCAGTTCAAGCCCATCTGCTGTCGGTGAAATTGTGCGACGCACTTCGAACCCAGTGGCGAAAGGCGTCGCGGCCATATCACACGCGGTTATCGACGTGCGACAATGATCTCAGCATATTCGGAAGAAATACACAGAGAGTCGTTAGTCGAGACATCGAACTTCTCGATCAGCGCCAGAATATCGCCCCGCAACGCGGCCTGCCCGTCCGCGTCAAGCGCCTCAAATGCTTTTTGCATCGGCCCATAGAAGGTCCGGAAGTACTCCAGAAAATGTTCCGCAGACCGGTAGCGAAACATGAAGTTCTTGCGTCGGAAGGATGAGACGTCGCAGTTGGTACCGAAGGTTTCATCGACCCACGCCCGGCTTCCCCACAACGCCGGAGAATTGACGCCGGCGGGTGGCGGGACATGCTTGCCAATAGTTTTGAAAAGCTGACCGATAAAGCTTTCGGGTGTCCAGTTGGCCATGCCGATCTTGCCGCCAGGTTTCACAACGCGTTGAAGTTCTGCGGCGGATTGCTGTTGATTGGGCGTGAACATCACCCCAAAAGTGGACACGACCGCATCAAACATTTGATCCTCAAAAGGCAGGTCCTCGGCGTCGGCCACCTTGTAGGTCACGAACAGGCCTTCTGCCTGGGCACGTTGGCCGCTGGATTTCAGCAGAGCCTCGACATAGTCCGTCGAGGTGACGTCACAAAAGCGTCTGGCAAAGGCCAATGTTGCGTTGCCATTCCCGGCCGCCACGTCCAGAACCTTGGCGTCTGGTGTCATGTCCATTGCTTCGGCAAGCTCTTCACCGGTGATTTGCAGGGTTACGCCTACTTTGGCGTAGTCCCCTGCCCCCCAGGCGACATTTTGTTTCGCTTTGATCGCGGTAAAGTCGGCGGTTTGGTTGATAGATGATTGAATGCCCATGTTTCATATCCTTTGGGTGTTGCGCTGGAATGTTCCCAGCAGTTTCGAAAAAAGTCGCAGTCTTTGGATGCGTGCAGGTCAGGCCGCCTTGCGGGTGGGCCAGCTGCAGTTCACGATTGGCCGTTCAACACTGGCCACGTGTTCGAAGATCCGGGAATTGACCCACTCGGGTTGAATAACCGGTGCCATGTGGCCAAGTTCCGGCAGAAGCGCTATACGCGAATTCGGCAACGCCTTGGCAATGGCCACGGACACGTGCTGCGCAATCTCTGGAGAGTCCAGACCGGTCATAACCAGGGTTGGTATCTCAAGCGCGGACAGATCCTTTAAGTCCCAGGTTTCCGCGAACACGTTGGCGAAATCCGTCATGACCGAAGAGATCATGCCTGCAAACCGCTGTCGGGCTGCGGTGGGCAAGTTGTCCCAAAACCCCTCGCCGTTCCAGAAGTCCAGAAACCGCCCCATCCCAGCCGCTGCATCTCCTTCGGCAGCTGCACTGGTTACCATACCCGAGAGGAATTGGATCTGCTGGAACAGGCGCCGACCGGTGTGATCGGCGTGTTTGAGAAAGTGAAAGGCCGCCGGTTCATAAACTGTCAGACTTTTGACCAGATCGGGCCGCATCAGGGCGATTTTGATCGCAACGCCGCCTCCGTTCGAGTGGCCGACCAGGTGAACCGCGCGACCGAAGTCTTCGATCTCCCGGATGACGGCAGCCGCCGAGACCGCCGCCCCCTGCTGAGACGGGTCACCGGTCAAAGGCGTGCGACCATAGCCCGGAAGATCGAACGCAAATACAGAAAACCTGCCGTCGAGATCGGCTGCCAGTTGGGTCCATTGACCGCTGTTTGATGCAGAAGAATGCAATGCAACAACTGGCGCATTGGTATGTTCTTTTGGTTGAAATGAAATAGTCATTACTCTTAACCCACTTGCGTTTGTGATGAGCAATAACTGTAGCCCCAATGTTTCAGTGTAATTGCTGAAAGGCGGGCAAAGTGTTTCAGTTGTAGCTATGTGAAGTGCTTCACACAGCCTGCTATCTGCTTTCAAAACATGGGAATTTACCGCGGGGCCTAGTGCGAGATCGATCCTTATGAAACAATTGAAACACACGAGGCCGGTTTTGAAATGGCACTGAAACAATGATGCCCTAGAAAATCAGGATGACGATGGGAATGGCAAACGATTTAAAAGAAATCGAAAGGGCGCGGGATCTTCTGCGCGACGCCATCGAGTCTCTTAAAGAAGGCTTTGCCCTTTATGATGATGACCGTCGCCTGGTGATGTTCAACCCGCGCTATGCCGAGATGAACAAGGGCGTTGCCGATCTGCTGAAACCCGGTCTGGATTGGGAAATCCTGATGCGCGAGACCGCGCGCAGGGGTATCTATGCCGATGCTATCGGCAATGAGGAACAATGGGTTTCCGACAGGCTGGCCAGCGGCATCGAGTTTATTCAGGATTATGAGCTGACCGAAACAGACGGGCGTACCTACCTGGTGTCTGTCCACCCCACCCAACTGGGTGGCTTTGTCGTCACGCGTGAGGATATCACCGACAGAAAACAGGCCGAAATCGAAGAGCGCGACGGCGATCTTTTGATCCGTAAGGTGCTGGATGCCAGCTCGGCCGTAGTGACTATGGCGCGGATTGGGGATGGTCAGATTCTGTACCGTACACCCGCCGCCCTACAGTTGTTCGGACCCTCTAAGTCGGCGCGGGAGCATTATGTCAATCCGGAAGAGCGCGCCGATTTTGTAACCGATCTTTTGGCCGACGGACGGGTTGATGATTACAAGCTTGATCTGCGCAATGCCCAAGGCAAAACCTTTCCTGCAACGATATCTTCGCAGCTGATCGACTACAAAGGCGAAGAGGTCATTGTAACCAGTATTATCGACCTCACCGCCCAGAAAGAAGCGGATGCTCTGATCCGCCATGTGATGGAGGCCTATCCTGTCGCTATTAACATGACGCATGCCGAAACAGGAGAAGTCCTGTTCGCAACACCTGAAATTAACGCGCTGTTTGGCCCGTCCCCAAGTTCAAAGTCCTATTACGCCGATCCTGCAGAGCGCGCGCGTTACTTAAAGGACCTGCGCCAGGCGGGTTCGCTCAAGGATCGGCGGATTGAATTCATCGGCGCAAATGGGCGGAAATTCTGGGGCGCGGATTCTTCGCGCCTCATCGAGTTCAATGGCGAAGAAGTCATCGTTTCCAATACCCGCGATCTGACGGATGAACTGGCGCTGGAAGACGAACTTTCAAAACAACGGGACATGCTGTTCCAGAATGAAAAGATGTCTGCGCTAGGCGAGCTGCTTGCCGGTGTGGCCCATGAGTTGAACAACCCCCTTTCGGTGGTCGTGGGCCATTCGCTTATGTTGAAAGAGGAAATCACCGATCCAGACCTGACCGTGAGGATTGAGAAGATCAGCAATGCGGCTGAACGCTGCGCCAAGATCGTCAAGACATTCCTTGCGATGGCCCGCCAGCAACCCAGCAGGATTGAACAGGTCGATGTGTCCGGTGTCATTGAAACGGCCGCTGATGTCGTGGGGTATGGCAGCACGTCGGGGGATATCAGCATCAGACAGGTGCTTCCGGCTGATTTGCCGCAAATTGCTGCCGATGCGGATCAGATCACGCAAGTCATCATCAACCTTATCATAAACGCCGAACAGGCCATGACTGCGTCCGGGCAGGGTGACTTTATTGAGCTGTCCGCCGAAGCAAAGCTGGACAATAGCATGGTCCAGGTAACGATCCGAGACAACGGACCCGGAATACCCAAGGCCATTCGCGATCGGATTTTTGAGCCGTTTTTTACAACCAAAGAGGTTGGCGAGGGAACCGGTATAGGACTGGCTTTCTGTCACAGGATCATTCTCTCTCATGGCGGGCAGATACGGCTGGATCAGACCGACAATTCCGGCACGTGCTTTCGCATTACGTTGCCAGCCGCCGACACGCAGCAACCCGAAGCACACGATCCGGTTGAGCCGATCTCGACCTCGGCAAACCTGAAAGCGCTGGTCGTGGATGACGAGGTCGAAGTCGGCGAGTTGAACGCCGAAATACTCCGAAAAGAAGGGTTCGAAGTTGATTTCGTCTCCTCAGGTGAAGAGGCGGTGAACCGTCTTCATGCAGGGAAATACGACATATTCCTGAGCGATTTGAACATGCCAGGTGTCGATGGGCGCAAGATTTACGACGCTTTGGTGGCCCATTTCCCGGACATGTTGGCACGGACGGCCTATATCACAGGCGACACGATGGGGCTGAAATCTCTGGGATTGTTAGAGGAATCCGGCCTGCCCTATCTGGAAAAACCTGTTTCGCCTTTGGAACTCAGAACCCTTGTCCAAGAGTTGCTTGCCCGCCAGAAGGACCCAAAAGATGGATAATCAGAAAACCCACATTCTGGTGTGTGATGATGAGGTGGACGTGCGCGAAATGCTGCAGGAATACCTGGGCAAACGCGGGTTCAAGGTGTCGGCGGCCTCTGGCGGAGAACAGCTGCGGGACATCCTCTCTGTCAGCGCAGTGGATGTCATGATCATGGACATCAACATGCCCAAGGAAGATGGCCTTTCCATTCTACGGTCTCTGCGTCCTGAAAACACAACTCCGATCATCATGCTGACCGCTGCCGGTGACGTGATTGATCGTGTGATTGGGCTTGAAATGGGCGCGGATGATTATCTTGGCAAACCCGTAGACCTGCGCGAGCTCGAAGCCCGGATAAAGGCCATTCTGCGCCGTGAAGCGATCAAAGGGACAACGGCCACCGACAACGCCGGTGAGTCCCGCACAGCCTTTGGCAGCTTCACCCTGGACAAAGACGCAGCCAAACTGCTTGCCGCTGACGGCTCCGAAGTCCCGTTAACCGCAATGGAATACAGCTTGCTCAAGGTTTTTTCGGAAAACAAAGGGCGGGTTTTGAACAGGGACCAACTGTTGGAGCAAGCACATGACCGGTCGTGGGACCCTTTCGACCGCAGCATCGACATCCGGATATCCCGATTGCGCCGAAAGCTGGAAAGCAACCCGGAAAAGCCCGAGATCATCAGAACCGTGCGGGGCATCGGGTATGTTTATGATCCAAAGTAAGGTCAGAAACCGTGCTGCGTTTCAGTCGAACACAGCGCGTGATTGGGGTGCGAGATGCCAATCTGCAAATTCAACATCGACACTGTACTGCGCATGGCCTTAGGCGACGCAATGCGTGAAACCGTCAATCGCGATCCCGAACGGTTTGACCGCGGCACTCTCCTGTGGGACGCACGGCTCGATTAAGGCCGCTACTCACACCGTGATCCATCTACTTGGCGCCCCACTGCAACGGCAGGGCACCGATACACCCTTAGATCGCAAAGGCAGTCCGGAAGGCCTCGAGCGCCGTTTCCGAGTCGCTCACCGCAAACGCTTCCATACCGACAGGTCCACGGTATCCCATTTCATTTAGTGCCCGTGCAATGGCAGCAAAGTTTATCTCTCCGGTTCCCGGCTCACAACGGCCAGGATTGTCGGCCAACTGAACTTCTCCAATCCACGGCAGGCATTTCTCGCACCAGCGGATCAGGTCACCCTCTCCGATCTGCGTGTGATAAAGGTCCAGATTGATGCGCAGACGCGGGTGATTAACCGAGGAAACAAGTGCCAGAGCATCTTCGGTTGATCCAAAGGGGCAACCGGGATGATCCACCAGGTTCAAGTTTTCCAGCGTGAAGACGACTTTTTCTTCGTCAGCCAGTTCACAGATACGATGCAGCGTATCCCGTGCCTTCAACCACATGTTGCCGGTCACGACATCATGCTGCCAGATCGGAATTCCTCCATCGCCCAAACCGGTGCCGTGGAGGTTCAGACGATCTACTCCCAGACGCTTGCCGATCTGCGCTGTTTCACGCGCAGATTGCAGCAGCATGTCAGCCCCTTCATCATCCGCAAGACGGCCCTGAAGATAGCCATTCATGATCGTGTAGTTCGCGCCAACGCGCTCAAGCTTGACCAGATCCCAGGCTGGCCAGTTCCATAGGCCAACACCAAATCCCATTTCAGTCAGTCGCGCAGCGCGCCAGTCAATTGGTTTGTCGAGCCACAACATCTCGGCACATGCTGCAAGTTGGAAGGGTTGCGGCATTTCAGCCCTCGATTTGTTCAATTGGATCAGATCGACCCGCCTTCGACCATGAAGTTCCCTGCGCTGCACATCGCGGAATCGTCAGAGGCCAGAAACAGCACCATCCGTGCCACATAGACCGGGTCGATAGGATCGGGCAGACATTGCCGATCCACCTGTTTGGCCAGCGCATCAGGCGTCACCCACAGGTCTTTTTGGCGGTCTGTCATGATCCAGCCGGGGACAACCGTATTCACCCGGATGCGGTGGTCGCCCAATTCCCGCGCCATAGTTCGGGTCAGACCGTGAACCGCTGATTTGGCGGTGGCGTAGGCCGGAAAGCCAGCCCCGCATTCCCACCAGGAATTTGAGCCGAGGTTGACGATCGAGCCGCCGCCCCGCGCGATCATGCCCGGTGCGACATGCTGAATGGTAAAGAACATATGGCGGAGATTGGTGGCCATACGCTCATCCCAGTATTCCGGCGTGACCTCGCGCCAGTCATGGCGGTCGTCATGGGCTGCGTTGTTGACCAGAACATGGGCCGGGCCCAGCTCTTCGGTCATTTGGTCCAGCGCGTCCCGCACGGCATCGATGTCGCGCAGGTCGCAGGGCGCAAAGACGTGCTCTCCTTCCAAATCGGTCAACAGCGCTGTGCCCGCATCGGCGTTGAGGTCCAGGAACCCGACTTTTGCACCCTGCGCAGCAAACGCGCGCACCGTCAGGGCACCAATGCCACCGGCCCCACCGGTTACGAAAACGGTTTTACCCGCCAGGCTTGGGTAGTTGGCGAAATCCTGGGTCAATTGTCACGCTCCATGATCCATTCGACCTCGGGGGCCGGGACAAAACGCCATTTCCGCAAGGGGCCTGCCATGACATTCAGGTAGTACATCTCAAACCCGTAAGGAGCTCCGCAAGGGTGATGGCCGCGCGGGACGGTCACAACATCGCCATCTGACACCGCCATGGTCTCATCCAGCTGCCCGTCATCGGTATAGACTCGCTGAATGCCAAACCCGCTGGCCGGGTTCAGACGGTGGTAATAGGTCTCTTCCAGATAGGTGATACGCGGGTAGTCATCCTCGTCATGGCGATGGCTGGGGTAAGACGACCAATGACCGTTTGGCGTAAACACCTCGGTCACCAGCAGGCTGTCGGCGTAGTCTTCATTCTCCATCGCAATGTTGTTGATATGACGCGTGTTGGTGCCCTTGCCGCGTTCGGTCAGGGTGATGCCGTCCGGGCCGATTTTGCGAGCGGTATGCCCACCCTGGCCGGGGGCGGAACATACGGCGACGACGCAATCTGTTTCGGCCACCGCCTCCCAATTGGTGCCGTTGGGCAGGTAAAGGCAATGGGGTGGCGTCTTTTCAAACACGTTCATCCGGTCGCCCAGCACGCCCCAATCCTGACCCGCACCCGAGATACGCGCTTTGCCTTCGACCATGACCAGAATGACCTCTCGGTCGCCTGTGGCCTCGGCGGCCGTGTCACCGGCGCGCAGGTGGTACAGGCCGAACCCTACATACCGCCAACCGGCACTTGTTGGCGTTATGTCGTGCACTTTGCCGCGCGCGCCGAATGGTTTCTTGAGCAGATCTGCCATGGGGTGTCCTCCTTCACGGGCAGAACTGCCCAAGATATAGCATCAAGCCAGTTGTTTGGTTTTCAGCGCTGACAGAGCCTGTCTCAGCTGCGCCTCGGACCATCCCTCACCGACCGCCCGGTGCAGGATATCGGCCTGGCTTTCCGGTGCGTTGCCACCACTTGGCGGGTCAGTGTCCAGGTTGGTCGGGAACGGATAGCCCTCGGCTGTTGCGGCAATTGCTGCATCCAGCTCGGCTACGCTTAGCCCGCCACCCTGTTTCAAAGACGCCAACGCGGGCAAAACCGTCTGCGACATAGTCTGCCGGTCAATCGCCTCCATCGCACGCCCAAAGGCCGAGGATATCTGCAACAGATTTGCCATCCGGTGGATATCCGCACTGCTGTTCTCACCAGCGGCATGAAACAGCGCCGGGTTGAAGAACACCGCGTCCCCTTTTGAAAGAGGCAGCTGGATATAGGCCTGCTCAAAATACGCCCGATGCGCCGGATCATGGAACGCCACATATCCCGGCCCGTAGAGCTGGGAAAACGGCAACAGCTTGGTTGGCCCGCTTTCCACCGGCATATCGCAATGGGCGACCGCCCCCTGCAAGGTCAGCGTTTCCGTGACCATATGCGCGTGGATGGGATAACGGGCGGCGTTTTCTGCGCTTTGGAACCCCAGATGGTAATCCCGATGTGCTTGTTGCGCCTGACCGCCGGGACGCACCTGATTGACCTGAGCGGTCATCTGATAGTTGGGGCCCAGCCACGCCTCACAGGCGGCGGCAATTGCGATGTTTCCGTAGTAAAGCGCAAAACCTTCGGGATCGCGCAGACAGTGTTTCTGCAGTGCGTTCCAGATGCGGTCATTGGCGCCCGAAGCCGCAAAATGATCGCCTTCGCCGGACACGCTTTGACGTTCATCGTCAATGATCTGACGAAAGACATCGGTGGCCCGGTCAATCACCGATGTATCGGCATATGCCCCTTTGAGGGCAATCACACCCGCTGAGGCGTTCATCACATGAGCCCATTCCGCCATCAATGCCCGCCGCTGGTCCGGGTCGTCCAGAACCGGCCGCAGCGCTTGCATGTCGTACACGGGAACGTTGTTTTCAATCGCCGCGGCATGGGGGACAACCACGGCAGTCAAGCTCTGCGAGGTCAACACCTTAAACTCATCCAGATCACAGGATTCTCGGTCAAAATATCCGACATATCCAAGCTGTTGATGTACCATGATATTCTCCTTTTTCATGGCTTCGGTGCTGCCCCGTGGGGCGGTTCTTTAACTGATGATCTCCAATCCCGCCTGCTCGCAGATATCGACGATATGTTCATAGCCCATATTTGAATACTCATAGGGCGGTGCCTTGGCCGGGTCTTGCTCGGCCTCGACCACGATCCAGCCGTCATATTCCATCGCCTTAAGTGCATTCGCCACGGCCTGGAAATCGATACACCCATCGCTGGGGACCGTGAACGCCCCCGCAATCACCGCATCCAGAAAGCTGAGATTGTTTTCACGCGTGTTCTGTACCACCGCAGGGCGGATATCCTTGAAGTGCACGTGATGCACCCGGTCGCCCCAGCGGTTCAGGGTTGCCATCACATCGCCGCCACCAAACAGCAGGTGGCCGGTGTCAAAGCACAGTTTGACCTCGGGGGTCGAGCCCTCCATCAGCCAATTCACGTCATCTTCGCTTTCGATGATCGTGCCCATGTGATGGTGATAGGCCATCGGCATGCCCTGATCCGCCATCCATTTGGCCAATTCGCTGATCTTGGCCGCATAGGCCAGAACCTCATCTTTCGACAATTTGGGGCGGTCGTTCACAGGCGTTCCTGCCTGTGTTTGAATGGTGTTTGAGCATTCGGCATAAACGATACAAGGGCTGTTCAGGGCCACGAACTGCTCAACCTGTTCTCGCACTGCGTCGCGCTCGGTCGCAAAGTCGTTGACCAGCGACGCACCGGAACACCAGCCACCGCACAGCGCAATGTCGTTGCCGTCGAGATAAGCCCGCAGACCTTCGGTATCGCCAGGCATCCGCTGCCCACGCTCAACGCCGGTATAGCCAATTTCGCGCGCCTCTTTCAGCGCTTGCTCCATGGTGTACGCCGCCGTCAGGTCCGGCAGATCATCATTCTGCCAGGCGATCGGAGAGATCCCGATTTTCACGCTCATTTCGTGTTTCTTTCCTTGATGGCGACTTCATAGGCCGCGCGCTTTTCATTCACTGCGGGGCGAGTGCTGACTTCGGGGACGGCCACTTCCCACCATGTGCCGCCATATTCTGTTGACGGGTAGGGATCGGTGTCGATGACCACCACGTAAGGCCCTTTGATATCGTTGCGTTTGGCCAGCGCGCCCTCAAGCTCGGCAATTGAGGCTACCTTGACCGAAGTCGCCCCCATCGCAGCCGCATGGGCGGCAAAATCTATGGCCGAGGGCGTTTCATGCACCGCGTGGTCCAGCAGGTTGTTAAACTCGGCCCCACCGGTGCCCATCTGCAGTCGGTTGATGCAGCCAAAGCCTCGGTTGTCGGTAATCACAACGGTGAAGGAAATACCCATCATCGCGGCTGACGCCATTTCCGAGTTCGCCATCATGTAGGTGCCGTCACCGGTAAAGCAGATCACATCGCGATCAGGCTGGGCCATCTTGATGCCCATAGCGCCTGCGATCTCATACCCCATACAGCTGAACCCGTATTCCATGTGATAGGCACCCGGACGCGGCGCCTTCCACAGTTTGTGCAGTTCGCCGGGCATGGTGCCTGCTGCACACATCACGACCGTGTTGTCATTCGAGATCCGCTGAACCGCGCCCACCACCTGCATATCAGTAGGCAACGCATTGCCGTCACTGGGTGCATTGGTCAGCTTATCGACCTTGCCGTACCAGTCAGACTTGAGCGTGTCGGCCACAGCACCGGCGCGATATCCTGCCAAAGATGCGCCCAGTTCCTGCAAACCGACTTGCGCATCCGATTGCAACGGCATCGCGCCGTGTTTCTCGGTGTCATAGGCGGCGGTGTTCAGGCACACCATCTCGCGTTCGGGGTTGGAAAACAGGCCCCAGGACCCGGTGGTGAAGTCCTGCAGACGTGTACCAACCGCCAGCACCAGATCGGCCTCGGCGCAAATGGCGTTGGCTGGCTCGCCACCGGTCACCCCGACAGGACCAAGGTTCAGCGGGTGGTCCCAGGCCAAAGCCGATTTCCCGGCCTGCGTTTCAACAATCGGTATGTTATGCGTTTCAACAAAGCTCTGCAGCGCATCGGTTGCACCCGAGTAGTGGACCCCGCCGCCCGCCACGATAACAGGGCGCTTTGCAACCTTGATGGCCGCTACAGCACGGGCCAGCTCGCCCTCATCCGGACGAATGCGGCGCTGATACCAGACGCGCGGCTCAAAAAAGCTTTCGGGGTAATCATATGCCTCGGCCTGCACGTCCTGACAAAAGGCCAGAGTCGCCGGGCCGCAATCGGCCGGATCCGTCATGGTTCGAAACGCGCGCGGCAGCGCCGTCAACAGGTGTTCAGGCCGTGAGATACGGTCGAAATACCGACTGACAGGTTTGAAACAGTCATTGGCGCTGACGGTGCCGTCTCCAAAGCTCTCGATCTGCTGAAGCACCGGGTCCGGGCCGCGCGTGGCGAACACGTCTCCGGGAATGATTAGAACCGGCAGCCGGTTCACATGCGCAAGCGCAGCCGCCGTGACCATGTTGGTCGCGCCCGGCCCGATCGAGGACGTCACTGCCATCGCACGGGTGCGGCACATCTGTTTGGCATAGGCAATCGCACAATGCGCCATGGTCTGTTCGTTATGGCCGCGATAGGTTGGCAGGCTGTCTTTAACGCCGTGCAGCGCCTCGCCCAGACCAGCTACATTACCGTGGCCGAATATGGCCCAGACACCTGCGATAAAGGGCTCTCCGGCCTCATTCATCTGCGCGCCAAGATAGCGGACCAGAGCTTGCGCTGCGGTCAGTCGGATAGTCTTACCCATTGTGATCCCTTTCAACTCAAGGCCAGAACGGCCAGTACGTCGATTTTGAGTTTTTTAAGATTCAGGCCTGCCTGGTGGTCGTCACACAGGACAGAACGGTTTTAAACCGTTCCGCCCAGCGATCCTTCGAGCTGGGCCATTTCCTGCCCCCCGGCCATCAGGTCCTGCAGTTCTTCAGGTGTGATTTCACCACGTGTGGCCGTGCCCAAGGTCTTGCCCCGGTTCAGAACGGTAAAGCGGTCGCCCACAGCAAGTGCATGGCGCACGTTGTGGCTGATAAAAACCACGCCGATGCCCTGATTGCGCACACGGTCAATCGTGGCCAGAACGTTCGATGTCTGGCGTACACCCAGGGCCGAGGTCGGTTCGTCCAAGATCAGGATTTTCGCGCCGAAATAGACGGCCCGCGCGATGGCCACAGTCTGCCGTTCACCACCCGACAACGTTCCAACAGCCTGATCCGGGCCACGCAGGTTGATGCCCATCTTGCGCATCTCTTCCATGCAGACATCGTTGGCCTGTTCCACATCGAACCGTTTAAACAGGCTTTTCCCTTTGGTGGGTTCACGGCCCATGAAAAAGTTGCGCGTGACGCTCATCAGCGGGATCATCGCAAGGTCCTGAAACACGGTCGCAATGCCCGCCTCCATCGCATCCCGAGGGGTGTCGAAATGCAGCGGCTTCCCTTCGAAATAGATCTCACCCTTGGTAGGTTTATGCACACCGGACATGGTTTTGATGAAGGTCGATTTGCCAGCGCCGTTATCGCCCAGAAGGCAATGGCATTCACCCGGTTTCACGTCAAAGCTGACACCGGCCAAAGCGATGATGTTGCCAAAGTGTTTTTCGATATCCTTCATCTGAACGATTGGCGCCAGGTCATTGGCAGTGTCGCCATGATGGAATTTGGTGTCATCAGACATATCAGCGCTCCCCGGTTACGCGTTTGCGGATTGCGTTGTTGAACAAAACAGCGATCAGAAGCATGCCGCCCAGGAAGACCTGAAACCAATCCTGATCGAAGTCGGTGTAAGTCAGGCCGATCACCACCATTCCGAAGATGATCGAGCCGAAGAACGCACCGATGGCCGAGCCATATCCACCCGTCAGCAAACAGCCGCCGATCACAGCGGCGATGATTGCCTCAAACTCTTTCTGGAAGCCCCGGCGCGCGTCGGTTGAACCCGCATCCATCACCGTGATGATCGCCACCAGAGCGGCGCAGCAGGCCGTCAGCATGAACAGCGAGACCTTGACGCGGTTGACCGGCACACCCGAATTCGACGCTGCAGTCTTGTCACCGCCCGAGGCAAAAATCCAGTTCCCTGCCGGTGTCCGCAGCAACACATATGTCGCGGCCAGTGCCATGACGATGAACCACAGGATCTCAACCGGGATGCCCGGCACTTTGGGCGCACCGTTCTTGAATGTGTCGATGATACCGACCTCGGCCATCCACGCGAAGAGACCTCCGAACGCCTCGCCGGAAAAGAACGGGGCAAGCCAGTCATTTTCAACCACATCACGCACCCCGCGCAGTTGGGTCGAGCCCCCGGTCGCCATTTTTAAACCAACCAGCGACAGCCCGCGCAGAATAAACAGAAACGCCAGCGTCACGATGAAAGACGGCAGACCCGACCGGATCACGATATTGCCGTTTATCCCACCAACCATGGCCGCAAAAACAAATGTCATCGGGATCGCGACGATCAGCGGCAATTGCCACGTCACCACGCAGACGCCGAAGAACAGGCCGGAAAACGCCACCATCGAACCAATCGACAGATCAAACTCTCCGCCGATCATCAACAGCGCGGCCCCAATGGCCAGAATGCCCAGCTGTGCTGCAGGTGTCATAAAGTTCATGACCCCGGCAAGGGTGAACATTGAGCTGTCCGCAGTGATCGCAAAGAAAATGAAAACCAGAACGACACCGGCCATGGCACCAAGTTCGGGGCGTTTCATTAGTTTGGTCAGAAACGGTTCGCTCTTGACCCTTTCGTCCGCTGTAACGGGCGCTGACTCACTCATGTTTCCCTCCCTGTTCGGTAGAAACGGCGCAAGTCGCGCCGTTTCGTTTTTCTTTTGCCGTTAGATTAACGGATGCCCTGCGAGGACAGGTCGATCACCTGAGTGGCCTTGTCCTGGGTAACCAGGTTCGGGCCCGAAGGCACATCGCCGCCTGGCATCAGGCCGTATTTGGCGTGCAGGCCCATGAAGTTCACCGCCAGGTAACCCTGCAAGTACTGCTGTTGGTCGATGGCAAAGGCTGCATCGCCATCCGCGATCGACTGCAGGAAGTTGGCCGACAGGTCGAAGGACGCAACATTCACGTCGCGACCAGACGCCTTGGCGGCGGCAACAGTCGGCTCACCGGCCGAGCTGGCACCCAACGCCATCACCGTGTCCACGGACTCATCCGACGACAGCGCGGCTGAGACCTTGGATTCGATCTCGGTCGGGTCGTTCGACGTTGGCAAAACGGTCACTTTACCGCCAAAGCCTTCGGCAAACCCTTCGCAGCGCAGGTCAAGCGAGACGTTGCCCACTTCGTGGTTCACGCAGATCGCGTTGGTCCCGCCCATGGATGCCAGCCGCTCACCAGCAGCCTTGCCGGCATCGTATTCGTCCTGACCGACATGCAGCAGGGCACCCAGTTCTTTCGCGACCTCAGCACCCGAGTTGATCGAGATCACCGGGATACCGGCTGCGACAGCGCGTTCAATTGACGGGCCAAGCGCATCCGCATCGGGGATCGAAACGATCAGCCCGTCCGGTTCCTGGTTCACAGCGGCATCGATCAACTGAGACATGGCGACCATGTCAAAGGTCTCGGGTGCGCGATATTCCACGTTTACGCCGACATCCTTGCCCGCTTGCTCAACGCCGTTTTTGACCACGTTCCAGAACGCGTCATTGGCCTGACCATGCGACACGACCACAATTTCCTGAGCAAAAGCGGGCGTGGCCAGTGCCAGTGCGCCAGCCGCCAGTGCGCCTTTAACAAAGTTCTTCATTTGGTTTCCTCCCATTGGAATAGTTCGTCTTATTGTTGAGGGTTCACCCCCTGTATTCGGATGAACCGAATCTCCTCCGCTCCGGAGACTAACGGAGCTGCCCCCAGTTTCCGGATATCCAATCATTTTGCAACCGGTTTCAAAACTTCGTCCATCCCAACCGGCCGTCCGGACTGTGCGGACCGCGTTGCTGCCTCGGCCATGGCCAGAGCGGCCACACCGTCATCCAACGTCACCGGCATCGCCGCACCGGACAGTGCCGCCTGTACAAACGCATCCCATTCGGCGCGGTAGGCGGGCAGGTATCTTTCCAGGAAAAAGTAGGTTGGCTTTGCCCCGGTCACGCCATCCGCCGTCGATTTCACTACTGCGTTTTCCAGGATGTTTTTGGCCTGCAACAAGCCACCCGACCCCAGCAGTTCGATCCGCTGATCATAACCATAGGTCGCCCGTCTCGAATTCTTGATTACCGCAATCCGTCCATCCGCATAAGTCATTGTAACAACAGCTGTGTCGACGTCGCCAGCCGCTCCTATCGCGGGATCGACAAGCGACGAACCAACGGCCGAAATCTGCTGTGGCAGCTGCCCCATAAGATAGTTGGCCATGTCAAAATCATGGATCATCATGTCCCGAAACAAACCACCGGACACCTTGATATAGCTGACCGGTGGTGGCGCGGGATCAAAGGATGTTAATGCCAGCATTTCCGGCGCGCCGATCTCACCGTTATCGACGGCGGATTTGAGGGATGAAAAGCTGGGATCAAAGCGGCGATTGAAACCCACCATGACCGGCTGCCCGCTTGCCTCGGCCACAGATTTGCATGCAAGTGCCCGTTCCAGGCTAAGATCAACCGGCTTTTCGCACAGAACCGCCTTACCTGCTTGAGTGGCTGTCTCGATCAGATCCGAATGGGTGTCGGTCGGGGTGGCAATCAGAATCGCGTCAATCGACGGATCAGCGATGATTTCACCGGAACTGCGCACCGCGGCGCCATACTCGGAGGCAAGGCTTTCGGCTGCATCGGCAACCGCATCAGACACAGCGCAAAGCTGGCTTTTGGGATGTGCGGCTATGGCCTGTGCATGCACGCGGCCAATACGCCCAGCGCCAAGCAATCCTACTCTTAGCATGCGGTCCTCCCGATTCCCTAAATTGGGGACACAATGATTCTCTTTGCAACCGGTTGCAAGATATTTTTCACGGATAGGCGCATGGCGCTGCACAAGCCCTCAACCAAGCGTCACAAAACCAATTGAGAAAGCGGTGATTGGCTATTCTATCAGCTCAACCAAGGCAGACATGTATGAGGTGGGTTTTGGCACGCACGACGTTTTTTAGCCTGGCCGCTTCGGCCCATGCGGAATACAAAACTGCCCTGTCAGCGTGCTTTATGTCGTCACGATGGACAAGGCAGAGTTGCAAGCGAAACAGCATACGCTGTCGGGGGTGAGTTCAAAGGCTATCTGGCTCACCGACCGACCCAAGCAAGAATCTGGTTTGGCCAATTCCAGCATTTTCATCGCCAACTGGCCGATGGGCGACAACAGCTTTGAGGTTGATCCACCAAATGCCGTGCTAAAGGATGAAACCGCCGATGGTGAAGAAGTCGAAATCGCGATGGCGCAATTGGAGCCCGGCTGGGATGACAAAACCCCGGTCATGCCAGTAAAAACCTTATGCAATCCAATGCACGTGCAATCCCGGCATAGCTGCAAACTGGCGATCCCTGAAGGACTCGAACCCTCAACCTGCTGATTAGAAGTCAGCTGCTCTATCCAGTTGAGCTAAGGGACCGCTGCGCCCTTCTTGCTGCTTTTACGGGCGGGGTTCAAGAGCCAAGCGCATGAAGGCGCTGTTGGGATCGTCGTCATAGCCGAAGATCGGTCCACAATAGGAATACCCCAGCGCCTCATAGAGTTTGCGCGCGGCTTCATATTCGGAAAGATGGGCGGCACCTGTCTCGAGCACAAGGGCCGAAACCCCTTCAGCCCGCGCCAGATCAGCCAGATAGGTCATGATGACCTGCGCCAGGCCACGGCCACGGGCAGCGGCCACGACATGCACGGACTTCACCTCGGCGGTACCATCCGGCAGTGTCTTGAGCGCGCCGCACCCCATTGCCTTGCCGGCCTCGTACAATGCCCAAAAGCGAATGCCCGGCTCTCGCAGCGCGTCAACATCCAAAGTGTGGTTCGAGGTCTGCGGCGTTGCACCCCAGCTATGAGCCAGATGCGCCTGAATGATCGGGCGCAGATCCTCTGCTCCGGGGTCAGCTGCGCGGATGTCGATCATTCAGAGGGTCTCGGTCAATGGGTCCATGGTACCCGGCGTCCCGTGGCGAAGTTTTCGCCATATCCACCCGCACGCACATTGGCCTTACGCTTGTGTGGCTCGCTGACCATCGCGTCGATGCCATTGTCCTTGGCGTAATCCAGCGCCTCTTCTTTGGTGTCGAACTTCAGCCGCACTTGCGTCTGCGTGTCGTTTGAAGAGGTCCAGCCCATCAACGGATCAACCTCACGCGTCGACGCGGGGGCGTATTCCAGAACCCACTTGCGGGTCTTGGCCATACCCGAGGTCATCGCATTCCTAGAAGGCTGGTAAATCCGTGCGCGCATGTCGCCTCTCCGTACTCACTTGGCTGGGGATGTTTATGCGCCAGGCGCGCCGCGCCGACAAGCCTGCAATTGTCGCATTGCCTGGGATTTGAATTGCCTCTTGAACAAGAACAAAAACAGATCAAAATCAGCCACGAAAGGAATCTCCCCCAATGGCTTATGCTCATTCCGACAAGACCCAGCTGTCCGCCGAGGATGTCCGTGCCCGCCTGAAGCTGGAAGGCGGCAAACAATTTGTCATGCATACGGAATTCTCGCCGGCCGGGGATCAACCGACCGCGATCAAGGAATTGACCGGCGGCGTGCAGGACGGCGAGCGGGATCAGGTTCTGCTGGGGGCGACTGGCACAGGTAAGACGTTCACCATGGCCAAAGTGATCGAGGAAACCCAGCGCCCGGCGATCATCCTGGCCCCCAATAAGACGTTGGCAGCCCAGCTATATGGTGAGTTCAAAGGATTCTTCCCCGAAAATTCGGTCGAGTATTTCGTGTCCTATTACGATTACTACCAGCCCGAGGCCTACGTGGCGCGGTCTGACACCTACATAGAAAAAGAGAGCCAGATCAACGAACAGATCGATCGGATGCGCCACTCGGCCACGCGGTCGTTGCTGGAGCGCGATGACGTGATCATCGTGGCCTCGGTGTCCTGTATCTATGGTATCGGTTCGGTCGAAACCTACGGTGCGATGACACAGGACCTGAAGGTGGGGAACGAATATGACCAGCGGCAGGTGATGGCCGACCTGGTGGCCCAGCAATACCGCCGCAACGATCAGGCGTTTCAGCGCGGATCCTTCCGTGTGCGCGGCGATTCCCTGGAAATCTGGCCTGCCCACCTTGAAGACCGGGCCTGGAAGTTCTCGTTCTTCGGCGAAGAACTGGAAACCATCACTGAATTTGACCCGCTGACCGGCGAACGTGCCGCGAATATGGAGCAGGTGCGGGTCTATGCGAATTCCCACTACGTGACGCCGAAACCCACCATGCAACAGGCTATCATCGGCATCAAAAAAGAGCTGCGGATGCGCCTCGACCAGTTGGTCGGTGAGGGCAAGCTGCTGGAGGCCCAACGGCTGGAACAGCGCTGCAACTTCGACCTGGAAATGCTCGAAGCCACCGGCGTGTGCAACGGGATCGAGAACTACTCGCGCTATCTGACCGGTCGCGCGCCGGGTGAGCCGCCCCCGACCCTGTTCGAGTTCATCCCCGACAACGCAATCGTATTCGCCGATGAATCCCACGTCAGCGTGCCGCAGATCGGTGGCATGTATCGGGGTGACTATCGGCGCAAATTCACCCTAGCCGAGCACGGCTTCCGCTTGCCGTCCTGCATGGACAACCGCCCCCTCAAGTTCGAGGAATGGGATGCAATGCGCCCACAATCCGTCTTTGTTTCGGCCACCCCCGCCAAGTGGGAGATCGAACAGACCGGCGGCGTATTCACAGAACAGGTGATCCGCCCCACCGGGCTCTTGGATCCCGAGGTCGAAATCCGCCCCGTCGGCATGCAGGTCGACGATCTGCTGGACGAGGTGCGCAAGGTCGCCGCCGATGGATACCGCACGCTGGTCACCACGCTGACCAAACGTATGGCCGAGGATCTGACCGAATACATGCACGAACAGGGCATCAAAGTCCGCTATATGCATTCCGACATCGACACGCTGGAACGCATCGAAATTCTGCGCGACCTGCGGTTGGGGGCCTTCGACGTGCTGATCGGCATCAACCTGCTGCGCGAGGGGCTCGACATCCCGGAATGCGGGCTGGTGGCCATTCTGGACGCCGACAAAGAAGGCTTCCTGCGGTCCGAGACCTCTCTGGTTCAAACCATCGGCCGCGCCGCGCGGAACGCTGACGGGCGGGTGATCATGTATGCCGACAAGATCACTGGTTCCATGGAGCGCGCCCTGAACGAGACCAACCGCCGCCGCGCCAAGCAGATGGCCTATAACGAGGAACACGGCATCACACCCGCAACGGTGAAGAAAAATGTCGAGGACGTTCTGGCCGGTCTCTATAAAGGCGACGTCGACATGAACCGCGTCACCGCTACCATTGACAAACCGATGCACGGCGCGAACCTCGAGGCCCATCTGGACGGGCTGCGCGACAAGATGCGCAAAGCCGCCGAGAACCTTGAATTCGAAGAGGCCGCCAATGTCCGGGATGAGATCAAACGTCTGGAAGCGGTCGATCTGGCCATCGCCGACGACCCCATGGCGCGGCAATGGGCGGTCGAGAAAGCCTCGGAAGACGCGGTGAAATCGCGCGGAAGGTCAACGGCTGGCAGACCGGGGCAGCGGGGTGGAAATGTGAAACGGCGGAAGCGATGACTATGCTTAAGAATTTCATATTGTTTACTTTGATGAGCGTTTTAATGACCTCGGCAAATGGAGCATCAAATTCCGAAACTGAAAACCGCTCGACCGAACTGGGACGTCCTTTGAAGGTACTTACCGACGGAATGTCTGGTGTGCTTTTAAGACAAATTTTGGATTTAGGTGGTCTTGGCGAAATTGATTTCACCCATAAATCGGACAAGCTGTCAGATTTTGATATGCTTGTTGTTTTTGTTGATGAATTCGAAGAGGCTACCGCGCTGGGGATAGTCGAACAACTTGGTTTGGGCGACAGGTTTGCGCCTGAACCGGGTTCAAATCCATTTATGATCACTGTTTCCATCCAATTCGCTGAAATCGAAAATCGTTTCCCGATAATTGCAATTGATCGAAGGCAATTTTACGCAAGAGATATCTCGTGCCATGCGCCATTTTTGAGGGACATTATTCTTCATTTTGACCCCGATACAATTGTCAAAAACGAAACCAGTTATCGTGCTGCATCTGATTGCGGTGGCAGCATTTAGCCTGCGTAGGACGGATGCTCGCACCCGCTTGTTTACAATTGGTCGATATCACAATGCGGAAGGCCTGATAGTTGAATGTCTCTTCTTTCATAAGTCTTTTTCAAAAAAGGCTGACACCTATTTGCGAAAGTTTGAAGGCGTCCGCTTCGGTAGCGTCTTCGACAAGGGCACCAAGGGGAAGCTGTTCTTCCTGCTCTTTTCGCTGCTACTGACATTCTTCGAACCCGGCTATTGGGCTCATCCACGCGCCCCATATGTATTAGTTGGCTTTCTCCTGTTGCTTTTCGCACGAGAACTAATGAACCTGATCTCCATTGCTGTCGCCCGGTTCCTTTTCCGCTAGCAATAAGCAAGAGCAGGAAAGGATGTCCCACACTCCACCCTTGCAGCCCAGCGCCCTCTCCTCCACGTCTGAAGTCACAAAATGTGATTCCAAACGGTTGCCATGACAAACCCGAACACCCTGCCCAGTACGCATGAGGTCCAAAGCGCCATTCACCGGGTGCGTTGTATCCGCAGGGTGCTGGCCGAAGGTCTGGCGCGAATCTCAGGAAGATCCGTCAGCGTCTTCCATCAAACCCCATCACGCAACACCAACCTTTTTGACGACTACTCGAACCCTGCAATGCGATAACGGGGTAGAAGGGTCGCAACCCAGTACCACTGAAATCGTCTGATCAATCAAAAAGCAACACGCGTTCAAAAAACTATCGCAAGAGTTGTAATCTGCAATTATGCAAGAAACTATCACCTTCGAAATATTTCTCGGAGTAGATTGATTTGCCTATACTAATACTCATCCTGACCGCAGTTGGCGGCGCAATTTGGTGGTGGGTTCGCAACAACCCAAGAGAAGCAATAAATACCGCTCAGGACGTGGCGACCACGCTGAAAAACGCCCCCAGAAAGCTCGCGTTTCGCAGCGTTGCCAATGCGCATCCGGTCGAAGGCATCGATGATGAGCGGATTGCGATATGCGCAATTGCACAGTCCTTTATCGAGCTTGATGACCTGCCCACCTCGGACCAACGTCAACAACTGCATGTCCTTTTGCGGTCAAAGCTGCGGTGTTCCGAAGAAGAAGCGCACGAGATGGAGGTCCTTGGACGATGGCTGATGACGCAATGCAACGGCTCTGGCGGTGCAGTTTCCAGGTTGGGTCGCCGGCTGCAGAAGATCGATGGCGGGGCCTCTTGGAATCGCCTTCAAGAGATATTGATGCCGCTGGCGGGGGATGCATTGTCTCGTGCACAGATCGAAGCCATCGCAGATCTGAAAACCGCGCTCAGGGTGAAATGAAAGAAGGGGCAATGCCCCGTCTCAGGCTGCTGCTTCACGGAAATCTACTGCCCTTTCTCTTCTGACTCGAAGGACAGGGCAAGCTGCATCCTACATCCCCAACTCCGCCCGTTTTTTCCTGGTCATTTTGGCTACGACCAGATCATAAGACGTCACAATATGTTCACGCAGTGAGCTGTCGCTCATCCCTCGGTCCTCATAGACCTGCAGCCACTTCATCCCCCGCGACGCCAGATAGGGGGCGGGGCGGATGCCAGGCTCGTGCTGCAACACCTCATACGCCAGGTCGGTGGCTTTGAAGGTGAAAGCATCCTTGCCGTCATTCCAGCCGCAAATTGCAAACACTTTATCGCCCACCTTCCACACATCCGAATTGCCCCATTGCACCACATGACTGGTGGCTTTGAGGCTTGCGCAGAAAGAGTTGAATTCATCGCGGATCATATCAACCAATGTGACGAGAACCCCGATCCGGGGCAAGCCCGGCGAACACCGGACGCATCAAAAGGAAGTCTCATTTCTTAACAATTTGTGAACAATTTTTTGCCCTATCTTCTGTAGTTCTGTGACTGCGAACTGGCGCAACAGAAACCAAGTGATACGGGGGCAGGCGTATTCGGGCCAACCTTCTACAATTTCAATCACTTGCAAACATTCCAGAGAACAAGATCGCGCCACAAAAACAGAGCGCACTGATTATGAAGGGACGAACATGACGCTTTCAACAGACAAGCAGCAACTCATCGAACAGCGGATCGCCAACGATTCAAAGAACATTTTTGTAGCCTACTTGCTTTGGTTTTTCGTGGGGATGTTTGGCGGACATCGTTTCTATCTGGGTGAAAGCAAATCCGCGATCATCATGCTGGTCCTGACCATTTTGGGTTTCGTGTCCGCCATTCTTATTGTGGGTTACTTCATTTTGCTGGGCGTTTGCATCTGGGTGCTGGTTGACGCCTTCCTCATCCCTGGCAAAATCACCACCCAAAAGAACATAATGCGTCAGCAACTGACCGCTGAGATGTCGGCATAACCGACTAGTGCGGTTGGCCGAACTTTCGAACAACAAATTTGGGGCGGAAATCTCCCGCCCCTTATGCGCTTAGCCCTTGTCCCAATGGGCGATCACATCAAACCCGACGGGGTTTGGCGGGCTTTCCATGAATTCGGCGAAATGGCCCCACAGCTCGGCCACTTTGGGTGCGTTCGCGTTCGAAGTCTCTTCGGATTCCACCACCGAAATTACATAACCCGAGCCATCTTCGTTCATCACATTGGTAAAGCTATGAATTCCTGGCATCGCCATGATCTGATCTTTTAGTTGATTCATTTTGTCCGTCGCTGCCGCGCGGGTGCCGGGCTTCATTTTGAACTGGGTAATACGTGCAAACATGTCTTGTTTCCTTTCCAGGTAGAATCCCCAATATCGGCGTAAAACGCGCCTCGGTCAGTGTAGCACAAAAGAGAAACTGCGCCGGAATTGACCAATCGGGGCAAAACTGCCGCTTAGGGTCGCAGGAATTTGGCGTTGCCGACCGTGCGTGATGCCGGTACCTCGGCCTGTTTTGGTGGTGTGTCCTGAACTGGTGAGGGCACCGGCGCGCCACATGCAATACCGTCGCCATCCGGGTCGTTGCGCCGGTGGTATCCCGGCTGCCCTTCGTAAAATGGGCCGCGTACAAATGACTCTACCGCTGAACATCCAGCCAGGGCGATCAGATGTACCGTCGCCTCTTCACGTTCAAATTCGGACGTACGCAGATAGACGCCCACCGCGATCCCGATGGTCGTCACCGGCAACATAAGGACCATGGTCAAAATCCGCAGCGGCGACAACGCGCGTTTTCGCAGGGTTTCGGCCCGTTTGCGCCGCCTTGCGGCTGCGGGTTCACCGGAAAACGCTGTGGACAAAAGGTTCCTTGGAGACATGCAAACCCGATACACGTGATTTGTGGCGAAACCGAGACTGAGCATTGATCTTGTCGTCTGAATGGAACTGTAAACAGCGACTATCTCTGCCTCATGCCGCAGGTATGATGGCGGCAACGTACCCACTCCTCAAGCATTCGTGAGCTGCCGCGCACTATGCCAGAGACCGATCCGCTGACGCATCCCCGGCAGACATCTGGCCTGATCAGCGCACCACATGAACTGCGCAGGCGGCGTGGCGCACCACGTGGTTCGCGGTTGAGCCCAACAGCAAGTCCTGCATGCCCGGCCGATGCGAAGCGATGACAATTAAATCCGGCTTATGCGCCTCGGCCCAATCCAGAATTGTACGGCCCGAATGCCCTTCGACCACAATGCCAACGGCCTTTGGAAGCTTCGCGGCAAGCGCATCCAATTCCAACTGAATCGCCTTGCGGGCTTCGATCAGATATTCGGGCGGCATGTAGGAAATCGCATAGTTTGGAATATGCTCAACTACGTGAAGCAACGTGACCTGAGCGTCCGGTGTCGCCAAAATCTCGGCCAGTTTAAGCGGCCCGGATATATCCCGTTCAGAATCAAATGAAATGGGAACAAGAATGTTGTGATACATGACGCGCACCTCCGTTTTCACACGGGCAGTTTGCGATACCAGTCGCCACAAGGCTTTGATCCAGGTCAGGAACTGCCAAATGTTTCGGCGACGTCATACATTACCGGCTCAAAGCTTTTGCACAGCTCGTTGATCTTTCGGTTGCGATCGCGCATTTCGGGCGTGCGCAGCATCGCCAGGAAATCCTCACGACGTTCCCATTGCGAGTAATTGGCGATCCGGGTCTGGGCGTCGTTCACATGCAGCCCGGCCGCAACAAACCCCGGCTGTTTTGAGATGAATTCGGCATAGGCATCAGTCAGCGCCTCAAGAAGGTCCTGGCAAGTGCCAGGGGTCATTTCAAAGGTGGTGATAACTGTCTGGACGCTCGCATTCTTGGAAATTTTCGGCATCTGGATTCTCCCTTGTCTTTCGCAAGCCTAACACAGGATTTCGAAAGGTCTTGTGTTTCCTTAATGTCTGATCAGACTGCCCTGGCGTCCAGAAAATGAACAAAATCCTAACCATCCGTTAACCAAGCTGGCGGATGCTGCGCCCATGAAAGGGGTTATCCTTCATATTGCCCTGTTGTTGATCGCAACACCTGCCTGGTCCGGTGCCTGGCTGCGGGAAAAGGACTCAGCCTTTGTTGCAGCCGCCGTGACTGCGTTCAAAGATCCTGACGGTCGGTATGATTACAAATCATCGCTTTATGCTGAATGGGGATATCGGCCAAACCTGACCATCGGATTCGATTTTGAGGAACACCGCGACGTTTACGGTCATGCCCTTCTGTTCGCCCGTGCTCCGGTTGCGGATTTTGGCAAATGGGGGCGTTTTACCGCCGAGTTCGGAGCAGGCGCCCACCACCGGCACAAACGCGCCTAGGCGCTTTACAAGATGACGCTGTCATACGGGAAAGGCTTCGAAACCAGCTGGGGCAACGGCTGGATCGCGGTTGATACCGCTCTAGAGTATCGCACCCATGACGCGATGTTCCGCAAACTGGATTTTACCGCCGGGCTGTCGTCGCAACGGCTCTTGAACCCTCTGCTGCAGATCGAAACGTCTTACACCCCGGACAAGTCCTTGTTCTGGAGAGCCCGTCCCTCAGTGATGATCCGACGTCCCAACAGTCCTACAACCTGGGTTCTGGGTCTGGAACGCAACGATGCGCGCAGCGATACCGGTATAAAGTTCGCGATCTGGAACGAGTTCTGAATTGCAAAGAGGCCGCCCTGATCCGGGCGGCCACAGTTACGTTCAGCGTTCCATCCGCATAATGACCGACACTTCTCCACGAACGGCCTGCGGCCAGCGCAAGCCGATTTCATTTTTGTTCGTGCCCTGCTCCAAATCTACATACGGAGCGGCATAAGTGACGGAGCCAAAACTGTTTCTCAGCGGCCCCAAGGTCGTGACGGAATCACAACTGCGCGTCTTGCCGCCAAATGGCAATCTGACCTGCGATGGAATTGTCCAGACCTGAGACACAGAGGCCTGACTATGACGGAGCCGCGACGGGTTTGAAACTTTGAAATTCACCCCATGAAAGGTGTTATCATGGAACATCACATCCCGGTGCGCATCCTTGTTCAAAATGGCGAAAGTTGAATCCACCCTTTCTACCCGATTAATGCTGCCACTCGACGACCGGAATTTGTTGCCAGTGACGACCACGCCGTTCAGAAAATGCCCCGCCCCATGTGGACGAATTACAATATAACTGAACCAAGGCGGGACTTCGCTGGAATAAAAGATATTGTCGGTAATCGTCATTGAACTGAACGAATACCCGGCCGTATAAACCGGATTGGCATCCCGTTCGTTGGTCCATTCTACAAAGCAATTGTCGACATAGTTTTCAGAGATAGTCGAACTGTTATAGGTGCCGATCATGATCAGGCCCGCGCTGCGAACACCTTGCGAGATGCTATCACCCTGAAAGAAGTGGTTGCCCAGAACCATGTTGTTGGTGCCGCCCAGGACAGCAAAATGCAAAAAACGCACAGCCCTGTTGTGGCGCAGCTTGATGTCATTGGACGTCGCGTTCAGACCGATCGACTTGCGGTTTGAGACGTTGAAGGATTCCTCGCTCGACAGGAACTGACAATTGTCGATCAGCATTCCCTGACACCCGGTCCCGATCGACGTGATCCCGCGGTCCTTTGGGCGGCTTATGAAACAATTGGCAACCGCAAACGTGCTGCCCGACGGGGCCAGACGGATGGCACTGCAGCGGCCATTGCACTGGAACTCGATCTCTTCCATGCCGAATTTTCGCAACGTGCTGAAGCCGCTGAAATCCAACAGATATTTGAACGCTTTAAAGTTAAATACCTGTGTCCCGGCAGCGTCATAGATCGGTGCGCTTAGGGTAATCTCACCGGCGCCAACGTTTTTCGAACGGACATAGACTTCGCGACCAACGCCATTGCCCTGCACTAGCGCACCCACCGGAATGTTCGCAACCTTCGCGACGTTGCTCAGACGGGTTCGATTGTTCGGGTTGTAGGTCGCATGGGAACTAAAGGTCTCGGTATCCCAAGCGGCGCTGCTTTGGACATCAAACTGGCCAATGCGCAGCACCCGGCGCGTTGAAAACCCGCTTTGTTTGTTTGGAACGGCGGCCGCCATGTCAATGGGTTGACTGACTGCAATCTTGCGTCCCCCCATATCAAGAGATTCATGATCGGAATTGTTCAGCAGGGCCTGAAAGGCTTTTTTAAAGGCCAGCATTTCGTCGCCAAAGGCCGTAATGTAAGCAGGCAAATCAAAGTTCTTGGTCAGCAGCAACATCTTGTCATCAGGCATCGTGACAGTGCCTTCGAACTCAATCTCGGACGAGATCGAGGTGTTTTGTGCCAACAGGTAAGTTCCTTCGGGTACAAATACACGACGCCCGCTTGCGGCCTGATCCGCCGATTCAAAAGCTGCTGAATCGTCCACGACGCCGTCTCCGACGGCCCCAAAGTCACGGACATCGACCAGGCTGATCAGGTCACGCAGAAACACACCAGTGACGTCGGTGATTTTGATGTCGTCGACCCGAATGACGGCTCTGTTTGCGCCATCGATATCCAGGCCGAAATGCCCATAAAGAGCATCGACGCCCCAAGGCATATCCACGCCCGGACGCTGACCCGTGCCAACAATGGCGGTGATCTCATGGACCGCGCCATAGCTGGACAGTTGGGTCGCCGGGCCTTGCTCGGTCACGCCTGTCACCTGAACGTCCCCGGCACCACCGGCCCAGCCGGCAATGCGTACTTGCGGCAACGGACCACTAATCGCCTTAACCCGCGCCTTGATCTGCAAATAGCACCCCGGAAACAAGGGTGTCTGACCCATGTAGCGCAGTTGCTGGGTTGTGTTGACTTTCAATATTTCAAGACAGCCGCCGAAATTCGGATCTGCGGGTACAAACGCTCCGGTGCCAGACCCGTCATAAGTAGGTGAGCCGGGGGTCCCGTTGCCGCTGGACCACACATTCAGTCCGTTGGTGAAAGCAGGCGGTGTAAACACGATGCCATCAGTGATTGCCTTGTTCATAGAAATCCCTTTCCCAATCGCGCTGCAGCAGATCACTGCGCGCATAAACCCAGTGTCCGGGCAGGACCCGAACGCAAAAGCCTGAGTATCGAAAAGGGATTAACCGCCGCTCATGTCACCGTGACGGTGGTGTTGCGTCACGCTGCTGGGTCCGAGGCTCCCAGAAGCTGTACGCCATTGATCTTCCATCTGTTTTCTAGCTGCACCATCTGGTAATCTAGGATATGTACGCGGCCGTCGCCATCTACGATCATAACCTTCTGCCACAGCATTCCAGCCACTTCGCGCAGTTCCAGAAAACGTACATCCGCCGGGCGCCAGACCATCGGGTAACCGTTGCGCACCATTGCTCCAAAGTTCTCGGGGCTTTGGAACATGCGCTGGATATTGGGGCTAGCAAATGTAAAGGCCGTGACGAAGTCATCCGCCTCAAACGCTTGTATCTGTGCGGCAATGTTCGCCTCAATCTCGGCGTTCTGGGCAAATGCACCTGTGCCCAGCCCGGCACTAAGACATACAGCAAGTAGTAAACGACGCATGGGGCCACCTCCTGATGAAAGAGTAGCCCCACACGGTTTCAGGTCAAATCAGACCAGCTCTTCAGCCAGCGCCTTTTCGATCAGCGCGACTGTTTCTGGAACACCGTAAAGCGCGATAAAACCGCCAAAACGCGGTCCTTGCGACGCGCCCAGCAGCACTTCGTACAGCGCGGTGAACCACCCGCGCATGGGATCGAACCGCTCTCGACCGATGGAATAAACCACCGATTGCAGTGCCTCGTCCTCTACCGGTCCATCATAGGCCTCAAGCGCCGACTTCAGCGCCTCCAGCGCCTCACGCTCTTGATCGGTCGGTGCGCGATGCTGACGGGTCGGTTTGACAAAATCGTTGAAGTAACGCACCGCGAAACCCGCCGCCTGATCCAGATCAGGATGGGTTTCGGCTGTGGCCTCTGGCGCATAGCGGCGGATAAAGCCCCACAGCGCCTCTTTGTCCTCGGCCCCGGAAACAGACGCCAGATTCAGCAGCATTGCAAACGGCACCATCAGCGTGGATTCCGGAACGTCACCACCATGGATATGCCAAACCGGGTTATTCAGCTGCGCCTTCAACTCCTGCCCCGGGTAGGCGCGCAACTGCTGATGATACTCATCATAGGCTTTCGGAATCACATCGAAATGCATCCGTTTGGCCGTTTTGGGCTTTTGATACATGAAATACGCCAGCGACTCGGTCGGGGCATAGGTCAGCCATTCGTCGATCGACACACCGTTGCCCGAAGACTTGGAGATCTTCTGCCCGTTCTCATCCAGAAACAGCTCATACGAGAAATGCTCGGGCGCGCGGCCACCCAGCGCCCGACAGATCGCGTCATAAATCTTTTCGTTAGTGGCGTGTTCCTTGCCGTACATCTCAAAATCAACCCCCAGCGCCGCCCAGCGCGCGCCGAAATCGGGCTTCCACTGCAGCTTAACGTTGCCACCCGTGACAGGCAGCGTCCATTCCTTGCCAGCTTCATCATCGAAGGTAATGGCATACGTCTCGGCACAGACCTTTTTCATTGGCACATATAACACGCGGCCGGTTTCGGGATGGATCGGCAGAAAGATCGAATAGGTCTGCTGGCGTTCTTCCCGCAAGCTTTTCAGCATGATCGCCATCACGTCATCATACCGCTCAACCGCTCGCTTCAGAATCTCGTCGAACTGGCCCGAGCGATAAAACTCGCGCGCCGAATAGAACTCATATTCGAACCCAAAGGTATCCAGGAACCGGCGCAGCATTGCGTTGTTGTATTCGCCAAAACTGGGGTATTCGCCGAACGGATCCGGTACCGAGGTCAGCGGGCGCTGCAGATGCTCGGACAGCGCTTCTGGGTTCGGCACGTTGCTTGGCACTTTGCGCATACCGTCCAGATCGTCCGAAAAACAGATCAACTTGGTCGGGATGTCCGACAGCGATTCGAACGCGCGCTTGACCATCGTGGTTCGCGCGACCTCACCAAAGGTTCCGATATGCGGCAGGCCTGATGGGCCATAACCCGTTTCAAACAGCACATATCCCTTTTCCGGAGCCCCTTTCTGATAGCGTTTGAGCAACCGGCGCGCCTCTTCAAAAGGCCAGGCCTTGGACGTCAGAGCGGTTTCACGCAATTCAGACATTTGATTATGAGCTCCATCAGGAAAAACAGTGCCGATCGCCCCATGCTACCGACCGATCCCTCCTATTGTGCCCATGCAGCATGAGTCAATAAAGCGCGCGGTTTTTCCTGACGGAATACCCGTTTCTGACCCGCTTAGGCCGTCAGTTGATCCAGCTTGGCTGCCCAGATAAAGTCATTCTCGCTCAGCCCGCCGATTTCATGTGTGGTCAGCTTGACGTCCACATACCCCCAGCCAAATGAGATATCCGGGTGGTGACCCTGCTGATCGGCCAACCAGGCGCAGAGGTTTGCCAGATAGGTCGCTTTGGCAAACCCTTTGAACGTGTAATGCCGACCCAACACCTTGGCGTCTGCGTCCAAATTCCAATCCGGGCGCAGCTCGGTCATATGGGCGTTTGCCTCGTCTCGGGTCAGCGCCGGTATGCCGCCGGAACAGGGAACGCAGGTTCGGTCCGACAGGCTGCAAGTTTGTCCTGATGTGGTCATGATCCGTTTACTCCGCTGCTGTTGCTTTTGACGGGAATTTGTTGGGCAACAGCCCCATGGATTGCGCCCGATGCACATCCGCCAGCAAATCGCGATCAGCGGCGGCAAACAATTCCTCGGGGTTATTTAACACGAAATACCCCATCTGGTGCATATCGATCCGGTAAGGCGTGCGCAGGATCGCCAGGATGTCGAACGGTTCCCGATCGGGTATGTCACTTTCCACAGCATACACAAGCTCGGTCGGCGAGGACGCAAGCCCCGATCCCAGCGCCTTAATCTGTCCGTCCTGACGCCGCAGACCGAACTCGATCGAGAACCAATACAGCCGGATCAACCAGGCATAGTCTTTGTCATTGGCCCGCGCCCCGGCCAGCCCAATGGCATGACTAAAGGCGGCAAAGCGCGGATCACTCAACAAGGGCGTATGGCCGAAAATCTCATGAAAAATGTCCGGTTCTTCAATATAGTCGAAATCCTCGCGCGACCGAATGAAGGACGCCGCCGGAAAAACTCGGTCAGCCAGCATACCGAAAAAGGTCTTGAACCCGATCAACGCAGGCACGGGTTGCACCCGCCAACCGGTTAAATCCAGCAACCGTTCTGAGATATCAACACAGGATGGCACACGAGTTTTTGGCAGATCCAAACGCTCCAGCCCCGCAAGGTAGTCGCGCGCCATGTAACGCCGCACGTTGTCCTGCTGTGCGGCGTAAAGATCGGCCCAGACGGCATCCTCTTCGGCTGTGTACGCAATATGGCCGCGCGCGTCGGCGACCTTGGCAACATATTTGGTTGAATTCGGCATCTGCGGGTCCTCCTAAGAGAAGTTTACCGGCAAGGTCTGAAAAAATTGGTTGGAAATGCCACGCCCTTTTGAGTAAGTTGGCATATATATTTCGCAAGGTTGTATTTCATGAACCAAACCCTTCAACCTGCCGACATTGCCATCCTGCAAGAGCTGCAGGCAGATGGTCGGTTATCCATGCAAGACCTGGCGGATCGAACCGGTCTTTCCGCCTCGCAATGCTGGCGACGGGTTCGGGACCTTGAGGCGGCTCAGGTGATCTCTGGCTATACCGCGCAGGTCCGGGCCAAAGCCGTCAGCCTGGATGCCATTGCCTATGTCCACGTGGCCCTGCGCGATCACCAAGAGGATAGCATCACCGCATTCCTGCGCCTGATCGAGACCGAGCCCCAAATCGTCGAATGTGCGTCAATCACCGGGGATCATGACTTCATCCTGAAGGTCTACGCCAAGACACCCGAAGCCCTTGAGCATTTCATCATGCAGCGCTTGCTGAAATCCGGCCTGGTGCGCGACACGCGCAGCAATTTCGTGCTGCGTCAGACCAAAACGCGGGGACCATTGCCAATTCTGTGACCGAAACAGGCAATATTCGTTGAACCTGTTCGCCAGCCCACCTATCGTGCGCGTTCAGTACAGCCCAATCAGGACAACACCATGAACGATCAAGTACCTCACCCGATGTCCCCTCAGGATTGCCTTGTTGCGATCATGGTTGCGGTCTCTGCGTCGGATGAAACCATCCGGACTGCCGAACTGGTCAAGATCGAAGGGGCAGTCAACATGCTGCCAGTTTTCGCGAATTACGACATCGACCGTACGCGTCGCGTCTCGCAAACTGTTTTTGACCTTTTCGAACAGGTAGAAGGGCTGGATGCGTTGTTTGGTCTGATCCGGGACAATCTGCCCGAGCGGTTGAACGAAACAGCCTATGCACTGGCCTGCGATGTGGCTGCCGCAGACGGGTCACTGGCCGAAAGCGAGCTGCGCCTGCTTGAGGAAATCCGGTACGAGTTGAATATCGACCGTCTGCATGCGGCTGCGATCGAACGCGGCGCACGGGCCCGCCATACGACCTGAGATTAACTGCCTTTCAGCGTTCCCCACCGCTCAATCAGAGCGCGCTGCAGTTTGCGTGATCTGTTGTTCCAGCTTCGTGCACCCTCCGGTCTCTCTCGTAGCGCACGCGGGATCGTGGCCCGATGATCGACGTCAGCGGTAAAGATGGCAAAAGCCAGTTCCGAGCCATCCGGCGCAGTAATAAACCCGCCCAAACCGGATACAAAATTCAATGTTCCGGTTTTGGCGTTCACCTTAATCGGGTGATCTTTGACTGGACGTCCCTGGCTGTCCAACAGATTGTACGACTTCAGCAAGGGTCGCAATGCGCCAGTCTTGCGCGCCGCAACCAGCGCTGTCACCAGATCGTGGGGCGCCATGCGCGATGCATCCCCAAGCCCTGAATGATCGAACATTGCGATGCCGGTCACGCCATAGGTCTCGGTTGCCCAGCGGTTCATTTCCGCCGCTGACTCGGCCAGGTTTTGTATGTCAGCTCCACGCGCTTTCGAGGCCGTCATTCCAACCATTTCCGCGGTCAGATTGGTCGAATATTTCAGCATGCCACGTAGGATGCTGTCCAACGGATCGCTTTGGTGAACCACTAGGACCTGCCCTGATGGGGCTTCGCGGGTTACTTGCACGCGACCCAATACGATACCATTTGTGCGCGCCAACGTACGGAACACGTCACCCACATAAAGCGCCGGTTTGCGCACCGGAAGCCACCGCGCGCCCCCATTGCCCAACGCCCCTTTGGCAACGGTCCAGCGGTCTTGCCGGGCGCTCGGTTGGTAGGTGTATATCGGCAGGTTGCGGCTTTCGACCCGCATCGAGGCCATATCGACCGACGGCGTATACTTGGCGGTTCGCGCGTCCATGGTCACGTCATACCCGGTGCCTTGGCGCTTCCACTCGAAATGCACGCGATTGAAGTTCAGGGAAATGCCGCTGATGGCCGGACTGTATCCCAAATGATCCGGTTGGCCGGGGTCGATGCTGAACACATAGGGCAAGGCTCCATCATACACTTTGAAAGCGCCACGCACCTCGGTTATCCCGGCTTTACGCAGATTTGCCGCCATTGTTGCCAGCACAGTCGTATCCAGCAAAGGATCTCCGCCGCCCACAAGGATCAGGTCGCCGTTCAATACCCCGTTTTCGATCGGCCCATCAGCCATCAAAGTGGTTTCGAACCGGTAATCCGCACCCAGCACATCCAACGCATAAAGCGCGGTCAGTGCCTTGGCGACACTGGCAGGCGGCAGGCCCTGATCGCCACCAAAGGCCTCTAGCGGCGTACCCGTTTTGGCATCGGCCACGGCAAAAACCACATCGCCCCGCAATCGTGCGGCCTGAACAAGCCGCTCGGCTCCGCTGAACTGAACGCCACGAAGCTGCGGACGCAAAGATTGTAAAGGGGCATCTGCCAGCGCTGTGCCGGAAACAACCGAGGCCCCCAGCCCTGCAAGAAAAAAGCGACGTGAATAACGATCAACCATGGGTCAATACAATCCCAGAGATCACTGGCAAACAACCGGTGAATTTGATTATGCTTGCATCGTGGCTATTCAGGCAACACCCCATTCACCCAATCCCCTCGGGTACGTATCTGAGTTGAGCTGACGTCCACCATCGGCACATTGACAAAACACCACGCCGGAGCCTGCGCCCGCCCGAGCAGATGCCGCGCTTGCCCGTCAATGCGATAGCGCCTGTACAGCCGAGCCGCAGGGGACATCCGGGCCGAAATCCGATCCCCCGGGCGCGCCATCACGCCCACCGGAACGCTGTCCATGATCAACCGCCAATCTTTCCAGCGATGAAACTGCGCCAGATTGTCCGCGCCCATCAGCCACACGAACCTGACCCGCGGGTACAGCCGTTGTAGCGCCGTCAGAGTATCCGCCGTTGCACGGGTGCCAGTCAGCGCCTCGATGTCCGTCACCTCAACGCGGGGGTGCTGCATCAGGGCCTGTGCCGCATTAACCCGCTGATCCAGCGGAGCTGGTCCGTGTCGCTTTAGTGGATTTCCCGGCGATACAAGCCACCACACCCGATCCAACTCAAAGGCTTTCATCGCTTCTCGCGTAACGTGTACATGCCCCTGATGTGGCGGATCAAAAGACCCGCCCAATAGCCCGATGACCTGCCCGGGCTGTGCAAATGGTATGGCGCTTCGCAACATCCTTTGCTGTTGTTCAGAACTACAGCGGCTTGTCAATCCGCGCGCCAGTCGCACCTTTTTTTTAGTGCAGCAACAGCCTTATCAGCCCGCTTTGTTTTGAAGTGACCTTCAAACTTCCGCGTTCTTTTGGAATTTGTGCCGGAGGCTTCGAATAGAAGTCTGCTTTGAGTTAGGATCGCAGAAAGAACCTTGTCGTGGTCTGCTTTCGACGCTGGCCGGGCCCATTGTTCATTATAAATGAATTCAAATTCATCTTTCCCCGCCCGAAGTACGATTGAGTCCCAGGTATGGAACTTTTCTGAGGCACCGGGCTCAAGCAGAATCGCTGGATCTCCGTCGCTGTCAAAAGCTAGCGTTATTGCTCGGTTGGATTTACTTTGGAGCCTAGTCGCCATCCAGCAATAGTCCCCGTCCTCAAAAAGACCCCAATCACCGATACGGTAGCCATTAAAGGTCTGGGCCGACACAAAGTCGGAGGCAAGCAAGTTTGCCATCACAAATACCAGAATTACAATGGTTTTATTCATAGTGCACTCCTAGATTCGCCAATTTCCACTAGGGGTTTTGCTAGTAACAAACTGGTTAAGATTTCAACCAACGAGTATTGTTGCTGCAACAAGTATGCAATGACAGTTCGCGATCCATCTCGATATGTTGGTGTTACATAACGAGTCGCCACAGATTGAGATCAGGCAACCGGCCTCACACATTCGCCGAACGCCGCCGGATTGATCGCCGAAACCTCCAGCTTGCCCCGCCCGTCTCGCTCGGATATCCAGCGTTTCAACCTGATTTTCCCGACCCAAAGGACGCGACATGGCCGCCTATCAATATGTCTACCACATGCAGGGTGTCTCAAAGACCTATCCCGGTGGCAAAAAGTGCTTTGAAAACATCCACCTGAGCTTTCTGCCCGGGGTGAAAATTGGCGTCGTCGGCGTCAACGGCGCGGGCAAATCGACGCTAATGAAGATTATGGCGGGCCTGGACACCGATTTCACCGGTGAGGCATGGGCAGCCGAGGGCGCCAAGGTCGGCTATCTGCCGCAGGAGCCACAACTGGATGAAGCCCTCAGCGTTCGGGAAAACGTTATGCTGGGCGTCGCCGGGAAAAAGGCAAAGGTCGACCGGTTCAACGAGATCGCCATGGAGATCGCCGAGAATTACTCGGACGAGCTGATGGAGGAAATGACCACTCTGCAGGACGCGATTGACGCCGAAAACCTGTGGGATCTCGACAGTCAGATCGATGTGTCGATGGAGGCGCTGCGCTGCCCTGCTGACGACGCCAACATCGCCAACCTCTCGGGCGGTGAGAAACGCCGCGTCGCGCTTTGCAAACTGCTGCTGCAAGCGCCTGACATGCTGCTGCTCGATGAACCGACCAACCACCTGGACGCCGAAACCATCGCCTGGTTGCAACAGCACCTAATCGATTACAAGGGCACGATCCTGATCGTCACCCACGACCGCTATTTCCTGGACAGCATCACTGGCTGGATCCTCGAACTGGACCGCGGTCGCGGCCTGCCCTACGAAGGCAATTATTCCGCATGGTTGGAGCAAAAGGCCAAACGGCTGGAACAGGAAGCCCGCGAGGACAAGTCCAAGCAGAAAACCCTGCAGCGCGAACTGGACTGGATGCGTCAGGGCCAAAAGGCCCGTCAGGCCAAATCCAAAGCCCGGATCAACGCCTATAACGAGTTGGCAGATCAGTCCGAGCGCGAGAAACTGACCCGCGCCCAGATCGTCATCCCCAACGGCCAGCGCCTTGGCGGCAAGGTGATCGAGGTCGAGGGCCTGTCGAAACACATGGGCGACAAGCAACTGATCGAAGGGCTGGATTTCGCCCTGCCCCCCGGCGGCATTGTCGGTGTCATCGGCCCCAACGGTGCCGGTAAATCGACCCTGTTCAAGATGCTCACCGGTCAGGAACAGCCCGACGCAGGCACCATCTCGTTGGGCGACACGGTCGAGCTGTCCTATGTCGACCAGTCCCGCGACGACCTCAAGGACAACGACACCGTGTGGGAAGCGATCACAGGCGGTGCCGAGATCATCCAGCTGGGGGACGCGCAGGTCAATTCCCGCGCCTATTGCTCCTCCTTCAACTTCAAGGGTGGCGATCAACAGAAGAAGGTCTCACTGCTGTCAGGTGGTGAACGCAATCGTGTTCACATGGCCCGTCTGCTGAAAGAGGGCGGCAACGTTCTGCTGCTGGACGAACCAACCAATGATCTCGACGTCGAAACCTTGCGCGCACTGGAAGACGCCCTGGTTGATTTTGCCGGCTGCGCCGTAGTCATCAGCCACGACCGTTTCTTCCTTGACCGGATTTGCACGCATATGCTGGCGTTCGAAGGCAACGCCCATGTGGAATGGTTCGAGGGTAACTTCGAGGACTACGAAGAAGACAAAAAGCGCCGTTTGGGTCCGGACGCATTGGAGCCCAAGCGGTTAAAGCACAAAAAGTTCGCGCGATGACAGGAACACTGAAGGCACGCTCGGAAAAATGGGTACGTAGCACGCGAAAAGTCCTCGCGCCGCTACGGACGCGTATTCGGCGGAAATTCAGACCTGATCATTGTGTGATCGTCGCAAGCAACGGCCGGTCCGGCAGTACGATGACCTACACCGCACTGTTGGAGGCGCTTAAGAAACTGGATCCGAAAGTGGCGAGTCAGGCGCGGTTCATTGCGCGCCTGGATGACGCTGAATTCCAGGCTCCGTTTCTGTACAAAACCCACGACTTTCCACAAACCTTGTCCACCTGGCCCAAAGATACCAGAGTTGTCTTTTGTTTCGGTCCGGCCAAGGAATCCAGTTTTTCAGTCTATTCTGCGATGGAAGGCTATGGTCCGGATTGGATCAAAGAGCATTTCTATAATATGCATGCGACTGGCACCTTTGATGAGCTGTTTCAACGCGACGTGTTGCAACAAGCCCGGCAGATCAGAGAATGGGTCACCTTTCAGGATATCCCTGTTCTGTGCGTTCACTATGATGCGCTGTGGGATTATCAAAAGACCATTTCACGGTTTACCGGATTAGACTTCGCGCCACCTGCGCGACGCGCGCGTGCGCCCAAGGAAATTCCGGCCGAATTCAAGGAAAGTGCAGGGAAAGTCTACGATCCGATTGACGATGTCGTCGCACAACTGCCTAAGTGTTTTCGGGCTTCCGCGAAATTCGAAAAAATAGTAGGTAATTTGCCGATTTCTTAACAACTGGTACTTTTCCTCGCCCAGAATGACGCCGGAGGCAAAAATGAAGAAAATTCGCGCCCTGTTTCGAAGAAAGCGCCTGGACCATCCGCCCCAGCAAGCGGCCGCCGTTGAACCCAGCGCGACAGAAAACGTACCTGCATCTGATTTAACTTCGCAGGATTCAGGTGATGCACCTCTAGCCTCAGATGTTCCCGCACAAGACGCAGACGTTGCACCACAAGATCAGGAGGGCGCCGCTGACATCCCGCCGCCGGAACCTGAAGTGTTCGAGCCATTTGTAGCCGCAAAAAACCGTGTCCGCGCGGCGCATGCCGGATCAGATGCGTTTCGTTCTGTTCTGTTTTTTACAACTCACAAATGCGCATCGACCTTTGTAACAGCGCTTTTGGACGAACTGGACGCCAAAAGCCCTTATACCAATATGAATTACGAAGGCGCGTATTGGGAACTGGGTGATGAAATCAATTCTGTCGAAGTCCCAGTCGAAGAGTTCTTAGGCAGAAACTCTGATATGTTGCTTCACAAACACGGCGAGATTTATGGACCACTTCGAAAGCCTTTCGATTTTCCAGGTCGTGAGAAGTTTAAACACATCTTCTTCTTCCGTGATCCCCGAGATGTGCTTGTCTCGATGTTCTATTCCTATGCATACACACACCCGGAACCCATTCACACGCAAGCGCGAAAGATATTCCTGGAAAGACGTGAAAGAACGATCGAAAGAGGGATCGATTGGTTTGTATTGGAAACAACCACAGAAAACCTTCTTCCCAGATTCCTTGGCTATGGCGAGATTTTACAGAATGCGGAGAACCCCCTGATCCTGAAATACGATGAGTTTTCGGCAGAAACCGAGACCTTCTTAAAAAAAATCGCTGACTATTTGGATATCGAACTTAGCGATGAAAGCCTTACAAAACTGACTAAGTTTGCCAGCCCAGTTCGGGACGGTGCGCCAGAATTAGAGCATAAAAGGTCCGGAAGAAGCGGCCAGTGGAAGCATGAGCTTAAGCCGGAAACAGCGGACAAGCTGAACGAACTGTTTGAACCGGTGTTGGGAAAATGGGGTTTTTGAACCGTGCGAACGGTGAAATGTATTGATGCGACGTGGTTAAGCGTGAAAGGTGAGGCCTGTAAGAAACACCCAATTTCCCTTGTCACACGCATTTCCCGATGCCATATCCAAAGGGCTTACGTTTCTCTAATTCGACCTACTGTCTCCTTCAACGGCGCTCAGTCTATCGATACAGACGACGACGCCAGGCTGCCGCATCACCGTGGGCAGCACCAAAACAGGAGATACCGGAATGCCTTCAGGCACCGTAAAATGGTTTAACACCACCAAGGGATTTGGCTTTATCGCACCTGAAGAGGGCGGCCAGGACGTATTCGTACACATCTCGGCCGTGGAACGCTCGGGCTTGACCGGTCTGGCCGACAATCAGAAAGTCACATACGAGCTGCGCGCAGGTCGTGACGGTCGTGAAAGCGCCGACAATATCGAGCTTGCCTAAGCTTTGGAAAGGGTGGGACCTGCCCACCCTTTCACTTTTTAGCAAGCCGGATCACACGATCCACCCCTCCAAGAATCTGAACGACTGGGTGATGTTTTCGAAACTGGTTTGTCCAAAATTCGAAGGCGACTGAAATGAACAAGCTGCACAAACTGGTCCATTCCGCAAAGAGAGCTTTCAAAAAAGCGGAACCGCGCCCCAAACCTGACCTTTTTGAAACAGAAAAACGCAGGATTCTGGCTTGCCAGACCCAATCCAACGATTTGTGCTCTGCCCTGTTCTTTACGATGCACAAATGCGCATCCAATTTCTCGACCACTCTGCTGATAGAGCTGGCGAAGCAAAGCCCGTACAAAAGCATCAATTATGAGGCCGCCTATTGGGATTTGGGAAATCAGGTAGATCAAACCACGACGCCTGACCACGAATTCATGTTGCGGCACAATGAAATGCTGTTCTCTCATTTCGGGGAAATCTACGGCCCCTTGAGACAACCTTTGGATTTTCCTGGCCGCGAGAAGTTTCGAAACATATTCTTCTTGCGCGATCCGCGTGACGTGCTGGTTTCGATGTTTTACTCATTTGGGTACACGCACCCGGAACCTCTGCACCATGAAGAGAGGATACGGTTCCTCAAGACACGCGAAGAAATTGTGGCGCAGGGCATTGATGCCTATGTGTTGAAAGAGACCGAAGGCCAGCTTTTGCCACGGCTTTTGGAATACAACCGGCTTTTGCAGAGCAGTGAGACCTCTTTGGTTCTGAAATACGATGAGTTTGCGACCCAAACCGAGTTATTTCTTAAACGTGTCACTGACTACCTGCAGATCGATCTTAGCGCCGAAAGCGTCGAACGGTTGGCGCAGATGGCCAGCCCGCTCAGGCAAGGTGACGCGGTATTGGAACACAAAAGATCTGGAAAAAGCGGTCAATGGAAAGATGAGCTGAAGCCCGAGACTGCGAAAATCATGAACGCTAAGTTCAAGCCTGCCCTCGATCTATGGGGCTTCTGAACCTACCTTTTTTCACCCGCAGATGGCGGTTTCCAAAACTCTCAATCACCCAAATGGGTCTGGACGGCATTTCACGAACCTTATTCAGATCGCATCCATCACCAGCACTAAAAATTCATAAGCGACTAATAACGTTAAGTATTTCTAAATCTCTGGTGTTCCAACCAATCCTGGTTACGCGGTTTCTCTGGATAAGTGTGGCCCTGCGATAACATCCCCCACAGCCTAAATCTCAGCGGCAATTGACCAGATCGGTTATCATTCCGACACTGGGGTCATGATTTTATGTTGTTATAGAAGAGAGCTGCCATGTTCACTCGCCGTACATTCCTGACAGTAACAGCAGCAGCTGGCCTTGTGCCCGGCGTTGCCGTGGCAAAGAAAAAAGCCGTTGAATACGATCCCACACCGCAGTTTGTCCGTATCAAGAAAGAGTTTCTGCCCGGTCAGCTGCTTGTGGTTCCACGATCGTTCTACCTGTACTACGTTACCGAACCGCGAAAGGCGGTCCGCTATGGTTGTGGGGTCGGAAAAGCGGGGCTGGAATTCACCGGCACCGCCACGATTGATGTCAAAAAAGAATGGCCGACGTGGCGCCCAACAAACGAGATGATTGAGCGCGAGCCGATCACCTATGCAAAGTTCAAAGATAACGACTATGTCCAGCCTGGTGGCGACGGTAATCCCTTGGGGGCACGCGCGCTGTACCTGTTTCAGAACGGTGTTGATACGTATTTCCGTATTCACGGTACCACCCAGCCGCAAACCATCGGACGCGCCGCGTCAAACGGCTGTATCCGGATGCTGAATTCGCATGTGATGGATTTATATGAGCGTGTACCAATAGGCACCGTGGTCACTGTCGTTTGATCATTGGCCGGCGACGGCGACAAGATCCAACACAAGAGGGCCGAGGTTTTCAACGATCCGAGCCACGCCTTCAGCATTTGGGTGAATGCCGTCTGGCTGCATAAAGGTACGAACTGCTTCGGGGTCGTTTTCTGCGCTTAGCCCAGTGAAAAAGCTGGGGGCGTAACCGGTTTGGTAAAGCTCGGCCAGATCGGGATAGATCGCGTCAAAGGCCGTCTTGTAATCCGCGCCATAGTTTCCCGGTGCCTGTAGCCCGACCAACAAGACATCCACGTCCGACTCTGCCGCCGTTTTGACGATCGCCTCAATATTGGCACGCGCAACCGCCGGATCTATGCCGCGCAACAAATCATTTCCACCCAACGACACAATCAATCCGTCCACATCCGGCGTCAGTGTCCACGCGACCCGGGCCGCGCCACCAGCCGTGGTATCGCCAGACACCCCAGCATTGATCAGATTCACATCCGCACCCTGTTCCTTGAGCCATCGGTCAAGCTGAGGCACAAAACCATCCTGTTCCGGCAACCCGTAGCCCTGCGTCAATGAATCCCCCAACGCAGCAATCACCACCTGCTCGGCTGTGGCTGCAAAGCCGCAGAACACAAACAGCATCGACATCAAAGTCTTGCGTAACATCTGAACTGCTCCATATCCCAATTGACCGTTCCCGTTTGGAGTTACTTATGACGACACCTGTTCTTTCGCTCCAGAATGCCGCTTTGTCTCTGGATGGCAATGCCGGCCGGGTGAATATTCTGCACGATATCTCTCTAAACGTGACAAAAGGTGAGACGCTGGGGTTGGTTGGGCCATCCGGGTCTGGCAAATCCTCGCTACTGATGCTGATGGGCGGGCTGGAACAGGCGAGCGCCGGGACAATCACCGCTCTGGGGCGCGATCTGACCGACATGGACGAAGATGCATTGGCCCGGTTCAGGCGCAACACGATCGGTGTGGTGTTTCAGAACTTTCATCTGATCCCTACCATGACGGCCCTGGAAAACGTAGCAACCCCGCTGGAACTGGCCGGGCACAAGGATGCGTTCGCCCGGGCCGAGGCCGAGCTGGATTCGGTTGGCCTGTCGCATCGCCGGGACCACTACCCGGCGCAGATGTCGGGCGGAGAGCAGCAGCGCGTGGCACTCGCGCGCGCCTCGGCCCCACGCCCGCGGATTTTGTTGGCGGATGAACCCACCGGCAATCTGGATCAAAAGACCGGCACTGCCATCGTCGATTTGCTGTTTGGTCTGCGCGACCGGCACGGCGCAACTCTGGTCCTGGTCACCCACAGCCATAATCTGGCGCAGAAATGCGATCGGGTGGTGCGATTGCGGGACGGCCGTATCTCGGACGAAGCACAGCATGAGGCCGCAGAATGAGCCTGAATCTGGCCGGGCGGCTGGCCCGTCGCGAGTTGCGCGGAGGATTGCGCGGCTTTCGTGTGTTTCTTGCCTGTCTGGCCTTGGGCGTCGCGGCCATCGCCGCAGTCGGCTCTGTCCGCTTTGCGATTCAAGCCGGGTTAACGCAAGAGGGCGCATCCCTGCTGGGCGGGGACGCGCAGCTTGAATTCACCTACCGTTTCGCCAATGACGAAGAGCGCGCCTGGATGCAGCAGACCGCGACGGCCATGTCCGAGGTGGTCGATTTCCGCTCGATGGCTGTCGTTCAGCAAGGTGGTCAGACGCAACGTGCACTGACACAAGTGAAATCGGTGGACGCAGCCTATCCTCTGGTAGGAACGGCGACGTTGAAGCCTGACTTATCACTAGCCACAGCACTGGAGGGCGATCAGGGATTGCCGGGCGCGGTGATGGACCCATCTTTGATTGATCGGCTCAATCTGCGTGTCGGCGATCGCTTTGCGCTGGGTTCGCAAAAGTTTGTCCTGACCGCCGCTTTGATCCATGAACCCGATGGGGCCGCGGATGGGTTTGCGTTGGGGCCGCGGACATTGGTGCGAACGGCGGATTTGCAGACTTCGGGCCTGCTGACACCGGGCACCTTGTTTTCCACCAAATACCGGCTGGCACTGCCATCCGGTGTCAACCTGGAACAGTTGTCTACCGAGGCCGATCAGAGCTTTGACGGCACCGGAATGCGCTGGACCGATGCTCGCAACGGCGCGCCAGGGATTGCCGAGTTTGTCGCCCGCCTCAGCGCGTTTCTGGTGCTGGTCGGGCTGTCCGGCCTTGCGGTCGGCGGCATCGGCGTTTCAGCGGCCGTCCGAGCCTATCTGGCCCAAAAGACCGAAACCATCGCGACATTGCGTACTTTGGGGGCTGATCGGGTAACGATCTTTCAAACCTATATGCTCCAGATCGGGGTGCTGTCGGGGATCGGCACAGCGCTGGGGATCGCTTTGGGCGGGATGTTGCCCCTGCTGCTGGCACCGCTTATCGAGGCCCGCCTGCCTGTTCCTGCCGTTTTCTCGCTCTATCCCCGCCCCCTTGCCGAGGCTGCGCTCTATGGGATTCTTACCGCGTTCCTGTTTACGCTCTGGCCCCTGGCCCGCACCGAGGAGGTCCGTGCGGCGACCCTGTTCCGCGATGCGCTGTCGTCGGCCCGTGCCATCCCACGCGCGCGGTATGTTGCGGCGACCGGCATTGGCCTGGCCTTGCTGATCACGTCCGCTGCCTGGTTCAGCGGCTCGACCCGATTGACCTTGTGGACAAGCGGCGGGCTAGTCGGCGCCCTGGTTTTGTTGTCACTGTGTGCCCTTGCGATCCGCAGGCTGGCGCGGATCGCTGCTGCCCCCGCAAGGGGGCGCCCGGCATTGCGGTGGGCCCTGTCGGCCATTTCCAACCCCCGGGAAGGCGCGGCTTCGGTTGTGCTATCGCTGGGGTTGGGGTTGTCGGTTCTGGCCGCTGTTGGGCAGATTGACGGTACCTTGCGCAACGCAATCTCGGGTAACCTGCCAGATGTTGCGCCCTCCTATTTCTTTGTCGACATTCAAAAGGACCAGATGCCGGGCTTTACCGCGCGGCTGCAAGACGATCCCGCCGTCAGCCGGATTGAAAGCGCGCCGATGCTGCGTGGGATCATCACCCAGATCAATGGAAGCCCCGCACGCGATGTGGCCGGGGATCACTGGGTTCTAGACGGGGACCGGGGGGTGACCTATTCCGTTCTGCCTCCGGAAAACGCGCGGATCATTTCCGGCGAATGGTGGCCCGAGGATTACGCAGGCACGCCACAGATCAGCTTCGCCGCGGAAGAGGCGCAGGAAATGGGTCTGGCCTTAGGCGATGAACTGACCGTAAATGTCCTGGGCCGGGACATTACCGCACAGATCACCTCTCTTCGCGAGGTCGATTTCTCAACCGCTGGCATGGGCTTTATCATGTCGATGAACCCCTCGGCGTTGGCCGGGGCTCCGCACAGTTTTATCGCAACTGTCTATGCCGAGGAACAGGCCGAGGCCGCCATCCTGCGCGATCTGGCCGGGCAGTTTCCGAACATCACGGCGATCCGTGTTCGGGATGCAATCGACCGCGTTTCCGGCCTGTTGGCCGGGCTGGCAGCCGCAACGTCCTACGGCGCTGGTGTTTCGCTGCTGACAGGGTTTCTGGTCCTGATCGGAGCGGCAGCGGCAGGGGAACCTGCGCGCCGGTATGAGGCCGCGGTTCTCAAGACGCTGGGCGCAGACCGGCGGCGGATACTGCTCAGCTTTGCTCTGCGTGCCGTGCTGCTGGGCGCGGCTGCAGGGAGTGTCGCGTTGCTGACCGGCATATTGGGGGGGTGGGCCGTTGCCACCTATATCTTTGACACCAGCTTTACGGTCATCTGGTCCTCGGCCCTTGGCATCGTTTTGGCCGGAATCCTTGTGACCTTGGGCGCAGGTCTGGCTTTTGCCTTGCGCCCACTGGCAGTGCGCCCGGCCCGCATTTTGCGGGCCAGCGATTAAACTCAGCGTACGCAGGCCACCGGCTGAAGGATCTGCAACAGCTGGTGGTTGTCGCAGACCAACGCGTCCAGTGTAATCATATCCAATGAGGCATAGAACACTTCGGCTGCATCCTGCAGAGCCAGCCGCAAGCGGCAAGCATCCGTCAGGGGGCAGGTGTTGTCTGCATCCGCAAAACACTCAGCCAGGGGCAAGTTGCCCTCGACGTGGCGAAACACCGATCCGATACGGATCTGATCCGCAGGGCGGGCCAGTGTCATGCCGCCGTTGCGCCCGCGCAAGGTGCTGAGGTAATTCAACTGGCTCAGTTGGTTGATCACCTGCGCCAGGTGGTTCTCCGAGATGTTGCAAGCATCCGCAATCTCGGCTTTTGTCACCAGCCTGTCCGGGTGTGCCGCGCAATACATCAACAGCCGCACCGCAATGTTCGTCCGTTTGGTAATCCGCATAAGGGCCTCCCTAAAATCACGATGCAGCCTTATTGCATGTCCTGCAAAAAAGCGGTTTGACATACATCAATCGCTCAAAAAGGACGCAGCAGCACATGGCAGACCCTTATTTCTTTGGCTATGGCAGCCTTGTGAACCTTTCGACCCACGATTTTCCCGATCCGCGCCCGGCGCTGTTGAAAGGATGGCGGCGCGCCTGGCGGCATACCGATCTGCGCCCGGTTGCCTTTTTGACTGCAGTCCCGGACCCGCAGGCCGAGATCGAGGGGATGATTGCCCATGTCCCCCGAAATGACTGGGCCGCACTGGATGAACGGGAATGGGCCTATGACCGCATACCCGCCACTCAGTCTGTGAAGCACCCCCTGACCCATGACGTTGAAATCGCAGTCTATTCTGTGCCGCAGGGACACCACGGTGAACCCAGCAGCCATCACCCGCTGTTGCTCAGCTATATCGACGTAGTTGTGCAGGGGTATCTGCGGGCCTTCGGCGAAGGCGGGGCAGACCGCTTTTTCGCCACCACCGATGGGTGGGACGCGCCGATTCTAAACGACCGCGACGCGCCGCGTTATCCACGCCACCAACAGCTGAAGATGGCCGAGACTGAGTTCGTTGATGATCGCTTGCGCCGCTGTGCTGCGCGCATCGTGCAGACCGCATAGAAAAAGGCGAGGCTTGCGAACCCCGCCTTGTTCGAATTTTGAACAGACGCGATCAGCCGCGGGCGCGGATTACCTGCAGCAGCGGTAGCAAGGTTGCCATCTCTGGGCCACGTTCCATACCGGTCAGCGCCTTGCGCAGTGGCATGAACAGGCCCTTGCCCTTGCGACCTGTCGCCTCTTTCACGGCTGCGGTCCATGTGCCCCAGCTTTCACCACCAAGTTGGCCTTCGGGCAGCAGCCCCATCGCTTCGGTGATAAAGTCGCGATCTTCATCCGCGATCAGCGGCTCTGCCCCGTCGCGGCACAGCTCCCACCAACCGATAAGATCACCCAGGGTGGTGATGTTCTCGCGGGCCATTGCCCAGAACGGCTCGGCCAGATCTGCTGGCACACCGGCATCGGCCACCGCCTCGGACACATCTGCCAAGGGCAACGATTGCAAGTGCTTTGCCGTCAGCGGAAACAGGTCCTGCACGTCGAACTTGGTAGGTGCTGCGCCAAAACGAGCGACATCAAAGCCTTCGATCAGCTCGGCCATATCAGACCGCAGTTCCACCGGATCAGATGAGCCAAGCCGTGCCATCAGGCTGAGCAACGCCATCGGTTGCACACCCTGTTCCCGCAGATCGCGCAGGGCCAACGTGCCTAGTCGTTTCGACAACGCCTCGCCCTGCGGTCCGGTCAGCAGCGAGTGATGCGCAAAGCGCGGGCAGGTGCCGCCCAGCGCGCTGATGATCTGGATCTGGGTCGCTGTGTTGGTCACATGGTCTGAGCCGCGCACCACATCGGTCACGCCCATCTCTGTATCATCCACAACCGACGCAATCGTATACAAGACCTGACCGTCTCCCCGGATCAGTACCGGATCAGAAACCGAAGCCGCGTCGATTGAGATATCGCCAAGAATGCCGTCGTTCCATTCGATCCGCTCGTGATCAAGCTTGAAGCGCCAAACGCCGCTGCCGCGCTCAGTCCGCAGCGATTCCTTTTCGGTATCTGACAGGGCCAGCGCAGCGCGATCGTAGACCGGTGGTTTGCCCATGTTCAGTTGTTTCTTGCGCTTGAGGTCCAGCTCGGTGGGCGTCTCAAACGCCTCATAGAACCGTCCCATCTCGCGCAGCTTGTCGGCGGCTTCGGCATAGCGGTCCAGACGGTCCGACTGACGTTCGACCCGATCCCAATGCAGGCCCAGCCACTCCATATCCTGCTTGATAGCATCGACATATTCTTCTTTCGACCGCTCAGGATCGGTGTCGTCGATGCGCAGGATGAACGTACCGCCAGCCTTGCGGGCGATCAGATAGTTCATCAGGGCGGTGCGCAGGTTGCCCACATGGATGTAACCAGTGGGCGACGGGGCAAAACGGGTCGTGGTCATGGAAATCTCCTGTTGGCGCGGCTCATGTCACATGGGTACGTTTTTGTCCAGCCGCCGCCGCATTCAACAATGGGTCAGGTGGGCTCGATAGGCCAACGCCGTTCAAGATCATCCAGACCCGCGCGGATCAATTCAGACAGAACGTCCAGATCAATATCCGCCAACTTGTTCACGTACAGACAGGACTTGCCGATCCTGTGTTTCCCCAAGCGGGACAGAATGCCCCCAAAGTCCGCATAACCCGGCATGATGTAAATCGACATCGCGGCCTTGCGTGGGGAAAACCCGGTTGCAAGAAAATCCCCCTCGCGCCCGGAATGATAGCGATAGTGATACCGACCGTAGCCCACGATCGATGTCCCCCACATTACCGGTGCAAACCCGGTAACGGATCGAAAAAGGGTGTTCAGCGCCTGCGCATCCTCGGCCCGCTTTTCAGGTTGGACTGCGGCCAGAAACTGGTCAACGCTGTGATCTGTGGGAACAGTTTTGTTTTTAGATCGCGACATAAACAAAAATTAACACGTATTGTTCATCCACGCAGCCCATTTGAACAGGGTATAAACTGGCAAGAGACCTCTACCGACCTAACTCACCTATTGGTGTTCTGACAGGGAGAACCAACATGACCATCAAACTGACACGCCGCGCGGCACTGGGTTCCGCCGCAGCTTTGCCCTTTGCCGCAGTCGCGGCACCGGTTCTAGCGGCCGGAGCTGAAACCAAGGCAAACTCGCCCATCGCCAAATCTTTTGCACTGGGAGATTTCACCGTCACAACCTTGCTGGATGGCAGCCTGCCCCGCGATGGCGCCCAAGAGATTTTTGGCGGTGGTGCCTCGGATGAGGATTTTGCCAAGGTTTCTGCGGACAACTTCATCTCGCCCGATGTGGCACAGTTCTTCTTCACTCCGACGCTGGTCAATACCGGGTCCGAGCTGGTTCTGTTCGACACAGGTCTGGGCCAGGGAGGGATTCAGGCTGCGTTGGCGGATGCGGGTGTAACCCCTGATCAAATCGACGTTGTCGTTATCACCCACATGCATCCCGACCATATCGGCGGCATGACCACGAATGACGCGCCGACCTTCCCGAACGCGCGCTATGTAACCACCGCACCCGAATATGATTTCTGGGCGGCACAGGATGCGGGAAACCGTGTTGGCGATCTGGTTGCGGCCAAGGTCACCCCCTTGGCTGAAAAGATGACCTTCCTTGACGATGGAGGAGAGGTGACCTCTGGCGTGACAGCCGTAGCTGCCCATGGGCACACACCGGGTCACACGGTCTATCATCTGGAAAGCAACGGCCAGCGGCTGATGCTGACGGCGGATCTGGCCAACCACTATGTCTGGTCCTTTGCACATCCCGAATGGGAGGTCCGCTTTGACATGGACAAGTCCGCGGCAACCGCATCGCGGCGCAACGTGCTGGGCATGCTGGCCGCCGATAAAGTACCGATGATCGGCTATCATATGCCCTTCCCGGCTGCCGGATATGTCGAATCCCGTGGAGACGGGTTCCGTTTTGTGCCGGTCAGCTATCAGATGATGGGCTGAGAGGGTTAGAACCCCGCATCCGGCCGCACTTTTGAACCATCCGTGAATCGGGAAAGGCGAAAGGCGGTCGGATCGACACAGGGTTTGGTTCCGGCAACCAGATCAGCCATCAGGCGGCCTGCGCCGGGGCCAATGCCAAAGCCGTGGCCGGAAAAACCTGTTGCGATAAACATACCCTCAATTTGATCGACGCCCGAAATCACAGGGATAGCGTCTGGCGTGACATCGATCATCCCCGCCCAGCTTTGCACAATCTCTGTCTGTTCCAGCTCTGGTAAACCGCGCCGGGCATGCGCCCAAGCTTGTCGCAGAATCTTTTGCGAAGGTTCCGGATCAAGGATGCGGCAATGTTCGAACGGGGTCACATCCGTCGGCAGCCAGGTGCGGTCTTGACCCGCCTCGACCGACCAGCGGCTTGACAACCGAAACCGTAACGACCGCCACTCGTGCGCCAAGGCAGGCAGAAACCGGGCGGCCAATCGAAAACTGTCAGGAACAAGATCCACAATGTTCTCGTGCCCCGAAGCGATGGTATATCCGCCATCCACGCGTTTTCGGATAGCGAACCCTTTGGACCAGAACGCAGCCTCGGGCCCATCAACTGGCGAAGTGCGCAGCACCGTGTTCATAACCTTGAGCTGCGGCAAATCGATACCGGCATTTCCAGCAAACAACCGGGACCAGGCCCCACCGGCTAGAACGACCCAATCGCAAGCCACGCGCCCACGCTCGGTGACCACGCCGGCCACCCGACCCTCTTGCACGTCAAGGCTGCGCACCGCGCAGTTGGTCATCAGGACCGCACCCTTGTCGCGTGCGGCCTCGGCAATGGCGGGGGCTGCCCATTGCGGTTCGGCCCGGCCGTCCTGTGGCATATGCAGCGCGAAATTCAGCCCAACCCGGTTGTCCGGCACCAAAGCGTCCAGCTCAGAACCAGAGACAATCCTGGCACCCGTTTGCAACCCTTCCACATGGCGCGTCCAGCGCTCAAGCTCCTGACGTTCTTTCTCGTTTGCCGCGCCAAACACGATGCCGGAACGGGTATATCCAGTCTTGCGACTGATACGTTGATCCAACCCCTGCCAAAGGCCAAGCGATTGAACCATAAGGGGAACCTCGCGCGGGTCGCGCAGCCCCAGACGCACCCATCCCCAATTGCGAGAGCTCTGCTCAGCGCCAATCTGGCCCTTTTCGCATAGCAGAACGGATGCCCCGCGTTCGGACAATTCCAACGCGGTGGAGGCCCCGATAATGCCACCGCCTATGACGGCGACATCCACGGATTTGGGAAGGGAATAGTCTGCTTCGACGGGGGTAGGTTTTGGGCCGGGCATCAACCGCTCTTAACTTCATTGTCCAAACCCCAATGAAGGCGCGAGATGCGCGAACTGGCAACACGTCTTGCGATGTGCGTGTGACGATTTTCAGGTGATGTGGCTATCGCGCCAAACGCGCAGCTGAAAAGCCGCCGTTACCTGGTTCGAAATCCAATGATCAAGCTGCGCCGCGAAATTCGGCCCATTTCTGTAGAAGCGCAGCCCCCAAGCCGCTTTCTTCAGAAACAGCATCCAGATCAATCTCTTCCTGTTCAGTCAGATCGGGAAAAACCTGTTCAGTCCGTGCTGCGACTTCGGCAGCGACCGGTTGCGCGGGCTCTTCGTCGGACTCTTCGCTGAAAAGGTCGGCAAGGGCTGAATCCAGCTTGGATTCATCCAGAGCGCGCCCTTCGGATTCCATGGCCTTGTATTTTAGCGGCGCGTGAAGCGGCTTGTCATATCCTTCATACATAATAACACCAAATCGTTAACTCAGACATTCAACACAGGATGCGTCACATTCAGCCCCAGCTTGCATTCGCCGGAACACTAATAATCCAGCTCAAATGTGTCGCCCCGCCCCATATGAGGCGTCAATTAAGCTAAAATGTGGCAAAAAAATGTCGCAATTTCAAGGCGCCTGTTGTTCAGGAGCCAAGAAAGTCGTTAATACACCCCAGCCGGGAAACAATGGCCTTTTACAGGCCATCACTGGGCCCCTTGAGGAAACGAAAATCGCAGACTCCGGCGATTCCCGGTCCGCTTAACCTTGGTCACGCCAGCGATTCACGATCGGATACCTGCGATCCAGCCAGAACGCCCGGCTGGTCAGACGCGTACCCGGGGCGGATTGAAACCGCTTGTATTCGCTGATGTAGATCAGATGTTCGACACGGCGCGCGTCCGTTTCGTCAAAGCCGGCCGCAACACAATCAGCGATCGATCCTTCTTGATCGACCAGAATATCCAGAATGGCGTCCAGAACCGGGTAATCCGGCAGGCTGTCGCTGTCTTTCTGATCCTCACGCAGTTCAGCACTTGGCGGTTTATCGATAACCGACGGCCGAATCACTTCAGCCGACGGCCCCATCATCCAATCCCGGTGATTTGCATTGCGCCAGCGGCAGGTCTCGAACACACGCGTCTTGTACAGGTCCTTGATCGGATTGTAGCCGCCGTTCATATCGCCATAGATTGTGGCATATCCGACCGCGACCTCGGACTTGTTGCCGGTGGTCAGCAGCATCTCGCCGAATTTGTTCGAGATCGCCATCAGCAACAATCCACGCAACCGGGACTGGACATTCTCTTCGGTCAGATCCGCATCGCGCCCGGCAAAAAGCGGGGCCAGAGTCTGCGTCACCGCAGCCCGGCTGTCCGAGATTGGCACATAATCATAGTGAACGCCCAGCGCCTTGGCGACGGCTTCGGCGTCGTCCAGCGACGCCTGGCTGGTGTATTCAGAAGGCAGCATCACACAGCGCACGTTTTCTGCACCAATCGCATCCACCGCGATGGCAGCAACAAGCGCGGAATCAACGCCGCCTGACAGCCCTAGCAAAGCCTTCTTGAACCCGGTCTTACCCATATAGTCGCGCAGGGATTGCACCATCGCGCGATAGTCCTGTTCCCATTCGTCCGGTTGCGGCACAATCTCGGCCGGTACGATGCGCCAGCCGTCATCACCGCGCTCAAGGTCGATATGAGTCACGGACTCGTCAAAAACGGGCATCCGAAATGCCAGCTCTCCGCCCGGATTGAGACCAAAAGTGGCCCCGTCAAACACCTGATCGTCTTGCCCGCCAACCATATTGAGGTAGATCAACGGCAACCCGGTTTCGACCACGCGGGCCACCATATGGTTCAGGCGGATATCGTATTTATTGCGGAAATAGGGTGACCCGTTGGGGATCAACAGGAACTCGGCCCCGGTTTCCTCTAGTGTCTCGGCCACGTCAGGATGCCAGCTGTCCTCGCAAATCGGGCTTCCGATGCGCGAATTGCCAACAGAGTACGGGCCGCCCAGCGGGCCGGAATCGTACAGGCGCACCTCGTCAAACACTGTCTCGTTGGGCAGGTGATGTTTAAGGACCTTGCTGCCAATCCGCCCCCCCTTGAGGATCAGATAGGCGTTGAACAGGCTGTCGTCTTCGCACCACGGCCCGCCAATCGCCAAGACCGGACCGTCGGCGCATCGCGCGGCCACGGCTTCGACTGCGGCCATCGCAGCCCTGTAAAAGACCGGCTTCATCACCAGATCCTGGGTGTTGTAGCCGGTGATGAACATTTCGGGAAATGCCACCAGATCGGCCCCGGCGTCACGCGCTTGTTCCCAGGCCGCGAAGGCCATGGCTGCGTTGCCGTCAATATCCCCCACAATGGGGTTGAGTTGCGCCAGAGTGATGCGGAAACGGTCGGCCATGCTGCCCTCTTGCCCTCGTCAGTCTTACTGCCATTTAGCAGATCGTTGCGCGAGTGAAAGGCAAATGCGGCAAAAGCCGTTGCTCTGCCCCCGCCTGTACCTTAGTTTTGCGCAAAAGGATGACCCCCCGGGCAGGCAGGAACGATCATGACAGCATTCCGCATTTCAATTGCCGCAACCGCGATCGCACTGATCGCCTCGTATGCGACTGCTCAGAGTGATCAGGTGATCGTCAAGGATGACGAGGTTGGCGGCGTCTATGAAGGTACCTTCGAAAATGGCTTGCGCCACGGAACCGGCAGCTACCGGCTGCCCAACGGGTTCCTGTATGAAGGTGAATGGGTCAATGGTGAGATCCAGGGACAGGGGGTAACCCACTACCCGAACGGCGCGATATACGAAGGGATGTTCGCCAAGGGTCAGCCCGAGGGGCAGGGCAAGATCATCTATGCCGATGGCAGCACCTATGAGGGCGAATGGTCCAACGGATCGGTCAACGGCACGGGCATTGCCCAATATGCCAACGGAATCCGCTATGAGGGCGGGTTTCAGGATGCACGCCATCACGGCAAGGGCGTGATGACCGTTCCCAGCGGTTACAGCTATGACGGCGACTGGGTCAGCGGCATCAAACAAGGCAAAGGCAAAATAACCTACTCGGAAGGTGGCGTTTATGAGGGCGACATCAAAGACGGCCTGCGCCACGGTCAGGGCACTCTGACCGAGCCCGACATCATGACCTATGTCGGCGATTGGGTCGACGACCGCATGACAGGCAACGGGCGGCTGTCATTTGTCAATGGCGACGTTTTCGAAGGTGCCCTGGTCGATGGGCGCCGCCAAAATGGCAAAATCGTTTTTGCAAATGGCGACGTTTATGAAGGCGAATTTGCTGACGATGCCCGCAATGGTCAGGGTGTATACACCGGCACTGACGGCTTTGTTTACGTCGGAGAATGGGCCAATGGTCAGATCGAAGGCCTGGGTGAGATGACCTATCCGGACGGGGCGATTTATGTTGGCGATTTCCAAGCGGATCTAGCCGAAGGTAAAGGCCGGATCACTTACACGGACGGCTCCACCTATGAGGGCGACTGGATCGCCGGTGTGATCGAAGGTCAGGGCGTTTCGACCTATCCCAACGGTACGGTTTACAAAGGGCAGTTCAAAAACGCCAAAAACCACGGAAAAGGTGTTCTGACACTTGCCAGCGGGTACAGCTACGAAGGCGACTGGATTGGCGGTTTGAAGCAAGGCAAGGGTATGGCGACCTATCCGGACGGGACCGTCTATTCCGGAGATTTTCAAGAAGGTAAACGCCACGGTCAGGGCGAGATCGTCATGGCCAACGGGTTCAGCTTTTCCGGTCAATGGACCGAAGGCAAGATCACCGGCCAGGGGGTTGCGACCTATCCCAGTGGCGATGTGTACGTAGGCAGCTTTGTGGATGCAAAACGGCAAGGCAACGGCACCATGCGTTATGCCAATGGCCAAGAAGAAACCGGCGTCTGGGACAACAACAAGATCGCAGCGCCAGACAATGCCGATGCAACGCCCGGCGCGACCGAACCTGCCGAGGTCCCCGAACCGGTGCCGTCTGACGCCGAAACCCCCGACGGTTAAGGTCAGCAGCTTACCAGGGTACTGGCTTCCCCTCCCAATCGTAAAAACCGCCCGTATCCGCCGGGGACAGGTCCTGCATCACGCCTAACAGGTTTGCGGCCGCGTCTTCAGGCTCAACCGCTGGATGGCGACCAAGATACTTGCGGGTGAATTCAGTTTTGACCGTTCCGGGGTGCAGGGCGACACAGATCGCGTGCTTATGGGTCCGCGTCAGTTCGATTGCCGCCGTGCGGACAATCTGGTTCACAGCAGCCTTTGCGGCGCGATAGCTGATCCAACCGCCCAGTCGGTTGTCGCCAATTGACCCAACGCGCGCCGACAAAACGGCAAACACGGCGCGACGATCGCGGGGCAGCAAACGCGCGGCGTGGCGCAGAACCAAGGCCGGGCCCACTGCGTTCAACGCGAACTGGTCCATCATCGCAGATGCCGAGACCGCGCGCAGGCTCTTTTCCGGTGCGGTGCCTGCGATCTCCAATGCGCCGGATGCGACGAGGATCAGATCAAACGGTCCCTCCAATGCCCGCAGTGCCCGGTCAACGCCGTCGGGGTCGGTCAGGTCAAATCCATCGGCTGAACGGGACAAGCCGCGCACCGCAACCCCCTGCCCGTCCAGGCTGTGGCTCAGCGCTTGTCCGATTCCCCCAGTTGCGCCGATGATCAATGCGTTGTTCATGCCGAAACAGTTAGCGGCCCTGCCCAAAGGGTCAACAATTGGGTCCAAAAGAAGCCCTTTGGGCGAGATCAGACCGTAAAATGGTCTTTTCATTCCAGACGGGCTCTGTATACATTCTGCCCCATGATCAACCGCGCAGATATCCATTTTGCCGACACCGCCCTTTGCGGTGCGTCGCTGCGTGGCCTACTGATCCTAATCCGCCTCTGAGCGTGCCATCCGGCGCGCCCGCTCAGAGGAGGACGCCCGCGCGCCATTGGCTTTAGGACAGACAAGAAAGAGATTCCCATGACGAACGTAACTGACCAAGACCGCGTCTTGATCTTTGACACCACTTTGCGTGACGGCGAGCAGAGCCCCGGCGCAACTATGACCCATGCCGAAAAGCTTGAGATTGCCGAGCTGCTGGACGACATGGGTGTTGATATCATCGAGGCAGGGTTCCCCATCGCCTCAGAGGGTGATTTCAAGGCCGTATCCGAAATCGCCGAGCGGTCGAAAAACAGCCGCATCTGCGGGTTGGCCCGTGCCAACTTTGCCGATATCGACCGCTGTTGGGAGGCAGTGAAACACGCCGGCAAAAACCGGATTCACACCTTTATCGGCACCTCACCGCTGCACCGCGCCATTCCGAACCTGTCCATGGACGAAATGGCCGACAAAATCCACGAAACAGTCAGCCATGCGCGCAACCTGTGCGAAAACGTACAATGGTCGCCGATGGATGCCACCCGGACGGAGTGGGATTACCTGTGCCGTGTGATCGAGATCGCGATCAAGGCCGGTGCCACCACGATCAACATCCCCGACACCGTAGGTTATACCGCGCCGGTGGAATCGGCGGACCTGATCAAACGCCTGATTGAAACGGTTCCAGGCGGGGATGAGGTGGTGTTTGCCACCCATTGCCATAACGACCTTGGCATGGCGACCGCGAACTCACTGGCCGCTGTGGCCGGTGGGGCGCGTCAGATCGAATGTACCATCAATGGGCTGGGTGAGCGCGCAGGCAACACCGCGCTGGAAGAGGTCGTGATGGCCCTGCGCACCCGCAATGACATCATGCCCTGGAACACCGGGATCGACACCACAAAGATCATGCATATCTCGCGCCGGGTGGCGACGGTGTCGGGCTTTAACGTGCAGTTCAACAAAGCCATCGTCGGCAAAAATGCCTTTGCTCATGAAAGCGGCATCCATCAGGACGGCATGCTGAAGAACCGCGAAAACTTTGAGATCATGCGCCCCGAGGATATCGGCCTGTCCGGCACGTCTTTGCCATTGGGAAAACACTCGGGCCGGGCCGCGTTGCGCGATAAGCTGGAGACGCTGGGCTATGAGCTTGGGGACAACCAACTCAGGGATATCTTCGTTCGGTTCAAGGATCTGGCTGACCGCAAGAAAGAGGTGTTCGACGACGACCTCATCGCCTTGATGACACTGGATGAAGAGGATGACCGTCTGCAATTGGTGTCGATGAAGGTCACCTGCGGCACCGGGGGTCAGGCGGAATCGACGGTAGAGCTGGAGGTCGAAGGCAAGGATGTCATCGCAACCGCCCATGGCGACGGGCCGGTTGACGCCACCTTCAAGGCAATCCGCGCGATCTATCCCAACAAGGCGCATTTGCAGCTGTATCAGGTGCACGCGGTGACCGAAGGCACTGACGCTCAGGCCACCGTGTCGGTTCGGCTGGAAGAGGACGGCATGATCGCAACCGGCCAGTCGGCAAATACCGACACGGTCGTATCCTCTGCCAAGGCTTATATCCACGCCTTGAATCGGCTGATCGTGCGTCGCGAAAAGACGGGCCCCGGCGCGGACACGCGCGAGATCAGTTACAAAGACCTGACCTGAGCGGCTTTTGACAGAGGGGCTCCCGCTCCCGCGGCAGTCCGGCTTCACCGAACACCCTTGCGACATTGGGCCCGGCAGCACGCCGCAGGCGTGCTGCCGGGCCCAACTCGTTTGGCTGCATCTATGATGCGGACAAATGAGGCGGGAGGATTTGTTTCGTCAGAAGGTCGCCTTCAAAGATCTGCAAACAAGTCGGACAAGCGCGATGCCTCATCTTCAAGGCCATAAGGCGCGTTGATAACGAACATACCTGAGCCCACCATGCGATGGCCCTCTCGCACTGGATCAAACCGAACCTCATGACACAGGGTTCTCGGCAGGTCCTGGGACTTCAGCTTTGAGATCATCGCGCTGTGTCGGTCGTCTGTCAAAATCGGGTACCACATTGCGATGACGCCCACGTTCCATTTTCGATGCAGTTTGGCAATGATACCAGGCAGTCGGTCATACTCGGATTTCACCTCATAGCTCGGGTCGATAAGCATCAATCCACGGCGCGGAGTTGGCGGCAGCAAGGATTGTGCCAGGTCGTAGCCGTCCTGACGGTAGGCCTTGGCTTCGTAAATCGACAATGCCATGGCCAAGGCCGTGTGTTCCTGAGGGTGCAGTTCGGCAAAGTGCAGACTGTCCTGATCGCGCAACAGATTGGTGGCAATCAGAGGTGACCCCGGATAGGCCTGCGCCCCGTGCCGGTCTTGCACGGCGCTGATTGCCCGTTCCAGCGGGTGGTCTGCTTCAAACCACTTCGCACGCTGAACGCGCTGGATGCCCGCAGCGGCTTCGCCAGTGCGCACCGCCTCGGCCGCATCCATCTGATACAGCCCCCGCCCTGCATGCGTTTCGAGATAAGTCAGCGGCTTGTCTTTGCGGGTCAAATAATCCAGCACCCAGGCCAACAATGCGTGCTTTTGCACATCAGCCAGATTCCCGGCGTGGTAAATGTGTTGATATGAGAGCATGTTGCCTTCTAAAGTCCCTTTCAATAAGGCGGAAAGGTGCTGATTTACGCGGAATCAGCCCTTTTACCGGGCGAGATGGCACCCTATAAGACATCCGTCCCGGAACCGTCGAGTCGCGGGCAGTAGAAATTCTGACGAACGGGATCAGTAAAAACATGGGAATCTTTGGCAATCTGGGCGGCCTGTTCACAGCGGACATGGCCATCGACCTCGGAACTGCGAACACGCTGGTATATGTCAAAGGGCGCGGCGTTATCCTGTCTGAACCCTCGGTGGTGGCGTATCACGTCAAGGACGGCGTGAAAAAAGTGCTGGCCGTCGGCGAAGACGCCAAGCTGATGCTGGGCCGAACACCAGGGTCTATCGAAGCCATTCGCCCCATGCGCGAAGGTGTGATTGCCGATTTCGACACCGCCGAAGAGATGATCAAGCACTTCATCCGCAAAGTGCATAAACGGTCCACCTTCTCGAAACCCAAAATCATCGTCTGCGTCCCCCACGGCGCGACACCCGTTGAAAAGCGTGCCATTCGTCAGTCGGTTCTGTCCGCTGGTGCCCGGCGCGCTGGCTTGATTGCCGAACCGATTGCCGCGGCGATCGGGGCCGGTATGCCGATCACTGATCCCACCGGGAACATGGTTGTCGATATTGGCGGCGGCACCACCGAGGTCGCCGTACTGTCGCTGGGCGACATTGTCTATGCCCGCTCGGTCCGTGTGGGTGGAGACCGGATGGATGAGGCCATCATCTCATACCTGCGGCGTCAGCAGAACCTTCTGGTCGGTGAATCCACTGCCGAGCGCATCAAGACCACCATCGGTACGGCTCGCATGCCCGATGACGGGCGCGGCCAGTCGATGCATATCCGGGGCCGTGACTTACTGAACGGCGTGCCCAAGGAAATCGAAATCAGCCAGGCCCAGGTGGCCGAGGCGCTCTCTGAGCCCGTCCAACAGATTTGCGAAGCGGTGATGACTGCCCTAGAAACCACGCCGCCCGATCTGGCGGCCGACATTGTCGACCGCGGCGTGATGCTGACAGGTGGCGGCGCGCTGCTGGGCGATCTGGACCTCGCCTTGCGCGAACAGACAGGATTGGCCGTGTCGATTGCCGATGAAAGCCTGAATTGTGTGGCTTTGGGCACCGGCAAGGCCCTGGAATATGAAAAACAGCTGCGCCACGCGATTGACTACGAAAGCTAAGGCGCGCACCCTTCAGGGGTGAACACTCGGGCGCGAGCAGCACGGGAAGGAGTCCTGTGGCAAAGGACCGATCACAGCGCGACGAATACACGACCCCCTTACGCCGTTTGCTGTTGGGGATCGTGGTCCTGTGCCTGCTGGCGATCTTTCTGGTGTGGCGCATCGATAGCCCGCGTGTCGAGCGGTTCCGCGCACAGGTGGTGGACCGGGTTGTTCCTTCGATGGAATGGGCCATGGTTCCGGTTACGGCCATCGTCAATCTGGTCCGGGACTTCCAAAGCTATCAGCGCCTGAGCGAACAAAACCAGGAATTGCGCAGCGAACTGCGCCTGATGCGGGCCTGGAAAGAGGCAGCATTGCAGTTAGAGCAGGAAAACGCCCGGCTGCTGGATCTGAACAACGTGCGGCTGGATCCGCGTCTGACCTATATCACCGGCGTTGTCATGGCCGACAGCGGCTCTCCGTTCCGGCAGTCGGTCTTGCTGAATGTGGGTGAACGCGACGGCATCATGGATGGATGGGCCTCGATGGACGGGATTGGAGTGGTGGGCCGGATTTCCGGTGTCGGACCTGATACAGCCCGGGTGATCCTGCTGACCGATGCTTCGAGTGCAATTCCGGCGACCATCCAGCCCTCGGGGCAAACCGCCCTGATCACGGGCGACAACACCCCGGCGCCGGCGGTGGAGTTTCTGGAAAACCGCGAACTGGTGCGCCCCGGCGACCGCGTTGTGACATCGGGTGACGGGGGTGTATTCCCGGGTGGCTTGCTGATCGGTCAAATCACAGCTGACCCCGGTGGCCGCCTGCGGGTGCGATTGTCGGCGGATTTTGAACGGCTCGAATTTTTGCGGGTGCTGCGGTATCAGCCAGCCCCCAACATTCAGGATTCGGGCGATATCGTTGGCCCCAGACAGCCCGAAGCGGCCCTGACCCCGGCAGAGGTTGGCGATGGATAGGTCAACCTCTCAGCTTTGGACCAAACGTGGTCTGTACCTGTTTCTGGCCGCTGTAATCATGTTTTTGCATTTGCTGCCGCTGAACACGCAGCCGGATCGCTGGCCGTTTCCGGATATCTTGATCGCGCTGACCTTGGCCTGGGTTTTGCGCCGCCCTGAATATGTGCCCACCTTGCTGGTGGCCGTTGTTATGTTGATGGCGGATCTGCTGCTGCAACGCCCGCCCGGCCTGCTGGCGGCGCTGGTGGTGCTTGGTGCCTCCTATTTGCGCTCGGCCGCGCCCGGTATGCGCGATTCCGGATTTGCCGGAGAATGGTCAACCGTCGCCGTGGCAATCACAGGAGTTTTTGCCCTGAACCGCGTCATTCTTGCTATTCTGTCTGTACAACAGGCAGCTTTGGGACCGGTGGTGATACAAGTGGTTCTGACAATTGCGGTCTATCCGCTGATCGTTCTGCTCAGCCAGAACGGATTTGGCGTGCGGCGCGCGTCGCCCGCGGAAAGCGGCACGTTGGGGGCTCGGTCATGAAGCAGCGCACACCCAAATCACAGGGCCTTGCCTATAAACGCCTGCCGCGCCGGGCCTTGATATTGGGTGGCCTGCAAACTGTCTTTATTGGCGGTCTGGCTGCGCGCATGCGTTTTATGCAGGTGGATCAAGCCGACGAATATCGCCTTCTGGCCGAAGAAAACCGCATCAACATCCGCCTGATTCCGCCGACGCGCGGTCGAATCTATGATCGAAACGGCCAAATCATCGGCCAGAACTCTCCGTCCTACCGCATTGTCGTGGTGCGCGAGGATGCCGGTGACGTCGACAAGGTGATCGCCAAACTGTCTGATCTGATCCCGCTGACCGAGGATGAGATCGAACGCGCCAAGACTGAAATGCGCCGCTCGGCCCCCTTCCTGCCAGTGACGCTGGCCGACCAGGTCACGTGGGAGGATATCTCAAAAGTTGCCGTCAACGCGCCAGCACTGCCCGGTGTCACACCCGAAGTGGGCATGACCCGCGAATACCCCCGGTACGAGGATTTCGCCCATGTTGTGGGTTACGTTGGTCCGGTCAGCGATTATGACCTGAGCCAGATCGAAGACCCCGAGCCCGTCCTGCGTATCCCCCGGTTCCAGATCGGCAAGGTCGGGCTAGAGGCCAAACAGGAAACCAGCCTGCGCGGCAAAGCCGGGGCCAAGCGGGTCGAAGTAAACGCCACAGGCCGTGTCATGCGCGAGCTTGACCGGCAGGAAGGTGAAACCGGGGCTGATCTGCAACTGTCGGTCGATGCGGACCTGCAGCAATACGCGCAGGCCCGTCTGGCTGGTGAAAGCGCCGCTGCGGTGGTGATCGATTGCGAAACCGGCGATATCCGCGCCATAAGTTCCGCCCCCAGCTTTGATCCGAACCTCTTTGTGCGCGGCATTTCCGTTGCCGATTACCGAGCGCTGACACAGGACAACTATCGCCCGCTGGCCAATAAGACGGTGCAGGGCACCTATCCGCCCGGTTCGACCTTCAAGATGATCACCGCAATGGCCGCGCTTGAGGCCGGTGTCATCGGCCCCGGAAACACCGTTTACTGCCCCGGTCACCTGAAAGTTGGCAGTCGCAGGTTCCATTGCTGGAAACGTGGCGGGCATGGCACCGTGGATCTGGGGCTGTCGCTGAAACGCAGCTGTGATGTGTATTATTACGACGTCGCCCTGCGCACGGGCATCGACAGAATTTCCGATATGTGCCGCATTTTTGGGCTGGGGGTAAAACACGATATCCCAATGTCCGCCGTGGCCGCCGGACTGGCCCCCAATCAAGCGTGGAAGGAACGGGTCCACGGCGAGGAATGGCTGGTGGGTGATACGGCCAACGCCTCGATCGGTCAGGGCTTTATGCTGGCATCGCCCTTGCAGCTGGCAGTTATGACGGCGCGGATTGCAACCGGACGTGCGGTTTCTCCGCGTTTGGTGCGCTCGGTGAACGGGGTCGAACAACCCTCAGGCGCGGGCGAACCGCTGGCGGTCAACCGGACCAATCTGGAATATGTGCGCAAGGCGATGTTCTCGGTCTCGAACGACCGGCGCGGCACAGCCTATCGCAGCCGCATCATCGCGGATGACTTCCGCATGGCTGGCAAAACCGGCACCAGCCAGGTCCGCAACATCACCAAGGCCGAACGCGCCGCTGGTGTGATCCGCAACAAAGACCTGCCCTGGGAACGCCGCGACCACGCGCTGTTCGTCAGCTTTGCGCCCTATGACAATCCCAAATACGCCGTGGCCGTTGTGGTCGAGCATGGCGGCGGCGGATCCAAGGCGGCCGCGCCGGTGGCGCGCGACATCATGTTACAGGCGCTTTACAACGGCACCCCACCGCTTGAGGCCTATCCGGTTGCTGATCGCGAGCGCATCAAGGAACAACAAAAAAGGCTTGAAGGCGATCGTCGCCCCAAAGCGCGTCCCTCGGAAAAGGACCGCGCATGAGCTATCTTGAATATGCCGTCAAATCGACGCCGTCCGGGTTTCGCAAGTTCTTCTATATGAATTGGCCCCTGACACTGTTGCTGATCAGCACGGCCAGTGCCGGTTTCCTGATGCTGTACTCGGTGGCAGGTGGGTCTTGGACTCCGTGGGCCGAACCTCAGATGGAGCGGTTTGGGCTGGGCCTGACGGTCATGTTCATCGTGGCGCTGGTGCCGATCTGGTTTTGGCGCAACATGTCGGTTGTAGCCTATCTGGGCTCAATCGCGCTGCTGATATTCGTCGAGCTTTTTGGCACTGTCGGGATGGGCGCGCAGCGGTGGATCGACTTGGGATTCATGCGATTGCAGCCGTCCGAGGTGATGAAAGTGACGCTGGTGATGCTGCTGGCGGCCTATTACGACTGGCTGCCGTCGCACAAAACATCCCGCCCCCTGTGGGTGATCCTGCCGGTTGCTTTGATCCTGATCCCGACCTTCATGGTTCTGAAGCAACCCGACCTGGGCACATCCATCCTTTTGCTGGCCGCGGGCGGTGGGCTGATGTTTCTGGCCGGTGTCCACTGGGCCTATTTCGCCGCCGTGATCGCAGCTGGGTTCGGGTTGGTGGCCACCGTGTTCAACAGCCGCGGGACCGACTGGCAGCTACTCAAAGAGTACCAGTTTCGCCGGATCGACACGTTTCTCGACCCGTCGACCGACCCACTTGGGGCAGGCTATCACATCACCCAATCCAAGATCGCGCTGGGGTCTGGCGGGTGGAACGGGCGCGGGTTCATGCAGGGCACACAGTCCCGTCTGAACTTCCTGCCTGAAAAGCACACTGATTTCATCTTTACGACGCTGGCCGAAGAGTTCGGTTTTGTTGGTGGTATCACCCTGTTGACGCTGTATGGCCTGATCCTGGTCTTCTGTCTGGTCACGGCGCTATCGACGAAAGACAGGTTTTCCTCGCTGGTAACTCTGGGGATTGCGCTGAACTTCTTTCTGTTCTTTGCCGTCAACATGTCGATGGTTATGGGGTTGGCCCCGGTTGTGGGTGTGCCGCTGCCAATGGTCAGCTATGGCGGCTCGGCCATGTTGGTCCTGATGGCCGCGTTCGGTATTGTCCAAAGCGCCCATATTCACCGTCCCCGCTAAGTTGAAAGGCCCCGCATGCCCGTGAACATCCTGTTTTCAGCGCGCCCTGAACTGTGGCCTGTGTATCAGCCTTTGTTGACCAAAGGACTGTCCGAGGCCGGGTTGGACTTTAACCTCGCCACTGAACTCGCCCCCGATCAGGTCGATTACGCCGCCTACGCCCCCAACGGAGGGCTGCTGGATTTCACCCCTTACTCACGCCTCAAGGCAGTGCTCAGCCTCTGGGCCGGAGTTGAAACCATCGCAGGCAACACCACCCTGACTGCTCCTCTGGCGCGGATGGTTGATCATGGGCTGACACAGGGCATGACGGAATGGGTTGTCGGCCATGTGCTGCGCTATCACCTTGGGATGGATCGCCACATCACAGCACAGGACGGGGTCTGGATCCCCGACGCGCCGCCACTGGCGACCGAGCGTCGCGTCTGCGTGCTGGGATTGGGCGCTTTGGGTGAGGCTGCCGCGCAAGCGCTGGCAGCACTGGGTTTCAATGTGACGGGTTGGAGCCGTTCGGCCAAAGATATCCCCGGCATCACCTGCCTGCATGGCGATGACGGGCTGCAACATGCCTTATCGCGGGCCGAGATTGTCGTATTGCTGCTGCCGGACACGCCCGCGACCGAAAACACCTTAAACGCGGACACGCTGGCCTTGCTGCCCAAAGGCGCGTGTATCATCAACCCCGGTCGCGGGCCGTTGATCGACGACGAAGCCCTGCTAGCAGCACTGAACACAGGCCATATCGGTCACGCTACGTTGGACGTGTTCCGGGTAGAGCCGCTTCCGGCGGACCATCCCTATTGGGCCCATCCGAATGTGACGGTGACCCCACATATCGCCTCGGAAACCCGGCCCACCACGGCGGCGCAGGTGATCTGCGAGAACATTCGCCGAGGTGAGGCGGGCGAACCCTTCCTGCACCTTGTCGACCGCAATCTGGGGTATTGATTGGTCAGGCCGTGACCAGGCCACGCCCTTTCAGCAACGCCTCGACCCCCGGCAAACGCCCACGGAATGCCAGATACAGGTCTTCAGCCTCGCGCGAGCCGCCGGTTGACAGAATGTTGTCCTCTAGCGCCTTGGCGCGTTCGGGATCAAAGGCACCACCCGCCTCTTCAAAGGCGGCGAAAGCGTCGGCGTCCATGACCTCGGACCACATGTAACTGTAATAGCCCGAGCTATAGCCATCACCCGCAAAGACATGCGCGAAATGTGGCGTGGCGTGGCGCATGCCGATGGCTTGCGGCATTCCGATTGCATCCAGCACTTCGGCTTGTTTTGCCATCGGGTCGCCCGGGGCTGCACCGTCGTGAAAGGCCAGATCGACCAGCGCCGAGGCGACATATTCCACCGTTTGAAACCCCTGATCAAAATTGGCGGCTTGCAAAACCTTTTGCAGCATTTCTTGTGGCATGGGCGCGCCGGTTTCAGCGTGGGTGGCAAACTCGGCCAGCACCTCGGGCACTTCCAACCAGTGTTCGTACAGCTGGCTGGGCAGTTCCACGAAATCACGCGCCACAGACGTGCCCGAGATGCTTTCATAGGTCACATCGGACAGCATCTGATGCAGGGCGTGGCCAAATTCGTGAAACAGGGTCCGGGCGTCGTCATAAGACAACAGCGCCGGATCACCCTTGGCGAAATTGCAGACATTGATGACAACCGGCGCCTGTTCTTTGGGGAACTTCGCCTGCGACCGCATCGCACTGCACCATGCGCCTGACCGTTTGGAACCGCGCGCGAAATAGTCGCCAATGAACACCGCGATATGCTGATCATTGCGCGTCACCTCCCACGCCCGGCAATCGGGGTGGTACAGCGGCACATCCAGCGGCTTGAATTCCAGCCCAAACAGGCGATTGGCGCAGGCAAAGGACGCCTCGATCATCCGATCCAATTGCAGATACGGCTTCAATTTGGCCTCATCCAAATCATGCTCAGCCTTGCGGCGTTTCTCGGCATAGTAGCGCCAGTCCCATGCCTCAAGCGGGCCATTCACGCCGTCTTCTTGCATCATCTGCGTCAGGATCGCCGCATCAGCGTCGGCGCGGGTTTTGGCGGGCTCCCACACCTGCATCAGCAGATCGCGCACACGGTCAGGCGTTCTGGCCATCTCCGTTTCCAGCTTGAAATCAGCAAAGCTGTCATAACCCAGCAGTTTGGCGCGTTCCTCACGCAGGCTCAGGGTTTCAACGGCAATCTCGCGGTTGTCCGTATCCCCGCCATTTGCGCCGCGCGCGGTCCAGGCGCGATAAGCCTTTTCCCGCAGATCGCGGCGGGGCGAGAATTGCAGGAACGGCACGATCAGCGATCGCGACAGTGTCACAACCGGGCCGTCTGCGCTCTTTTCTTCGCCAGCTGCGCGCGCAGTGTCGATGACAAAATCCGGCAGACCTTGCAGATCATCTTCGGCCAGGGTCATGAACCAGTCCCGTTCATCCGCCAGCAAGTTCTGTGTAAAAGACGTCCCCAACAAGGCCAGCCGGGCCTTGATCTCTTGCATCCGGGCATCCGCATCCCCGGTCAAAGCAGCACCTGCCCGTACGAACCCGCGATGGGTTAGCATCAACACACGAGCCTGTTCGTCGCTAAGACCCAGTTGATCTTTCCGCGCCCACAGCTCAGCCACCCGCTGAAACAGCGCCTTGTTCGACGAAATGCCCGAGAAATGCGCGGCCAGCTTAGGCGAGAAATCACGCTGCATCTGTTCGCGCACCGGGTTGCTGTCCGCGCCCGCGACCGTGAAGAACACTGACAAGACCTTGTCCATCTGCTCACCCGCGGCCTCGAGCGCCTCGATTGTGTTGGCAAAGGTGGGCATGTCCTGGTTTTCCGCAATCGCATCAATCTGGGTGTTGTGGGCCTGCATCGCATGTTCCAGCGTGGGCGGGAAATCCTCATCCGCAATGTCCGCAAAGGGCGCGATTTCAAACGGCGTGGTCCAGTCGGACAGGATCGGGTTGGTCATTGAAGTCTCCTTTGACCACAACCTAAGAACGGTTGCGGTGATGATCCAGAGCCGCAGCGGCGTTTACTGCCCGCCACAAACCAGACAGTCGGCGCGGCGCGACAGGGTGATCTTGCGGCTTTCGCCATAAAGCGCATCGTAAATCAGCATCTCACCGCGCAGCGCCTGCCCCGCGCCGGTGATCACCTTTATCGCCTCAACCGCCATCATAGACCCGACTACGCCGGGCAATGGGCCAATTACGCCCGCCTCGGAACAGGATGGGGCCAGACCGGGGGCCGGGGCCTCGGGGAAGATACACTGATAACAGGGCGCGTTATTGCCCGGGTCAAACACGCTCAGCTGCCCTTCCCATTGTGACAATGCGCCTGAGATCAGCGGTTTGCCCAGCGCGACAGCCGTGCGATTGACCAGATAGCGCGTGTCGAAATTGTCGGTGCCATCCAGGATCAGATCAAAATCGGCAAACAGATCGGCGGCGATCTCATCGGTCAGGCGACGGTGATAGGGCAGCACCGTCACATTGGGGTTCTGCGCCAGCATCGCCTGTTGGGCCGAGAACACTTTGGGCATGCCGATATCCGCGTCGCGGTGGATCACCTGTCGCTGCAGATTGGCATTCTCGACTTCATCATCGTCAATAACACCGATGGTGCCCACTCCGGCGGCGGCCAGATATTGCAGGGCGGGCGCGCCCAGACCACCCGCGCCGATAATCAGCACACGGGCCTGTTTCATCTTTTTCTGCCCCGGCCCGCCCAGTTCGCGCAGCACGATGTGCCGGGCATAGCGCTCAAGCTCGGTTTCCGAGAATCGGTCGGATGGCATTGCGGGCTCCTGGGTTGAGGCTGGTGCCGCGCGATTTCGCAGCGCTTTCAAGCCCTTTCCGTAAACCAGAACCAACGCGACCGAGCCAGCCAATATCAACCACAGCGCTGCAGACCCGCCGGTCGCCTCGCGCAACGGATGCCCATCGGGCAGAACCAATTGCACGGTGATAACGCCCAGCAGCAACACCACGACCGAGGTCATGCGCGCCGTTCGCGTCACCCCGGCCACATAACCGATACCCCACAGCAGCGCGGCTAGGATCAGAACCAGCAACATCAGCCGCGCCCGGTCGAGCCGAACCCACCCGCGCCGCGATCCGTGTCGGTCAGGACGTCAACCGGCTTGAAGCTGGCCTGAACAACAGGAGCCACGACCAGTTGGGCAATGCGTTCGCCATGGGTGATCTCAAAACTGTCTTGCCCGGCGTTCAATAGGATCACGCCCAGTGGACCACGGTAATCGCTGTCGATTGTGCCCGGTGTATTGGGCAAGGTGATCCCGTGTTTCAGGGCAAGGCCCGAGCGCGGCCGCACCTGAACCTCAAACCCTTGCGGGATTTCAATCCGCAAACCGGTGGGCACCAGCGCGCGCTGACCGGGGGTCAGCGTGATCGGCGCGCCACCCGGCAGATTTGCCCGGACATCTGCGCCTGCGGCCCCTGCGGTTTCATAAGAGGGTAGCGGGATCAACGGGTCAGCGCCTTCCTCTCGGATCACACGGATTGCAACCATTATTGTCCCTCTTGTCTAGCCTGTCAGCGCGTCGGCGATCTTTTGTGCCAGCCGCTCGGCCACCGCATCCTTGCCCATACGCGGCCATTCCTCGGCACCCGAATCCGAGATCACGGTCACCGCGTTTTCGGACCCGCCCATGATGCCCGTCGCCGGGCTGACATCATTTGCCACGATCCAGTCACAGCCCTTGCGCGCGCGTTTGGCGGTGGCGTGTTCGATCACGTTATCTGTCTCGGCGGCAAAGCCAACCACCAACGTAGGGCGATCCGCACCCATATGAGCAATCCGTTTCAGGATGTCCGGGTTTTCCGCAAATTCCAGCACCGGCAAACCATCGCGGCTTTTCTTCAGCTTCTTGTCCGACGCGCTTGCCATGCGCCAGTCCGCTACTGCCGCTGCAAAGACACCGGCATCAACTGGCAGAGCAGCCTCGACCGCGTCAGACATTTGTTGCGCGGTTTCGACGCGCAGCACCTGCACCCCCTCGGGGGCGGGAACATCGGCGGGGCCGGTCACAAAGACAACTTCGGCCCCCAGCGCCGCCAGCGCCCGGGCCACGGCCGTGCCCTGCGCCCCAGATGAACGGTTGGCGATATAGCGCACAGGATCAATCGGCTCGTGCGTTGGGCCCGAGGTCACAAGAACCCGCTTTCCCGAAAGGGGGCCACTGCCCATCTGCGCTTCGATTGCCGCCACGATCTCAAGCGGTTCGGACATGCGGCCGGGGCCGTATTCGCCACAGGCCATGTCGCCCTCATTGGGACCTACAAAACGGACCCCGTCCGCCTGAAGCTGTTGCAGATTACGCTGGGTTGCCGGGTGATCCCACATGCGTACATTCATCGCAGGCGCACACAGAACCGGTGTATCAGTGGCCATCAGCAAGGTTGAGGCCAGATCATTCGCCAAGCCTCCGGCCATCTTGCCCATCAAATCAGCCGTTGCCGGGGCCACAACAATCATATCGGCCGAGCGTGACAACTGAATATGACCCATCTCGGCTTCATCCGTCAGATCGAACAGATCGCGATAGACCTTTTCGCCTGCAAGCGCTGACACGGATAGCGGCGTAACAAATTCCTCGGCTGCAGGAGTCAGAACCGGTGTCACAGCGGCGCCGCGTTCCTTGAGTCGCCGGATCAGGTCCAGCGACTTGTAGGCCGCGATCCCTGCGCCGATGATCAGCAGAATGCGTTTCGATGCCAGCATGTTGTGCCCTTCTCGTCCCGGTCGGCCCCGACATTAGGCAAGGCTGCCCGGCAGTTCCAGCGCTTAATTCTGCGTTTCAAAAGCCAGGCAGGGGTCTTCACGCTCGACAGAGGGGCTATCGATAACGGCATCAAACTCACCATGGACGATGCCATCTTCCGATTGACCCAGCACAAATACTTTCAGACCGGGGCGCAGGCGGGACAGAAAAGTCGGGATACCACGGTCTTTGCGGGCATGGCCATTGCCTGTGATCACCGCCACCGGTCCACCGGTCTCGTCATAGGCGCGCAAAACGGCCCGGGTTAGCACCGCATCGCGCAGGCGCTGAATAGCGACCAGTTGCGGCAAGGCGCTTTCGGGCATGGCATTGCAATGCGAGGCCAGCTGATCTGACTCGCGTGCGGATTGCTCAGCCGCGGGCAACGGAACGGTCAGGCCATATCGGGCGGCATCGGCCCCAAGCGCAGTTGCAGCACCCCGCTCCATCGCAGCGCGAGCGGCTGTGCGGGGGACCATCGCGCCATAAACCGGCGCATCGGTGGCCTGAAACACCGGGTAATACATGCTCAGCGGTGGCCAGCCCATTTCCGCCCATTTCAGGATTTTGGCCAGCTCTTCGGGGTTGGACGCGGCTTTTTGCGCCAGTCGCTGCGCGCCTTCCTCGGTCACCATTTCCCACACCACGGCGGACGGAGAGACAATCGTCAACGCGTCTTTCTGCACAAGATGGTGTTGAGGATTGTCGTGGATTTCCCCAAGGATCACGACATCAGCAGATTTCATGGCTTCTGCCACATCATCAGGGATCAAATCGTCGGCCTGGCCAGGTTTGCCCATAACCACAAGAGCGCAAAGCAGAATCGCAAAGTGTTTCATGCGATGAAGTGTTGCACCTCACGCGATTGCGCTTCAAGGTTCTTGCGCATTTTGCCGAAGGCTGCCGCCTCAAGCTGTCGCACTCGCTCTTTTGACAGACCCAGCTCTTGCCCAAGGCTTTCCAATGTCCGCGCCGGTTCGCGCAGCTTGCGCTCGCGCACAATAAACCGCTCGCGGTCGTTCAGCGCTTGCATGGCCGTTACCAGCCAGTCGCGCAGTTGTTCGGTGTCATGGCTGTTTTCCACCCTCTCGGCAGCCTGTTCGCGGTCATCTTCAAGCGCATCGATCCACTCACGCCCGTCTTCATCGGCCGACTGCACTGCATTCAGCGAGAAATCCGAGCCGGACAGGCGACCTTCCATCATTTCCACATCCCGCAGAGGCACACCAATCTCAGCAGCAATCATCTGGTGCAACTGGTGACGGTCCAGATCCATACCATCGGACGCGGCCTCGCGTTCCAGCCGCGCCTGAACCCGACGCATGTTGAAGAAGAGGGATTTTTGCGAAGAGGTCGAGCCGGTCCGCACCATCGACCAGTTGCGCATGACATAGTCCTGAATGCTCGCCTTGATCCACCAGACAGCATAGGTTGAAAAGCGCACCCCACGATCAGGATCAAACTTGTCCGCCGCTTTCATCAGTCCCAGACCAGCCTCCTGGATCAGGTCATTCATCGGCGCGCCATAGCGTTTGAACTTGGCTGCCATCGAAATCGCCAGTCGCATATAGGCCGTAATGAGACGATGCAGAGCCCGTTCGTCCCGGTCGTCACGCCACGCATATGCCAGTTTCAGTTCGGTTTCAGCGTCCAGCAGTTCGGCTTTCATTGCCTGCCGAGACAGTGAGAAATCTTTCGCAGTGTCCAGTGCCATGGAAATCTCCCCTTTTCACAGGCGCGGGTCGGGCTTGCCTTGCCGACATATGGTCGATACGCAGAACAACACCGGGTGGATCACCAGAAAGGTAATAACAGTGTATCCGGATTTAACCTTTGTGTTGGGCGGGGCGGCCTCAGGCAAGTCGGCATTTGCCGAGCAGGTCGTTGTTTCAGAAGGTAAAAACAAGATATACGTCGCCACATCACAAGTGTTTGATGATGAGATGGAACAGAAGGTTCAGCGCCACCTTGCCCAACGCGGCGCGGATTGGACAACGATTGAAGCCCCTCTTGATCTTGGGCCCGACTTGGCCCGCCTGACCCCGAACGACATCTGCCTGATCGACTGTGCGACCATGTGGCTGACCAATCATATGTTGGCCGAAAACGATCTGGATCAGGCGCAGAGCGCTTTGTTGCAGGCGCTGCGTAGCTGCCACGCGCCTGTTGTCATCGTCTCTAATGAAGTTGGTCATGGGATCGTTCCGGACAACGCTCTCTCGCGCCGTTTCCGCGAAGCACAAGGCCGGCTGAATATCGCGCTGGCGGCGCAGGCTGATCTGGCCATTCAAGTCACCGCCGGGTTGCCGCTGGTTCTGAAAGGGCAACTGCCATGACTCGGCTGCATCTTGTCCGTCACGGGCCGACCCATGCCAAAACCATGGTTGGATGGTCCGACCTGCCTGCCGATCTCAGCGATCATGCCGCCATCGCCCGCCTGCACGATCACCTGCCAGCGCAGGCTATCGTCGTCTCATCCGATTTGTCCCGTGCTGCAGATACAGCCTCGGCCCTTCAGGGAAGCCGCCTTCGCCTGCCCCATCACGCAAATTTGCGGGAAATCCACTTTGGCACGTGGGAGCTGCGCGGCTTTAAAGAGATCGAGGCAGAAGATCCCGAGCTGGCCTTTGCCTATTGGGACAATCCGGGCGACGTGCGCCCGCCAAACGGCGAAAGCTGGAACCAGGTTCGAACCCGCGTCGATGCTGTGATCGACGATCTGATTGCCGCCCACGCCGGGCATGATCTGATCATCGTGGTCCATTTTGGCGTGATTTTGACGCAGGTGCAGCGGGCGCTGAATCTGGACGCGCAAGAGGCGTTCAGCCATCGGATCGACAACCTTTCCGTCACCGATATCACCCATCATGGCGACCGCTGGTCGGTGGGGCGGATCAATCACTGTCCGTGATCACACCTCGCACAAATCACTGATTTACGGACCGTTCCGGCCGCGCCATCCTATGCGCATGACTTATGATTTGTTTATCGGAGACCGCCTGTTTTCCAGCTGGTCCTTGCGCGGTTGGCTGATGCTGGAAAAGTTTGGCCTGCCTTACCGAAGCCACATGATCGGCCTGTATTCCGGCACGATGGCCGACGATATGAAGCCCCTCGCCCCGGCCCGGTTGGTTCCGGCCTTGCGACTGCCTGATGGCACCGTGGTTGGGGAAAGCCTTGCCATGGCCGAAACACTGGCCGAGCGGCATCCGGAGGCCGGGCTATGGCCCGGTGACCCCTCCGCCCGCGCCACGGCGCGTTGGCTCTGCGTTGAAATGGTCGCTGGGTTCACCGCGCTGCGGGGGGAATGCGCGATGCAGCTCCAGCACTGCTGGCAGGGGTTTGCGCCCTCGGTCGAGACGCAAGTTGATCTGCACCGGATCGAGGACCTCTGGGCGCATGCGCGCAAGGTTTCCGGCGCGGCGTCCGGACCGCTGTTTGGTGTCTACTCGCTGGCCGATGTGTTCTATACCCCGATCGCAGCTCGGATCATCGGCTACGGTTTGCCCGTGTCGGATGCCAATCGCGATTATTGCTTGGAGTTGCTATCAGATCCATCCGTCCGGCAGTGGCGTGCAATGGGACTGACCGTATCATACGACCCGTTCCCCTATGAAACCGGACTGCCAACAGCCCAATGGCCCGTCGGCGAAACGTCAGGAGCTTTCCCCGCGAAGTCCGGGCCGTCAATCAACGCCACTTGCCCCTATTCAGGCAAACCGGTCACCGATTTTCTGGATCTGAACGGACAAATCTGGGGGTTCTGCAACCCGTTTTGCCGCGACAAAACCGTCGCAGACCCCGAGGCGTGGCCAAAATTCACCGCCATGCGCGCCTCTGTTAACGATTCCTAAACTGCACCCGTGGCAGCAACGACTTGTTAACCAAAAAGGTCGTTCATGGTTGCTCGCGCTCATACTGTCGCTTTCCAAGGGGTAGAAGCTCGTCCGGTTGAGGTGCAATGCGCCGTCTCACCGGGCCTGCCTGCCTTTTCCATCGTTGGTCTGCCCGACAAAGCCGTGTCCGAGGCCCGCGATCGCATCCGCAGCGCCCTCAGTTCCATGGCCATCGCACTGCCCTCAAAGCGGATCACCATCAACCTGTCGCCTGCGGATCTGCCGAAAGAGGGCAGCCATTTCGACCTGCCCATCGCCGTCGCGCTGCTGTCCGCGTTGGAGATCATCCCAGCCGACGCTGCCGAAGGGGCGGTGTCACTGGGTGAGTTGTCACTGGATGGCTCTCTGGTGCCTGTGGTTGGCGCGCTGCCCGCCGCCATGACCGCCGCGACCGAGGATCGCGCGCTGCTCTGTCCCCGTGCTTCCAGCGCCGAGGCCGCCTGGGTCGATGCCACACAGGTGATCGGAGCGGGGTCACTGGGCGATGTGGTGCGCCATTTTTCGGGTCAGTCACCCTTGCCCGCGGCACTGCCGGGCGAGGTGAATCTGGCGCCCAGCGCCCGCGACCTGCGTGACGTGAAAGGGCAGGAACGGGCCAAACGCGCGCTGGAGATTGCCGCCGCAGGACGCCACCACCTGATCATGATCGGCACGCCGGGGTCGGGCAAATCCATGCTGGCCGCGCGCTTGCTGGGTATTTTGCCGCCACTGACGCCAACCGAGGCCTTGGAGACGTCGATGATCCAATCCCTGTGTGGATTGCTGGATGAAGGCGGCATCAGTCGCAGTCGTCCGTTTCGCGAACCGCATCACACGGCGTCAATGGCAGCGATTGTCGGCGGTGGCAAAGGCGCCAAGCCGGGCGAGATTTCACTGGCTCATAACGGGGTTTTGTTCATGGACGAATTTCCGGAATTCCCGCGCACCGTGCTTGAAACCTTGCGCCAGCCGGTTGAAAGCGGTGAGGTCATGGTAGCCCGCGCCAATGCCCATGTGAAATACCCCTGCCGTTTCATGCTGGTGGCTGCAGCCAACCCTTGTAAATGCGGATATCTGACGGATCCCGCCCGGGCCTGCTCGCGCGCGCCAGTATGCGGAGAGGACTATCTGGGCCGCATCTCTGGCCCGTTGATGGACCGATTCGATTTACGGATCGAGGTGCCCCCTGTTGGGTTCACCGACTTAGACCTGCCACCGTCCGGTGACAGCTCGGCCATGGTTGCCGACCGTGTAGAACAGGCCCGTGCCATTCAGGCCGCACGGTTTCGCGAAACGCCCGCTATTCGACAAAACGCGGATGTCGAAGGGTCAGTGCTAGAAGAAATTGCCGCGCCTGATCTCGAAGGCAAAGAGCTGTTGTTGAAAGCTGCTGAGAAATTTGGCCTGTCGGCACGTGCCTTTCACCGCATTTTACGGGTGGCACGCACTATTGCTGATCTGGAGGGGGCCCCGGATGTACGGCGGCCCCATATCGCCGAAGCGCTGAGCTTTCGCATCAGCGGCAGCGCGGCGTCTTAAATCTTGGCCTCAATCGCCTGCCAGATTTTCTCCGCAATGTTGACGCCATCAAACCGTTCCAGCTCTTGGATGCCGGTTGGCGAGGTGACGTTGATTTCGGTCAGGTAATCACCGATCACGTCAATTCCGACAAAAACCTGGCCTTTTTCTTTCAGCAAAGGCCCGATTGCGGCACATATCTCAAGGTCCCGATCTGACAGACCGATTTTTTCGGGCCGCCCGCCCACATGCATGTTCGACCGCGTCTCTCCTTTTGCAGGAACCCGGTTGATCGCGCCGACCGCCTCTCCGTCGACGAGAATCACGCGTTTGTCGCCGTTACTGACATCGGGCAGAAACTTCTGCACAATCAGCGGCTCTCGCGAAAACCCGACGAACAGCTCGTGTAGAGATGTCAGGTTGCGGTCATTGGCATCCAGCCGAAACACACCGGCACCACCATTGCCGTAAAGCGGCTTTAAAATGATATCGCCGTGCTTTTCCTTGAAAACTTTGATCGTCTGAAGATCGCGCGCAATTGTTGTCGGCGGGGTCAGGTCGGGGAAGTCCAGCACCAACAGTTTCTCGGGGTAATTTCGCACCCAGAACGGATCATTGACCACCAACACCTGCCCCTTGAGGCGGTCCAGCAAGTGCGTCGATGTGATGTAGTGCATGTCAAACGGCGGGTCCTGACGTAGCCAGACAACGTCAAAATCGGCCAGGTCCACTTCGCGCTCAGGGCCTAATTCCGCAGGGTTTCCAACCACCCGCTGGACCGTCATGTCGTGACCACGGGCTGTTATGCGCCCCTCCTGATAGGCCAGCTGGTCGGGGCTGTAGAAAAACAGAGTGTGCCCGCGCGCCTGCGCCTCTTCGGCCAGACGGAAAGAGCTGTCGGCATTGATATCCACGGCCCCGATCGGGTCCATCTGAAAGGCGATTTTCATGGCGTGTCCCTTAGCTTCACGCCAGATACATGGCCCAGCGAGGCCAAGGGTTCAATGGGGGTCAGACCTGATCAAAGGCGTTCTCGATGATTTGAACAGCGCAAGATGCGTCGACCAGGGCCGCGTCAAAGCGCACATTCGTCAGCTGACCATTTGGTTCATTTTCCAGAAACTGTCCCGCAGACGCACAAATTCGGTCCATCTGGCGGCGATTGATCCGGGCTGCAGCCTTCTCGAAACTTGTGCTTTTCTTGACCTCTATGAACACAAGCCCCTCATCGTTGCGAGCGATCAGATCAATTTCACCACCCACCCCGCGCCAACGGCGGTGCACAATAATATACCCGCGCCGTTCGTATTCTGAGGCCACTTGATGCTCCGCAGCCTGCCCGGCGTGGTAAGACACCGAACTGCGAACGGATCGTGGCGTCATGTCATCCCTTTCCCAGCTTCAGTGCCAGTTGGTAAATCGGGCGGCGCGGCAGCTTATACATCTGAGACACCAGATCAGCCGCATCCCGCACCGAATGAGTCTCCAGCGCGTGTTTCAACGCCTCTTCTATGTCAGATTCGTTAACGGTTTCCGAATGCCCCCGGTCCACCAGCAGAACAATTTCACCTTTAACCGTCTGCCCGCGGAGATCCGCGGCCAGATCTGCCAGTGTCCCGCGCCGAACCTCTTCGAACTTCTTGGTCAACTCACGGCACATCGCAGCCTGACGGTCATCGCCCAAAACCTGAGACAGGTCAAACAGGCAAGCCGCCACACGCTTGGGGGATTCGTAGAAAACCAGTGTACCGGGGACCTCACGCAACGCCTCGATCCGGGTTCGACGTGCGCCGGATGCGTTTGGCAGAAAGCCGGCAAAAAAGAAGGCATCTGTCGGCAACCCCGCCAACGTCAACGCCATCAGCGCTGCAGACGGGCCCGGCGCGCAGGTCACCATATGACCCTCTTCTGCTGCCTGCCGCCCCAGATCATAGCCCGGATCGGCAATCAGCGGCATTCCCGCCTCGGAGGCGTAGGCCACCGATTTGCCCTGTTGCAACGCGTCCAGTATTTTACCACGAGCACCAGCGCCGCTGTGGTCGTGATAGGCCTGAATGCGCCGCCCTTCCAAAGGGACACCGTGAATTTCCATCAACCGCCGCAGGCTGCGGGTGTCTTCGGCCGCAATCACATCGGCCGAGGCCAGCACGTCCAATGCCCTGAGCGTGATATCGCGCGCGGCCCCGATCGGAGTGGCAACAAAATACAGGCCGACGCCCAATCTGACTTTTTGGAAATTCAAAGCTGGACCCTCACAGCGTGACGTTTATTATCGCGGCGCAACGAATGGCAGCATCCCAAGCCGCCGGATCAGGGAGTTTTCATTTAGATGTTTACCGTTTGCAAGCCCGTTCGCAAGCTGGCGAAATCCGCCGCTGTCCTGGCCACCGCCGCATTTCTGGCCGCGTGTGACGCGGGCGGACTGGGCGGAGGCCCGTCGATCAACACCTCCGAACCTGTGCCTGTTGCTCTGCTGGTGCCCGCCGGGTCGGCGAATTCCGGCGATGCAGCCCTGGCGCGCAGCCTTGAGAATGCAGCCCGTCTGGCCATGGCCGACCTTCAGAATGTGAAGATTGACTTGCGTGTCTACGATACGCGGGGCAGCTCAAACACTGCGGCAAGTGTGGCGCAACAAGCGGTAGCGGACGGCGCAAAAATTATCATTGGCCCGGTATACGCACAGGCGGCAAACTCTGCCGGTCTTGCGGTATTGAACAACAACGTCAACGTTTTGTCCTTTTCAAACAACACCAGCATTGCGGGCGGCAACGTGTTCTTGCTGGGCCCCACTTTCAACAACACGGCCGGCCGGCTGGTCAGCTTTGCCGGGTCGCAAGGCAAGAACGGCATGGTAATCGTCCACAGCAACGATGCCGCCGGTCAACTGGGGCAATCCGCAATTGCAACTGCGCTGAGCAGCAGCCGGGTAAACAATGCCGGGACCGTCGGCTACGACCGATCGCAGCAAGGCGTCATCAACTCGGTCCCGACCATCAAGGCGACCGTGGATGCGGCAGGGGCGGATTCGCTGTTCCTGACAGCAACCACCGCCGGAGCGCTGCCGCTGTATTCTCAGCTGCTGCCCGAGGCGGGGGTTTCCCCCACAAACACGCAATACATTGGCCTGACACGATGGGATATCCCATCACAAACGCTGGAACTACCGGGCGTTCAGGGCGGCTGGTTCGCTTTGCCGGACCCTTCCAAGGCACAGGCCTATCGTCAACGATACAACAATACCTACGGCGAAGCCCCGCATCCGATCAGCGGACTGGCCTATGACGGTATCGCCGCCATCGCCGCGTTAGTGAGCCAGGGCAAGTCCAACGCGCTAACTGCGGCTGCCTTGACACAGAACGCCGGTTTCCAGGGTGTAGGCGGTATCTTCCGCCTGCGGTCGAACGGTACGAATGAACGCGGTCTGGCTGTCGCCACGATCCAGAATAAACAGGTAGTAGTGATTGACCCTGCCCCACAAAGCTTCTCTGGCGCTGGATTCTGATCAACCGGTACTGACGCTCACCCGCAAGGGTGAGCTGATCTGCCCGGCTGATGAAATCTTTGACGGCGGTGCCGTCATGGCGAAACTGTCAGAGGCCTTCGACACCACATCCGACAACGCCGCACGGCGTGGCGAAACCGTGCGCATTTTGCGGGATGCCCAAAAAGCCGGACGGCAAGCGATTGCTGCTGCTTTTGCCAACCGACCCTTCGACGCGCGGCCTTTGACGCATTCCTATACATATCTGACAGACGGGCTGGTCTGCACCGCAATGAAAGTCGCCAGCCAGGATCTGCACCCGTTGGCCACGCCAACACAGGGCGAAAAGATCGCGGTGCTGGCCGTGGGCGGCTATGGGCGCGGTGAAATGGCGCCTGCCTCGGATGTCGACCTGCTGTTTCTGACCCCCTACAAGATCACCGCCTGGGCCGAGAGTGTGATCGAATCTATGCTCTACATCCTGTGGGATTTGCGGCTGAAGGTGGGGCATTCATCGCGCACTATTAAAGATTGCCTGCGTCTAGGAGCCGAAGACTTCACCATCCGCACCGCCATGCTGGAACAGCGCTATCTGGCCGGTGATACTGACCTCGCGGCCGAATTGGACGCGCGCCTGAAGGCCGATCTGTTCAAGGGCAGCGAGCGCCAGTTCATCGAAGCCAAGCTTCAGGAACGCGACGAACGCCACCACAAGCAGGGTCAGCGTTACATGGTCGAGCCCAATGTCAAGGAAGGCAAAGGCGGGCTGCGCGACCTTCAATCGCTCTATTGGATCGCGAAATACATTTATGGCGTCCAGGACGTGGCCGAACTGGTGCCGCTGGGCCTGTTCACGCCCGAGGAATTCAGCACTTTTGTCGAGGCCGAGGATTTCCTCTGGGCTGTGCGATCACATCTGCATCTAGTAACCAACCGCGCCACCGAACAGCTGACCTTTGACATGCAGGTCGAGGTTGCGGCCCGCATGGGCTACGAAGACAGGGCGGGCCGTCGTGCCGTTGAAGTCTTTATGCAACGCTATTTCCGCGAAGCGACCCGCGTCGGGGAATTGACCCGCATTTTCCTGACCAAACTTGAGGCGTCTCATATGAAAGGCGCACCGTTGCTAGAGCGTATCTTTCGCCGCCGTCCACGGGTCAAAGCGGGTTACAAGGTCGTGCATGGCCGTCTGGATGTGGCCGATCCCGACACCTTCCTATCTGATAAGCTGAACCTGCTGCGTCTGTTCGAGGAAGGGCTGCGCACAGGCATGCTGATCCATCCGGACGCGATGCGTCTGGTCAGCGCCAACCTGACATTGATCGACGATGACATGCGCGAAAACAAAGAAGCACAGCGCATCTTCCTGGATCTGATGCTGAAACACGGCAACCCGGAACGCGCCCTGCGCCGGATGAACGAACTGGGTGTATTGTCAGCCTTCCTGCCCGAATTCGAACACATCGTCGCGATGATGCAGTTCAACATGTATCACAGCTATACAGTGGACGAGCACACCATCCAGTGTATCGTGAACCTGGCCCAGATTGAGCGCGGTGAGCTGGTTGAATCGCTGCCTTTGGCCTCGTCGATCCTGAAGGAAGGGGTCAACCGCAAGGTTCTGTATGTCGCGTTGTTGATCCATGACATCGCCAAGGGACGACCCGAGGACCACTCGATCCTGGGGGCGAAGATCGCCCGCAAGGTAGCGCCTAGACTGGGGTTGAACAAAGCGGATTCGGAAACAGTGGAATGGCTGGTGCGTTATCACCTGCTGATGTCGGATATGGCGCAAAAGCGCGATATCTCGGACCCACGCACGGTGCGGGACTTTGCCAAAGCGGTGAAAACGGTCAAACGACTGGACCTACTGACAGTGTTGACGGTCTGCGATATTCGCGGCGTGGGGCCAAACACGTGGAACAACTGGAAAGCCACCCTGCTGCGTGCCTTGCATGCGGAAACCAAGCGCGCCCTTGAAACCGGGATGGAGGACCTGAACCGGGCCAACCGCGGGGCAGGCGCCAAGAAAGCCCTGCGCACAGAGCTGGAGGGTTGGTCCAAGGCAGACCTCAAGACTGAAACTGGGCGGCATTACGACCCCTATTGGCAGGGCCTGAACCTGTCGACCCATGTTGAGTTTGCTGAGATGTTGCGGGAACTGGACTGCAGCGGCGATGCCGGAGCCATGGAAATCCGCCTGCACCCGGACGAAGATCGCGATGCGACCCGAGCCTGTTTCACAATGGCCGATCATCCCGGTATTTTTGCCCGCATCGCCGGCGCACTGGCGTTGGTTGGCGCCAACGTGGTCGATGCCCGCAGTTACACCACCAAGGACGGATACGTGACTGATGCGTTTTGGATTCAGGACGCCGACGGCCACCCGTTCGAGGCCAGCCGCCTGCCCCGTCTGACGCAAATGATCCACAAAACGCTAAAGGGTGAGGTCGTGGCACGCGACGCGTTGAAATCGCGTGACAAGATCAAGAAACGCGAACGGGCCTTTAACGTGCCGACCCATATCATCTTCGACAATGAAGGGTCCGAGATCTACACGATCATTGAGGTCGACACCCGCGACCGGCCCGGCCTGCTGTACGATCTGGCGCGTACTCTGGCCGCCGGAAATGTCTATGTCGCTAACGCGGTGATTGCCACCTATGGCGAACAAGTGGTCGATACGTTCTACGTCAAGGATATGTTCGGGCTGAAATACCACTCGGAAAGCAAGCAACGCGCGCTTGAGGCCAAGCTGCGCAAGGCCATTACTGAGGGCGCAGAGCGCGCGGAATCATGAAACAGATCCGGCTGTTCTCAGGCCTGTTCACGGTCGGCTTCTGGACCTTGGCCAGCCGTATCTTGGGCTTTTTGCGGGAAATCCTGCTGACCGCCTATATCGGACCGGGCCCGGTGATGGACGCTTTTGTCGCCGCCTTCCGCCTGCCCAACATGTTCCGCCGGTTCTTTGCCGAGGGCGCGTTTAATGCAGCCTTTGTACCAATGTTCTCGAAACGGCTGGAAGGTGAGGAAGACGCCGAAGGTTTTGCGCAAGATGCCTTTAACCTGCTGGCGGTAGCCGTTCTGGGGCTGGTCGGTCTGGCCATGGTGTTCATGCCCGCTTTGGTTTGGGCTACGGCCGAAGGGTTTTATGGTGACGAAAGGTTCGATCTGGCCGTCGATTACAGCTATGTGGTGTTTCCCTACATCCTGTTTATGTCGCTGGCGGCGCTTTTTTCCGGGGTGTTGAATGCAACGGGCCGGTTTGCAGCGGCTGCTGCCGCGCCGGTGCTTTTGAACATCTTCGCATGCACCGCCCTGATCGCAGGCGCGGTGTCAGGGGGTGAAGTGATCCGCTGGCTGATCACAGTCATCCCTTTGGCCGGTATTGCGCAGCTTGCATTGGTCTGGATCGCAACCGAACGTGCGGGTATTCGCATCCGGCCCGGCCTGCCCAAGCTGAACCCCGAGATGCGCCATATGGTGCGTATCGCCGTTCCCGCCGCACTGGCCATGGGGGTCACGCAGATCAACCTTGTGGTCGGTCAACTTGTTGCTTCGAAAACCGAAAAAGCCGTCAGCTGGCTGTTTGCAGCGGACCGTCTGTACCAACTGCCTTTGGGTGTCGTGGGCATCGCCGTCGGCATTGTCCTGCTGCCCGACCTGTCACGGCGACTGCGTGCCGGTGACAAAGACGGTGCGCGGAACGCCTTTTCCCGCGCCGGAGAGTTCACGCTTTTGCTGACCATCCCTTCTACGGTGGCCTTCGTGGTTCTACCGTTGCCCATGGTCTCGGTCCTGTTCGAGCGGGGACAGTTCAGCGCCGAAGACACGGCCGCCACCGCCATGGCTGTCGCGATTTATGGCGTCGGCCTGCCCGCTTTTATGTTGCAGAAACTGCTGCAACCGCTGTTCTTCGCGCGCGAGGATACAAGATCCCCGTTCCACTATGCTGTGGTTGGGATGATCATAAATGCCGGGCTGGCCTTTGGACTTTATCCGATTGTAGGTTGGATCGCGCCCGCCATCGCGGCCTCGGTCGCGGGATGGGCGATGGTTGGTCTGTTGATCCTCGGCGCGCGCCGCATAGGCGAAGAGGCCCGGTTCGACGACAGATTAAAACGCCGTGCGTGGCGCATCGTGGTGGCGTCACTGGGGATGGGCGTCGTCCTTTACGTCGCTATTCACCTGTTTGGCTGGGCATTCGAGCTGTCCGGGTGGCGGTACCTGGCGCTGATCATCCTGATCAAAGTTGCCGCTGCCACTTATTTCTTCCTAGGCCACCTTCTGGGTGCTTTTGAGCTGTCCGAATTCAAACGTGCCCTGCGCAGGTCGTGATCAATCGCGGCGAATGCGTCGAACAATGCGCGCCCAGCCACCTGGTGCCAGAAAGAATGACAACCCGAAGCCTGTAGCAAACCCGCCAAGATCAGCCACCCAGTCGGACGTGCCGCCAAACAGCAGGCCAAAGACCAGTTGAATCCCCATCAAAGCCGCAATCAGACCAAATGCGCGGGATTGGTTTTCACCGATCAATGACAGTTTACGCCATAGCAACCAGGTGAACGCGCCGATCAGGCCGTAGACGGGCGGGAACCCTCCAACCAGAGGATAATTCGGGTCCAGCAGCAGCGCATAAGCCAGCGCACCGCCTACGCCGGACAACACAAAGATCACCAGCATCTGCAAACCGCCAAAAACCTCGGCCACCATCTTGCCCATGGCCACCAGGAAAACGCAGACGAAGATGGCCTGCGTGAATGTGCCGGATACAAACGGGTAAGTTACAAAGCGAATGACATGTTCAAACGACCAGCGCCCGTTTTCGACCATCCAGTCGAAGATATCAGGCGAGAAGGAATAACTTTGCAACGCATCCAGTCGCCACCCCACCGCCGACGGCCCGCCAACCAGACCTCGGGCCCCCAATGTAAAAGCCAGCTCGATTCCCATTATGAACAGAACCAGCGCCACCACCACGGGCGGCAGAGGGTTCACGGCGGGTGTATAATGCTCACTGCTCATTGGGCGGGCCTTTCGCGGCTGTTGACGTCCCTTGACGCCATGGGTAATCGACGGAGGCTGATTTTTCCAGACGGGAGTTCCTTTCGATGACCGAAACCCAGTTTACGCCGCGCGTGTTTTCCGGTGCGCAGCCCTCGGGCAATTTGCACCTTGGCAACTATTTGGGTGCCTTGCGGAACTGGGTTCGGATGCAAGGGTCCGATTATCAGACGATCTATTGCATGGTCGATCTGCACGCGGTCACCGTTTGGCAGGATCCAAAAGAATTACGCCATGCCACGCGCGAGCTGTGTGCAGGGTACATCGCGTCTGGCCTGGACCCGGAAAAGTCGATCCTGTTCAACCAAAGCCAGGTGCCTGAACACGCGCAACTTGCGTGGATATTCAACTGCGTCGCCCGACTGGGCTGGATGCAGCGCATGACACAGTTCAAGGATAAGGCTGGCAAGAACGCGCAGAACGCCTCGCTGGGTCTGTTTGCCTACCCGGCGCTGATGGCCGCGGATATCCTCGTGTATCACGCGACACACGTCCCTGTGGGTGATGATCAAAAGCAACATCTGGAACTGACCCGTGATATCGCGACCAAGTTTAACCATGACTATTGCGTTGACTTCTTTCCGCTAACCGAACCGGTGATCGAAGGTGCGGCAACTCGGGTCATGAGCTTGCGGGATGGGTCAAAGAAAATGTCCAAGTCCGACCCATCGGACATGAGCCGCATTAACATGACCGATGATGCTGACACGATCGCCAAGAAAATCCGCAAGGCAAAGACCGACCCCGAGGCCTTGCCCTCGGAGATCGAAGGTCTTGAGGATCGTCCCGACGCGCGCAATCTGGTGAACATCTTTGCGGCGCTCAGCGATCAGACGGTGGAACAGGTTTTGGCCGATGTCGGCGGAAAACAGTTCGGTGAATTCAAACCGATGCTGGCAGAACTGGCGGTTTCAAAACTGTCGCCTATTTCGGCTGAAATGTCCCGCCTGATGGGCGAAGAGGCCGAGATTGACAGGATACTTGCCCGTGGTGCGGAAAGGGCGCGCGCGATTGCGGCCCCGATCCTGCAACAAACCTACGACATCGTGGGCATGGTCGGCGCAAAACTGGGCTGATTGCTCTGGACCTTGCCGCGACGCCTTCCTAGGTTTGCGCAAATGCTTGGGAGGGCGTCATGGCAGTCGGCAAAAACATCCGCACCTTTTTCGAAGGGCAGTGGCATAGCGGGGACGCCCCGATCATGCGGGCTGCCGATCATGGCGCATGGCTGGGTTCTTCGGTCTTTGACGGTGCGCGCTTTTTCGATGGCCTGGCACCGGACCTGGCAGCTCATTGCGCCCGCGTGAACAGATCGGCCCAGGCGCTGATGCTGACCCCAACCGTCACAACCGAGCAGATGGTCGAGATCATCCGCGAAGGGCTAGATTCCTACGACATTGGATCGGCCGTCTACATCCGGCCGATGTATTGGGGGATCGACGGCGACGCCACCGCCATCGTCCCACAGGAAAACAGCACAGGCTTTGCGATCTGCCTTGAGGAAATTCCGATGGCGCCCGAGACCGCCTCGGCCACGCTGGGCACCACGCGATTCCGTCGCCCAGTGCTGGAGTCCGCTGTTGTGAATGCCAAGGCAGGATGTCTTTACCCCAACAATGCGCGGATGTTGCAAGAGGTGCGCGCCAAGGGGTTCTCGAACGCGCTGGTGGCAGATGCGTTGGGGCATGTCGCTGAAACCGCAACCGCCAATATCTTTATGGTCCGCGATGGCGAGGTGTTCACACCCACGCCAAACGGCACCTTTCTGGCAGGTATCACCCGCGCCCGTCACATCCGGAACCTGCGTGCTGACGGCGTCACTGTACACGAAGCTATCCTCAGTTTCGAAGACTTCCACAAAGCGGATGAGGTCTTCATGACCGGCAACATGAGCAAGATCACCCCGATTACCGCGCTGGAAGACACGCGGTATCAGGTTGGCCCGGTCGCGCGCCGAGCGCGCGAGTTGTACTGGGACTGGGCTACCACCACGCGTTGATCACCCTCTTGTTGCAAGCACGCATTTGGTCGGGCATGATCGCCCGAAATGAATGAGGAACCCCATGCGCAAATTCCTGGTTGTTCTGGATGACAGTCGTGAGTGCCTGAACGCAATGCGCTTTGCCGCCATGCGCGCAGCCCATACCGGGGGCGGCGTGGCGATTCTGTCGGTTATCCCACCTGATGAGTTCAACCACTGGATCGGCGTGGCCGAAGTGATGCGGGAAGAAGCGCGCGAGCGTATCCACGCCCATTATGAGGTTTTCGCCAAATGGATGCGGGACAAACAGGGAGTCGACCCTGAACTCGCGATCCGCGAAGGAGAGCCGGTGGCGCAGATCATCGAACATGTTCAATCCGAGTCTGAGATAGGCGTGCTGGTTCTGGGTGCGGGCACCGACAAGAAAGGCCCCGGCCCTCTGGTCACGCAACTGACCAAGAACTCGGGCAGCCTGCCCATTCCGATCACCATCGTGCCCGGCGACCTGAGCAAGGAAAAACTGGAAGCGATCACCTGAGGCCCAACAATGCCGCGCATTCAATTCTGGTTCGAGTTTGCCTCGACCTACTCCTACCTGAGCGCGATGCGCATCGAAGAACTGGCAGTGCAGCACGGTGTTTCGGTGGACTGGCAGCCTTTCCTGCTGGGGCCGATTTTTGCGGCACAGGGCTGGGACAATTCGCCATTTAACCTGTACCCCGCCAAGGGCCGCTACATGTGGCGTGACATGGAACGTCTTTCCGCCCAGCGCGGCCTGCCCTTCAAACGGCCAGACCCGTTTCCCCAGAATGGCCTGAAGGCAGCCCGAATGGTTCTGGCGATCCAAGACCCGGTCCGAAAGGCTGCGTTTGTTCGCGCCGTGTATTCTGCTGAATTCGGTAATGGCCTGAATATCTCGGATGATGCGGTGCTGGGTGATTGCCTGTCCTCGGTGGGACTGCCCGTCGAAGCGCTAGCCCGTACTCAGGATCCCGCGATTAAGGCAGCACTGATTGAGCAGACGAGTACCGCCCAAAGCAAAGACCTGTTCGGCGCGCCCAGCTTTGTGGTCGGGGATGCGCTTTATTGGGGCGATGACCGGTTGGATGACGCAATAATGATGGCTTCCACTATTTAGAATGATTCCAAATCTTGACTTCCCCGGCGCGGACCCGCATATCAGATGCAACTGAAACGGAGCTGCGCCATGTTCATCCAGACCGAATCCACGCCGAACCCGGCAACGTTGAAATTCCTGCCCGGCCAGACCGTGCTGGAAGCGGGCACGGCGGATTTCCCAACACCGGACGCCGGAGAGAAATCACCTCTGGCCAAGCGTATCTTTGCGGTCAGCGGCGTCACGGGCGTATTCTTTGGCAACGACTTCGTGACCGTGACCAAATCGGACGACGTGCAGTGGGACCACATCAAGCCCGCCATTCTGGGCGCAGTGATGGAGCATTACCAATCCGGTCAGCCAGTGATGGGTGCGGGTGTGGAAACCGCCTCGGGTCATGCCGAACATACGGGCGAGGATTCTGAAATTGTCAACCAGATCAAAGACCTGCTGGACAGCCGCGTGCGTCCAGCAGTGGCCCAGGACGGCGGTGACATCACATTCCATGGCTTTGACCGAGGTGTTGTTTACCTGCACATGCAGGGTGCCTGCGCGGGCTGCCCGTCCTCGACCCTGACGCTGAAGATGGGGATCGAGAACCTGCTGCGCCACTACATCCCCGAAGTGACAGAGGTTCGCCCTGTTGCCGTCTGACCCGATCATTCTGGCGTTTGATACATCGGCCGCGCATTGCGCGGCCGCTTTGTTGCGGGGTGACACCATCGCCGCATCTCGGGTCGAACCCATGTCGCGCGGACAAGCCGAGCGGCTGATGCCCCTGATCCAGGACCTGTTAACCGATACCGGGTGCACCTGGGACGACCTTACCGCCATCGGTGTCGGCATCGGACCGGGCAATTTCACCGGCATCCGTATTTCGGTTTCTGCGGCGCGAGGTCTGGCCCTGGGGCTTGGAATTCCCGCCGTGGGTGTTTCCGGATTTGACGCGTTGTCCAATATGGCCAAGGACGGCCTGCCTGCGATCCGCGCACCCCGCGAACACGTCTATGTCGCGCTGCCAGCTCAGGAACCGGTGTTGATGGCGCAGGCAGACGCAGAATCACTCGGGCCCTTGATTCTGAACGATGACCCAGATGCGCAGGTTCGGGCTATCGCCCGGGTCGCTGCGCTCGGCTGGCAGACAGTGTCCGAACCTCCGGCCCCGCTTTATGTCCAGCCTGCAGATGCCGCCCCATCCAAGGATTCACCTCCGGTATTGCTGGACGAATGACACCGCAGGATCTTGCACATATCCATACGGCGGCCTTTACCCAGTCGCGCCCTTGGACCGCAGATGAATTCGCAAGCCTGTTGTCCAATCGTTTTTCTCATCTTGTTGAAAAAGAGCAGTCTTTCGCACTGTTTCAGGTCATCGCGGACGAGGCTGAATTGCTGACAATCGCAACCCACCCCGGCGTTCAGCGTCAGGGTTTGGCGTCGCTACTTATGCAGGACTGGCATGAAAAAGCCCAGGAATTGGGCGCCACCCGCGCCTTCCTAGACGTTGCCGCCAACAATCACCCGGCAATCGCGCTGTACGAACGTTTTGGGTACGCGCCATGCGGGCGGCGCAAGGCATATTATCTAATTGAAAACGATCGCAAAATCGATGCTATTTTAATGGAGCGCAGTCTGCGCTGAATCTTTTGGCCGAAATTTTTCGACCATATGGTCAAAAATCAGTTGACCACGGCTGTTGCAAACGTCCTTAATTCCCGCCATCACAACAGTTATGCTCGCTCACAGTGGGTAAACGGGGCTATCTTGGCCCCGACCAATAATAACAAACGGGAGTATCAAATGACCCTGATGAAATCCTTGATGGGTGCTGCCGCCACCGTCGCGCTGACTGCTGGCGCTGCTTTGGCTGATCCAGCACTGATCTTTGACCTGGGTGGCAAGTTCGACAAATCGTTCAACGAAGCGGCCCATAACGGCGCGTCGCGTTGGGCCGAGGAAACCGGTGGCACCTATCGCGAGATTGAAATGCAATCCGAAGCGCAGCGCGAACAGGCCCTGCGTCGGTTTGCCGAGGCAGGTTCAAACCCGATCATCACCATGGGCTTCGGTATGGCCGACCCGCTGAGCGCCGTTGCCTCTGATTACCCGGACACAACCTTTGTTGTGATCGACGTGACATGGCTGGACGCACCGAATGTGCGTCAGGTTGGCTTTGCCGAACATGAAGGGTCGTATCTGGTTGGTATGATGGCCGCTATGGCCTCAGAGTCAGGCACTGTCGGCTTTATTGGTGGGATGGATGTTCCGCTGATCCGTCACTTTGGCTGTGGCTATGCGCAAGGCGCCAAGGCCGTGAACCCGGACATCAACGTCGTTGCCAACATGACCGGCACGACACCTGCAGCGTGGAACGACCCGGTTAAGGGTTCTGAACTGACCAAGGCGCAGATCAGCCAGGGCGCTGACGTTGTCTATGCCGCAGCTGGCGGTACCGGCGTTGGCGTTCTGCAGACTGCGGCTGACGAAGGCATCCTGTCGATCGGCGTGGACAGCAACCAGAACCACCTGCACCCCGGCAAGGTTCTGACCTCGATGCTGAAACGTGTGGATGTTGCCGTGTTTGAAGCAATGAGCGCAGGTGACAACGTCGAAACCGGTGTGTTCACCATGGGTCTGGCCCAGGATGGCGTTGGCGTTGCGATGGACGACAACAACGCAGCCCTCGTGTCCGATGACATGAAAGCAGCGGTCGACAAGGCCCGTCAGGACATCATCGACGGTAACGTCTCTGTTGTCAGCTATTACGAGAACGACAGCTGCCCGGCACTGCAGTTCTGATATCACGCGGGGCGGGGGTATCCCCGCCTCGTTTCCACTTTGCCGCGTTTCCAACTGCGGCCCTTTCGGCAATTGAGGACAAGACATGACCGTCCCCGCCATTGAGCTCAAAGGGATTTCCAAAGCCTTTGGGCCGGTTCAGGCCAACAAAGACATTTCCATCAGCGTCGCCCCCGGCACGATCCACGGGATCATCGGTGAAAACGGTGCGGGCAAATCCACGTTGATGAGCATTCTCTACGGGTTTTACAAAGCCAACAAAGGCGAAATCTGGATCAAGGGAACCAAGACCGATATCCCTGACAGCCAAGCCGCGATTGCGTCGGGCATCGGTATGGTGTTCCAGCATTTCAAGCTGGTTGAAAACTTCACCGTTTTGGAAAACATCGTTCTGGGGGCCGAAGATGGCGGCTTGCTGGCCCCGTCGCTGTCCAAGGCCCGCAAAGAGTTGAAGGACCTTGAGGAAGAATACGAGCTGTTCGTCGACCCCGACAAACGCATCGACGAGATCGGCGTTGGGATGCAGCAGCGGGTCGAAATCCTGAAGGCGCTGTATCGCAAGGCCGAGATTCTGATTCTGGACGAGCCCACTGGTGTGCTGACCCCGGCTGAGGCCGATCAGCTGTTCCGCATCCTCGACCGTCTGCGGGCCGAGGGCAAAACAATCATCGTCATCACCCACAAGCTGCGTGAGATCATGGAGAACACCGATACTGTCTCGGTCATGCGGCGCGGTCAGATGACGGCAACGGTCAAAACCAATGAAACCAGCCCCGAGGAATTGGCCGAGCTGATGGTGGGTCGCAAGGTTCTGCTGCAGGTCGACAAGGTGCCCGCACAGCCTGGTAAACCGATTCTCGAGGTCGAAAACCTGCGGGTATTCGATTCGGCGGGTGTTGAACGCGTCAAAGGCATCGACCTGAACGTCCGCGCTGGCGAGATCCTTGGCATCGCGGGCGTTGCTGGCAACGGCCAGTCGGAGTTGCTGGAAGTTCTGGGCGGGATGCGTCCGGGTCAGGGCACCATCCGGCTGAACGGCGCGCCATTGGCGCTCAGCGGTGCAGGCTCGGACGGTCAGGCGCGGCGCGCGCAGCACATTGCCCACGTACCCGAGGACCGGCAGCGCGAAGGTCTGATCATGGATTTCCATGCCTGGGAAAACGTGGCCTTCGGCTATCATCGCGACCCGGCCTATCAACGCGGCATCTTTATGGACAACGCCGCCCTGCGCGCCGACACCGAGGCCAAGATCGAAAAATTCGACGTGCGCCCCCCCGATGCCTGGCTGGCAGCCAAGAGCTTCTCGGGTGGTAACCAGCAAAAGATCGTCGTCGCCCGCGAGATTGAGCGGAACCCCGATCTGTTGCTGGTTGGTCAACCAACCCGCGGGGTCGATATCGGCGCCATCGAATTCATTCACAAACAGATCGTCGCGCTGCGCGATCAGGGTAAGGCGATCCTGCTGGTTTCGGTCGAGCTGGAAGAGATCTTCTCACTTTCAGATCGGATCGCGGTGATGTTTGACGGACATGTCATGGGCGAACGCCTGCCCCATGAAACAGACGAAAAAGAACTGGGCCTGCTGATGGCCGGTGTTGCGGGAGAGGCCGCGTAACATGGAAAAAATGCCCAAATGGGCCGATGTCGTTCTGATCCCGCTGATCAGCCTTCTGTTGGCCACTATCCTGTCCGCTCTGGTGATCCTCGCCATTGGGGAAAACCCGATTGAGGCGGTGAACCTGATGGTTACCGGCGCGTTGGGATCGACCTATGGCTGGGGCTATACCCTCTATTACGCGACCAATTTCATGTTCACCGGGTTGGCCGTCGCGGTGGCATTCCACGCCCGCATGTTCAATATCGGGGGCGAGGGTCAGGCGATGCTGGGCGGGCTCGGCGTTGCCATCGTTTGCCTGTATGTGCCTTGGCCCCATTGGAGCATCGCCTTGCTGGCCGCCTGCGCCGCGTCGATGATCTTTGGGGCGGCCTGGGCTGCAATCCCGGCCTATCTGCAGGCCAAGCGCGGCAGTCATATCGTGATTACGACAATCATGTTCAACTTCATCGCCGCCGCCCTTCTGAATTACATGCTGGTCAATGTGATGCGGCCTCAGGGCTCGCAAGACCCGGCGACGGCACGTTTCCCCGAGGCGGTGCATCTGCCGACCTTCCAGTCCATGTTCTCGACTGCTGAGAACATCGTCTTTCGGGGGGCGCCTGCGAATATTTCGTTCTTTGTGGCCATTCTGGCCTGCTTTGTCGTCTGGGCTCTGATCTGGCGGACCCGGCTGGGATATGAGCTGCGCGCCTACGGTCATTCCGAAACCGGTGCGGTCTATGCAGGGATTTCGCCGGTGCGTATCACCATCATCGCCATGTTGATCTCAGGCGCGCTGGCGGGGTTGATGGCCACCAACAACGTGATGGGTGAAGCCGAACGGCTGGTTCTGAATTCGACCGAAGGGGCCGGGTTCATCGGGATTGCTGTTGCGCTGATGGGCCGGTCACATCCCTTCGGAGTGTTCCTGGCGGCGATCCTGTTCGGATTCCTTTATCAGGGCGGTGCCGAACTGGCGCTATGGACGTCGATCCCGCGCGAATTGATCGTTGTTATTCAGGCGCTGGTGATCCTGTTCACCGGGGCGTTGGACAACATGGTTCGGATGCCGCTTGAAAAGCTGTTTCTCAGCTTGCGGAAGGAGGCCGAGTGATGGAGTTTTTCATAACACTCATCCAGGTTCTCGACTCGACTGTTCGTCTGGCCACCCCGTTGCTGCTGGCGTGTCTGGCTGGGCTCTATTCGGAACGCGCGGGTATTTTCGACATCGGGCTGGAAGGCAAGATGCTGATGGCGGCCTTCTTTTCGGCAGCTGTTGCGGCGGTGACGGGCTCGGTCTGGCTGGGGCTGTTGGCTGGCATCGCCTCTTCGCTGGTTCTGTCCGGTTTGCACGGGCTGGCCTCGATCACCTTCAGGGGAAATCAGCTGATTTCAGGGGTTGCGATCAACTTCCTTGCGTCGGGCCTGACCGTACTGATCGCGCAAAGCTGGTTCAAACAAGGAGGTCGCACGCCCTCTTTGTTTGGTGGGGGGCGATTCGAGCCGATCACCTTTCCCTTTGCCGACTCACTGAGCAACGTGCCGATCATCGGGCCAATCTATGCCGAACTGTTGTCCGGTCACTCGATCCTGGTCTATGTCGCATTCCTGATGGTGCCGCTGACCTGGTGGGTTCTGTATCGGACCCGGTTTGGCCTGCGCCTGCGCGCTGTGGGTGAAAATCCGGCGGCTGTGGATACGGCTGGTGTGTCCGTAGTTGGCTTGCGATTCGCTGCTGTTGCCATCTGCGGCGTTCTCTGCGGTATTGCCGGGGCCTATCTGGCCACCGCATTGCAGGCCGGGTTCGTTAAGGAAATGACGGCCGGACGTGGGTTCATCGCGCTGGCCGCGCTGATCTTTGCGAAATGGCGACCGTGGCATGCTATGGGCGCCTGCTTGCTGTTTGGTTTGCTTCAAGCTGTGGCGCTTCGGTTCCAGAACATCGATCTGGGCGGCGTGGTCATTCCGGTGCAGGTCATGGACGCCCTGCCCTATATCCTGACAGTTGTCATTCTGGCCGGATTCGTGGGCAAAGCCATCCCGCCACGGGCGGGGGGCGAGCCTTATGTGAAAGAACGCTGATAGGTCCAGTTTCGAACTCCTTTCAGTCCTGTTCGCTGCGCCGCCGCATGCAGAGTTGATTTTGCATGCGGCAACCGCTCTAAAGGGGTATGCGTATGTTTCCTGCAATAGCCCGCCTCGGAACACAGCTTGCCGGGGTGCCGGAGCCGCAGTGTTGCCTTGCAATTCAGTCAAAACAACGCATTCGACCGTACCAACTGATCAAGGGTCAGCGGTTTAAATCGCACGATCGACAGTCCTTCACCGTGTGGCACAGCGGGTTCACCGCTGTTCGCCGCGCTCAAGCCAAACCATATCTTTCTGAGGCAAGCCGTATTGCAGGGCGCAATGCATCTGGCCTCAATACATAGTCCATCATGCAAATTTACCTTCCCATCGCCGAAGTTTCCGTAAACGCCTTTTTGCTGTTGGGGCTGGGGGGCATGGTTGGCATCCTGTCGGGCATGTTCGGCGTCGGGGGCGGATTTCTGATGACGCCGCTGTTGTTCTTCATTGGCATCCCACCAGCCGTCGCCGTTGCAACCGAGGCCAATCAGATCGTTGCCTCATCCTTTTCCGGCGTGCTGGCGCATTTCCGACGAAAGACGGTGGATCTGAGGATGGGGACGGTCCTGTTGACCGGAGGGTTGATAGGTGCTGCCCTCGGGGTGGTTGTGTTCAATTATCTTAAAAGCCTGGGCCAGGTCGATCTGCTGGTGACGCTTTGCTATGTGGTCTTTCTGGGTGTCGTCGGCGGCCTGATGTTCATCGAAAGCGTGAACGCCCTGCGCAAGTCCCGCAAAGGCACGGCGGGGCCAGCAAAACGGCGCCAGCGCGGCTGGGTTCATTCGATGCCTTTCAAGATGCGCTTTCGCACCTCAGGCCTTTATATCTCGGTCATCCCACCGATGTTGGTGGGGCTGTGTGTCGGGGTTCTGTCCGCGATCATGGGTGTCGGCGGAGGGTTCATAATGGTGCCGGCGATGATCTACCTGTTGGGTATGCCCACCAAGGTTGTTGTCGGGACCTCGCTGTTTCAGATCATCTTCGTCACCGCCTTCACCACGATGCTGCACGCTACCACGAACTATACGGTCGACATCGTTCTGGCCGTTCTGCTGCTGGTGGGCGGCGTCATTGGCGCACAGATCGGCACGGTGATCGGAGCAAGGATGCCAGCAGAACAGCTCCGGGTGCTTCTGGCGGCCTTGGTTCTTGTGGTCTGCGGCAAGCTGGCGTTGGATTTGCTGCTTGAACCGTCCGAGCTCTACTCGCTTGGCAGAGACGGGGGGCACTGATCATGCTGAAACGCCTGATTGCCCTGCTGGCACTGTGCTGCACTCCCGCGCTGGCGGTTGAGGAACAGGTCGTGCTGGGGCTCAGCCAGGACCGGGTTGCTATAACGGCCAATTTCGACGGCTCGGAAATTCTGATTTTTGGCGCCATCAAGCGTGAAGCCCCTATCCCACCGGGTCCCCCACTTGAGGTCATTGTAGCTGTAGCCGGACCTTCGAGCCCTGTAACCGTACGCCGCAAAGAGCGGAAACTGGGCATCTGGGTCAACACCGACAGCGTGCTTGTCGACCTTGCCCCCAGTTTTTACGCTGTCGCGACCAGCGCGCCCCTTGAGGCAATCCTGTCGGGCACCGAGGACCTGCGCTATCGGATATCCATCGAGCGTGCCATCCGCTCGGTCGGGGCAGCGATGCATATCCGGGGCGCGCAGAACTTTGCAGACGCTGTAGTGCGTATCCGCGAGGATGAAGGTCTTTATTCGATCCGCGAAAACACCGTTGCTGTAGACGAGCAGACCCTGTTCCGGACCTCGATTGCGATGCCCGCTGACCTAACCGAAGGGGATTACGTCGCGCGCATCTACCTGACGCGCGGCAAGATGGTTGTTTCGCAGTTCGAAACTACCATCGACGTCCGCAAGGTTGGATTGGAAAGGTTTCTGTACAACATGTCCCGCCAGCAACCCGTCTGGTACGGCCTGATGTCGCTGGTTATTGCAATTGCGGCAGGTTGGAGTGCATCCACGGCCTTCAGGCTGCTGCGTGAGAAGTAACTGCTATCCGCGACCGATATAGGGCATCGTGGTGGCCATCACAGTCATGAATTGCACGTTGGCCTCAGGCGGCAAATTGGCCATATGCAAGACCGAACGCGCTGCGTCTTCCACTGCCATGGTCGGATCGGGCTGCTGACCAGCGGCCTTGGCGGCGTCGACCAAGCTCTGCACAATCGGCGTGCGCGCATTACCGATGTCAATCTGACCACAGGCGATGCCGAAATCCCGCCCGTCCAGCGACAGGCTGCGCGTCAGGCCGGTGATGGCATGTTTGGTGGCCGAATAATGCACCGAGTTCGGACGCGGCACATAAGCAGCTATCGAGCCGTTATTGATGATGCGCCCACCCTGCGGCGTTTGGTGGCGCATGATCCGAAACGCCTCGCGCGCACACAGGAACATGCCGTTCAGGTTCACGTTGACGCTGTTGTACCAGTCCTCCAATGCGATCTCGTCAATAGTGCCACCGGGCGCAAATATCCCTGCGTTGTTAAACAGCACGTCCAGGTGACCGGCTGTTTCCTGAAAGGTTGAAAAGGCGGTTAGGACCGCATCAGGGTCCGTCACATCCGCCACCAGTGGAATCGCGTTTGGGTGGCTCTTGGCCATGTCGTTCAGCCTGTCCGCACTGCGCGCCAACAGGCCAACTGTCCAGCCTTCGGTCAGAAACAGCTCGGCCGTAGCGCGACCTATGCCCGAACTTGCCCCTGTGATGATGATGGAAGTCATATTTCTTCGGCCTCAAGGGTCAGAGACGCTGCTGGTGCGGCCCGCAGGTCGTCTACGCGCAGCGGATAGGTGGGCTTGGCCAGACGGTTCCGCACCACCCAGATCAAACGCTCCTGCGCGCGGGTGATGGCCACATAGGCCAGCCGTTTCCACAGTGGTTGCCCAGCCTCTGTCCTGCCCATCCGAGCGGCAGCATAGATATCCGGCGCAAAGACCTGAACCGTGTCCCATTGCGACCCTTGCGCCTTATGGATGGTAACGGCGGCCCCATGCAGAAAAGTCGCCCCCATGCGGGCAGCATAGGGAATAAACGGCTCTTCTTCGTCGGGCATTTCGATTTTGACAATCGACGCCGCGCTGACCTGCGGGTCCTCGGCGCCGATCACGTGCAAACGCGAAAACCCCGGCTTGCGTCCAGGTCCCAGATAAACGACCTGCGCGCCCTTGATCAACCCGCGCGCCTCGAGGTCGAGACGCTTCTTGCGGTGCTTCAGCGGCAGCTCGATACCGTCGCAAATCAGCGGCTCCCCCTCCAGCAGTTCGGTATCCGGTGCGCTATGAACGTTCCGGAACGCCTGGATCAGACGAATGCGCGTGGCGTTGCGCCAGACCAAAACCGGGCTACGCGCCATCAGGTCGACTTCGACCCGTTGCCCCCATACGACACGATCGTCCTGCCTTGCGGTTTGCTCGACCAGACGTTCAAAATCCTCGAACCCCATCTGAGGGTCCGCCAGCGCATGCGCGAGGTCCAGAATGGGGTTGTCAGCCTGCTGACGGTGGACGCGGTGCAGGATCAGTTTACGCGGGTCCGGTAGCGCCTCGAACACCATACTGCCCGACTGGTTGACCGGCGCCAGCTGCGCCGGATCGCCAAACAGCAAAAGCGTAGGAAAGATTTCCTGCAGGTCTTCGAATTGGCGATCATCCAGCATCGAGGCCTCATCTACAAAGCCGATATCCAGCGGCTCGTCCCGGCGTTTCCAGCCAGTGATGAAATCCGATCCCCGCAACCCGGCAGCCGCCAGCGCGCCGGGGATCGACTTGTTGTTGGCATAAAACGCGGCCGCGCGGTCCAGGGCTTCGTCGGTCAGCCCTTCGATCTCGGGGCGGTCATCGTTTCCGGCCAGCCAGTCAGCAATCCGTTCATATTCGGGGTCATAGACCGGGGTGTAAAGAATACGGTGAATTGTTGTCGCGGGCACACCCCTAAGGCGTAAAACGCTGGCGGCCTTGTTGGTGGGTGCGAGGATAGCCAGGCTGCGTTTTTCTCGTGCTTTGCGGCTTTCGAAATCACCGGACACGATCTGCACGCCGGTCTCGGCCAGCGCCTTGTAAAGCTCGGCCAGCAACAAGGTTTTGCCGGATCCCGCCTTGCCGATCACAGCCATGACGCCGGATTTGCCTGCGCCGGGCAGTTTCAAGAGGGCATCATCATCCAGATCGACACCGGCGGTTTTCAGCATCTCTGAGATGCTGTCATAGGCGGCGGCCTGATCGTCCGAGAAGGTCACTGGGGGCAAAGACATAGCGCGACCCTACAGGGCCGCGCCAGCTATCGCCAGATAGGGAATTGGGTTTTCCCGCCCTCTACGCCGACAGCGCAAATCTGTGCTGTCGACCAGTACCAAAGGCCGTTTTGAACCAGAGTCGCGACAGCTCTCGCGGGATGCCGGCACGTTCGGCCACACGGTTACAATCCGCGGCCGAATAGGGCCAGAGCCCGACAGAAATCCGATCCCGCCCAGTGCCCTCGGCCCCCAGCACCTCGGGCGAAGATCCGATTAGACGATAGATTCGAATCATCCGAGCATCAAATACGCCTGCGATATGGGTCAAGCCGAACCCCTCCATAACCTCGCCACCGCTGAGCATGATAGCCCCGGCGGTATGAGGGCTGGCCGTGCGAGACAGGCAAAACCGCGTCACCTCCCAGATCAGCGGGCTGTTTATCGGGCGGCCGCCGGTCAGGTGGCCGAACACCTCGTTTGTCATTACAGGGCCCGTGGTCGGCAGGATGCGCATCGAGCCCCCATGGCGGCCATCCTCTTCCTCCCAGATGACATAGAGAGGGTTCAGATCGTCATATTGATCCCGCTCTTCCCCTTTCTCGTTTACGTGAACATCCCAGCCCAGCCGGGTTTTGAACTGATCTGCGCGATCCTGAAACATCCCCTCGGCCAAATCCGGAAACTTGTGCAGTTCGTCGGCAAACAAATAGCGCAACATGACTTTTTTCCCCTTGTCGTCCTGTGCAAGAACGAAGGGGGTACGAAGTCATGGTTAATTTCCCGTTTTAAGAGCGGACGCGCCTTAAACCACTATTAATCCTCTGCTCAGGGCTGTGGCGATCGCATGGGTGGTGTTCTGCGCTCCAAGTTTGGCGCGCGCGCTTTCGATGTAAACTCGAAGCGTGTGCTCGGAAATTGAGAGCGAATGCGCCACTTGCGCCCGGCTGTAACCCAAGGCCAGCAGGGTCATAGCGTCCACTTCGCGCGGCGACAGTCCCCGCGGAACATCCGGCCGTCGACTGCGTTCGAATTCCAGTGCTTTGCGATTGAAGAAATGTGCGATCAGAATCAATTCACGCCCATGTGAGTCGATGAATCTCTGCCAGGTTTCGTCGTCACAGGTGTGATTGACTGTGAACAAAGCGAACTGCCCGTTTGGACCACGGATGGGAATCGAATAACCCTGATTGCCGACACCGTGACTTAGCGCATCCTGCAAAAAGGCTTTGGCCACCTTGCCGGACCAGTCCAGCGTTTTCCAGTCAACAGGATGGAACCGCTGGAAGCAGCCTAGAATGACAGGGTCAATGCGGTGGTAATTTCGCTCGCGGTACGCTTCGGCCCAGGCATCGGGATAAGTGGTATACCCGTATTGTTCGCCAGCCCCGTCGACCCAATGGTAAATGAGATGTTCGATTTGCAGCCTGTCGCGAATCCGGACGGCGACAGTGCTTAATTCTTCAAGCGTGCTGGTGCTTTCCAAGTCCTCCAGGACCTGGCTCATATCGAGTTTTGTTCCCATCCGCGGGCGCCCGTACCTCAGTCTTCATGGACGCGATTTCCGCCGCCGCGATCAGTTTGGTGTCATCCAACTGCTCGGCAAGCGCAATCAAACCGTTCTCAACCGCGAAGGCGTTGAGGTCCGACAAAACGTCCAGTATCCACTCATTTTTCGCCATCAGGGTCTCTCCGAAACGGTTAACGAAGGGTTAACACAACCATAACATGTGCATAGTTTTTTTAACTATTCACTGGTTTCTACTCCCCAAAAATAGGGGGGTCAGAATCCGTAAGTATCTGAAACTACAATGGATACTTCCAAATAGAAAACACCCGCGAGTCGAATGGTCGATTCGCGGGTGCAATTAAATATTTTATTGCCGCTTAGCTGCGCGCTTCCAGAACCTCTTCCAAAGTGCGCATTCCGGTCCGCGGTGCCTGAACCAGAACCGACATGTTGCCGGGCTTATGTTCGTTCCGCAGCATCTTCATATGCGCTTCGGGAAGTTCGCTCCACGAGAACACCTCGGACATGCAGGGATCCAGACGGCGCTCGACCATCAGCTGGTTTGCGGCCGCCGCCTGCTTCAGGTGCGCAAAATGCGACCCCTGAAGACGCTTCTGGTGCATCCACATATAGCGGACGTCAAAGGTCAGATTGTAACCGGTGGTCCCGGCACAGATCACAACCATTCCGCCCTTTTTCACCACAAATGTCGACACTGGGAAGGTGCTCTCGCCCGGGTGTTCGAACACCATGTCAACGTTGTTGCCCTTGCCTGTGATGTCCCAGATGGCCTTGCCGAACTTGCGGGCCTCTTTGAACCAGTCGGCATATTCCGGAGTGTTCACCGTCGGCAGCTGACCCCAGCAATTGAAATCTTTGCGGTTCAGAACGCCCTTGGCACCCAGATCCATGACAAAGTCACGTTTGCTTTCGTCCGAGATCACACCAATGGCGTTTGCACCGGCTGTATTGATCAGCTGGATCGCGTAAGAGCCCAGACCACCCGACGCGCCCCAGACCAGAACGTTCTGGCCGGGCTTCAGGTCATGCGGCTCGTGACCGAACAGCATCCGGTAGGCAGTGGCCAGTGTCAGCGTGTAACAGGCGCTTTCTTCCCAGGTCAGGTGCTTGGGCCGCGGCATCAGCTGCTGCGCCTGCACATTGGTGAACTGCGCGAACGAGCCATCGGGGGTTTCATAACCCCAGATGCGCTGGCTGTCCGAATACATCGGATCGCCTCCGTTGCAGGCCTCATCATCGCCGTCATCCTGGTTGCAGTGAATCACAACCTCGTCGCCAACTTTCCAGCGCTTGACCTTATCACCCACAGCCCAAACGATGCCGGACGCATCAGAACCCGCGATGTGGAACGGTTGTCCATGGCCGTCGAACGGGCTGATCGGTTTACCCAGCGACGCCCAGACGCCGTTGTAGTTCACGCCAGCGGCCATCACCAGAACCAGCACTTCGTGGCTGTCCAGCTTGGGTACATCGACCACTTCCAGCTGCATGGCCGTGTTTGGCTCGCCGTGGCGCTCTTTGCGGATGGCCCATGCGTACATTTGTTTCGGGACAAAGCCCATCGGAGGGATTTCACCCATCTCATAGAGGTCTTTTTCCGGTGCCTCGTACGACGCGATGCCGCTGTCGGTGTCCAGAGCCATATTGGCCTCCTTTGCTTTAAACGTTTGCCGCGATGCAGAATCGCTTGCCTATTCGATGGAATATGGGCCGAGAAGAAATATTGCAACTGATTTTGATGCCATTTTGTAATTTTATGACCCAGCAGGTGCAGAAATTTCCTTTGCGGTCGCAGCAATCACGAGGGTTTCATTCAATGGCGCTGACGCCGCATAATAATCCAACAGGTCAACTCTTTGACCAGACAGAGTTATTTTTCCACCGTCGCGCCGCAGGATGCGACGGTCAACCAGTTGATCGATGGCAGCCCGTATCGGCACCGGACCGGAGTCCGCGGAAATTCCGTCACGTCGCATCAGCTTGCCAATCAGGTCAACCAGATCTTCTTCGACCCATTCCCTCTTGTCTCGTACCAGCCAGCAGGCAGCGGGTCCGGGGACCAGGGGGATTTCGGCCGCGATACGCCCAATCAGCTCGCGCGCCAGATCCGTCATGAGGTTGCGATCATGATCCGCCCGAAACGTATTCAGCGAGATTGGCTGCCCATATCGGACCGACGCTATCCCGAACCGCTTGTATCGCCCGATCAATCGCTGACCGATCTGCTTTAGAATCCACCACGTGATCACACCAATGCGGGCCCGAAAGCGTCTTTGGTTGCCCAGCGCGGCCTTGGTCAGGATCGTATCTTCAAGAACCCGGTCATAATTCAATGCAACCGGTACAAAGACAACGTCTCTACCCTCGACCGACGTGCCATCAATGATGTATTTCAGCAGACCTAGCTTTGGACGCCCCAATGCACCGGTCAGGCTAAGCCCGCCTTCGGGGAACATGGCTTGCGTCACCCCGGCCTCGGTCGCGTGTCGCACGTAACAGGCCAGCACTTGCCGGTATAGATCGCTGCCGGATTTGCGGCGAATGAAATACGCTCCCATAGCCCGGATCAGACGGCTGAGAGGCCAGACTCTGGCCCATTCTCCCACCGCGTAAGACAATGCCGATTGACGCGCCGCCAGATAGGTGACCAGCACGTAGTCCATGTTACTGCGGTGGTTCATGACAAAGACAACTGTCGCTTCGGGGTCGATACCTTTCAGGGCATCTTCGTCTTTATGGCTAAGCCGTACGTCGTAGAACGCATTGCTCAGCATCCGGGCCATGCGGATGGCGATGCTGAAATAGGCGACCGCAGAAAACGACGGAACAATCTCGCGCGCATAGCCGCGCGCCTGTTCAAAAGCTACAGCCTCGGGCATGCCTGTTTCTTGCGCATGCGCCTGCACCGCCTGCCCGACCTGCGGGTCATAGATCAACCGCTGAATCATATCGTGACGCCGCGCCAGCTTGAACGGCTGTATCGGCCGTTGCAGGCGTTGGTTTACCCGTTTGACCGCCCGTTCAAGGCGACGGCGAAAGAACCAGCGCACCGATGGGAACAAGAAATGCGAGGCCAGAGTGACCGCAGCAAACACCACGATCAGCAAAAACAGCCAAAGCGGAAGCTCCACGGTCTGAGTCATTTGCGCACCCTGCCACCAAACGCTGCGTCCTACAATCTGAAGAACCCGATATGCCGCGACGCAGCGAATTGACATATCCCGAAAATTGCGCTTTAGAACCCAAGAACGTAATTTTGTTGCCCACCCCAGATACGAGGCCTCGCTATGACGCAGACGCAGAAAGATCGCCCCTGGCTCATCCGAACCTATGCCGGTCATTCCACCGCAAAAGCTTCGAACGCGCTGTATCGTGGGAACCTGGCGAAAGGTCAAACCGGGCTGTCCGTGGCATTCGATTTGCCGACTCAAACCGGCTATGACAGCGACCACACGCTGGCCCGAGGTGAGGTTGGCAAGGTAGGCGTGCCTATCGGACATCTAGGTGACATGCGGGTTTTGTTCGATCAGATTCCGTTGGAACAGATGAACACCTCGATGACGATCAACGCCACAGCCCCTTGGTTACTGGCACTTTACATCGCCGTGGCCGAAGAACAGGGCGCGGACGTGTCGAACCTGCAGGGCACCGTTCAAAACGATCTGATTAAGGAATACCTGAGCCGCGGAACGTATGTCTGCCCGCCGAAACCGTCGCTGAAGATGATCGCCGACGTGGCCGAGTATTGCTATACCAACGTGCCAAAATGGAACCCAATGAACGTGTGTTCCTATCACCTGCAAGAGGCTGGCGCGACGCCCGAGCAGGAACTGTCCTACGCCTTGGCCACAGCGATTGCCGTTCTGGATGAGTTGCGCCCACGGGTACCGGCCGAGGATTTTCCGGCGCTGTGTGGCCGGATTTCGTTCTTTGTGAACGCCGGCATACGGTTTGTTACCGAAATGTGCAAAATGCGGGCTTTTGTCGACCTTTGGGATGAGATTTTGCAACAACGCTATGGCGTTGAGGATCCCAAATTCCGCCGCTTCCGCTATGGCGTTCAGGTAAACTCACTGGGTCTGACCGAGCAACAGCCTGAAAACAATGTCTACCGCATCCTGATTGAGATGCTGGCGGTGACCCTGTCGAAAAAGGCCCGCGCCCGTGCGGTGCAATTGCCCGCCTGGAACGAGGCGCTGGGATTGCCGCGGCCCTGGGATCAGCAATGGTCGATGCGGATGCAGCAGATTCTGGCCTATGAGACCGACCTGCTGGAATATGGCGATCTGTTTGATGGTAACCCGGCTGTTGATGCCAAGGTTGAAGAGTTGAAAGAAGGCGCGCGTGCAGAGCTGGCAAACCTGGATTCGATGGGCGGCGCTGTCGCTTCGATCGAATACATGAAGTCACGCCTGGTGGATTCGAACGCAGAACGTCTGAACCGGATCGAGCGCAACGAAACCATCGTTGTCGGCGTGAATAAATGGACCGAGGGTGAGCCTTCGCCGTTGGAAACCGAAGATGGAGGCATCATGGTCGTCGACCCGGCGGTCGAGCAGGAACAGATTGACCGCCTGAACGAGTGGCGGGCTTCGCGCGATGATGCGGCTGTGGCTACCGCTTTGGCAGCGCTTCGCGAAGCAGCGCAAACAGGCACCAACGTGATGGGGCCGTCGATCGCCGCCGCTAAGGCTGGTGTGACCACCGGAGAATGGGCCGAAGAGATGCGCAAGGTCTATGGCACCTATCGCGGCCCGACCGGCGTGTCCGGCTCGGTTTCAAACAAGACCGAAGGGCTGGAAGATCTGCGTGCTGCCGTGGATACGGTCAGCGACAAGCTGGGGCGCCGCCTGAAGTTCCTGGTCGGCAAACCCGGCCTGGACGGCCACTCAAACGGGGCCGAGCAGATTGCCTTCCGCGCCCGCGACTGTGGCATGGACATCAATTATGAAGGCATCCGCCTGACACCCGAGGAAATCGTTACCGCTGCGATCGAAGACAAGGCCCATGTGATTGGCCTGTCGATCCTGTCGGGCAGCCATATTCCGCTGGTGCAGGACGTGATGAACCGCCTGCACGAAGAAGGGCTGGACAATGTTCCGGTGATTGTCGGAGGCATTATCCCGGATGACGATGCGGCCAAGCTAAAAGCAATGGGTGTGGCCGAAATCTACACTCCCAAGAACTTTGAATTGAACACCATAATGGGTGACATCGTAACGCTGGTTGATCCGCAGAATCTCGCTGCTGAATAACAATCGTTCTACCTCGTAAATCTCAATATCTATTCCTTTAACAAAAGGGATAGATAAATGCCGTGCGTCGAATTACGGTGCGCTATTGCGTCCACTCATGACGATTTATCGGAACGGAGAATAACGATGGCGATCAGCCTGGAAAAAATGTCGCGCAAAGACCTGTTGGAATTGCGTAATAACGTTGAAAAAGCGCTAAAAGACGCCGAAAAACGCGAACGCAAAGAAGCCTTGAAAGCAGCCGAAAAAGCGGCGGCCGAATTTGGGTTTTCACTGTCTGAGTTATCAGAGGTCAGCGGCGGGGCCAGTAAAGGTCGAAAAGCAAACGCAAAATACAAAAACCCAGCCAATCCGGATCAAACTTGGTCGGGTCGCGGGCGCAAACCGCAATGGATTCACGACGCCCTGAAATCGGGTGCCGACATTTCAGATTTGGAAATCTGACAGGAATTGGTGTCAAAATGACAATTCACATCGGTGCTGAAAAAGGTGAAATCGCTGAAACCGTTTTATTGCCTGGCGACCCCTATCGTGCGAAATGGGCAGCTGAAACGTTTTTGAATGACGTCAAGCTGGTCAATAACGTGCGCGGGATGCTGGGTTTTACCGGGACCTGGCGCGGAAATCCGGTCACAATTCAGGGCAGCGGCATGGGAATGCCGTCCCTGTCGATCTATGTGAACGAATTGATCCGGGATTACGGGGCCAAAACCCTGATCAGAATTGGGTCTTGTGGGGGTATGCAGGACAGCGTCAATGTTCGCGATGTCATTCTCGCGATGACATCAACAACGCTCAGCACCCCGTCGCGCGGTATCCTGAAAGAGTTGAACTTTGCGCCCTGCGCGGATTGGGGTCTTCTGCAAGCCGCCGCCACGGCCGCTGCTGCCAAGGGTACGCCAACACATATCGGCGGGATTTATTCCTCGGACGTGTTCTATGACGAACGACCCGATCTGAACGAGCAGATGGTACGGCACGGCATCCTCGGGGTCGAGATGGAGGCCGCCGAGCTTTACATCCTTGCCGCGCGTTACAAATGCCGGGCGTTGGCGGTGCTGACCGTTTCCGATCACCTTCTCACTGGTGAGGCCCTGCCCGCGTCCGAACGCGAAAGCAGCTTTGGCGATATGGTCGAGATTGCGCTGCAGGCCGCCTTTCCGGGCTAAGCCCAAACACGGACCGGGCAGGCGACCGCCCTACCCCGTCAGGGCTTTCGGTTCAGGCACTGGGTCGGGGCGTCTTCGCCTTTCTGTTGCGCGCCGCAATAGGTACAGGTCCAAAACCCTTCTTTGCGGTGCTGCCGCCACCGGCAGTCCCGCGTCAAAGAGGATGTGCGCGCGCGCCAGGCAAAATAGGCAAACACTCCGACAAGCAGTAAAAGCAACAAAACGGGCATGCCAGTGCAGTGCCCGCTTTGGTCAAAATTTGCAAGTGCAGGAAGAAAGGATCAGGCGGCGTTCGCGTATTCGAACAGCTCTGGTTCCCGCTGTGCATCCGTTTGTGGCGTTTCCGGCGTGTAATAGGCCCAAGCCTGTTCCAGCAGTTCTAGCGCCTCAGCTGCTTTTGTTTTGGTATCTGCGTGTTGTGTCTGCATCGGAGCGATTCCGTCTTGGTTTCATCACTCCTCCCTGTTCGAACCATACATTTGAACAGGTTTGATCACATTGGATAGTTTCGCATTCTTGCCATGCGCTGACCGCAAGACGGCCGAAGCAACCAGGTTCAGACGGCGCGTTCGACCATCATCTTTTTGATCTCGGCAATCGCCTTGGCCGGGTTCAGACCCTTCGGACAGGTCTTGGCGCAGTTCATGATCGTGTGGCAACGGTACAGTTTGAATGGGTCTTCCAGCTCATCCAAACGCTCACCCGTTGCTTCATCTCGGCTGTCGATGATCCAGCGATAGGCATGCAACAAGGCGGCGGGGCCGAGATATCGATCGCCGTTCCACCAGTAACTCGGACACGAGGTCGAGCAGCTGGCGCACATCACACATTCATACAGACCGTCCAGTTTCTTGCGATCTTCAATGGACTGCTTCCATTCCTTTGCCGGACGGTTGGTCTTGGTCTCGAGCCACGGCATGATCGAGGCGTGCTGGGCGTAGAAGTGTGTCAGATCCGGGATCAGATCCTTGACCACCGGCATATGCGGCAGCGGATAGATTTTCACATCGCCCTTGATCTCATCCATGCCGTAGATACAGGCCAGAGTATTGATCCCGTCGATATTCATCGCGCAAGACCCGCAGATACCTTCGCGACAGGACCGGCGGAAGGTCAGGGTCGGATCAATCTCATTCTTGATCTTGATCAGCGCGTCCAGAACCATCGGACCGCAGCTGTCCATATCGACGAAATAGGTGTCTACCCGCGGATTCTGCCCATCTTCGGGGTTCCAGCGATAGATCTGAAACTTGCGAACATTGCCGGAGCCTTCAGGCTTGGGCCAGGTTTTGCCGGTGGTGATCCGGGAATTCTTTGGCAGGGTGAGTTGTACCATTTCCGACCTCGCTAAATTCCTGTGAATGGATACACGCTGAAACCCCGAAAGCCAACCTTTTTACCTTGAAAACAGGCAGGAAAATTGGGCAAATTCGTGTACATAAACTCGCAATTTGCTGAAGGATGTTTGATATTAACGGAAACGAATTTAAGCCGGTTTCAGGACAGTGAATGCCAACAAATGTCGTTAACATTCCGTATGGGGTGAAAAATCCATACCAGAACATGATGTACATGTCCTGCGAACCGGAATTTGCACTTTCCAAGATGCGCAATCCGGACGTCAACAGCTTTGGCCGATCCGAGTTTCAGTCAGAGAACGGCATAGTTCATATCCATTGGGATGATCGGCTTTTTCCCGCATCTGCTGAATCGGGATCGCAACCAGATCAGGGCTTTCTCAGGACGCGTGATGCGTTGAAACAATTTCGGGCCAACGGTGGGCGTATTATTTGGACCATTCACAATCGGTTTGCACATTCTCAAACCTCAGAAAACGACGGTTTAAAGGCGGTGCGCGAGCAACTGGTGAAACTGGTCGATCTTATACATGTTCACACGCCGCATGCGAAACGATACATGATCGAAGAATTCGGGGCGGATTCGGACAGAATCCGGCTTATTCCGCATCCCAGCTATCTTGGCGTGTACGAACCCGAAGATACTACTCTGAACCGACCTATGGCATTGCGGGACACCTCCCGATTTTTAACGTTTGGAGCAATGCGTGGAAATCGTGAGCTTGATCGGCTTGAGTTCGCCGCAAGAAAGCTGGCCAATCGTGGATTCGATTTCCGCTTGGCGGTCATCGGGCGCACCGTCCGAGCGAACCGCCGCCTTCTTCGCCAGATGAATGCAAACCCCTATGTTACTGTTACCCCGGAGCGCATCCCAGATAGTCAGATACCCGGCGTGTTTTCCGCAGCAAATGCTTATGTTTTGCCGTCAACCAGGACATTTACGTCCGGCACAGCGATGTTGGCGCAGAGCTTCGGCTTGCCCATCATCGGCCCGGATATTGAGCCGCACAGGCAAACAACACCTAGCGAGTGTCATGATCTGCTGTATCCTATCGGAAACCCTAGGGGGTTGATCCGAATGCTAATGCGGGTGATGGACATGTCTGATGAAGAGTTGGGGGAAAAACGCAGGGCCTGTTTTGAATTCAGTAAAGAACGCCATCCTAAGCTAATAAGTAGGTCACTTGCCCAGGTGCTAACGGAACTCAATAGTGGATAAGCACTTCCAGACTAAGGTTTCTGCGCTTTATGACATTCTGAATCTGCGAGACCACGTCCGGATAGGCGATGTTGGCGCCAACCCAATGCGGCACGACGCTCCATACCGGGATTTGCTCGCCTCGGGTGGTTGCAAAGTAGTAGGTTTCGAGCCGCAAGAAGACACCATGAAGAACCTGGTTGAGAACAAGGGGCCAAACGAAGAGTATTTTAATACGGCAGTAGGTGACGGCACATTGGGTGTGCTCACCCTCCACAAGGGTACCGGCCTTACGTCGTTGCTTCGGATTCGGCAAGCCACTCTACATTTTTTGCGCGGACTACGCAGAGCTGCCAGAGAAACGGGCAAGATAGAAATCGCAACACAACGGATGGATGACATCCAGGGATTGGGGCGGTTAGATTTTTTAAAGATCGATATACAAGGTGCGGAGCTTTCGGTTTTCAAATCGGCTGTAAACACTCTAAAAAACGTCACCGCAATTCAAACCGAGGTTTCCTTTTTCCCGCTGTACGAGCAACAACCCAGTTTCGGTGAGATTGATGTGTTTCTAAGAGGCTGTGGCTTTATCCCCCACAGCTTCGCCCATATTGAAAAACGCCTAGTCCTTTCAAAATGGGCCGGCCAGGTCCCAAACTATGTTCCCATGCAAATGCTGGACGGTGACATTATTTATCTCAGGGATTTATCAGCGCCCGAAGACCTTGAGACATCAATGCTAAAGCGCATGGCAATTCTGACAGAAGGCATCTTTGGATTTACTGATGTAACGCTGAAAATCTTCGACATTCTGGTGCAACGTCAGGAAATTAGAGAAGACAGCGTCCTGTCCTACCTCAACGACTACCTTACCACATAACGCCAATTTGCCCCGGGCAAGCCTCTTGAGTAGCAACAGTTGGCCAACTCTGATGCATCGGCCAACTGAGTATTTATCAGAAAGTCCGTGCTTTGGGCGCGATTTTCTTGAGGCTGATGCCGCCTTCGGCTTCGGTGCTGAGCGGATCGACGATCACCGGGCGATAGCTGAGGTCAACCTTGTTGCCCTCGACCCGTGACACGGTGTGGACGCGCCAGTTCTCGTCGTCGCGTTCGGAAAAATCCTCGTGCGCGTGGGCGCCGCGAGATTCTTTGCGTGCCTCAGCACCAACGATAGTGGCCAATGCGCTTGGCATCAGGTTGGACAGCTCCAGCGTCTCCATCAGGTCGCTGTTCCAAACCAGTGACCGGTCCGAGACCTTGATGTCGTCCATCTTGGCGGCAATCGCCGTCATCTTCTCGACACCTTCGGCCATGGTCTTGGCGGTCCGGAACACGGCCGCGTCTTCTTGCATGGTCTTTTGCATCTCAAGCCGCAGGTCCGCAGTCGGGACCGATCCGCTGGCGTTGCGCACGGCATCAAACCGATCAAACGCAGCATCGACCGATGTCTGGTTCAGAACCGGGTTCGAGGCCTCGGCATCGACAACCTTACCGGCCCGGATTGCAGCCGCGCGGCCAAAGACCACAAGGTCGATCAGCGAATTTGAACCCAGACGGTTTGCGCCATGGACCGAAGCACAACCGGCCTCACCCACGGCCATCAGGCCAGGAACAACGCCGGTCGGATTGTCAGCGGTCGGATTCAGGACCTCACCCCAATAGTTGGTTGGGATACCGCCCATGTTGTAATGCACAGTCGGCAAAACCGGGATTGGTTCCCTGGTCACGTCCACACCCGCAAACACGCGCGCGGATTCCGAAATCCCTGGCAGACGCTCCGCCAGAGCCTCAGACGGCAGGTGGCTGAGGTTCAAGTGAATATGATCGCCACCGTCTCCGTGCCCCCGGCCTTCTCGGATCTCCATGGTCATCGAACGCGAGACATAGTCACGAGGCGCAAGATCCTTGTACTGGGGCGCATAACGCTCCATGAACCGCTCACCTTCCGAGTTGGTCAGATAACCGCCCTCACCACGTGCGCCCTCGGTGATCAAACAGCCCGAGCCGTAAATGCCGGTTGGATGGAATTGCACAAACTCCATGTCCTGCAGGGCCAGACCGGCACGGGCTACCATGCCACCACCGTCGCCAGTGCAAGTATGGGCTGAGGTGGCGCTGAAATAGGCACGGCCATAACCGCCGGTTGCCAGCACCACCATCTTGGCGTTGAAGACGTGCATCGTGCCGTCGTCCAGCTTCCAGCAGACCACGCCCTGACACTGACCGTCATCCGACATGATCAGGTCGATGGCAAAATATTCGATGTAGAACTCGGCGTTGTTCTTCAGCGACTGACCGTACAGCGTATGCAGGATTGCGTGGCCAGTCCGGTCGGCGGCGGCACAGGTCCGCTGCACCGCGGGGCCTTCGCCAAACTCGGTGGTGTGGCCGCCAAAGGGGCGCTGATAGATCTTGCCTTCTTCGGTCCGGCTGAACGGCACGCCGTAATGTTCCAGCTCGTAAACCGCCTTGGGCGCCTCTCGTGCCAGGTATTCCATCGCGTCGGTGTCACCCAACCAGTCCGAACCCTTGACGGTATCGTACATGTGCCACTGCCAGTGGTCCGGGCCCATATTCGACAAGGACGCAGCAATGCCGCCTTGCGCCGCAACAGTGTGCGAACGTGTCGGGAAAACCTTGGTCACACAAGCCGTGCGCAACCCTTGTTCCGCCATGCCCAGGGTGGCCCGCAGACCTGCCCCACCGGCGCCGACAACGACCACGTCATATTCGTGTGTTTCGTATTCGTATGCAGCCATTTCTTTCAGCTCCGGGAATTAGAGGGCAATGCGCGCGATGGCGAACAGTCCGGCGGCAGCCGCGCCGTAAGACAAGCAGGTGACAAGGATGATCAGAACCTTTTCCATGGTGCCATGGACATAGTCCTCAAGCATCACCTGCGCACCTTCGGCAAAGTGTTTGAAACCGATAAGCAGCGTCAGCGCGGCGACAATCGCCGGGAAGGGGCGCGAATAATAGTCCAGCACCACGTCAAAGGGCTGCCCTAGCACCGGACCGAATGTGAAGATGAACAGCGGAACAAGGATCAGCAAAGCCACCGAGGTGACTTTCATCCGCCAGAAATGTGCTGTTCCGGATTTTGCAGAGCCCAACCCGGTCGCACGTTTACGGTCTGTCAAATAACGCATGTCAGCCCTCCCTTACGCGACGATCAGCAGGGTGATCGCGGTCAGAACGACCGAACCGATCACAACCGCCCAACCCAGCTTTTCCGCACTGGGCAGGTCCAGCCCGTACCCGTTGTCCCAGATCAGGTGCCGGACACCAGCCAGGGTGTGATACCACAGCCCCCAAAGCGACAGCGCCATAACCAGATCACCCAGAACCGAAGTAAGCCACCAGTTTGCGCGTTCAAAAGCCTCGGGCGAGGTGGCCGCAGCCAGAAACCACCAGACAATCAACAATGCCGCCACAAGCAGGGCGTTTCCGGTAATGCGCGTCAGGATGGATGTGATCGAGGTCAGCTGAGGACGATAGATCGACAGATGCGGCGATAACGGGCGGTTGCCCCGATTGACATCGGCCATGGCGGCTCCTTTTCGGTTGGCTTCCGAAGGTTTTACTGTTTTTTGCCTCTCTGTCACGTGCTGCAGATGCAAAAAAGCCGATAATTGCTGCAAAATCACGGATATTGCACGATTGTGATCACACAAAATCACCCCGTGATCACAAATAAAACTGAGTTCGTCAGATGTTAGCGCCTACACGGCGAATCTGTGATCGGCCTAGTCCAGACCGGCAGTCTGCTGTGTGACCTCGCGCAACAACTTTTTACGAATTCGTTCCGGGTAATCCGCGAAACCAGTGGCTGAAACCACGAATGCACCCTCGCCCACGATAACGTTTTCAAAGAAATAGGCGGTCAGGTCCGGTTCGCTTTCCTCAATGGCAATTGCGTTCACTGTCACGCCCTTGGTGCGCAGTGTCGCGTGCAATTCCGAGGGCTCAACCCCTTCGTTGGAAACCCCATCGCCGGAAATATCGATCAGATGACGTTTGCAGTTCTTCACGCTGTCAAAACTGGACATCGTCATCTCCAGCGCCTCACCGATTGCGGTTGAGAAATTGCGCCAGACCCTGGGGTCCCTGGCAACCTGATCGGCAAACCGGTCAAGCGTTTCAAAACTGTCAATATGGGTCCAGGGGACAGTGATCTTTTGACGCGAAGAGCCCGTCCATTGCACCAGCATCAGCCGCGCCTCGCCGCGCAGCAGCGCCTCGGACACGATGGGATCGCGCAGCCCTGCGGCCAGACCGTCCATTTGAATTCTGTATTCAGTTGAATCAACCGAGCCCGACACATCCACCGCCAGCGCCAGCGCAAGGTCGCAGGCCATAGCGGGCGGGGTCAGGCAAAGGCAGGCAGCAATGGAACGGAACAAGACCATGATCGCAGCCTAGCACGAATGTCACGGGCCGCGATCACATGAATGTGGGGCGGACGCCTCAGACTGGCATCAGTGCCCAATAATCCAGATCCAGCAGGACGTTGGACATGTATCGGCCTTCGGTGTTTTTCAGCTCAAAAGGTTCGCCACCTTTGGTGGCCACCAGCCGCAAGCATACGGCGCCGACACCCGGCACGTCGGTTTCGGCTTTGTCCAAAACTTCGGACCAAGCCTTGATCGTGTCGCCCGCGAAACAGGGGTTGGCATGCGCGCCACCGTTCAGGCCAACGATCATCTGGGCATTGGCAAGCCCGTTGAAGGACAGCGCCCTTGCCATCGAGATCACGTGCCCGCCGTAAATTAACCGCCCCTCAGGGCGGAAGGTCAGGTCGAAATGCACTTTGGCGGTGTTTTGCCACAAACGCGTGGCCAGCATGTGCTCGGCCTCTTCCACTGTCACACCGTCGACGTGGTCAATGGTTTCCCCGATCTGGTAGTCGCCCCAGCGATGCGCCTCACCCGACTGGCTAAAACTGTAAGCCGAGAAATCAAGGCCCTGAGGCACCACCAAATCGCCTGGTTCCAGTACCTTTTTAAGATCAGGCAGCACGGTTTCAGGTGCAGCGGCGTCTGGATTTGCCTTGCGCACCATAACCCAGCGCACATATTCGATCACCACCTCGTCGCGTTGGTTCAGACCTCGGGTCCGCACCCAGACCACGCCGGTCTTGCCGTTCGAGTTCTGCTTGAGGCCGATCACCTCGGATTCCGACCGCAACGTGTCACCGGGATAAACCGGCTTCAGCCAGCGCCCCTCGGCATACCCCAAGTTGGCCACCGCATTCAGTGAGATATCCGGAACGGTCTTGCCAAACACCACGTGAAAGGCCGCCAGATCGTCAATCGGGCTTTTTGGCAGGCCACAATTCCGGGCAAATTCATCCGAGGAGTAAAGCGCATGCCGCGCCGGATAAAGCGCATGATACAACGCCCGCTCTCCATCAGTCACAGTGCGGGGCACCGCATGATGCAACACCTGCCCTATGGCATAGTCCTCAAAAAAGCGGCCCGGATTGGTTTTTGCCATTATTGCTGTCCCAGTTTCATGTCGGGGGAGTAATCGGCCGCGACGTCTTTGGTCACGGCCTGCGCACAGCGCATCACGCTGTTTGCTGCGTCGTATGCGTAAGACGGGTCGCCATGCAGTTCCCATCCTTTTGCCAGCGCATCTGACACTTTGTGGCAGAAGGCCGAGGTGTCTTCTTCGGTCAGAAGTCGATAGAGTTTTGCCACAATATCCGCCTCTTACGACCCAAACGGCGACGGACCAACCAGCCCGTGAATATAGCCGATGATGCCCAGCAGCACGATTGACGCGACAAAGAATATCGCATCCTTGCCATAAGTTCCTGGCTCACCCGGGGTCCAGTCAGGTTCGGATCTGTTGATCACGATCACTTCAACTACGGCCCAGGCCAGCAGGCCGCCAAATAGGACGATCGAGGCCAGATCACCGTTCACCAGCAAATGCGCAAAAGCCCAAAGCTTCATCCCGCCCAGCATCGGATGACGCATCTTGTTCAGCAGACGGCCTTTTTGACCTGCCGGGCTCATCATGTAGATGGCGATCAGCACCAGCAGGTTGTTGATATGCACCATGAAGGTGGGTGGCGCCCAGACAAAGATCGTGTCGGTCATGCGGTAGCCGAAGATCATCAGCAAAATAGCCGCGACCAGCAACAGCGTAACCACGCCTTTGCCGCCATTGCCCATTGCCGCGCGCTGCGCAGGCATCAGGCGTTTGAACAGATGTGCGGCCCACCATAGCGCCACACCAAGAATCAAAAGAACAAAGCCCATGCTGGCTTACCCCGCTTGCAAAGCTGTAATTGCCTCTGCTTTTGCCAGAATTTCGCGGGCGGTTGCAACGTGCAGGTTTTCCACGATCTTGCCATCGACAACCGCGACGCCCTGCCCCTGCGCCTCGGTCTCTTCAAAAGCGGTGATCTGGCGGCGGGCCAGATCAATTTCCGCATCCGAAGGCGCGAAGGCAGCGTTGGTCACTTCGACCTGCGCCGGGTGGATCAGGGTTTTGCCATCAAAACCCATGTCGCGACCCTGCGCACATTCAGCAGCCAGGCCTTCGCTGTCTTTGAACGCGTTATAGACCCCGTCGACGACGATCAGCCCCTCGGCCTTGGCGGCCAGCAAACACAGCCCCAGAGACGTCTGCAACGGCAGGCGATCAGGGCGGAACCGGGTCTGCAGTTCCTTGGCCAAGTCATTTGTGCCCATGACAAAGCCCGCCATCAGCGGGTGTGCTGCAATCTCGGCGGCGTTCAGCATCCCGCGCGGCGTTTCCATCATCGCCCAGATCGGAATTTCGCCCGTGATCTCAGCCAGCGCATCAACGTCCGCAGCAGAGTTCACCTTGGGCAGCAGGACCACATCGGCACCCATGTCGCGCACGGTTTCGGCGTCGGCGCTGCCCCATTCAGTATCCAGCCCGTTGATCCGCACGATCTTGACCCGCGACCCGTAGCCACCGGCTGCCAGCGCCGTCTTAAGCGTCTCGCGCGCGTTGCCCTTTTCATCTGCGGACACGGCGTCTTCGAGGTCAAAAATGATGGCGTCCACCGGCAAGGTACGTGCCTTGTCCAGTGCCCGGTCACGGGAGCCGGGGATGTAGAGAACGGAGCGATAAGGGCGCTGACGGGGATCCATTGGCTACTCTCGTTGAAATAATGTTGCGCGGAATGGGGCATTTTTTGTTGGAAAGTTCAAGCGCAAAATCGCCGCATTGCAGCATTTAAGCTCTTTGCGACGCAACGTGCGTTACCTTAACCGGATATCGGTCCGGGACCCGCACCCTGTTTGCCAGATGGAATCGAAAAGGGTCGCAGATGAAAAACACGCTGTTCAAGATGACGATGGGCCTTGGAATCATGGTTCTGGCCGCGCAACAGGTTCACGCCCAAAACTGCGCACCGCGCAGTGATGTAGTCAACAGGCTGACCGAAACCTACGGCGAGACACGCCGGGGCATCGGCATAGCCCGGCAAGGCGCTGTGGTGGAGGTTTTCGCCTCGGACCAGACCGGAAGCTGGACAATTACTGTGACGCTGCCGGACGGGATGACCTGTCTTGTGGCCTCGGGTCAGGCTTACGAGACGATGGCAGAGGCTCTACCGCCCAACACCTAAGTCAAGGCGTCCCAGATCAGCTTGCTGCCCGTCAGCGTCAGCAACACATAAGCGATCGCAAAGAACAGGCGTTCGGACAGCATGAAATGCGCCCGGACGCCCAGCCACGCGCCTAGGATTGCAAACGGGGTCAGCAGCAGATCGGCCCAAGCGGTTTGCCATGTAAACAGACCCAGATAGGCGTAGGGAACAAATTTCGCGGCATTGATGACCCAGAAAACCAGCACCGTAGTGGCCTGAAACTCGGTCTTCGACAGGCGTTGTGACAGCAGGTAAACTGCTGCGGGCGGGCCTCCGGCATGGCTGACAAAGCTGGTGAACCCTGCGACCAGCCCCGCAAACAATCCCGCAGGCGGTGGCAATTTTTTGGTGAAACCGCGAATCCACCCGTTGCTTTGCGCAAAGTGCCAGATCACAAATCCGACAGAGATTCCCCCGATCAATAGGCGCAGCAAGTCATCATCGGTCACACGATACAGCCACGCCCCCAAGACTACGCCCGGCACAGCCCCAAGCATCAGCAGGCGTGCATCCGGCCAGCTCCAACGCTTCCAATAGGGGCCCAGCGTGGCCACATCGATCACCATCAGAATCGGCAGCATCAGCGCCAAAGCCTGTCCCGGTGTGAGGATCAGCGCCAGAATCGACGAAGACGCAAACGCCACTCCCGAGCCGAACCCACCCTTCGAGATACCGGCAAAGATCACTGCAGGGATCGCCACAACAAAAAACATCGGGGTCAGTTCGAACATGCGGCGTCCCATGAATAGGCCTGTCTCACAAGCGGTTTAGCGCAATCAGCGGGATCAGCGCAAACGGTATGCGGTTGCATGCCGCGCCGCTGGACCCTTGCGCCACGGCCATTTAGCGACTAGCAAAACCGCGATTTCAAAACCGACCGGAGATATTCCAAATGGCCAGACCCAAGATCGCGCTGATCGGCGCAGGTCAGATCGGCGGCACGCTCGCCCACCTCGCAGCAATGAAAGAACTTGGGGACGTCGTTCTGTTCGACATCGCCGAGGGCACACCGGAAGGCAAAGCGCTGGATATCGCCGAATCCGGTCCCTCCGAAGGGTTTGACGCATCTCTGAAGGGCACGCAATCCTACGCAGACATCGCAGGCGCCGACGTTTGTATCGTTACCGCCGGTGTCCCGCGCAAACCCGGCATGAGCCGCGACGACCTGCTGGGCATCAACCTGAAAGTCATGAAGTCGGTCGGCGAAGGCATCGCTGCCAACGCGCCCGACGCGTTTGTCATCTGCATCACCAATCCGCTGGACGCGATGGTCTGGGCGCTGCGCGAGTTTTCTGGCTTGCCCCACAACAAGGTCTGCGGCATGGCAGGCGTTCTAGACTCGGGCCGGTTCGCGCATTTCCTGTCGGAAGAGTTCAACGTCTCCATGCGCGACGTCACCGCCTTTGTTCTTGGCGGCCACGGCGACACCATGGTGCCATCGGTGCGCTATTCGACCGTTGCAGGCATCCCGCTGCCCGATCTGGTCGAAATGGGCTGGACCACGCAGGAGAAGCTGGACGCTATCGTACAGCGCACCCGGGACGGCGGCGCTGAGATCGTTGGCCTGCTGAAAACCGGCTCGGCCTTCTATGCGCCTGCCACTTCGGCGATCGAAATGGCTGAAGCCTATCTGAAGGACCAAAAGCGCGTCCTGCCCTGTGCCGCCTATTGTAACGGCGAACTGGGTGTCGAAGGCATGTATGTGGGCGTACCCACCGTGATCGGTGCCGGCGGGATCGAGCGGATCGTCAACATCACCCTGAACGAAGAAGAACAAACCGGTTTCGACAATTCGGTTAACGCCGTGAAGGGCCTGATCGAGGCCTGCAAAGGCATCGACAACTCGCTGGCCTGATATCTTCAGATCTGACACATGAAACCGGCCCCAATGCGGGCCGGTTTTTCTTTTGTCCCATCCCGATATTGCAGATGCACGTGGTCGGAGATGTTGGCGCAAACGTCGCAAATGCCTTTTATGAATGTGTTTTCGACCGCCCCTTCGCCAAAAATCGAATCAATCAGCATTCCCGCTTCGCTTTGTGATCACACCAAAAAAACCTGTGATCACAAATAGTGAAAATCTTCGTGAAAAACTGCTTTTGCGTCAAAAAAGCCTTTATTATTGCCCCGTAGACACCTCTATATCGGTCTAATCGTAGTCAAACGGGACAGTTTCGATGAACATTCACGAATATCAGGCCAAAGCGCTTCTTCGCAGCTATGGCGCTCCGGTTTCCGAAGGACGCGCAGTGCTGCGCGCCGAAGAAGCCAAAACTGCAGCCGGTGAACTGGACGGGCCCCTTTGGGTCGTTAAGGCACAAATCCATGCGGGCGGGCGCGGCAAGGGGTCTTTCAAAGAAGCCGACGCCGGTGAAAAAGGCGGTGTCCGTCTGACCAAATCGGTCGAGGAAGCGTCTGAGGAAGCCAAGAAGATGCTGGGCCGCACGTTGGTCACCCATCAAACCGGCCCCGCAGGCAAACAGGTCAACCGCATCTATATCGAGGCCGGGTCTGGCATCGAAACCGAATTGTACCTGGCTCTGCTGGTGGACCGCCAAACCAGCCGCATTTCCTTCGTCTGCTCGACCGAAGGCGGCATGGACATCGAAGAGGTGGCTGCGGCCACGCCTGAGAAAATCCTATCCTTCTCGGTTGATCCTGCGACGGGCTATCAGGCCTATCACGGCCGCCGCATCGCATTCTCGCTGGGCCTGCAGGGCGCGCAGGTCAAGCAATGCGTCAAACTGATGAGCCAGCTTTATGCCGCCTTCGTCGAGAAGGATATGGAGATGCTGGAGATCAACCCGCTGATCGTGTCCGACAGTGGCGACCTCAAGGTGTTGGACGCCAAAGTCAGTTTTGACGGCAACGCGATGTACCGCCACCCGGATATTTCAGAACTGCGCGACACGACCGAGGAGGATTCCAAGGAACTGGAAGCCTCGAAATACGACCTGAACTACATCGCGTTGGATGGTGAGATTGGGTGTATGGTGAACGGTGCCGGTCTGGCGATGGCGACGATGGACATCATCAAGCTCTATGGGGCCGAGCCTGCCAACTTCCTCGACGTGGGCGGTGGCGCGACCAAAGAGAAAGTCACTGAAGCGTTCAAGATCATCACCTCGGACCCGCAGGTCAAAGGCATTCTGGTCAACATCTTCGGCGGCATCATGCGCTGTGATGTGATTGCCGAGGGCGTTGTCGCCGCGGTGAAAGAGGTCGGCCTGCAGGTTCCGCTGGTCGTGCGTCTGGAAGGCACGAATGTCGAGAAAGGCAAAGAGATCATCAACACCTCAGGCCTGGACGTGATCGCGGCAGACAACCTGAAAGACGGTGCCGAGAAGATCGTGAAGGCGGTTAAGGGTTGAGTTCCAGTGCGTAGCCTAATTGCAGTAGTCAGCGCATTTCTAGTCGCAGCCTGTCAAACTACGACAGATGGCAGCAGCGCATTCAAATCGGGCCAACGGCCCGACGACGGAATTGCTGCTTTTGTCGAAGCTTGCATCGCGCCCAACGCTACACGCAAAAACGCTCTGATCGTATTCGACAAGTATAGAGTCGCCCACAAAATTGCGAGCAACTCGAACGGAACCTTCCCCGGAGGCGAGTTCGTGGATCAGCAATACATAGAAGAAGTGGGTTATCTAAAGGTCGGAGCACGCGTGCAAGGTCGGCTCAAATCCAATCGCAGTTATTGCGCTGTACGGATTGAAGGCCTTTGGTTGAACGACGCACAACAGCCGATCTCCAGCGCACTGGCAAAGAACGGCTTTCGGTTTGTTGAAGAGTATGAGCCACCGCGAGACACTCCGTTCAAGATGTCCGAACTGTCAGGCGTCTATCAGAATGGAGCTAAGTACTATGCGCTGCTTGCTGGACAATCTGCAAACGCACCCGGTCGAATCACAGATTTGGAGTTCTTCGAACTCGCTACGAACTAACATAAAACACAGGAGACTCCTCAAATGGCAGTCCTCATCGACGAAAATACCAAAGTGATCTGTCAGGGCTTTACCGGCTCGCAGGGCACATTCCACTCTGAACAGGCCATCGCCTATGGCACCAAGATGGTCGGCGGTGTGACCCCTGGCAAAGGCGGGATGTCGCATCTTGACCTGCCCGTGTTCAACTCGGTCCACGAGGCCAAGCACGTGACCGAAGCCAACGCCAGCGTGATCTATGTGCCGCCGCCCTTCGCGGCTGACTCGATCCTCGAAGCGATTGATGCCGAGATGGAGGTGATCGTCTGCATCACCGAAGGCATCCCGGTTCTGGATATGATGAAGGTGAAGCGCGCGCTGGAAGGCTCAAGCTCGCGCCTGATCGGGCCGAACTGCCCCGGTGTCATCACGCCAGACGCCTGCAAGATCGGCATCATGCCCGGCCACATCCACAAGCGCGGCTCGGTCGGCGTGGTGTCACGTTCGGGTACGCTGACCTATGAGGCCGTCAAGCAGACCACCGATGTGGGTCTGGGCCAGTCCACCTGTGTGGGCATCGGCGGCGACCCGATCAAAGGCACCGAGCATATCGACGTGCTGGAGTGGTTCCTGGCAGATGACGAGACCGCGTCGATCATCATGATCGGTGAGATCGGTGGCTCGGCCGAAGAAGAAGCCGCGCAGTTTCTGGCGGATGAGGCCAAGAAGGGCCGCAAAAAGCCGACCGCCGGTTTCATCGCAGGCCGCACAGCCCCTCCGGGCCGCCGCATGGGCCACGCGGGTGCCATCGTCGCCGGTGGCAAAGGCGGTGCCGAAGACAAGATCGAAGCCATGCGCGCAGCCGGCATCGTCGTGGCCGAAAGCCCGGCGCAGCTGGGTGAGGCCGTGCTGGAAGCGATTGGGTAAACAGTGATTGCACATAGCACATATGTGCTGAGGGCAGCGCTCGACCGCGGGTGGGTGCGAAGCGCCCGGTCGTCAAATCTTTGGTTTGCCTTCGGCAAAACGGGGCGGTCGGGCGCTGCCCGGCGATGCCGCCGGGCGGGACATCCGAGATGAGAATTCTCAAGATCATAAGCCTTCTGTGCTGTCTCTTAGCCGGCTTCCTCGCATTGATTCATTGGGGCGCGTCGTTTCCAGAACGCTCGGCTCAGGAAACGGCGCCAGACGGAATCAGAGTGGTCTTGGTCGATTTCCCAAGTGACCCGAACATTGTGTCCTATGATCCAGGTCTAGTTTCTTCAGATGGATTGTTCTCGTTTGGCAGACGGCTTTGTGGCGACACTCCGGTTGTCTCAGAGTTGGAGCCGACATTTATTGACAGATTGCGAGACCATCAACGCGCCAGCATAGTCTGCGGGTTATGAAGATGACCTTCTCTGATGCCATCCGCACCTGTTTCGCCAAGTTCTTCACCTTTTCGGGCCGCGCCTCACGGCCCGAATACTGGTTCTTTTTTCTGTTCATCGTGATCTGGAGCTTTATCGCCGGGGTCATCGATTGGCAGTTCTTCACTCAGGTCGCCACGACGCAGACCGATGAAGTCAAACAAGTCACCGCAACGTCAAACCAGCCGGTGCAAAGCATCGTCAGCCTGATCGTGTTCTTCCCGCATTTGGCCGTCGCGTGGCGTCGGATGCATGATACTGGGCGCAGCGGCTTTTATGCCATGCTGCCGATCCTGCTGATCCTTGGCGCTGGTGCGGTTCTGGTCTTTGGCATCGGCCTCGCCTCACATTTCCAGCATGGTGGCAATCTGGACATTCTGTTCACGCGCGCCACCCTGCTTATTGTTCTTCCGACACTTCTGGTTCTGTTTGTGTCGCCCCTTCTGGTGTTCTGGTGGCTGACCCGCCCCAGCCAACCAGGCCCCAACCAATACGGTCCCAACCCATATGAGGTAGCCCAATGACCGAACACTCGCCCAACTCTGCCTTTCATGCCTCAAGCTTTATGCAAGGGCACAATGCCGAATATCTGGAGCAATTATACGCCCAGTACACAAGGGATCCTGGCGCGGTGGATGCCGCCTGGGCCGAGTTCTTCCGGGCGATGGGCGATGCCACGCCGGACGTTCAGCGTGAGGCCGAAGGGCCGTCCTGGGCGCGCACCGACTGGCCGCCGATGCCATCCGATGATCTGACCGGTGCGCTGACTGGCGAATGGGCAGAGATCGACGCCAAGGCAGCAGGCAAAAAGATCAAGGACAAGGCGGCTGACAAGGGCGTTGCAGTCAGCGAGGACCAGATCAAACGGGCCGTGCTGGACAGCCTGCGAGCGCTGATGCTGATCCGGGCCTATCGTATTCGAGGCCATCTGGCCGCCAATCTGGACCCGCTGGGGATGCGGGCAGCCAGCAATCATCCGGAACTGGACCCTAAGACCTACGGCTTTTCTGACGCGGATATGGATCGCCCGATCTTTATCGACAATGTTCTGGGCCTGCAGATGGCCTCGATGCGGCAGATCGTCGACATCGTAAAACGTACCTATTGCGGCACCTTTGCGCTGCAATACATGCATATCTCGAACCCCGAAGAAGCCGCCTGGCTGAAGGAGAGGATCGAAGGGTATGGCAAGGAAATCGCGTTCACCAAGGAAGGCCGCAAGGCTATCCTGAACAAGATGGTCGAGGCCGAAGGATTCGAGAAGTTCCTGCACGTCAAATACATGGGCACCAAGCGGTTTGGCCTGGACGGGGGTGAGGCTTTGATCCCCGCGATGGAGCAGATCATCAAGCGCGGTGGCGCGCTGGGGGTTCGCGACATCGTCATCGGCATGCCACACCGAGGCCGTCTGAACATCCTGGCCAATGTGATGCGAAAGCCATACCGCGCCATTTTCAACGAATTCCAGGGCGGCAGCTTCAAACCAGAGGATGTCGATGGATCGGGCGATGTTAAATACCACCTCGGCGCCTCCAGTGACCGCGAGTTTGATGGCAATTCGGTTCACTTGTCTTTGACGGCAAACCCCAGCCACCTTGAGGCCGTAAACCCTGTAGTCATCGGTAAAGTGCGCGCCAAGCAGGATCAGATCGGTGATACAGACCGCACCAAGGTCATGGGCATCCTGCTGCATGGCGACGCAGCCTTTGCCGGTCAAGGAGTTGTAGCCGAAGGGTTCGGTCTGTCCGGGCTGAAAGGTCATCGGACCGGCGGCACCATGCATATCGTGGTGAACAACCAGATCGGGTTCACCACCGCGCCGCATTTCAGCCGCTCCAGCCCCTACCCCACCGATATCGCTCTGATGGTCGAAGCGCCGATCTTCCACGTAAACGGCGACGATCCTGAAGCGGTGGTTCACGCCGCCAAGGTGGCAACCGAGTTCCGGCAGAAGTTTCACAAGGATGTGGTACTGGATATCTTCTGCTATCGCAGGTTCGGGCATAACGAGGGCGATGAGCCCATGTTCACCAACCCTATCATGTACAAGAAGATCAAGACCCACAAGACCACGCTGTCTTTGTACACCGCCCGGCTGGTCAAAGATGGTCTGATCCCCGAGGGCGAGATCGAGGATATGAAGGCCGCCTTCCAGGCCCATCTGAATGATGAGTTTGAGGCCGGCAAGGATTACAAACCCAACAAGGCCGACTGGCTGGACGGGCGCTGGTCGCATCTGGACAAGAACAAGGATGACTACGTGCGCGGTGACACCGCGATCACGCCCGAGACCCTGGCCCAGATCGGCAATGCCCTGACCCACGCGCCCAAAGACATTACGGTTCACAAGACTGTCGCGCGGCTTTTGGATCATAAGAAACAGATGTTCGACAATGGCACCGGATTCGACTGGGCAACGGGTGAGGCGCTGGCCTTCGGCGCGCTGCTGACCGAAGGGTACCCTGTGCGTCTGTCCGGGCAGGATGCGACGCGGGGAACCTTTAGCCAGCGTCATTCAGGCTTTATCCACCAGGAAACCGAAGAGCGGTATTATCCGCTGAACAACATCCGCGAAGGGCAGTCGAAATACGAAGTGATCGACTCGATGCTGTCCGAATATGCTGTACTGGGCTTTGAATATGGGTTCTCGCTGGCTGAACCCAACGCCCTGACCCTTTGGGAGGCGCAGTTTGGTGACTTTGCCAACGGCGCGCAGATCATGTTCGACCAGTTCATCAGCTCGGGCGAAAGCAAATGGCTGCGCATGTCCGGTCTGGTATGCTTGCTCCCCCACGGGTTTGAAGGGCAAGGTCCTGAACACTCGTCCGCGCGTCTGGAGCGGTTCCTGCAGATGTGCGGTCAGGATAACTGGATCGTGGCCAACTGCACGACGCCTGCGAACTACTTCCACATCCTGCGCCGTCAGCTGCACCGCACCTTCCGCAAGCCGCTGATCCTGGTGACCCCGAAATCACTGCTGCGCCACAAATTGGCCGTCAGCAAGACCGAGGAATTCACCACCGGGTCAAGCTTCCACCGGGTGCTGTGGGATGACGCACAGCAGGGCAATTCGGACACCAAATTGGTTAAGGACGACAAGGTCAAACGGGTCGTGATGTGTTCCGGCAAAGTCTATTTCGACCTGCTGGAAGAACGCGATGCCCGGGGTATCGACGATGTCTACCTGATGCGGATCGAACAGTATTACCCCTTCCCCGCGCATTCGCTGATCAACGAGCTTGAGCGCTTTAAGGGTGCTGAGATCATCTGGTGTCAGGAAGAGCCCAAGAACCAAGGGGCCTGGTCGTTCATCGAACCGAATATCGAATGGGTTCTGACCCGCATTAAGGCCAAACACACAAGGCCCCGCTATGTCGGTCGCGCCACTTCGGCCTCGCCCGCGACGGGTCTGGCCAGCCAACACAAAGCCCAACAAGAAGCGCTGGTGAACGAAGCGCTGAGCATTGAAGGAAAGTAATGATGTCCATTGAAGTTCGTGTTCCCACGCTGGGCGAGTCGGTTACCGAAGCCACAGTTGCAACCTGGTTCAAAAAGCCCGGCGATGCAGTCGCTGTAGATGAGATGCTGTGTGAGCTTGAGACCGACAAAGTCACCGTCGAAGTGCCCGCACCTTCAGCTGGTGTGATGGGTGAAATTGTCGCCGCCGAAGGTGAAACCGTTGGGGTTGATGCGTTGTTGGCGACGATCGCGGCGGGCGAAGGGGCTGCTCCGGCGCCGGCCTCAGCGGCACCTGCCCCCGCCCCGGCGGCAGCATCCGGCGGCAGCGTTGACGTCATGGTGCCCACTTTGGGTGAATCCGTGACCGAGGCAACCGTATCGACCTGGTTTAAACAAGTCGGCGACAGCGTCGCGCAGGACGAGATGCTCTGTGAGTTGGAGACAGACAAGGTCTCGGTCGAGGTTCCGGCCCCGGCCGGGGGTGTTCTGGCGGAAATCGTGGCACCAGAAGGCGCAACGGTGGACGCGACAGCCAAACTGGCCGTGATCTCGGGCGCGGCGGCAGGGTCGGTTTCCGCCCCGGCAGCAGTCGCTGCACCGGCAAACGGTGGCGACTCGGTCGGTGGCAAAGACGTGGCAAACGCCCCCTCAGCCGAGAAGGCCATGGCCGAGGCCGGGCTGTCAGCTGATCAGGTCACCGGCACCGGCCGCGACGGTCGGATCATGAAAGAAGACGTGGCCAAGGCGGCAGCAACCGCCTCTGCTCCGGCACCTGCACCAGCAGCGCCTGCCCCCGCAGCCCAAGTCCCGCGCGCACCAGTTGCCGCTCAGGATGCGGCACGCGAGGAGCGGGTCAAGATGACCCGGTTGCGCCAGACCATCGCCAAGCGTCTGAAAGACAGCCAGAACACCGCGGCCATGCTGACCACCTACAACGAGGTGGATATGACCGAGGTGATGGCCCTTCGTAACCAGTACAAGGACCAGTTTGAAAAGAAGCATGGCGTGCGACTGGGCTTTATGTCCTTTTTCACCAAGGCTTGCTGTCACGCACTGAAAGAGGTTCCCGAGGTCAACGCCGAGATTGACGGCACCGACATCGTCTACAAGAACTTCGTTCACATGGGTGTCGCCGCTGGTACCCCTACTGGCCTTGTGGTGCCAGTGATCCGCGATGCCGACAGTATGTCTTTTGCCGAAATTGAAAAAGCCATCGCCGAGAAAGGCAAACGCGCCCGCGACGGCAAGCTGAGCATGGACGAAATGCAGGGCGGCACCTTCACCATCTCGAACGGTGGTGTCTACGGCTCGTTGATGTCGTCGCCGATCTTGAACCCTCCGCAATCGGGCATTCTGGGGATGCACAAGATTCAGGACCGACCAATGGCGATCAACGGTCAGGTTGTCATCCGCCCGATGATGTATCTGGCCCTGTCCTATGACCACCGGATCGTGGATGGCAAAGGCGCGGTGACCTTCCTTGTCCGCGTGAAAGAGGCGCTGGAAGATCCACGCCGCCTGCTGATGGACTTGTGACCATGGCAACACATGTACTCTGGCAGGCCGATGTGGCCGATTTTGATGTCTGGCTGAAAGTGTTTCGCGAGGATCAGACCTTGCGAAAGGCGGCGGGTATCAAGGATCTTCACGTCTGGCGCGATCCCGATCGCGCCAATCACGCCGTTGCCATGTTCGAGATCACCGATCTGGGTAAGGCCGAGACCTTTTTGGAGTCTGAGGCCATGGCGCTTTATCACGAACGTGGCGGTGTCGCTCATGTCGAAATCAAGCTGTTGAAACCGGCTTAACCGAAATTTTGGGCGACCTGTTTTTGTCGGCCGCCCGTATATGTTTAACTCCTCGGGGTTTAGGAGACTGAAATGGCAAATTATGACGTCATCGTAATCGGAGCAGGCCCGGGCGGCTATGTCTGCGCCATCCGTTGTGCCCAGCTGGGACTGAAAACTGCCGTTGTCGAAGGGCGCGAGACGTTGGGCGGAACCTGCCTGAACGTCGGCTGCATCCCTTCCAAGGCATTGCTGCATGCCAGCCACCAGCTGCATGAGGCCGAGCATAACTTTGTCAAAATGGGTCTGAAGGGCAAAAGCCCCTCGGTCGATTGGAAACAGATGCAGGCCTACAAAGAAGAAACAATCGAAGGCAACACCAAGGGCATCGAGTTTCTGTTCAAGAAAAATAAGATCGATTGGCTGAAAGGTTGGGGATCAATCCCGGCTGCCGGTCAGGTCAAGGTCGGCGACGACGTGCACGAAGCCAAGAACATCATCATCGCCTCCGGATCTGAACCTGCTGCGTTGCCCGGTGTTGAAGTGGATGAAAAGGTTGTTGTCACCTCGACCGGCGCGTTGTCTCTGGGCAAAATCCCCAAAAAGATGGTCGTCATCGGCGCGGGTGTGATCGGACTGGAACTAGGCTCGGTCTATCAGCGACTGGGGGCAGAGGTCACTGTGATCGAATTCCTCAAGGAAATCACGCCAGGCATGGACCCCGAGGTGCAAAAGACGTTTCAGCGTATCCTCAAGAAACAGGGTTTGAAATTCGTCATGGGTGCTGCGGTGCAAAAGACCGAGGCAACCAAAACCAAAGCCAAGGTCACCTACAAGCTGCTCAAGGATGACAGTGAACACGTGATCGACGCCGATACGGTGCTGGTTGCGACCGGGCGCAAGCCTTTCTCAGACGGTTTGGGTCTGGACGCTCTGGGTGTCGAAATGACACCGCGCGGTCAGATCAAGGTGGGTGCCGACTGGCAGACCAACGTGCCGGGCATCTACGCCATCGGTGATGTCACGGAAGGCCCGATGCTGGCCCACAAAGCCGAGGATGAGGGCATGGCCGCGGCTGAACAGGTCGCCGGGAAACATGGTCACGTGAACTATGGCGTCATTCCGGGTGTAATCTACACATGGCCCGAGGTTGCCAATGTGGGTGAAACCGAGACGACGCTCAAGGAACAGGGTCGCGCCTATAAGGTCGGCAAGTTCATGTTCATGGGCAATGGTCGGGCCAAGGCAAATTTTGCAGCTGACGGGTTCGTCAAAATCCTCGCCGACAAAGAGACTGACCGTATTCTGGGCGCGCATATCATCGGCCCAGCAGCGGGTGATCTGATCCACGAAGTCTGCGTGGCGATGGAATTTGGTGCCTCGGCCGAGGATTTGGCCCTGACCTGTCACGCCCACCCGACCTATTCCGAGGCCGTGCGCGAGGCCGCGCTGGCCTGCGGCGACGGCCCGATCCACAGCTGAGTAACACCGGGCGGCGGGGTTTTCACCTGTGCCGCCCGTGAATCCTCTGATTATTCCGCAGGATGGTGGTTGATTTCTTCTTCTGCGTGCGTTTCTGCAGTCGATTGTCTTTTAGGCCGATACAAGCGCCAAGCGTCCTTGAACGGATTAACGTACAGATTCACGCAGGTGTCCAATTCATTGCCGCGATCTTTCTCGGTCACACCAAATTTCACGTCTTTATTGTCCTCAGGCATGATGTAAGTGCCAAACAGCACGTCCCAAAGTGGAAACATGAAGGCAAAATTCTTATCAAGATGATTGGGATGGCAACTGTGATGAACGTGGTGGTGCGCGGGTGACGGGAACACCTTGGACCAAACACCGGGCCATCGCAGCCAAACATGGGAATGACGCAAGTTGTATCCAACGACGTTGAACAGGAACATCAAGATCGGAACCCCTAACAGGGACGGCAAGCTGGGCGCGTAGCCCATCATATTAAAGAAGAGGCCAGCGACTGCACCGGATCCCATTCCGATGCCAACATTGTAGACAAAGGCAACGACGGTACCTTTCCACCTGACCAGTGGCTGCGCTGCAGACGGGTCGTGGACACTGACCTCCCCAATTGTCCAGCTGCAGGCGAGAGCTGCTGGCCCGGCGAACAGACCAAGCATCAGGAAATGCCCAATAAACTGGTGAAAAAAGAAGTAACGAACATCCAGCCAGGCTGATGGGTGGCTCCAAACTCTTTTTGGGAACAGACAGCCGACAAAACTGCTTTCGCCGTCTGCCTCATCGGACTTGCGACGCTTGACCAAATAGATCGCAAACACAATCACCAGCGAGCTCAGCAAATAGAGGGCAAAAATACGGTTGTTGGGGTCCACCGGGTATGCGACCACCCGCATCACATGGTCGAGAAATGAGTCCACAAAGGACTTCAACTTTTGCGTCAATATCTCCGTTTTTTTCGTCTATCCTAACCACCGCGCGACATTGGTCCTACGAGATGGTTTCTAGATAGTCAAAATGTGGCATCACCGTTGCTTATCCCATCCAATAGTTGTCTTTTTCACGTCAGGTAGGGTGCTGTCGGGTCCACAACCAAGTTGTTGCCCTGGGGACTAAGCCGTCGGGGTCAACCAGGCTTGCAGGTAAACCTCCAACCGGCCCTGAAAGCTCTGCGAGCTGTGCAATGCACAGAATTTCAGCGACATAGCCTGCATAGCAAAGGCCTGCACCCCTTCGGCAAGCAGCTCGGGTGCCACGTCCTGACGGACATCGGCCGTCTCAAGCCATGTCATCAAGACGCGAAAGTACCTTTCGAAACAATAGGCAATCGGACCGATTTCTGCGACGGCAGCTGCACCTGAATAGCGAATCAGAAGATCAAAAACATAGCGCTCGGAGGTCATGAAGCTGTGGACAGGTTCCATCGCCACGATGATCTGCGTCACGGTTTTTGGTGCTTCCCCCGCCTGTGCCTGATCAAAGCAGGCATTCAGTTTCTCGGCCATCAGAATTTCCATCAGCGCATCTTTGTCGTGGAAATGCGCAAAGAATGTCCCTTTGGCAACGCCCGCGACCTGTACGACATCTTCGACCCGCAGGGCGCTGTATCCGCCCCTTTGGATGACCTCCTCGGACGCTGCAATCAGTCGAGCCCGGGTTTTTAGTGTGCGCTTTTGAACCGTCTTTTCCATAAGGCTAATTTGCATGCTTTTTGACCATGGTCAAATTTTTATTGACCGTGGTCATTTATTGATTCTATAAACTGACCACGGTCATTTTTGGAGAATCCTGATGCAACCCAAGAAAATCCTCATCCTCGACGGCCACCCGGCCGAAAGCAGCCTGTCCCGCGTGTTTGCCCAGACCTATGGCGATGCAGCCCGCGCAAACGGGCACGAAGTCCGACTAGTTCACCTCAGTGATTTGCAGTTCGATCATGATTTTGGCCAGGGCAACTATCACGACTTCAAACCGCTTGAACCAGCGCTGGAAACCGTGCTGCAGGACTTCGAATGGAGCGACCATCTGGTCTTGACAACGCCGATGTGGTGGGGCGGCCTTCCGGCCAAGTTGAAAGGCCTGATCGATCGGATGTTCATCCCCGGACGCACTTTCGACACGAGAAACACAACAAAGATCGGCCTGCCAGCCCCAATGCTGACCGGACGTACGGCGCGCGTCATTCTGACTTCCGACACGCCGGGGTGGTTTATGCGACTGATTTATCGGCAGGCTCTAATCCGCCAGGTACGGGATCAGATTTTGGGGTTTGTCGGCTTCAAGCCAACGCGGTTCACCTATTTTGCAGGTGCCAGCTATCCAAAACCCGGCAGTGTCGAGCGCTGGATATCCCGGGTGGCCAAGATCGGTGCTGCAGCGGTTTAATCGCCTGACCTACCACATCGTCTTTTCGGCGCGCGGACCCCAATCCCGGTCATAGCGCGCGCCGCCTTCTTCCCCATCCGACGCTTCGGCCAGTATCTCGCCGACGGTCGGAAGCAGCGCGGATTCATCCCCGCTGGTCCATGTCCGGGCGCGCATCAGGGCGCGGGCGCATTGGCTATAGACCTCGGCAATGTCGATCAAAATCACGGTCGCAGGCTGCTTGCCCTGTTTTTCGAACCGGGCACGCAGGTCTTCATCTGCGGTCAGCCGGGCGGTTCCGTTCACCCGCACCACCGTGTTTGATCCCGACACCATGAACATCAAGGACACGCGCGGGTCGCGAACGATATTGCGCAGAGAATCCAACCGGTTATTACCGCGCCAATCGGGCAAGGCCAGCGTCTTGGCGTCATGCTCCAGCACCACCGGGCCATCATCGCCGCGCGGGCTGCCATCGACGCCTTCTGGCCCCACGGTGCTGAGGATACACAGCCGCGAGGCCATGATCCACTTGCGATAAAGCGGGGTCAGCCCATGCGCCACCTTGCGCAAAGAGGGTGCGCCGGGTGTGCCGTACAAGCCCTCGAGCGTATCGATGTCTTCAATGAACTCCATCCGGATCAAACCCCACTTCTTTCATCAAGGCATCAGACCGGGTTTCGATCGCATCCTCCAGCCGTGCCAGAAACGCATCACGCCCGACACCCGATTCAATCGGGTCCAGAAAATCGACAATCGCCAGACCGGGTTTGCGCAAGACACCTGTGCGCGGCCAGAACACCCCGGCATTTGTGGCCACCGGCACACAGGGAAACCCCAGCCCTTCATACAAAACGGCGGTGCCGATCTTGTAGGGTTTGCGCACACCCGGTGCGACGCGGGTGCCCTGCGGATAGATAACCAGCTGGCCGGGTTCCGTGAACTCTTTGGCCACGTCCTTGACCATCTTAGCAACCGCAGCGCCTCGCTTGCCGCGATCGACCGGGATACATCCCAGACGACGGGCATACATTCCGATGACCGGGGTCCACAGAAGCTCTCGCTTCATGATGAACTTGCCGTGGGGGATGGCGTCAAAGATCATGATGATGTCCAGAAAGGACTGGTGCTTGGCGCCGATCACAACCTCATCAACCGGAACCGCGCCGCGCACCTCACAGCGGATACCGACCATCCAGCTGGCCAGCCACATCGTGGTCCGCGCATAGGTCTTGCACGCGTGCAGGGCCCCTCGTTTCGTGAGCAGAGCGTATGGGGCAAATAGAACACCAAGGATCAGCATCCACGCATAGATCACAATCATGAAGATCAGTGAGCGAACCCATTGAATCGCTGTGGCCATCAGGACAGCTCCTTTAACTTACGGCTTGCGGCAGTCCATGTGGCCAGAAAGGCCACCGCCGCGCCCAGAAATGGAATCAGCACAGGTAATAGCCAGCCAATCCCCTGAAAGCCCAATCCGGTCAGGAAGCCGCCCTCGTCCGAGGCTTCGGGCAATAGCAGAACGCTGGTCATGCCCAACAGAACTCCAACAACCGCGCCAAAAAAGGCACGGTAGGTAAAGCGACGCACAAAGGCGCGGGCAATAAAACGGTCACGGGCGCCGACCAGACGCAGGACTTCGATGATCTGCGCATTTGCCGCCAGCGAGGCATTGGCAGCCAGAGTAATCATCGCCGCCGTCGCCCCACCGATCAGCAGGATCGAGATCCATCCCAGCCGTCGCAGGGACATAGCGGCCTCGACCAAGGGCTCGCGCCAACGGGTGTGGTCGTCCAGCACCGCGCCGGGCACCTCGGCCCCGAGCCGCAGGCGTAGCCCGGCAGCGTCAAGACCGGGGTCGCCTTCGATGATTTCAATCAGTTGCGGGATGGGCAACGTGTCCAGCGGCAGATCCGAACCGAACCAGGGGGACAGCAGGGCAGCTTGTTCTTCACGCGTCAACGCTCGGGCCGACGCGACACCAGGGGTTTGCCCCAGCACCGTCAGGGCCGCCTCGGTCTGCGCAGCAAGCTGTTCCGCAGGAGCGTTGATGCGCAGGGTGGCAGCCCCGGCCAATTCGGTGCCCCAGCGATCCGCCAACCGCCCCGAAGCCAGCGACAGCGCCAACGCAAACACGGCCAGAAATGCCATTGCACCGGACACGAACAGGGTCAGATGCGCGGTATAGCCGGTGGGTGGCACAACCCGGTCGGCGCGCGCGTCACGTTTCAGAAGGCCTCGGATTGTGCCCTGGCTCATAAATCCGCCCCCGCCAATTGTATCTGACGCTGCGAGATGCGCAGGACCCGGGCCTGCACCTGGCTTTTGGCCGCGCGGATCAGGCTAAGGTCATGGGTGGCGATCAACACGGTCTTGCCCATGCGGTTCAGCTCGACCAACAGGCGCAACAGACGTTGGGACATTTCCCAATCCACATTGCCGGTGGGTTCATCCGCCAGCACCACATCGGGCGACAGGATCACCGCACGGGCCAAAGCGGCACGCTGACGCTCGCCCCCCGACAATTCCGGCGGAAGCGCATCCAGCCGCGTCCCCAGCCCGACCCAACCAAGCAATTCAGTCAAATCGTCTTTCTGGGCTGTTTCCCCGCGCCCGGACACCATCATCGGTAAGGATACGTTTTCTGCCAGCGTCATGTGGTCCAGAAACTGACAATCCTGATGCACCACACCGATCCGACGGCGCAGCAAGGCCATTTGATCGCGGTCCAGACGGGCGATATCTTCCTCAAACGCGCTGAGCCGGCCTGAGGTCGGCAAAAGTGCGCCGTAGCACAGTTTGAGCAATGTCGTCTTTCCCGCCCCCGACGGGCCGGTCAGAAAGTGGAACGACCCCGGTTGCAGTTGCAGCGACACATTGCTCAGCAACTCTCCACCGCCATAGGTGTAGCTGACGTTTTCCAGCTCGATCACAGGGGCCCCCGTTCTTGTTGCCGCCCTTCTTGCCCGAGCGCGGTTGTGGTTTCAATGCCTGCACCGGGTCGAATTGGCGACACTTGGACCGTGAAACCGAAAACACCCTTTGCTGTCGGGTCTTAACCGAATATCATCCTTGAAAAAACAATTATCAGGTCGGCTTCCCGACCGGGAGGCAGCATGCGTCTTACTTGTCCGAATTGCAGCGCTCAGTATGAGGTTCCAGACGAGGTCATCCCAGAGGAAGGCCGCGACGTCCAGTGTTCGAACTGCGAGAAAACCTGGTTCCAGGCCAAATACCCGGATGCAGCGGAAGCCCAACCCGCAGCGCCGGTCGCCGAAGAAACCCCGGCAGAGCCTGATCCAATACCAGAGACCCCACCCGAGCCGACACCAGAGGTCAGCGTCGAGCCCGAGCCGACCCCAGAGGCCGCGCCTGAGCCGGAATCCGAGCCGGAGGCCCCCGCGCAGCAACCTGCCGCGACTGGAAGTGTTGATCCGGCAGTGGCCGGCATCCTGCGCGAAGAAGCCGCCAGAGAATCCGAGCTGCGCGCGCAGGAAGGTGGCAGTCTGGAAAGCCAGCCCGATCTGGCGTTGGATACACCACCCGAACCCGACCCAAAACCCCCGGTCGAGGATCTGAGGGCCTCCGAAACCTCGGCCGATGCCGGTCAGGGCGACGCGCTGCCGGATGTCGAGGCGATCAATTCCAGTCTACGTGGTGACGATGCCCCGGCGCAGTCTGACGCGTCTCAGCCTGCGCCACGCAAATCAGGCGGCTTTATGCGCGGTTTAGCGCTGATCGTGATCATCGGCATCGTCTTGCTGCTGGTTTACAGCAACGCACGTCAGATCAGTGAGGCCGTGCCTCAGGCCGACCCGGTCCTGCAGTCTTATGTGTCGTTCGTGGATCAGGCGCGCGTGTGGCTCGAGGCGCAAACCTCGGGCACATCGCAGAACTGACCGGTTTGATCAGAACCGCTCTAACAGCCGTTTAAGGTATTCCAGTTCGATTTGTGGTCGGTCCGTGTCGCCGGTGCGGCGGCGGATTTCGTCCAACAACTCGCGCGCCCGGCGATAGACGTCTTCGCCCTGCAACAGGTTGTCATCGGTCGAAATAGACCCGTTCGCGCCCGGAGTGCGCCCCAACGGATCGCGGTTATTGGCTTGCATATCGCCTTCCTGCGCGCCCTGACCAGGCTGGTTCTGCTGGTTCTCGGCCAACGCCTCGCCCAGTGACCGCATGCCTTCACGAAGGGCTTCCATCGCCTCGGACTGGCGGTCAATCGCTTCGGCCAAATCGTCGCTACGCAGGGCCTGTTCGGCATCATCCATGGCGCGACCCGCGCGATCCAGCGCATCGCGCGCAGCCTCGCCCTCGGGTGTTCCGCCACCAGGCAGATTTTGCTGCTGGCGGCCCAGTTCATCCCGCAGGGCCTGCTGACGGTCTGCCAGAGACCCTTCCTGCCCCTGCTGACCACCGCCATCAGCCTGATCCGAGCCTTCCTGACCGCGACCGCCTTGTCCTTCGTGGCTTTCACCCCGACCCTGACCGCCATTGCGGCCCTCGTTGTTCTGGCTTTGGCCGGATTGCGTACCCGGGTTGAATTGTTCCTGAAGATCGCGGAAGGCCCGGTCGCTCAGGCCCTGTTGGTCGCGCAAGGTTTCTGCCAACCCTTCCATAGCCTGCTGGCCTTCGGATTGCTGACCCTGACCTTGCCCTTGGGTGACGCGCATGTTCTCCATCATCTGCTGGAACTCTTCCAGCGCCTGCTGCGCCTCGGCCATGCGGCCCTGTTCCATCAACTCCTGAATGCGATCCATCATCCGTTGTAGATCGTCCTGAGTCATCTGCAGGGTTTCACCGTTCTGACCCTGTGGGTTTTCGCCGTCCTCGCCGTTTTCTTGCGCCAGACGCTGAAGCTGGCGCATATAATCCTGCGTGGCGTCGCGTAGTTCCTGCATCAGCTCAGCGATTTCCTCGTCGCTGGCGCCGTTCTGCATCGCCTCGGTCAGGCGTTCCTGCGCGCGGCGCATTCGTTCCAGCGCATCAGCCAGCGTGCCCTCTTCGATCAGAACAGCCAGATCCCACAGGGCCTGCGCAATCTCTTCCTGTTGTTCCGGCTTTAGGTCGTATCGGGTAAATGTTTCCAATCGGCGCAGGGTAACACGCAGGCGCAGATATGCGGTATCCGACCGGAAGAAGTCTTCGGGCAGGTGCGACACCGCCCGCAACAGCTGTGCAACACGGGGTGCGTTGTCCCGCGACCACAGCAGATCCCGACGCTGTTCCATCACCGCTGCCGCCAGCGGATCAAAGAAGCGCCGCGCCGGTAGCGCCGTCACATAAGGTTCCGAGCTGGTTTCCTGATCTGCCGCGTCCCGTGCGGTTAACGTGATCCTGACCGGCAAATGCGCCCAGGGGTGCTGCGAGAAATCCTCAATCAAATCTTCGGTGAAATCGGCGCGGTCCCCGGTGATCGGCATCGGCAGTTCGACCTCGATCACCTCGCGCTCTTCCGGGGCTACGGTCAGGCCATAGCGACGGTCAAGCGCAGCCAGGTCAAGCTCGATCGTGGCGGTTCCGGACACAACGCCGTAGTCATCACCAGCGGCAAAGGGCAATCTCATCTGCCCGCCCGCCTCGGCCTCGGCTGCGTCTGCCACACCAATCCGGGGGGCGATGTCCTGAAGGACGTCCAGCGACCAATCACGCCCGGCCGGTCCCACGATCCTAAGCTGGCCCGAACGGTTTACAACGATATCCTGTTCGGGGTCCGTTGCCTCGACTGTGCCCAACGGCGTGGTGGTTTCGGTCAGCGTATGCGCGCCAACCTCGCCGTAAAAGCGCAGCGTTATGCGGCTGCCTTGCGGGACAGACAGTGTCGGGCCGGATTGATCCGCCAGATACAATGTCGGAAGCCCGGTATAGCGGGGCGGTTCGACCCAGCCTTCCCAGCTGGGTCCTTGCCCGGCCACCGCCGCGCCGGGGGCCATATCGGCCACAGACCCGATGCGCCAGAACGACCCGAACAGGCCCGCAATCACCAGCGCCAGCAAGGCGGAATAACGCAGCGCATAAGGGTCCCTGTCAGCCAGGCGCAGATCGGGTTTGACCGGCTCGGCCTGTGCCGCTTGTTGCGCCATGCGGGTCTGGTGTGCGTGCCACAGGGCAACCGAATCCGTATCCATCGAACCGATGGCCTGATCATCCATCAACGCCTGAATCGGCCGCCCAGGCAGAGATTCGTCCAGCCGCATCAGTGCTTCGGCCCGCGATGGCGCATGGAATCGCCTTGCGCCCAGTATCAAGGTCACCAGCAAACCCACAAGCGCCACACCGCCCACAGTCCAGACGGTTTCAACTCCGACATGATCCTGTAACCCCAGCATCAAAGCAGCCAGAATCGCCATGAAAACCGAGAAAAACGGCCAAAATGCACGCAAAACCTGCTCGGCAAGCATTCCTGCATGCGTCAGCAGCAGGGACAGTCTTGGGATCGGCAGGGTCTGTCTTGCGGTCAAGGCGGGCCTCCGTGGCGGATCCGCGCGCCTATCGCGTCAGAGCCACTCGGGTATGGTATCGCGGTTTATCATTTCGTCAAAGGTAGGCCGTTCACGAATAACTGCAAATTGATCCCCGTGCACCAGAACTTCGGGAATCAGAGGTCGGGTATTGTATTCGCTGGACATCACTGCGCCATAGGCTCCGGCGCTACGGAAGGCGACCAGATCACCCGGCACCAGCGGCGGCATGTTGCGTTGCTTGGCGAAGGTGTCACCGGATTCGCAAACCGGACCAACAATGTCATAGGGCTGCTGTTCCACGCCCGGCGCAGGTTCCTGCACGGCGATGATATCGTGATATGCCTCATACATCGCAGGACGGATCAGATCGTTCATCGCTCCATCGAGGATCAGGAAATCGCGGTCTTCACCGGATTTTACATAGATGACCTTGCTAACCATCAAGCCCGCATTACCCGCGATCAGGCGACCCGGCTCAATTTCGATCTCGCAGCCCAGATGGCCCAGCGTTTTCTTGATCATGGCGCCATATTCCACCGGCAGCGGCGGTGCGTCATTCGAGCGGGCATAAGGAATGCCCAGACCACCGCCCAAATCGAGGCGTCGGATATTGTGACCCTCTGCCCGCAGACGCTCGGTCAGTTCGGCAACCTTGTTATAAGCCAGCTCAAACGGCTCCAGCTCGGTCAGCTGCGATCCAATGTGGACGTCGATCCCGATCACCTCCAGCCCCGGCAGGCTGGCCGCATGGGCATACACCTCAGAGGCGCGGGCGATGGGGATGCCGAACTTGTTCTCGGACTTGCCGGTCGCGATCTTTGCGTGCGTCTTGGCGTCAACGTCCGGGTTCACCCGCACAGTGATTGGGGCCACCACGCCAAGTTCCAACGCGACGGCGTTGATCACCTCCATCTCGGGTTCCGATTCCACGTTGAACTGGCGGATGCCACCGGTCAGCGCAGTACAGATTTCATCCGCTGTTTTTCCAACACCTGAAAAGACGATTTTGTCGCCAGGCACACCGGCTGCCTTGGCGCGCATGTATTCACCACCCGAGACGACATCCATCCCGGCACCTGCCTGCGCCAATGTTTTCAGAATCGCCTGATTGCTGGCGGCCTTCATCGCGTAACAAACAAGGTGGTCCGTGCCGTCCAACGCGTCATCAAACAGCTGAAAATGCCGCAGCAACGTGGCGGTGGAATACACATAGAACGGCGTTCCGACCGCAGCAGCGATTTCGGAGATTGGTACATCCTCGGCGTAAAGCGCGCCGTCGCGGTAAAGAAAGTGATCCATACAGCGCGCTTAGACCAAAACCGCGGCGCGGATCAATGGATTCTGTACCGTCTTCTTCGTTCCTTCACTTTCGTGTTGAAACGCCAACCCGGCCATAGCCCGAGATTGAGATACCACTGCCGCCGCTTTCAGCAGCCGGTTCAGGGCGCGGTTTGTAAGAAGGATCGCAAGCCGCGAGAAGGGCAAAGGACAGGATCAGGCCGATGAATTTCATTTTGTCGTCTTGTGTTCAGAGTGTCGGCACAGGGCCAGTCATACAGTGCAAATGGGACCGCGGCAGGTGAATTACAAATGCGTCACAGACCCAGATAAACACCGAAACCGCCGCTGCGCAGCCCAACGCCGCCACCGACATGGGTGCCGCTGCTGCCGACGCCGATATTGGCGCTCATCGTCGGTTGGATTGGTTCACCGTCCGCGCCACAAGCGGCCAAAACAAATCCCACTGTAACCATAAGGACCATACGTAGTATCTGCATCACACCAGCGCCTTCCACCGTTTGACCTGCGCACGGACCTGATCCGGTGCCGTGCCGCCGTAGGACTGGCGCGAGTTTACCGAATTTTCGACCGTAAGGACAGAAAAGACATCATCAGTGATATCCGCGTGCACCGATTGCATATCGTCCAGTGACAGATCGGGCAGGTCACAGCCTTTGCTCTCGGCCATCGCCACCAGCGATCCGGTAACGTGATGGGCATCGCGGAACGGCAGGCCCAGCACCCGCACCAGCCAGTCGGCCAGATCGGTCGCGGTCGAGAAACCAGACCCCGCCGCGGCGGCCAGGCTGTCGCGGTTGGCGGTCATGTCCTTGACCATGCCTTCCATCGCCGCCAGCGCCAGCATCAGGCTGTCGGCGGCGTCAAACACCTGTTCCTTGTCTTCCTGCATATCCTTGGAATAGGTCAGCGGAAGCCCTTTCATCACCATCATCAGGCCGGTATTGGCACCATAGATGCGTCCGACCTTGGCGCGGATCAGCTCGGCCGCATCAGGGTTTTTCTTTTGCGGCATGATCGACGACCCGGTCGAGAACCGATCCGACAGCGTTACAAACCGGAACTGGGCCGAAGACCAGATCACCAGCTCTTCGGCAAAACGCGACAGGTGCATGGCGCAGATCGAGGCCGTCGACAGGAACTCCAGCGCAAAATCGCGGTCGCTGACGGCGTCCAGCGAATTGGCAGCGGGACGGTCGAAGCCCAGCGCCTCGGCGGTCATGACCCGATCAATAGGGAACGAGGTGCCTGCCAGCGCCGCCGCCCCCAGCGGCGATTCGTTCATACGAACACGGGCATCGCGCACGCGGGACAGATCACGGCCAAACATTTCAACATAGGCCATCATGTGATGGCCCCATGTCACCGGCTGCGCAGTTTGCAGATGGGTGAAACCGGGCATGACCCAATCAGCGCCAGCCTCGGCCTGCGCCAAAAGCGCGCGGATCAGGGCCAGCAGGCCGGATTCAGCCGCATCAAACTGATCGCGGACCCAAAGTTTGAAATCGGTCGCCACCTGATCATTGCGCGACCGGCCTGTATGCAAACGACCTGCGGGTTCGCCAATCACCTCTTTCAGGCGCGCCTCGACATTCATGTGGATGTCTTCCAGCGCGGTCGAGAACTGAAATTCTCCGTTCTGGATTTCTGACAAAACGGTGAGCAGGCCTTCCCGAATAGCCTGCGCATCACTATCAGTAATAACACCTGTGGCAGCCAGCATGGCGGCATGGGCACGCGAGCCTGCAATGTCCTGGGCTGCCATCCGCTGATCGAACCCGATCGAGGCGTTGATCGCCTCCATGATCGCGTCTGGACCGGCGGCAAAGCGGCCGCCCCACATCTGGTTCGAAGATTGATCGGTCATGTAAGAAAACCCGGAGTTGATATGCGCCTATTTCGTCTGATCCCCCTTTATATGGCCCTTGCTCTGGGTGCAAACGCGGCTTTGGCCGCAGATGCCGATACTCTGGCCCCACTGCGGGACGGCACCCTGAAGCGGCTGATCCTGCATAAAGAGCCCAAACCAGTCGCCGCGGTTGAGTTTCAGCTTGAAGATGATGGCGGCACCGCAACGCTCGAGGATTACAAGGGCAAGTATGTGCTGCTGAACTTCTGGGCCACCTGGTGCGCGCCCTGCCGCAAGGAAATGCCGCAGATCGCTGAACTGCAGGCCGAGTTTGGTGGCGACAAGTTCGAGGTTCTGACACTGGCTACTGGGCGCAACTCGCCTGCCGGGATCAAGAAGTTCTTCGAAGAGAACGGCATCGACAACCTGCCACGACATCAGGATGCTGGCTCGGCCGTGGCGCGGGAAATGGGTGTGATCGCCTTGCCTATTACCGTCATTCTGGACCCCGATGGCAATGAAATTGCCCGCCTGATCGGGGATGCCGAATGGAATTCGGACAGCGCCAAAGCGATTGTATCAGCGCTGGTTGGTGGCGAAAGCTAAGTAAGACACTTAAAAAACAACGAATCGTGCTATTCTCTCAGCTTTAATTGGTGAGGGTTTAGCTATGAAATCAACGACCATCCAGGCAGTGGCGGCCATTGTTCTGTGCATTGCGGCGACTTCGGCAAACGCCAAAGACATCCGTAAAGAGAGCCAGTTTCTAGAGTCTGTTGCTGGAAAGAAGCTCGAGAGCGGTGGTACTTGGCTTGTTATTACACCAGACGGAAAAATAGAAGGCGTAGGCCGAAACGATGTCAAAATCAAAGGGGCTTGGGTTTGGAACAAGAAATTCTGGTGCCGGAATGTTGTTGCAGGCCAAAAGAAGTTCCCTGAAGATTGCTTGGAAGTGTCGATTGACGGCAATCAAGTGAAATTTGTGAGAAAAAAGGGCAAAGGCGATGCCATAGTATACACTATCGCCAACTAGACGGCAGCACTGCGTACATTGTGTTAACGTGAAGCCGGTTCTTTGGGACCGGTTTTTCTGTTGGTTACCAGCAAAAGGAGGCCACGATGAAACCAGTAGTACTGCTGATTGGTAAACTGCCCAACGTAATTGGCGACGTTGCGCGGCAGCTGGATCACATGCCGATCCAGTGGCTGGGTGCGCATGATCAGGATGAGGTCCGTCGGCAGCTGGACGCCGAACCCAGGATTGCCTGTGCGATCATGGGTGCAGGTCTGGACGACAAGGTACGTGGAAAAATGGTGGCAATCATCGCCGCGCGCAGGCCCGACATCTGCATCCACCTCAAGGACAGGACCTCTGGTCCCGATGGCCTTGTGCCGTTTGTCCAACGGGTCGTGCAGCACGAGATTCTGGAAGCTTTGGAAAGAGGCTGACGCAACGCCACCTTTGACAGTTTGATTGCCGCTTTGCACCCTGCCAAGCGGGAGGACGGAATGCCGCTGGAAATTCTGCTGATACTTGTGGCCGGTGGCATCGTCGGGGTGACGGTGTTGCTGCACCTAAGCGGGAAATCAGAGCTTCGCGCGCTGACGCCCGAGCTTGCGCAGTCGGAATGGCTGCGCCATGCACCGGACGATACGATCATCGATGTCACCGTCGCCCATGACGGGCATTCGGCCCTGATCCGGACGCAGACCGGCAATGGCCTGCTGTGGTCTTTCGGCGCCGACACTGTGGCCCGGCATCTGTTGGATTTCGACTGGCTTGAACACCCGGACGGGTTCGAGATTCAGTTCCACGACTTCGGCACTCCCAAAGTAATTGTCCACCTCGACGACTTTGAACGCCGTCACTGGCGGCACCTGTTGGAGCCCGTATGACCGACCAGATTACCTTTCCCGATGCCGTACAATGGGCGGTTCCGTTCTTCATTGCCGCCATCCTGGCCGAGTTCCTGTGGATCGCCGTCAAAGGCAAAGGCGGGCGGTATGAGACGCGCGATGCCGTGACCTCGTTGATCATGGGGGCCGGGAACATTGCATCCGGCTTTGCCCTTGGGTTCATCGCTTATGCGTTTTTCATGTGGCTATGGCAGATCACGCCGCTGAATCTGGGCACGTCGATTCCGGTGATCCTGCTGTGTTTTGTGCTGGATGACCTACGATACTATTGGGTGCACCGGTTCGGCCACCGCATCCGCTGGGTCTGGGCCAGCCACGTCAACCACCACAGTTCGCAGCACTATAACCTGACCACCGCATTGCGGCAGACCTGGACCTATACGTTCACCTTCATGATGGTTGTACGAGCACCCCTGATCCTGTTGGGGTTCCACCCGGCCATGGTTCTGTTCGTCGGCGGTCTGAACCTGATCTACCAGTTCTGGATTCACACCGAGGCTATCGGAAAAATGCCCCGCTGGTTCGAGGCGGTGATGAACACGCCCAGCCACCACCGCGCACACCACGGCCGAAACGCGCGATATCTGGATTGCAACTACGCAGGTGTTTTTATCATCTGGGACAAGATGTTCGGCACGTTCGTGCCCGAGCAGGAAAGCGACCGGGTCGATTACGGGCTGGTTCACAATATCGGCACCTTCAACCCGCTGCGCGTGGCCTTTCACGAATGGGTCGGCATCTGGCAGGATGCCACCCAACCGGGGCTGACCTTGCGCCAACGGCTAGCTTATTGCTTTGCCCCACCGGGATACAGCCATGACGGCAGCCGCGACAGCTCGGACCAGATCAAGGCCAAGCACCTCGCCCGCCACCCCGAAGATCGCGGAACGCCTGGATTCGAACAATCTGAGGCTGAAACGCCGAATACTGAGGCAAAACAAGCTTAAACCTGCCGAACCACACCCGCGGCTCCTTGAATGCGCGCCCGCACGTTCCATATTGAAGCGATGCGTAGCGTATGAGTGACCCGGAGGCCGACATGACCAGACTGACAACCCTATCTACCGCTTTGGGATTGACGGGTCTGATGCTTGCGATGCTGACGGCACTGGCCGGAGGTGCCGCAACCATCGTGGTACTGGGGTTCGCCCTGATGGCGCTTGGCTTCATGGGGGCTGTGTTTGGCGCGGCGGCAGCGTTGGGCCGTGTTTTGGAAACCATACGCTAAACGCGATCAATCTTACTTTTCTTAACCGCAGATTCATAAGTTTGCTCTGAAATCAGACCCGGACCGGCGACGTGAAGGGAAGTGGCACAACTATGCGGGACAGGAACCTAGCAGACTTGCCCGAAGGTACGGAAAGCCCGCTGAACGCGGCTGTCACCTCTCGCGAAACTTCGACTGTCCAAATGGCGACCGAGGCGGTTAAGCACAAGCAATGCAAGCTGGCCTTTCAACCGGTGATGCAAGCGCATCCCCCACTCGGCGTGGCCTTTTACGAAGGCTTTATCAGGGTGCTGGACGAAACCGGCCGGGTCATTCCCGCGCGCGAGTTCATGCCGCAACTTGAAAACACCCCAATAGGCCGAGAATTGGATTGCGTTGCCCTGGAAATGGGGCTGCGCACACTGTCCAGAAACCCGGAAATCCGTCTGTCTATCAATATGTCCGCACGGTCGATCGGTTATGCGCGCTGGTCGCGCGTTCTGGATCGATTTCTGAAAAAAGACGCCAGCGTGGGTGAAAGGCTGATACTAGAAATCTCGGAAAGCTCTGCCATGACTGTGCCCGAGCTGGTGGTGGATTTCATGGACCGGCTGCAACCACGTGGCAACGCGTTTGCACTGGATGATTTTGGTGCCAGCAATTTCAGTTTCCGCCACTTTCGGGAGTTCCTTTTTGACGCCGCCAAGATCGACGGGCAGTTCGTCCGCGGCGTTGCTGAAAACCCCGACAATCAGGCGCTGGTCCGCGCTTTGGTCGCCGTTGCCCGCGAATTCGAGATTCTGGTGACCGCCGAATCGGTGGAAACCAAGGCGGATGCCGAATTTCTTGTGGCCAACGGCGTCGACTGCCTGCAGGGCTATTTGTTCGGGGCACCCACAGTCTCGGCCCCGTGGAAGGACGAAAAACTCACAAAAACAGCAAGCTAGCTGGAATAACTCCGCATGCCCCACGCCTGAGACAAGCTGACCGTTGCTGCAACTGCAGCGTTACGCTATGCCATGAACAGCTGGAGCGGGGATCACGGGGCGCTCTTGTTCACAGGAGCATTGCTTCTGCGATCTGCGCCGTTACGGTTCCCACAGGACCTTGACGGTAGAGGATTGTCTAAATGACCAATGTAGTAATCGCATCCGCAGCACGAACCGGCGTCGGCAGTTTTGGCGGCTCGTTCGCGAACACACCGGCGCATGACCTGGGTGCCGCCGTTCTTGAGGCCGTCGTCGAGCGCGCCGGAGTGGAAAAAGGCGAGGTAAGCGAAACCATCCTGGGTCAGGTTCTGACGGCCGCTCAAGGTCAGAACCCCGCGCGCCAGGCGCATATCAATGCTGGTCTGCCACAGGAAAGCGCGGCCTGGAGTATAAACCAGGTTTGTGGCTCGGGCCTGCGCGCCGTGGCCTTGGGTGCGCAACACATCCAACTGGGCGATGCTGAAATCGTCGCCGCAGGCGGTCAGGAAAACATGACCCTGTCCCCCCATGCCGCCGCCCTGCGCGCCGGTCAAAAAATGGGCGACATGAAATACATCGACACGATGATCCGCGACGGCCTGTGGGATGCGTTCAACGGCTATCACATGGGCCAGACGGCCGAAAACGTTGCCGAGAAGTGGCAGATCAGCCGCGACATGCAGGACGAATTCGCTGTGGCCTCGCAGAACAAGGCCGAAGCCGCCCAAAAGGCCGGAAAGTTCGTCGACGAGATTGCAGCCTTCACCATTAAGACCCGCAAGGGCGACATCGTAATGGACAAGGATGAATACGTCCGTCACGGCGCGACCATGGAAGCGATGGCCAAATTGCGCCCGGCTTTTGCCAAGGACGGCTCGGTCACAGCCGCCAATGCATCGGGCCTGAACGACGGCGCGGCCGCCACTCTGCTGATGTCAGCCGAGAATGCCGAAAAACGCGGAATCGAGCCTTTGGCCCGCATCGCCTCTTATGCCACCGCCGGTCTGGACCCGTCGATCATGGGCGTTGGCCCAATCTACGCTTCGCGCAAGGCGCTGGAAAAGGCTGGCTGGTCGGTTGATGACCTGGATCTGGTCGAAGCCAACGAAGCCTTTGCCGCGCAGGCCTGTGCAGTGAACAAGGACATGGGTTGGGACCCGTCAATCGTGAACGTTAACGGCGGAGCGATCGCAATCGGTCATCCGATCGGCGCATCCGGCTGCCGCGTTCTGAACACGCTGCTGTTCGAAATGAAACGGCGTAACGCGAAAAAGGGTCTGGCGACTCTTTGCATTGGCGGCGGCATGGGCGTCGCCCTATGCGTGGAGCGCGACTAAGCGGTTAGACACGGCAATAAAAAGGGCGCCCCTGCGGCGCCCTTTTTTGTTACATAGGGGGTCCACCCCTTGGATGCGACGATATTGCCTTTCAAAAATCAAAATTCCTAGCGAAACAATATTGCGCTATATCACCTCACAAAGTAACAGCATTACCAAGACGACTAAAATTGAAGGAGTCATAAATGGCACGTACAGCACTCGTCACCGGCGGATCCCGCGGCATCGGCGCAGCAATTTCCAAGGCGCTCAAGGCCGAAGGATACAATGTTGCGGCCACCTATGCCGGTAACGACGAAGCCGCCGCAAATTTCACCGCAGAAACCGGCATCGCCACCTATAAGTGGAACGTGGCCGATTACGACGAATCCAAAGCGGGCATTGAAAAGGTTGAGGCCGAGGTTGGCCCAATCGACATCGTGGTCGCCAATGCAGGCATCACCAAGGACGCGCCGTTCCACAAGATGACGCCCGAGCAGTGGCATCAGGTGATCGACACCAACCTGACCGGCGTGTTCAACACCGTCCATCCGGTTTGGCCCGGCATGCGCGAGCGTAAGTTCGGCCGCGTGATCGTCATCAGCTCGATCAACGGTCAGAAAGGCCAGTTCGCTCAAGTGAACTATGCCGCGACTAAGGCGGGCGATCTGGGCATCGTCAAATCGTTGGCACAGGAAGGCGCGCGCGCGGGTATCACCGCCAACGCGATCTGCCCCGGCTATATCGCTACCGAAATGGTCATGGCAGTTCCGGAAAAAGTACGTGATTCCATTGTCGCGCAAATCCCGGCCGGCCGACTGGGTGAGCCCGAGGAAATCGCGCGCTGCGTGGCGTTCTTGGCTTCGGACGATTCCCAGTTCATCAACGGCTCGACCATCTCGGCAAACGGGGCGCAGTTCTTTAGCTGATCCCGGCACAAGAGACGCAATCGGGCCGGTCTTTTCAGACCGGCCCTTTTTTATCCCGTAAGAACACGCGCGCTGCGTTCAGCGGGAACCGAAAAGCCAGCTAAAGGCCAGCGCTATTGCTTTGCTGCGTTCGGCATGAGCCCGACGAAAGGCGCGGGCCGCTGCTGGATTTGTCGTCATCTCGATCATGGCAATCATCCTTTCAGTTCAGCTTTGTTTGACTTGAACCCAATATGCGCCCTATCACTGAGGCTATCAAACGAGCTTTTTGTAACAATCAGTTAAGAAATTCTTGAGTATAGATGAGCGATTACCTTCCTCCTCTGACCGCGCTCCGGGCGTTTGATGCTGCCGCGCGGCACATGTCCTTCGCCAAGGCGGCGGATGAGTTGCATGTCACGCCGGCCGCCCTGTCCTTTCAGATCAAGTCGCTTGAGCAACATCTGGGCCGCCCCCTATTTCACCGCCTGAACCGTGCAGTGGATCTGACAGAAGCCGGGCGCATATTGGCCCCCGGCGCGGCCGAGGGGTTTGCCGCTTTGCAGGCCGCATGGCAGGCGGCGCGACGGCAAGGCAATGATACCAGCCTGACTGTAACCGCAGGCCCGGCACTGACGGCCAAATGGCTGGCCCCACGCCTGTACGACTTCGCGCGGGCGCATCCTGAAATTGACCTCAAATTCTCGGCTACATTGCGCAACATGGATCTGGAGCGTGATGACGTCGATGTTGCGATCCGGTTCGGCTATGGCGGGGATGAGGGGCTGTATTCCCTGCCTGTACGCAAGGAATGGCTGACCCCGGTCATGACGCCAGAGTTGGCGGAGCAATTTCCGACCCCTGACAGCCTAAGGGAAGCCCCCCTGATCTTTGACGATTCGATTGCGTTCCTGCAGCCGCCCAGCGACTGGCCCGCATGGTTCCGGGCCGTAGGTATGGATTTCACGCCGTCCCACGGCGCGCATTTTTCGAACGCGGATCACGCCATTGACGCAGCTGTGGCAGGTGTTGGCGCAGTTTTGGGTCGGCGGGCGATGATCATCAAAGACTTGGCTGAGGGTCGCCTGGTCGCGCCTTTCAAAGTTGCTATCGAGACCCGTGGGCGGTTTCGGTTCCTCTGCCTGCCCGGTGCCGAGAAAAGACCTCAGATTGCGGCGTTCCGCGACTGGTTCATGGCCGAGATCGAAAAGACTGCACATCTGTCGGACGAGTTCGAGATCATCCCTGTAGAAGACCTTTCCGCCCCATGACCCGCCCACGCGCGACAGCTGTTGGGTTTGTGGCCATCCTGTTGTGGGCTTTGCTGGCCCTGTTCACCGTAGGATCGACGCCAACACCGCCCTTGTTGCTGAACGCATTGTGTTTCTCGATCGGGGGCGTATTGGGGCTGATCTGGACATGGGCCAGCGGTGGGTTGGGGCAGCTGCGGTCCGTGCCCTGGACGACCTACGTGTTTGGCACCGTAGGCCTGTTCGGCTATCACGCGCTGTATTTCTCGGCTCTGAGGATGGCGCCCGCGGCCGAGGCCGGGTTGATCGCATATCTCTGGCCGTTGCTGATTGTGCTGTTTTCTGGCCTGCTGCCGGGTGAACATTTGCGGCTTGGGCATCTGCTTGGCGCAAGCCTTGGCTTTGCCGGGGCTGCCGTGATCATTGCAGGGGGCGGCAGCACAGGGTTTCAGGCCGATCACTTGCCAGGATACGGGTTGGCATTGCTCTGCGCGCTGACATGGTCGGGATATTCGGTTTTGTCCCGCCGTCTGACGGATACGCCAACCAGCTCGGTCGCCGTGTTCTGCATTGCCACGGCCATCGCGTCAGCCGCCCTGCATCTGGTGATCGAAGACACTGTTTGGCCGGACGGTGCATTTGGCTGGGCGTCGATCCTGGCGCTGGGGCTAGGGCCGGTTGGATTGGCGTTTTATGTCTGGGATATCGGGGTCAAGCAGGGCGACATTCAGGTGCTTGGCACGGCGTCTTATGCAGCACCTCTGTTGTCGACTTTTGCTTTGGTGTTGGCCGGGATCGCCGCCCCGTCCTGGGGTCTGGCGATCGCGGCCTTGTTGATCACAGGCGGCGCAGCCCTTGCCGCGCGGGCCAGTTTGCGTCGCTAGGCTGACAGGCGCTCAATCTCTTCCTTTAGCCTGAGTTTCTGTTTTTTGAGCTGAGCAATATGGAGATCATCGATACCTGGCGAGCGTTGGGCTTGTTCTACTTCGTGACCGAGAGTTTCGTGCTTTTTCCTAAGTTCGGTCAGATGTGCGCTTACGCTCATGGCGATACTCCTTTGTTGGTGTCTGAGTTTCACGTAAGAAGTTGACCACATCGTTTCCAGCCTGTCACGCTGCAGACGCACAGAATCTGTAATAAATCCGACAAATTCGGCTGGTTAATGCCTATTGGTTGAAGAACCCAGTCAGCGCAGCCCCGTCGCGCAATACCGCAGAGACCTGCTTCGTATAGCTTTCGCCGTCTTTTTCATGACGGTCTCCGGCGTGCAAAATCAATGGTGCAAGCAGCCGAAATGCAGCCCTGCCGCCCTTTCTAGCGCGTAAGATCACCAGTTCCGCCGGACGACCGGTACGGGCGGCCAGTGGCAACACCTCGGCTGAGCCCAAACGCCCGGCACAGGCCGCCAGCATATCGGGCAGACGATCGGCCTTCTGGATCATGTGCAAGTATCCCCGCGGCGCAAGGCGTTTGGCTGCGACATCAATCCATGCCTCCAGCGGCGTGTCCTCACCCAACGCAACACTGCGTCCTGTGTCCGACGCCGGACTGTGGGCCCCGGTCAGGTAATAGGGCGGGTTGGCGATCACATGGTCGAATTGCTGCTGTTTCAACTCGGATGGCAGAGCGCACAAGTCTGCTTCAACCACCTGCAACTGCGCATCATTTGCCGCAGCGTTCCGGCGTGCCAGATCAGCATAGGCAGGCTGTAACTCAACACCGACGCCCTGCAGGTCTGGCACCCGGGCCATCAGGCACAGGATGGCAGCACCTGCACCACAGCCCAGTTCCAGCACGGTGTGACTACATGTCGCCGGGACGCTGGCCGCCAGCAATACCGGATCCACCCCGGCGCGGTATCCCGCCCGGGGTTGCAACAGGCGCCGGCGGCCCCCAAGGAAGTCGTTGCAGGTCAGATCGCTATCCGCAAACAGGCTCATCGACCCAACGGGATTTCATTGTCACGCATCACCCGCTCTGCGCGAGTCAGGTCGGTGGTTCGCACCATCAGGCGCCGAGGAAAGATTCCGATGCCCCCTTCGAGGATGCTCATATTTACGTCCATCTGAAAGCAGTCTATATCCTCGCCCTCAAGAAGGGCGGATGCAAAGGCCAGGATCGTCGGATCGGTGCTGCGCAAAAGTTCTTTCATGGGGATGGATGTAAGGGCAAGGTGCGCCGGAAGTCGAGCCTTGTATCAGGAGTATGATGGATACCGACACGATCTCAAAACCGCATGAGCGGCTAGCGGACCTTTTGGCTGGCGAAATGGGCGCGGTCAATGAGTTGATCCGCACCCGCATGGCGTCGGAACACGCGCCCCGCATCCCCGAGGTGACCGCGCATCTGGTTGAGGCAGGCGGCAAGCGCCTGCGCCCGATGCTAACGCTGGCAGCCGCACGGATGTTTGACTATCCGGGCGATCACCATCTGCGTCTGGCCGCCACGGTAGAGTTCATCCACACCGCAACCTTGCTGCATGACGATGTGGTGGACGAGAGCGACAAGCGGCGCGGGCGACCCACCGCAAACCTGCTGTGGGACAACAAATCCAGCGTATTGGTCGGCGATTACCTGTTTTCCCGCAGCTTCCAACTGATGGTTGAAACCGGGTCTTTGCGGGTTCTGGACATTCTGGCCAATGCCTCGGCCACGATAGCCGAAGGTGAGGTGCTGCAAATGACCGCAGCCACCGATTTGAGCACCAATGAGGCGATTTACCTGCAGGTGGTGCGCGGCAAAACCGCTGCGCTGTTCTCGGCCGCAACCGAAGTGGGTGGCGTGATCGCCGGTGCGTCAGAGGATCAGGTCAAGGCGCTGTTTGACTATGGCGATGCACTGGGCGTTGCGTTCCAGATTGCCGACGACTTGCTGGATTATCAGGGAGACAGCGCGGCAACTGGTAAGAATGTCGGTGACGACTTCCGTGAGCGCAAGCTGACCCTGCCGGTGATCAAGGCGGTGGCGCAGGCCACCCCCGAGGAACACGCGTTCTGGGAGCGCGCGATTGGTCGGGGGCGTCAGGAAGACGGCGATCTGGACCACGCGCTGAACCTGATGGCCAAATACGGCACGCTGGCTGCCACCCGGTCGGATGCGTTGGGCTGGGCAGTCAGAGCCAAAGCTTCGCTGGACGTCCTGCCCGATCATGAAATTCGCACTTTGCTGCGCGATCTGGCCGACTACGTGGTCTCGCGCCTCAATTAAGCTGCGTTGCGCGGCACCACCAATCAGGATGGGCCGCGCCGATTTCATACGCCGCGAAATGGGCGTCTTTCATCGTTGGATACAGCGCAAAACAAGTCGAGCCTGAGCCTGACATGCGCGCCATCAGGGCGCGAGTGGTCAACTTGAGTGCATCCAGAACAACCCCAATCTCACCCGCGGTGCTGGTTGCCGGGATCTCAAGATCATTGCGCTGATCGCGCAGCCAATCGGCGCAGTCCTGCGGTGTTTCGAATTTGGGAATTTCCGCTGGCATGGGCGGATAGTCTCGCAGGGTCAACGCCTTAAAGACCGCGCCTGTCGGAACCGGAATGCCCGGATTGATGAGCACAGCAGGCAAGTGCGGCAGAGATACCGGGGTTAACCTGTCCCCGATGCCTTGCATGCGTGTCGCTTGGGCCGCCGTACAAACTGGCACATCCGCGCCCAGCGACAGCGCGTCCGGGATGGCCATGCCCTGACCTGACAATACCCGCAAAGTTGCCGCCGCGTCGGACGAGCCCCCGCCGATGCCGCCGCCATGTGGCAGCACTTTGGTCAGGTCGATTTGCCCGGTCCACCCGGCAGCCTCGGCTGCTTTCCACACCAGATTTCGGTTGTCCGTGGGCACGCCCGTCGCATGTTCGCCGGTCACTGACAACATCAGTTCCGGACCCGGCGTGAATTCCAACCGGTCGCCGACATCAGCAAAGACCACCAACGAATCCAGCAGGTGATAGCCATCGTTGCGCTGGCCGGTGACGTGCAAGGTCAGGTTGATTTTGGCAGGCGCGAAGGCCTCAACCTTCATTGGCGACCTTCAGGGGATCGGCGCCTTCTTCGACCAAAACCACATCCAGTCCGACCTCGATTTTGCGGCGAATACGCTCGGGGTCAGCTTCGCCATCAGTGTCCTCGGGATCGATAAAAGACAGGGCACGTTTCCACTGGAACTCGGCCTCGCGCGCGCGACCCACGGCCCAGTAGACATCGCCCAGATGATCATTCACCACAGGGTCGACTGGCATCAGTTCAACCGCGCGCTCCATATGGGCGACGGCCTCATCGTAGCGACCCAGACGGAACAGAACCCAGCCCAGACTGTCGACGATGTAACCACTGTCCGGGCGTGCGGCGACCGCACGTTCGATCATGTCCAGCGCCTCGTCCAGCTTTTCCTGCCGCTCGACCAGCGAATACCCCAGGTAGTTAAGTACTTGCGGTTGATCCGGGTTCAGTTCCAGCGCCCGGCGGAAGTCGGTTTCGGCCAGATCCCAGTTTTTAAGCCGCTCATGCGAGATGCCGCGCGCATAGTGCAAAAACCAGTTCGCACCCGCGCTGCGTTCGTTCAATTCGATGGCAATGTCATATGACAGGACGGCAGCCGCGTAATCCTCTTGCTGGCGCTCCAGATCGGCCAGCGCAACATGGACGCTGGGCAGATCGGGATTTTGTGCGGCCAGCGTTTGCAACACTTCGGCGGCAGCGTCCTTTTTGCCCGACCGGCTGAGAACATCAGCCCGGCCCAGCTCGGCCGCGTGGTAATCGCTGCTGTTTGCCGGAACCTGACGATAGGCCTCAACCGCCAGATCATACTGCTCCAGCGCCTCCAGAAGCTCGGCGCTGAGCAGAATGGCGTCCACATGATCAGGGCGCAGAAACGCCGCGAGGCGGGTGTACAGCAGCACATAGTTCTGAGCAGCCTCGCTGCTGAGCGCCGCTCCTACGGAAAAGAATACCTCGGCCATGCCGTCCTGCGCCGAGGTAACATGGGTAAAGGGCAATGTTTCACCATCGGCCAGCCGTGCCTCATAGCCTTCGATCGAAGGGTCGCTGCCGGCGGTAAATACATCATTCAGGAATTGCAGCGCGTCGTCGTTGCGATCCAGTTGAGACAGGACCTCGGCGCGGGCCAGTGCGGCGCGGCGCAGGAATCGTCCAACGGCACCGTTATCGGCGGCAAAGATCGCCTCGGCCCCTTCAAAATCACCAACCGACGCCAGGGCCAACGCCTTGTGATACAGCGCAAACTCTCGCAGGCCTTCCTGCGTGGATACCTGATCGAACTGCTCCATCGCGTTGGTCATGGCGCCCTTACCCACATGAGCCCAGCCCAGCATCAGACCATCGACCAGTGGCCCCACGCCTTGCGTTTCAGGGTCACGGGCCAGCAGTTCGTCCAATTTGTCTTCTGCAACCAGATTGGCAACGATAACCATTTTCGCGGCCTGTAGCGGCAGTCCAAGGTCTTCGATCACCTGGGCAACCGGATAGGCGCGCGGCACCTCGCCCAATGACAGGCGGGCCACAACAACACTTTCCAGCAGCGCTGCATTTTCGGGATCAGAACGCAGGGCCTGCGCATAGTATCTTTCGGCGGCTTCATAGTCGCTTTGATATATCGCCTGACGTCCGGCCAGATAGGCGCCTGCGCCTGTGTCCGCATAAACCGGAAGCGAGAATGACGAAGTGAAAAGCACAGCCAACGCTGCGCGACGAACCAGAGAAGCCACAAAAATCCTGCCCTGCCATTGTTGACTGCGCAACAAGCTAGGGCTTTGGGCAGGAAGAGGCAATGGCAGAGCCTTCACGACCCCGCCAGTACCCATGTTTTCGCCTACATATTGGGATAGTTCGGGCCATCGCCGCCCTGCGGCGTTGTCCAGGTGATATTCTGGCTTGGATCCTTGATGTCGCAGGTCTTGCAGTGGACGCAATTCTGGAAATTGATCACGAATCGCGGGCCGTCTTCGTCCTCGACTATCTCATAGACACCGGCAGGGCAATAACGCTGCGCCGGCTCGTCGAACTTGGGCATGTTGACCTTGACGGGTATCTCGGGGTCGGCCAGATGCAGATGGCACGGCTGGCTTTCCTCGTGATTGGTCATCGCAAAGGACACGTTGGTCAGCCGGTCAAATGACAGCGTTCCATCAGGCTTGGGATAGTCAATTGGCTTGTGCTTGCTGGCCTCTTCGGTGGAGTCCGCATCGTTCTTGCCATGGCCCAGCGTGCCGAACAGTGAAAAGCCCAGCGTGTTGGTCCACATGTCCAGACCGCCCAGCGCCAGAGAAGGCATCAGGCCCCATTTCGACCACATCGGCTTGACGTTTCGCACCTTTTTCAGGTCTTTGCCGATAGCACCGTCGCGGACATCGGTTTCGTATGCGGTCAGCTCATCGCGCGAACGCTCGGCCTTGATGGCGTCAAAGGCAGCTTCGGCCGCGGCTTTACCCGACAGCATCGCGTTGTGGTTGCCCTTGATGCGCGGCACGTTGACCATGCCCGCCGAACAGCCCAGCAGCGCCACGCCGGGGGCCACCAGTTTTGGCATCGACTGATAGCCGCCCTCAGTGATCGCCCGAGCACCATAAGCTACGCGCTTGCCGCCTTTCAGCAGCTCGGCCACCATCGGGTGGTGCTTGAAGCGCTGGAATTCCATGTACGGGTACAGGTGCGGGTTCTTGTAGTTAAGGTGAACCACAAAGCCGACATAGACCTGATTGTTTTCAAGGTGATAGATGAACGATCCGCCGCCCGCGTTGCTGCCCAGAGGCCAACCCATCGTGTGGGTGACAGTGCCTTCCTTGTGCTTGGCCGGGTCGATCTCCCAGATCTCTTTCATGCCAACGCCGTATTTCTGCACTTCTTTCCCGGCAGACAGGTCGTATTTGGCGATAACCTCTTTGGACAGCGACCCGCGGACGCCTTCAGACAGGAAGACGTATTTGCCGTGCAGCTCCATGCCCGGCTCGGTGTTTGGACCATAGGACCCGTCCGCCTCCAGACCAAAGACACCAGCGACCACGCCTTTGACCTCGCCATTGTCGCCGTAAACCAGCTCGGAACAGGCCATGCCAGGGAAGATTTCGACGCCCAGTTCCTCAGCCTGCTCGGCCATCCAGCGGCAGACATTGCCCATCGAGACGATGTAGTTGCCGTGGTTGTTCATCAGCGGCGGCATCGGGAAGTTGGGAACGCGGATTTTACCCGCCTCGCCCAGCATATAGAAATTGTCTTCGTTAACCGGAGTGTTCAGCGGCGCGCCTTTTTCCTTCCAGTCGGGGATCAATGCATCCAGGCCGCAGGGGTCCAATACCGCACCCGACAGGATGTGTGCGCCAACTTCGGACCCTTTTTCCAGAACAACGACATTCAGGTCGGCATCCAGCTGTTTCAGACGGATGGCCGCGGACAGGCCCGCGGGGCCTGCACCCACGATCACCACGTCATATTCCATCGCTTCGCGTTCAATCTCGGCCATCGCGGGCTCCTTAGCTAACTTTCCGAATTGGCGCTTTCGACGTACGGTCGGCGCAATATTGTTTCACGGGTGATTACATGGTCCGAAAGACATTGGTCAATCGAAACACGGCGTAACTATGCCGCTATGCGGCAATTCACGCCTCTGGAGTGTCCCCCATCAGGTATCTGGGGCCGCTTCCCTTGGACTTTGCCCGGTCATCCGGGTTGTAGAGGGCGCATTTGGGCAAACTGAGGCACCCACACCCGATGCAGCCGTCGAGATTGTCGCGCAACCGCGTCAACGTGTCGATTCGCTGATCCAGATGGTCGCGCAGTCCAACGCTGATCTTTTGCCAATCCTGCGGTGTGGGCGTGCGGTTGCCGGGCAGGCCGGACAGCACCTTCCCGATCTCGGGCAGGGTCAGACCAAATTGCTGGGCGATCATGACAAAACTCAACCGCCGGATATCAGCCCGTTGATACCGCCGTTGCCCGCCCGCATTACGCCAGGGCGCAATCAATCCCTGCGCCTCGTAATACCGGATGGCCGAAACCGCCAACCCGGTTCGCTGCGCCAAAGCACCAATTGCCAGCCCCTCGGATACCGCCATCTTTTCCTCGCAAGTTTTTTCTTGACCTAAAGTTAGGTTTAGAAATTACGGTGAGTCGAAACAAGCCTCAAATTGGAAAGGAAATACTATGATGGCAACGTTGGAACACGCCAACTTCACTGTAAGCGATCCCAAGGTCTCGGCAGCGTGGATGCAACGGGTGTTCGGTTGGAAAACCCGCTGGGAAGGCCCGTCGATTGCGGGCGGGTACACGGTGCATGTGGGCAGCGCGCATACCTACCTAGCGCTTTACGCCCCTGGTAATCCGCAACCGTCCGGCGAAAACAGCTATGACATCGTTGGCGGGTTGAACCATGTGGGTGTTCTGGTCGACGATATTGATGAGACCGAGAAGAAAGTAGTCAAAGCCGGGTTTACGCCCAAGTCCCACGCGGATTACGAACCGGGTAAACGGTTCTACTTTGACGATGACAATGGCATCGAGTTTGAAGTGATTAGTTACGACTAGGCCGTAATCCGCGCGTTGTACGGCTGAGACCTCTTGCAATTCACGCCTCATTTGGGTCAGGTATTTGCCAACCCATCAAATCGCCCCGACGCTTGTTCCATGCGGCGGGGCGCATCAATTTATGCGTGGACGACAAGACTATGGAAAAGATCCCCATGACGCCTTCGGGCAATGCCGCGCTGGCGGCAGAGCTGAAAAACCTGAAATCCGTCGAGCGGCCTGCGATCATCGAGGCCATCGCCTCGGCGCGGGAACTGGGCGACCTGAAGGAAAACGCCGAGTATCATTCGGCCCGTGAAAAGCAGGGCTTTATCGAAGGTCGCATCAAGGAACTGGAAGGTATCCTGTCGCTGGCCGATGTGATCGATCCCGCCAAACTGTCCGGTGCGATCAAGTTTGGTGCCAAGGTCACGCTGGTCGACGAAGACACCGACGAGGAGAAGACCTGGCAGATCGTGGGTGAATATGAGGCCAATATCGAAAACGGCCTGCTGAACATCAAATCCCCCATCGCCCGCGCCCTGATCGGCAAGGACGAAGGGGACAGTGTCGAAGTGCGCACCCCCGGTGGCGTGCGCTCTTACGAAGTCCTGAGTATTGAGTACGCCTGACCGGAGCGTTTGTAATGTCCGAGCCTACACCTGAGCAGGAGACCGAGCGTCCAACCTCGCTGGGGATATACGACAAGCCTATGCGGTCTTCGGTGACCGAGATCGAGATCGTCGCGATTGCGCTCAGCCTGATCTGGTTGGTTGTGTCGGTGGTGTTTCTTGTCCTGCCCGACAACGCGCAGGGCGGTGGGTTTGTGGTGACCATGCTGGCGGTGTTCATGCCGGTGGCGATGATCTGGGTTGCCGCCACAGCCATGCGTGCCAGCCGCATCATGCGCGAGGAAAGCACCCGTCTGCAGACCGCGATTGACGCGATCCGTCAGGCCTATGTCCTTCAACAGCAGCGCGCGGCCATTTCCAATGAACCGGGGGTCAGCAAAAAGCTGGATGAAATTGCGCAAGCCGCAAAGAAAACCGAAAGCGCGCTGGCCACATTTTCGACCAAACGCACCGAACCTGCACGGAACGCCGCTCCAAGTGCCACCGGCGACCAGACAACGCTGGCGCTGGGTACCCAGGCCGGCGATATTGCGCCGCCCCTTGGCACCGATATCTTCATACGCGCGCTGAACTTTCCCGAAACGCAGGACGATACCGAAGGGTTCGACGCCTTGCGACTGGCGCTGAAGGACCGCAAGACCGCGCAGCTGGTGCAGGCGTCGCAGGATGTTCTGACCCTGCTAAGCCAGGAAGGCATCTATATGGATGACCTGCGCCCCGACATGGCCCGGCCAGAGATTTGGCGCCAATTTGCACAAGGCGCGCGCGGGCGGTCCGTTGCGGCACTGGGCGGGATCCGCGACAGGTCTTCGCTGGCGCTGACAGCGGGACGGTTGAAACAAGACCCGATCTTCCGCGACGCCGCACATCATTTCCTGCGCCGCTTCGATCACATGATCGTCACGTTCGAGCCCGAGGCCAGCGATGCCGATCTGACAGCCCTGGGCGACACCCGTACCGCGCGGGCCTTCATGCTGCTGGGTCGAGTGGCCGGGACGTTCGACTAAAGTCCGAAACTGCCATAAGGAATGAACCGGACCCTGTCCCCCGGCTTGATATGGCGCGCGCCGTCTTCGATTTCGACCAGGCCTTCGGCCCAGCTGAGACCGCTGATCCGGCCCGACCCTTCCGAGGCGAACACCTCGGCCTGGCCATCGCGGACGCGGGCGCGCAGGTATTCGCGACGCCCCGGTTTCTTACGTTTCTCAAAAGCGGCTGGCAGGTCGAAGCCCTGCGGGTTCCGCCAACCTTCACCAGCCATCAGGCCCAATGCAGGGCGGGCGAAGATCAGGGTACAGACCAGCGCCGCCACAGGGTTGCCTGGCAGCCCAAAAACAGGCGTGCCATTCCACATGCCCAGCGCCAGGGGGCGTCCAGGTTTCAGCGCAATCCGCCATTCCTGCATCGCGCCCGCCTGCCTGAGTAGCGCTGAGACATGGTCCTCATCCCCTGCCGACGCGCCGCCACTCGTCAGGATCACATCCGCCTGTCCGGCAGCGGCATTCAGACAGTCGCGTAGGACGTCCCGGTCATCTGCAACGCGCCCCATATCCACCGGTGCAAACCCCATCCGGGCCATCATCGATAGCAACATCGGGCGGTTGGCATCGTAAATCTGACCCGGGCCAGCAGCTTGCCCCGGCTCAACCAGCTCATCCCCAGTGGACAGAACCGCCACCCGCAAAGTCTTGCGCACAGGTATGTCGGCAAGCCCGGTCGCAGACAGCAACGCCAGATCAGCAGGCGTCAACTTGCGCCCGGCTGGTAACACCAGATCGCCTGCGACCACATCTTCGCCAGCCTGACGGGTGTTAGCACCCTGTTTCAGGGGCCCGTGAAAGGCGATATGGCCGTCCTGCACGGTCACGTCCTCTTCCAGAATGACCGTGTCGACGCCATCGGGTAGCGCAGCCCCGGTCAAAACCCGCAGGGCATGACCCGGTGCAACTTGCCCATCAAAGGGGATACCCGCCGCCGCCCGTCCCTGTTGCAGGGGCATGATCTGCGGACCGCCCGACACAGCCCCGGCAAAGCCATAGCCATCCACCGCCGTATTCGGCAGCGGCGGGTTCGAGCGGTTGGCATGAATGTCACTGGCCAGAACCCGCCCCGTGGCCTGTGCCAAAGGCACGGTTTCAACCGCCGTCACCACCGACAACCTGTCCCGCAAAAGGGCCAGAGCATCGTCGACCGGTGTCCAGTTCACCCCGGCCGGGAGGGCGAAACAATCGTTGCGCAGTGGCGGCGGTTTGATGTCCGGTTTGCTCATAATCCCACCTCACTCAGGATGAAATCCGCGATTGCGCCTGTGTCGTTCAGATCAAAGACCGGGTGGTCTATCTGCAGCGGGGTATCGCTGGCCACGGCGCGGATTGTGTCATTGTCCGGGGCGATCAGAGCGTTCCCGGCCTCTGCCCGAAATGCCTCGACCTTTGGGTGAGCCTCGCGTTTGAACCCCTCGATCAGCACCAGATCAACGGGAGACAGACGGGCCAGCAACGCCGTAAGGGATGGCTCAGCCGCCCCGCGCAGCTCTTGCATCACAGCGATGCGTTGAGCCGAGGCCAACAGCACCTCGGAGGCGCCTGCCGCGCGGTGGCGGAAACTGTCGGTTCCAGGCTGGTCGACGTCCACGCTGTGATGGGCGTGTTTCACGGTCGAAACGGAAAAGCCACGCCCTGTGATTTCAGTCACCAGCCGCTCCACCAATCCGGTTTTTCCGGCGTTTTTCCAACCGGTGACGCCGTAGACCCTCATGCCTGCTCCAATAGCTTTTGCGCCCGCGCCAGATCGTCAGGGGTGTTGACGTTGAAGAACGGATCGAAGGGATCGGCCGGGAACAGCGCCTCGCGCCCGTCATGTCTGTCGGTCCAAAGCACAACCTTGCGCAGCCCGTCATTCAATGCCGCCCGCAAATCATCGCGCAGCGCCACCGGCCAGAGGCCAAAGGTCGGGTGCCGGTTGACCCGCTTACCGCCGCCGGATTTCAGCGCCTCTTCCCCGGTGCGCGGCGTGGTGGCCAGAACCAGCGGATGAGTCTGCCCCCTTGCAGTATCGACCAGTCGCGCCACCAAATCGCGGGGGAAAAACGGCGTGTCCGCAGCGGCGGTGACGATGCTATCAGCCCCCAGCGTGGCCGCCCAATCGAGCCCTGCCAGCACACCCGCCAAAGGACCGGCAAAGCCTTCGATCGTGTCGGGTAAGATAGGCAGGTCCAGATCGGCGAACCGTTCCGGGGCACCATTGGCGTTCAACGCAAGCCCGCTCACCTGAGGCGACAGCCGGTCGATCACATGGGTCAACAAGCTTTGCCCGCCAAGCTGCAACAGCCCTTTGTCGCCTCCACCCATCCGGGTGGCGAGACCGCCTGCAAGGATGACACCGAGAGGATTATTCATTCCTGCACCAATTTGCATTCACCTAATTGATCATTAGTTCGCAACTTTGTAGATCGAACTCAGTTCAATTGGAACGCAGTTGGGTACAGATGGTGCAGGACAAACAGCCACAGGATCAACGTTCCCACTGATAGGAATGACGTCGCTGATACAATGTGCGCCGCAAGCTTTGGCTCTTGATTGTAGTGTTTAGCAAGTAGAAACACGTTTTTTGCGGTTGGCACAGCAGAAGAAATAGTTGCGGCGATAGTCCAAAGCGGGTCCAGCCCGATTAGATGCGCCGCCAGCAACACAAGCCCGGGCGCGAGAACAAGTTTTACTAAGGTCAAAAACAGGATCAGCGGGCCTGTCTGGACAATCGTTCGCACACTGGTAGTGAATCCGATCGCAAAGAGTGCGACAGCAGCCAGAGCCTGACTAAGTAACTCTAGGTAGTCCGAAACCGAGTCCGAAAAGCCGATCCCGGTAAAGGAATACGTAACACCTAACAAGGTTGCCGCAATAATCGGGTTCTTCAAAACATTCAGCAGCATCTTGTATATTGGTGTAGTTTTGCCTGCTTTTTGCCCAGCTGAACTTTCGAGAACCGTAGTCATGACCAAAAGCAAGATAGCAACTACAAGGTTGGCCAGCACAGCTGGTAAAGCGCCCTTGGACCCAAATATCGCGTGAAGTATCGGCAAGGCGACCAGGGCCGTATTCGATGCAACACCCGCGAACGCCGCAACTGTTGCAGAGCCCACGTCAAAGTTCACCACGGCCTTTAGGCAAAAAAACATAACGGCGAACAAAACCAACAGAGTTCCGCCATAAGAAATGTAAAAACCGTAGTTAAGCAGGTTTTCAAATTTCTCCTGACCTATCAGATAGAACATAATAGCCGGAATCAGGACATAAACCGCAAACTGCACTAGCGCGTCTGATGTGTCTTCCGTCAGGAGTTTCGTCCACGAAAACACATACCCTGTAAGTATTACCGCAAATACTGGTGCGATTAGGTTGATCAGCTCCATAGCGTTTTCTGACGTACGTCATCCCCAGATTATTTGCCTCATTCTAGGACACATGCTTCGGAATTCGCAGGGTTTTCTCAGAATGACCTGGCTACCACCCAATTTAGGACTGAGTGCTTTTTCTTTTGTGTTTTTTGTCTTCGCTTGCCACACTCGCCGGGTCCACGTCGCGCAGCAGGCGGTCCTCTCCCGCAAGGCACACAAACCGCTGGCCACGCATGCGGCCAATCAGGGTCAGGCCAACCTCGCGGGCGATCTCGACGCCCCAGGCAGTGAAGCCGGATCGGGATGCCAACACCGGGATGCCCATCATCGCCGTCTTGATCACCATCTCGGATGTCAGGCGGCCGGTGGTATATAGGATTTTGTCCTCCGCTCCCGCGCGTTCGGACAGCATCCAACCGGCGATCTTGTCGACGGCGTTGTGGCGGCCCACGTCCTCCATATAGACCAGAGGGCGGTTTTCGCGGCACAGCACCGTGCCGTGGATCGCGCCAGCCTCAAGGTACAACGACGGGGTGCGGTTGATTTTGGCAGCCAGCTCATACAGCCAAGAGGTACGCACCGTGACCTGTGGCAGGCGCACGTCCTCAAGCCCCTCCATCATGTCACCGAACACGGTGCCCACGGCGCAGCCACTGGTGCGGGTCTTTTTCTTGAGCTTGTCCTCATAGGATGTCTCGCGATCGGTACGGACCACAACAGTTTCCAGATCATCGTCGTAATCGACGCGGGTGATCTCGTCGTCGTCCAACAGCATGCCCTGATTGCGCAGAAAGCCCAACGCCAGATATTCCGGGTAATCACCGATGGTCATCGCAGTTACGATTTCCTGCGCGTTAAGGAAAATCGTCAGAGGCCGTTCTTCGACCACCGAGATATGGCTGACCGCGCCGTTCTGGTCCACGCCATCGACCGCACGGGTCAGCCGTGCCGCACCGGGGTCGGGGGCGATGAGGTAGTCCGTGACATCCAGTTCCGTGGCCAATTGCAACCCTTTCCCAAGATCGCTACTGCTGCTGGCAACACCATAGGAATTTGCCATGGCAGACACCACATCCAAGTCATACTTCTGGAAGGGTTTTCGCGACGGATCCCCTTTCATCTTTGTGGCGATCCCTTTTGGCACCTTGTTCGGCGTTTTCGCGACCGAGGCCGGACTGGACATCGTCCAGACCATCGCCTTTTCCGCAACTGTCTTTGCGGGGGCCGCACAATTCACCGCGCTACAGCTGCTGCAGGACAACACGCCCACTGCGATTGTGCTGGCTTCGGCACTGGCGGTGAACCTGCGGGTGGCAATGTATTCAGCCTCACTGACACCGTTTCTGGGCGCCGCGCCGATGTGGCAAAGAGCCTTTGCCGCCTATCTGACGGTGGATCAGTCTTATGCCTGTTCGATCATGCAGTTCGAAAAAGAACCCAAGATGACCGTGCCGCAGCGCATGGCCTATTTCTTTGGTTCAGTCACACCGATCACGCCCCTGTGGATATTGGCGACCTACCTGGGGGCGGTGCTGGGTGCGCAAATTCCTGAAAGCTGGGCACTGGATTTTGCCCTGCCGATTACATTCCTGGCGATGATCGGCCCGATGATGCGCACAATGGCGCATGTGGTTGCGGCACTTGTCGCCATCATCGTTGCCCTTCTGACCGTTGCTGTGCCGTTTAATCTGGGCCTGCTGATCGCCGGTGCCGCCGGCATGATCGCCGGCGCTCAGGCCGAGCTGATGATGGAGCGGAGAAAGACATGAGCAAGATCGACCCGACCACCATGTGGATCGTTATTATCGGGCTGGCCATCGGCAGCTTTGCCCTGCGCTTTGTCTTTATCGGCTTTGTCGGGGATCGTCCGATGCCGCCCTGGCTGCTGCGGCATCTGCGTTATACGGCCGTGGCGATCGTCCCGGCCCTGATTGCGCCGCTGGTGGTCTGGCCAACTGCAACTGACGGTCAGCCGGACCTGCCACGCATGGCCGCGGCCGCTGTTGCACTGGCAGTCGGGGTCATCACCAAGAACGTGATTGCGGCCATTTTCACGGGCGCTGCAACACTGTACGGGCTGCTATACCTATTGGGATAAGGTCGCGTCCTGCTGATTCAGGCGGGCGTTGCTGGCGGCCAGACCTTTTTGCAGGTCGGCATCATCGTTTTCGCGGTACTCAGTGGTGACAACGCCTGGTAGCTGGCCGAACTGCTCGGACAGTTTAACCGGGTAGAAGGTCACATCAATTTGCTCGAACCCCGGCACCTGTTGCAACAGCTTGGCTGTCGAGTTGGCACAATACGCCCCCGGAACCGGCCCCATCTGCTTGGCCAGCTGCAGGGCGATTTCGGCCTGTTGCGGGCTGACTTCGATTGTCTGGATACGCGCATAATGTGTCTCGCGCGCATGGCTGCTGCGATAGGCGCGCTCGACATTGGGGGTGATGCCATACAGCACATCATCCTTGATCGGCACCACATCTGCCCGGAACGACCCAGCAGGGTCAAAGATCACTCTTTCACTGCCGCCAATCATCAGCGAGGTATGCGCCCCCGAGCCGGTCCGGGTGCTGATCATGGTATACAGCGTCAGCGTAGATGGTCCCGGATCGCGATAGGACCGGGTCACGATTTCAGACTGATCCGCCTGTGGTCGCTGCGAACCTGTGCAGCCTGCGACAGTTGCTGCCAGCAGGCAGGCAATCAAAATCCTGATCACGGCAGACCCCGTTCTGGATTAAGCGGCGAAAACCGCCAGGAACAGGCAAAAAAAGGCGATTGCAACCACACACCAGGTGGTGGCCTTTACGAAACCGTTGAAGGTTTTTGTTTGGACGTCAATGTCCATGTCGCCGTGCTTATGTTCAGCCATGACTGTCAGAATCCTAATTCCCGTGTTTGAGATGTTGGATAATCGAAAACAAACGGCCTGTCACCACGTCATTCGCGCGCAGGGGCCAGCGGCTGCAACATCGAGCAGTTCGGATAGCCAAACCCCCAGCGCCAGGGCAGACCGGAACAGGGGGCACCTCCAAGACGCACCGCCGCAAACATAGCCTCAGCCGTGATGGAATGCGCCGAACGGATCTGATCGGGCGTCATGTCATACCGGTCGGCGTATTCTTCGGCATGCGTTTCGCCGTGCTGCATGACACAAGCGCGCAAGGTATCATCCGCAGACAGGCGCGCGTCATAGCTGGCCTCGGCCTGCGCTGCACCGCCGGCGTTGTGATAGGCGCGGTCATGGATAACGCAGCAGCCCTCCCACGGGGGATGGGCATCATAGAGCGCTCGGAATTTTGGGAAGGTCCTGGCTACAAAACGCCAGCTGGAAGACAGACCACCTGAACACCCGTCCGTTTCGAAAGGGATCAACCCGGCATCCCCCTGCTGTGCGAACAGGGCGCGATGGGCGGGCAACTCGATCCCGCGCAGAAAGTCCTGTGCGGTGGCCGGGGTGGCCAGCAGTGCCAGAGCGAGGATCAGCTCAGGGGCTTTCATCGCGCATCGCCTGTGTGTCGATCGACATGCCAAAGGTGGTCGCCAGCCACAGCAACAATCGTTCCGCCGGGCCCATTTCGGCGCGCACCCGCAGCACTTCGTTGGCCTTTGCCGGGCGGTCGGTGATCAACCCGTCCACCCCCATCGACGCCATCGCCGACATTTGCAGCGGATCATTCACCGTCCAGACATAGATATCCTTGCCCGCTGCCTGAACCGAACGCACCAGCCCCGGCGTCGCCATTGCCGCGTTGACGGCGATAAAGTCGCCTTCCAGCCCGGACAGGTCACCCACCGCCGTTGCGGCAAGAACCCCGGCGCGCCAATCGGGACGCAGCGTTTTCATCTTTTGCACCGCCGGGTATTTCAGCGACATGGTGGCGATGTCGTCCTGCATGCCGAACTCTTCAACCAGCGCGATCACGCGGTTCTCCAGATCTACGTCATGGCCATAGTATTTCAACTCGATGATGACCTTGGCCTTGCCCTTGGCCGCCGCCAACACGTCGCGCAGTGTCGGGGTGCGTTCGTCACCATATTCAGGACCGTACCAGCTGCCGATATCAATCCCGGCTACGTCTTCCATGGTGGCGTCCCAGACCTTGAGGTTCACACCCGCCAATTTCATGAAGTCGCTGTCATGGGCGACAATCACCACGTCATCAGCCGTTTCCTGTACGTCGATTTCGACCCAGTCGGCTCCGTCTTCGATGGCCTTAAGCACTGACGCCATGGTGTTTTCCGGACGCAGCGCAGCGGCCCCTCGGTGACCTATGACCTCGGCCCGGTCCGGCGCCTGTACCCGCTCCAGCAAGGTTTGCCCGAACCACAAACCAACCAGCACAGCCACGGCAGCAGCGCTTACGACGGCGAAAACCGGTATGCGGAGACTACGCGGTTCGGGATGCGGTGGCTCTTCGGTCCTGATCTCAAAGAAACCATCCAGCACCACCGCTAGCGCGCCCAGCGCCGTGGCGGCCAGTACCAACCCGGCCAGAGACCACACTGCCGCAACCAACAGGCTGTAGGTCAATGCCAGACGCAAGTGACTGGCACCCTGAAGCGGCACCATCGCAAACAATAGCCCCGCAACCCACGCGATCAGGGCGGCGATGACAAAACGCACCCCCAGCCAGAGCGCCAGTTCGATCTTGAGGCGTCCGCGTTTGCCCTCCATCCGGCTGGTGCTGATACCAAACGCATGCGCCGGGTGAACCGTTTCGAACAACACCAGATGCAGAGACAGCGCCCAGGCTGACAACCGTCGGATAAGCACCCAGGCCATGGCCAGGCCTATCGCTCCGATCAGCACAACGGCGATCCAGAAAGATGGCGGATGGAAGGTCAGGTAATAGTTGATGTCATATTCGGTCAGGCACCACCACGCGATCAGCGCTGCGACCGCCGCAAACGGCAGGATCAGCAGCAGAACCCGCAACACAAAGCGCACCGCAAAGCCAAACAGCGCAGGCAAGCGCGACAGGATCAGGCCAATCGCCGAACTGCCCGCGCGCCACGGATCGGGTTCCCCCATCCGCAATGATCCGGCCATGACCGAAAAGACAAACACCTCGGCCAGCAGAAACAAGCTGAGCACGGCAATGGCTGCGACAAAACCTGCGGGCGACAGAATAAAGGCTGCGATGGCCTGATCCGTCAGTGCGGTCTGATCCGACAGCTTGACCGCCAAATTGACTGTGACAGCAACGCCTGGAGCAATCAGGGCCACCAGCAGCAGACGTACTGCGATGTAGATCGGCACAAAGACACGACGGCGCGCCCATGCGCGCCTGTAGGCTGTTGTAACGGCTGAAAAACTGCTCACACGGCATCCCCTTGAATGATCCAATCATTCAAGGCTGCGCAGGCGTGAATTGCAAGTCAGGCGATCAGCTTTCTTCCAGATCTGCCGCCAACCGGAATCCGATACGGTTGGCGGGTTTATCCTCGACCGTTTTTGGCAGCGCGCGCAACATTACGTTCAACTGACTGACATGCTGCACCAGCTGCGTCCGCGCACCGGTCGCGTCCGAGCCATAAAAAGTGATGATATCTGGGTCGAAGTACCCCATCCCCTCGATCCGCATTACGCCAGCATCGCCTCCAGTGAACCCCATGGCAACTTCCTGATCGCCATCCAGCGTCTTTTCGAAGTTCTGGATGTAAAGGATCAACCGCTCATACGCCCATTGTGCCGGGCTTTTTGTTGCAACGGGCTTTTGCAATGGTTCGGGCAATTCTTTGGCGCCAGATTTTGCATTCGGGTTGGAATGCACTTCATAGCACCGGGGTAGTGCTGCAGATTCTGCAGCCTCGGCCGATGTTTCGATCTGATCCTGCATGGCATTACCCTTTGCGCTGAAACTCCCAAGCCCCGTCCGCGCGGCGCGTTCGGGTCACAGTTCCAATGTGGTAAAGATGGTTCAGATGTGCAACCGCCTCGACCAGAGCCAGCCCGTATTCACCGTCGCCGATCTGACGTTTGAACAGCGGCACAAAGCATTCGGCCGCAGTTTTGGGTTGGTCCAGATAGTCCTGCAGACGCGCCAGCGCGCCGTGGTGATTGTCGATCAGTTGCTTCATCCGCAGTGGCAGGCCAGTAAAGGGCAGCTTGTGCCCGCCCAGCGCCAGTTGATCGGGTCGGGCCAGGGTTTGCAGCCGCTCACAGGCCTCAAGCCATTCAGCGACCGGATCGGCCAGCGGTTCGGTGACATAAACACCCAGGTTGGGACTGATCGAACTGAGGATCTGGTCCCCTGTGATCACCAGATTGTCGTCGCGACTCCAGAAAGTTGCATGCTCAGGGGCGTGGCCGTTGCCCATATGCACGTCCCAGTCGCGCCCGCCCATGCGGATAACACTGCCCTGCTTGATTCGGGTAAAGCCCAGCGGCATTGGATAGACCGTGTCGCAGAAATTGAAGGGCCGCTCGGTCATGCGCTTGGCCAGAAACGCCGCGTCCATCCCGGCGCTGCGGTAATAGTCCAGTGTCTCGGACGGCCAGGTTTCCTGCACGTCCAACTGCAGCATCCGCGCAAACAGCCAGGCCGTGCGCGAGGCCACAAGCTCCGCCCCATGTTCAGATTGGAACCAGCCCGCATTGCCGACGTGGTCGGGATGGTGATGGGTCACCACCACCCGGTTGACCGGTTTCCCAGCCAGAGGACCCGCCAACAACGTGTCCCAAATGCGCCGGGTTTTGTTCGAAGACAGCCCCGTATCGATCAGCGTCCACCCATCGCCGTCGTCCAGCGCATAGATGTTGACGTGATCCAGCGCCATGGGCAACGGCAAGCGCATCCACAGAACCCCTTCGGCGATCTCGACCGCTACACCCGATGCCGGAGGCTCGGGCCAAGGGTAGCGGATCGTCAAAGGGGTGTCTCCGTCCATTACGCCGCCAGTTCCTCGGCGCTAAGGGCATAGACATCGTCCGCCCCGTTCTGCGCCTGCACCAAGAGACCGGCATATTCCGGCAGCAGCGCGTTGATGTAAAACCGCGCCAGTTTGAACCGGGGGCCGTCGGTTTCCGCCAACGCCGCCTTCAGGTGGAAATGCGCGCCCAGAACGCGGGCAAAGGCATTCAGGTAAGGTACAGCGCCTGCGAAACGGACATTCATGTCGCCCTGCGCTACAATCCACTCGGTGGTTTCACGCAGGCTTTCGGTGGCTTCCCAGACTGGTCCGGCCAGATCCGGCAGGGTTGCACGAGCCTTTTCAGCGTGATCCTCGATCTCGTCCAGCAGACGCGCGGCGGCTTCGCCACCATCCATCATCTTGCGCGCCACCAGATCCATGGCCTGAATGCCGTTGGTGCCTTCGTAGATCGCGGTCACGCGGACATCGCGATAATACTGGGCCGCGCCGGTTTCTTCGATAAAGCCCATGCCACCGTGGACCTGAACACCGGTCTCGGACACGCGCATGCCGGTCTCGGTGCCGAACGCCTTGCCAATCGGGGTCAGCAGCGCGGCACGTGCCACCCATTCAGGGTCACCCGTGGCGGTCGCCATGTCGATGGCCGCCGCATTTGCCAGCATGATCGCACGGGCCGCGAAGGTGTCGGCGCGCATGCTCATCAGCATCCGGCGCACATCGGCATGGTCGATGATCGTGCCAGAAGGCGTCTTGCCCTGTTTCCGCTCAAGCGCATAGGCCAACGCGTGCTGATAGGCGCCTTCGGCCGCGCCGACGCCCTGACCGCCCACACCCAGACGGGCGTTGTTCATCATGGTGAACATCGCAGCCATGCCGCCATGTTCCTTGCCCACAAGCCAACCCTTGGCCCCGTCATACTGCATCACACAGGTCGGAGAACCATGCAGACCCATCTTATGTTCCAGCGAGACGACCTTGAGATCGTTGGCCACGCCGGGATTTCCATTTTCATCCGGCAGGTACTTGGGCACCAGAAACAGCGAAATCCCTTTGGTTCCCGGCACCGCTCCGGGCAGGCGCGCCAGTACCAGATGGCAGATGTTTTCGGCGAAATCGTTATCGCCCCACGAGATATAGATCTTTTGGCCGGACACCGCATAGGTGCCGTCGCCATTGGGTTCCGCCTTTGAGGTCAGCGCGCCCACATCCGATCCGGCCTGCGGTTCGGTAAGGTTCATGGTGCCCGACCACTCACCCGCCATCATCTTGGGCAGGTACAGCGCCTTCAACTCATCACTGGCATGGTGTTCTAGCGCCTCGATCTGGCCCTGCGTCATCAGCGGAGCCAGTTGCAGCGACAGGCAGGCGGCCGACATCATCTCGTTCACCGCGGTGGTCAGGGTCATCGGCAGACCCATGCCGCCATATTCCGGATTGCCGCTCATCCCGATCCAGCCCCCTTCGGCAATCGCTTTCCAGCCGTCGCCATACCCGGGTGAGGTGCGCAGTACGCCGTTTTCCAGACGCGCGGGCTCCAGATCACCGGGGCGCTGCAAAGGGGCCATCACCTCTTCGCACATTTTGCCGGCCTCATTCAGGATCGCGCTGACGACGTCTTCGCTGGCGTCTGCGAATTTCTCGGTCGCCGCGATCTGATCAAAGCCGACCACGTGACGGAACAAAAGTTCATAGTCGGAAATTGGCGCACGGTAAGGCATGGGTTCCCCTAGGGTTGTCTGTTTGGTTTTTCGCCGGTGGGGTTGGAAAATACAATACCCACCTCTATGCATGCTTGATTACTCAATTAACTAGTCAGCCCAATGGTACAAGCAATCAAAACGCGGCGTCACCTCAGATGATCTTAAATGGCACCTTGGATTTGGCCGCTGATCCGGGCGGAATCGCGAAGGCCGCGGATTTCCTGCGGCAGGGCCTGCTGGTCGCCTTCGCCACCGAAACCGTCTATGGCCTGGGCGGCGATGCCCGCAACAGCGATGCGGTAGCCGGGATTTACCACGCCAAGGGTCGGCCCAGCTTTAACCCGCTGATCGCTCATGTCGCCTCGGTCGAAGCAGCACAACGGTTCGTCGAATGGTCCGACCGGGCCGAGGCGCTGGCCGCAGCCTTTTGGCCCGGACCTTTGACCCTGGTGCTGCCATTGCGGGCCAATCATAGCATCTCACCACTTGTTACGGCAGGGCTGGATACGCTGGCCGTTCGGGTGCCCGCCCATGGGACGGCGCGTGCCCTGCTGACGGCGTTTGACGGGCCGGTGGCGGCCCCCTCGGCCAATCCATCAGGTCAGATCAGCCCGACAACCGCAGCGCACGTTCGTGCCGGTCTGGACGGGCGTATAGCCGCCATCCTGGATGACGGTCCCTGCGGTGTGGGGTTGGAATCCACCATCGTCGGACTGGCGGGCGAGCCCGCGCTGCTGCGCCCCGGTGGTGTGGCGCTGGAACAGATCGAGACGGTTCTGGACGCACAGCTGCACCTCCACCAGGCCAGCGACATGCTGACCGCGCCGGGGCAGCTGCAATCCCACTACGCCCCGGACGCACCAGTGCGATTGAACGCGGGAACCCCGCAGGGCGATGAGGTTTTGTTGGGCTTCGGCCAAGTCAGCTGCGACCTGAACCTTTCAGAGGACGGAAACCTGACCGAGGCTGCGGCGAACCTGTTTTCCGCTTTACACAGGGTCAACAGCATGGGCCGTCCAATTGCCGTGTCACCGATTCCGGATCATGGGTTGGGCGCTGCGATAAATGACCGCCTGCGCCGTGCAGCCGCGCCGCGTGACAGCTGATCAGGCGCGCCCGGCGCTGGCCGACAGGGTCAGCGGATCGACACCCAGCGTTGCCAGCGCAGCCGCCCACTTTTCGTCATCAGGCACGTCATACACCAGTTTCTGAGTGGCCTCGGTCGTCAACCAACCGTTCATGGCGATCTCGTCCTCAAGCTGATCGGGACCCCAGCCGGAATAACCCAGCGCCAGCGTCGAATTCAATGGCCCCCGCCCCGAGGCCAAATCCTCGAGCACGTCCAGCGTTGCGGTCATACTGAAATCGTTTGAGATTTGCATCGAATGCAGGTTGGCCTCGTAATCGGCGCTGTGCAGAACAAAGCCGCGCGACATCTCGACCGGGCCACCAAAATGGACCAGACGTTCGCCGACAACAGGAATGCGGCAAGCAATGTTCAACTGACCCAGCAGGGTTTTGATCCGCAAATCAGACGGTTTGTTGATGATCAGACCCATCGCCCCGTCATCCCCGTGGCTGCACATGAAAACCACCGAATGATCAAAGCGCGGATCCCCCATACCGGGCATCGCAATCAACAGTTTTCCGGTAAGGTCCATGAGCCGTCATCTCTTGCAAAGCACAGTGCAACAATGACCCTTGGGTACAGCAATTGGCAAGGGATCAGCGCATATTTCCGCAGATTTCATTCGGGTGACCGGAACGTGACTTGGAATCGCGGGTCAGACCGCGCATTTATAGGGGATGAAGCATTATGTCTCCTCTGTCTTAGTCGCCCTGACCGCCAGCCTGCCGCTGGCCGCCCCTGCCTCTGCGCAAGGCGTGGACGGGGTAGTTCAGTTGGATATCCTTGACGGCGGCCGGACAGCCAATGGCACGTATTTGGGCGCACTACGACTGACCCTGAAAGACGGCTGGAAGACCTATTGGCGCGCACCCGGCGATACGGGTATCCCACCGGAGTTCGACTGGAAAGGCTCGGACAATGTGGGCGACGTCGCGATCACTTGGCCTGCGCCGAGTGTTTTTGTACAAAACGGTCTGCAATCCATCGGCTACACGGATCAACTGGTTCTGCCGGTGGAAATCACGCCCCGCAACCCGGCCAAGCCGGTGCGGTTACGCGGCGATATGGATCTGGGGGTCTGCAAGGATGTCTGCATTCCGGAACGGCTGAAATTTGACCACACGCTGGACGCCGAGGCCGGACGCAACCCGGCTATTGCTGCGGCCCTGGCGCAGCGGCCTTTTTCTGCGAAAGAGGCCCGCGTCAGCTCCGCCAGTTGCCATCTGACCCCGACCTCGGACGGTATGCAGATCGAAGCCCGCGTGACCATGCCCTCGGCCGGAGGGAATGAAATTGCGATCATCGAACCGGGCAACCCGGCGCTGTGGGCCTCGCAGCCCGAAACCCGGCGACAGGGCGGCGCTCTGGTGGCCACTGCCGAGGTGATCAATGCCACAGGCGGCCCCTTTGCGCTGGATCGGTCCGAGATCCGGATCACGGTGTTGGGTGCCAATCACGCAGTGGATATCCGAGGGTGCAGCGCTGGCTGACCCAATGGCACAAACCCCGAAAATCGGCGCTTTGGCCGTTGTCCTCCATGAGGATCGTGTGCTGCTGGTGCAGCGCAGCAAGCAACCCGATGCCGGGTTGTGGGGGTTTCCCGGCGGGCATTTGGAATGGGGCGAAACCGTTCTGCAGGCCGCCCAGAGAGAGCTGTGGGAAGAAACCTCGATCCTGGCCGAGCCGCAGGTTTATCTGGACAATCTCGACCTGCTACGGCGTGACGATCAGGGCATTGTGCTGTCGCATTACCTGTTAGTGGGCGTTGCGTGTCAGTACCGATCAGGTGAGCCGCTAGCTGGGGACGATGCGCTGGATGCCCGCTGGTTCCCGATCAAGCAGATACGCCAGGGCGAGTTGGACATGAGCGACCGGGTTGTCGATCTTTTGGAAACAGCCTTGCGCCGCGGTTAAGCCGCGCGACCCCTGAGGCGCGCGTACAGCAGGCTGGACGCCGCGATGCTAAGCACAAGGATCAGCGCAGCGCCTGCGATGAATGCCCCAAGGCCCATTTGCAGCGCCGACAAGCCTTCTTCGCCGGCGTACAGACCCGACAGCCAACCCAGCGGCGCGCCCGATATCACCGGCCATACCATTGTCAGGCCGAACCAGAGTGCCATCGCCAGAACGGTTGCCATCAACGCACCTTGCACCACCCGATCCGGGGCGCGCAGCGCCCGGCGCATCGCGGTCATGGGGCGGGCCAGGTCGTTCAGTATTGCCAGTAGCGCAGGCACCAGCAACAACACCAGCAGCATCCCGAACCCAAGCCCATAAACCAGTGTGATCACTGTGGGTTTCAGAAACTGTGCCTGTTGCGAGCCCTCATACAGCAGCGGGGTCAACCCCAGAACCGTTGTCAGAGTTGTCAGCATCACAGGGCGCAACCGGTCTGCGGTGCCCTCGACAATTGACGGGACCAGACCGCGCTCTTGTTGGTAAGCATCAATCGTGGTCACCAGCACAATCGAATCGTTTATGATGATCCCCGTCATCCCCAGCAGACCCACCACGGTAAACATGCTGAGCGGCACGCCCCAGATGTAATGACCCCAAATCGCGCCGACCAACCCAAACGGAATGATCGCCATCACCACCAGAGGTCGCGACCAGCTGGCGAAGACCCAGGCCAGAACCAGATAGATTCCGGTCAGACAGAGGATCAGACCAGTTCGGGCCTCGTGCAGAAACTCGTTCTCCTGCTCGCTCAGGCCGGACATCCGCCATTCAACCTGTCGCTCGGCGGCTATGTTGGGCAGGATCTCTTCGCTCAGTGCACGATCGATTTCCGTGGCTCGGACAGGGTCATCCTCAGAGATGTCACCATTTACCGATATCACCCGCAATCCGTTTTCGCGCTGGACGGTCGAAAAACCGGACTTACGTTCGACCGAGACGATATCGGCCAGCGGCACGTAAACGCCATCAGGGGAGCGCATCAGGGTGCGCTCCAGGAAATCAGCCGTCAACTCACCCTCGGGCAGTTCTACACGTATTTCGGCGCTACGGGGGCCATCAGGGAAAGTCGCAGCCTCGATCCCGTTCAATCTGTCGCGCAACACGCGGCCCAGTGTTTCGATTCGGAACCCCAGCGCCTGACCTCGCGCCGTCAGATCCAGTATGTATTCTTCCTTGTCATAGGCCAGACTGTCCTCCATCGCCGAAACTTCAGGGTACTTCGAAAGTTCGGCCTGCAAGTCCTCGGACGCAGATTTGAGCGTGTTCACATCCGCGCCATAGAACTCCACATCAATCGCGTCACCGCCGGGGCCTGACCGCCAGCCCCTAAAGCTGACCAGCTCGACCTTGGGAAGGCGCGGGACAAATTCCTGCAACTCACCAACAAATTCAAAGCTGGAATAGGGGCGCAGATCGGCGTCGATCAGCTCAATCGAGATTCCACCAAGCAGGTCCGCATCCTTGCCGTCCGCCGCAGCCAGACCAAAGCCTGCACTGCCACCAATTTCAGCCAACACGTATTCAATGGGATTGCGACCGTGGCGCTCTTCGTAGATTTGGCCCAGTTCCTCTGTCGCGCGCTGTAACTCGTGCATCATCGCAAGTGTTTCGGCGCGTGTGGCACCTTCGACCATGATAAAGTTACCCGTGACCGATCCGCGTTCAGGCGCGTTGAAGAACCGCCAGTTCACATCGCCTTTGATGAAAAGCGCGATCTGGCTGGCGAGGATCACAACCATTGCCGCCACAACCACATATCGGGCCCAGATTACCCAGGAGATTAGCGGCCGGAACAGATGGTCCCGCACCCTACGAAAACCGCGATTCACCACGCGGTTGGGCATGTCGTACCAATGCTCTTTGGCTGAGTGCGCGATGGCATGGGCCATGTGATTGGGCAGAATCAGAAAACATTCGATCAATGAGGCGATCAACACTGCAATCACGGTAAAGGGGATATCGCGGATCAATTCCCCGAACCGGCCACCAATGGCAGTCAGGCCAAAAAATGCGATCACGGTGGTCAGGGTGGCGGCAAAAACCGGCATCGCCATGCGGCGCGCTGCGCGCTCGGCAGCCACCACCGGGGCCTCACCCAGTCGCCTTGCGCGGAAATCGGCATGCTCACCGACCACGATGGCATCGTCCACGACGATGCCCAGCGTGATGATCAGCCCGAACAGCGACACCATATTGATCGACAGCCCGCCGATGTACATGAAGGCAATCGCCGCTGACATCGCCACCGGGATACCGGCGGCGACCCAAAAAGCGATGCGAGCATTTAAGAACAGAAAGAGCAGGCAAACCACAAGGCCCAGCCCCACAAGCCCATTGTCCACCAAAATGTCCAATCGGTCAGTAATTGCTTGCGCACGGGTGCGGATCAGTTCAACCGTCACGCCTTCGGGCAGGCTGGCCTGCATCTCAGTGACAACATCCTCAACAGTGCGCTGAATTTCGATTGCGTCGCCAAGGTTCGAGCGGTCAACTCGGATCGACATGGCCGGGTTTTCACCAACGAAATAGCTGCGATTGCGGTCCGCTCCTTCAACCCGGATCCGTGCCACATCGCCAACTAAAAGCTTGGAACCATCGGCAAAGTTGCGTAGCGCGATGCCTTCAATCTGTTCCGGAGAGCGCTTTTCCGTGCCGGTGCGAATTCGCGCATTGGCCCCGGTCACGTCACCCGCCGGGTTCGCGGTCACCTCGGCGGCGACGGCCTGGGCAATCTCGGACAAGGTGATATCATTGGCGATCAGCTGCGCGGTGGGCACCTCGACTACTACGCGCGGTGCAGCGAGACCCCGGATGGTCGTGCGGGTCACGCCAGCCGCAAACAGACGGTTGATTAGCTCATCAGTGAATTTGGCCAACTGGTCAGGCGCTACCGGGCCGGTGACCACTACATCCGTGACCCGATCCCTCCAAGCTCTGCGTTGGATCGTCGGCGTCTCTGAATCGTCAGGCAAACTGTCCACACCATCAATCGCTGTCCTGACTTCTTCAACTGCTCGGGACATGTCCCAGTTCGGCTCAAATTCCAGACTTATCCGCGCCGAGCCCTCTCTCGATGTTGTATAAGTGTATGCAACACCCTCGACCGCCAACAAAGACGGCTCAAGCAACTGAACGATACCTTTGTCAACATCCTCAGGACCAGCGCTGTCCCACTCGACGTTTACAGTCACCTCTTCAAGGATCACGTCCGGGAAAAATTGGGCCCGCATGTTCGGAATGGCCGCAGCTCCCAGAACCAGCATCACCAGCAACAGCAGATTGGCGACCGTCCGGTGCCGGGTGAAATAACTGAGGATCCCACCCGCCGCGCCGGGGATATCGCGCATCATGGCGCCTAACCCCCTGCCCGGTTTTCAATACTGCGGACCAGCGATGCAGGCACCTTGGCTTCGCTCAATTGACCCAGAGCCCGGGCTTTGGCGTCTTCGGTCATCCGTGCACTGGCCTCAACCTGGGCGACCAGTTGGGCGCGCTGCTCATCCGACAGCTCGACCATGTTCGCCTCGGCCCCGGCGTTGGCCTCGGTACGGATGGGGCGCACACGGACGCCAGCCCCCAGCAGCGGCGTGCGGCCGATCACAACCTCACGCCCGGCCAATCCCGCACCGCGCAACAGAACCTCGTCATCCTGACGGCGGATCAGTTGCACAGGCAGCGCCTCAAGCCGGTCGTCCATGCCCAGAACCAGCACATTGCCGACGGCATCCAGAGCGGATGACGGCAGTCGCACCACATTGTCCAGCGCCTGTTCCTGCACCGACACAGTGACAAAATCGCCGGGTTTGAACCCGGGCGCGTCGTCAAGCCGGGCATAGATCAGCCGCCCCGTCTGCCCCTCACCCGCCGAGCCACTGTCGCGGCTTATACGGCCAGACGCCGACAGGTCTGTGCCCGTCACCTCAAGAGAGACTGTCACCGATGCGTTGATCAGATCGCCTTCGTCATCCAACAGGCGCACGTATTGCGCCGTGGACACACGAAACGCCACCTCCAGCGCATTGGGGTCGACAAGTTCAGCCAGTTTTTCATTGGCCGAAACCAAACGCCCTTCGACCAGCGTTACATCCGTCAAGGTTCCATCAAAGCGGGCGCGAACCGTCATATCATCCAAATCACGCTCGGCGCCCTCAAGAGCGATACGAGTGCGGGCCAATAAAGTCGTCGCCTGATCAACACGCGACTCGGCCTGTGCCAGTGCAATGCGGCGGGCCAGAACCGATTGCTGTGCCGCGGCTTCAGCCAGCTCGGCCTCTTCTACCGAGGCCGCGGCCCCGACCCCGCGTGTTTGCAAATCTTTCTGACGTTGCAACGCCCGACCCCGCAATTCCGCTTGCGCCTCGGCCGAGTTCAGCTCGTCTTGCGCCAACAACAAAGACCGCTCGGCGTCGCGTTCCTCGAACTGTGCGTCCAGCAAGTCGGATTTGGCGCGATCCAGCGCGGATTGCGCATCTGCCGGATCAAGCTCGACCAGAATTTCGTCTGCAGTGACCGAGCCGCCATCCTCGAAATCTTCCGCCAGCGCCACCACACGTCCGCCCAGCGCGGCGCGCAGTTCCAGCCTACGGCGACTTTGAACCTCGCCAAACGCTTCCAGATAGGGCGTGATTGATTCCAGCTCTGCGGTCCGAACGCTGACGGCGAATACTCGTTCGCGCGCCTCTGGCTGGGCTTCATCACGGGTCAGCACATCCTGAACCGCGCTGGCAATCATCTGAAAGGCAACAAACAGCAAAGCCAGCGTCACGGACGCCAGAAAAACACCGACAAGGCTTTGCCGTAAAAATCGCATTTTCACTCACCCGGGTTGCGTCAGGCTGCCAAGTTGAAATGTAGCCGCGCGGAAAAATATGCCAAGCCACAAAGCGGTTATGACCTGTTGAACGTATGAACAGTCTACTTCCGTCGCAGATTTTCGTCCAATCTGGGCATTATTTCCACGAAATTGCAGGGACGGTGTCGGTAATCGAACTGTTTTTCCAAAATCCCGTCCCAGGCGTCCTTGCAGGCACCCGGGCTGCCGGGCAGTGCAAACAGATACGTTCCCCCAGCCACACCACCTGTTGCGCGGGACTGCACAGCCGAGGTGCCGATCTTTTCCATCGACAGGAAAGTGAAAACGGTGCCGAACGCCTCAATCTCTTTTTCATAGACGTCCCGATGCGCCTCGACGGTCACATCGCGGCCGGTCAGGCCGGTGCCACCGGTTGAGATCACGACATCAATTGCCGGGTCCGCAATCCATAGGCGCAATTGGGCTGCGATATCCGTCCGCTCATCCGGGATAATCTGGCGATCTGACACCAAATGGCCCGCGCGTTCGATCCGATCGACCAATGTCTGCCCCGAGCGGTCATCGTCCAGCGAACGCGTGTCCGAGACGGTCAGAACGGCGATCCGGACGGGAATGAACTCTTTGTTTTCGTCAATGCGCGACATGTGGCCTCAGGCCCTTTCCATGATGGCAAGCCGGATGGCAAGGGCAGCAAATATCCCCCCGGTCACCCAACCCATAATATGTGAGGCACGCGGGTTCTGGATCAGAACCCGGCTTGCGCCACCGGCAAACACCCCAACCAGCCCGTTCACCACAAACCCACCCAGCGCGATGATTATGCCGAAGGTCAGGAATTGCAGCAGAATCGATCCGGTATCCGGGTTCACAAACTGCGGAATGAAGGCCAGCACAAACAGAATGACCTTGGGATTGGTCAGGTTCACCACCAGCCCGTCACGAAAAGCAAATCGCGTGGGTTTGACTGGTGCTTCGTCGGACATCGCGCCATTCCGGATTGCGCCCCATGCGAGATACAGCAGATAGGCCACTCCCATCCAGCGGATGACGTCAAACAGCCACGGCAGGCTGGACACAGCCGCACCAAGGCCCAGACCGGCTACTGAGACATGTATCAGCGATCCTGTGGACACACCGGCGCTGGCGGCCAGCGCAGGTTGCGCTCCGGACCGCAGGCCCTGACCGAAACAGAACAACATATCCGCACCGGGTGTAAAAATCAGGGCAAGAGCCGCTGGAATGAAGGCCAGCAGCGTGACCGTTTCGATCATACACTCACCTCGAACCAGTTTACCTTGGGCCCCAGATTGGCGACTTGTGCGCGTCCGATGGTGCCTCGATAGCCCCAGCTGTCATGGATATGGCCGCAAAAGACGTGTTGTGGCTGCAACCTTTCAACCGCGTCGCGCACCGCGACGGACCCGACCGCATCGCCCAGTGAGGTGACATCGCCATGCCCTTTGGGCGGAGAATGCGCGATCAGGATATCAACCGCATCACAACGCTCCAGCAATTCGGCGGCCTCGGCCTCGGACAGGTCGCAAGACCAGTCACCGAACGGCGTATTGGGCACGCCATAGCCCAGCCCGAACAGGCGCAGCCCGTCCAGGGTCATGCCCGCACCGTGCAGAACATGGACCCCTTCGGGCGCGGCGTCGGTCAGTTCCCCGGCACTTTCGGCGTTTCCGGGTACCAACACCAAAGGCGCGGTGACGCCTGACAGCATCTCCATCGCGTCATCCAGCCCTTGCCGCAAGTTGCAGTAATCGCCAGCCCCGATGACCAGATCTGCCTCGGCACTGGCGGCAACTATTTCGGCCGCGCGGTTGCGCGCCATATGCAAGTCCGAGAAGGCCAGAATGCGCATCATTGCCCCCCCAGCCGGGCCTTCAGGTCCAGCAAATCCGCCCAGGCCTGCCGCTTCATCTGCGGTTGGCGCAGCAGGTAGGCGGGGTGGAACATCGGGATCACCGGCAGTTCCAGTGCCAGATCCCACTGCCCACGCAGCCGGGTAATGCCGCGTTTGCCCAGCACTGCCTGACAGCTGATATTGCCCATGACGACCAGTACCTCGGGCTTGGCCAGCGCCACATGCCGTTCCAGAAACGGTTTCATCATGCCGATCTCTTCGGGTTTGGGGTCACGGTTCTGCGGTGGCCGCCAGGGCAGAACATTGGTGATATAGACGGAATCAGAGCGGCTGAGGTCAATCGCGGCCAGCATCCTATCCAGCAATTGCCCGGCGCGCCCGACAAAGGGCTTGCCTTCGCGGTCTTCCTCGCGGCCCGGTGCCTCGCCGATGATCATCACCCGCGCACCCGGGGTGCCGTCGGAAAAGACCAGTTGCCGTGCGCCGCGCTTCAGTTCGCAATGGTTGAACCCGTCCATCGCCGCGCGCAGCTGATCCAGCGACCCGGCAGCCAGAGCCGCCGATTTCGCCACCGTAACCGGGTCGACTTTTGCGGGCTTGGCAGGGGCCACCTGCGCAGCAGTGGGTTTTTTGGCCTTGGGCGTGGTATCCGGCAGCGCATAGCGATCCACCGGCACATCACCGATCGCTTCTGTTGCGCCAAGTTCAATCTGCCAGTCCAGCAGGGCCCGCGCGGTATGATAGTCCAAAGCCGATTCCATACCCCACAATCTAACCAGCTTTTGATCGAGGGAAAGCGAATAGGCCTTGATCGGGCGGTCCGCCGCACCGACCATGGGTCCGTTCATGATGATGTTATTGCGATTCCTTTTGATTGGCGTGTTGTTGACTACGGTCGGCAGCCCTGCATTTTCACAGCTTTTCGACCGCAACAGCCAGTGCCGCGGCGGGCAGTTTCAATGTGGCAGCCGCTGCTGTTCGGCCGGTCAGAGATGCAGCTTTGACGGCTATTGCATCCGCGCGGGCGGCACCTATTGCGGCGGTGGCCGGTCCTGTGGTGCGTTTGAGCGCTGCGTGGCAGGCGGTACGCGCTGCGCGCCTGCGGGGGCCAACAAATGCAATTCGCGCCTCGATTGTTCTGGCAACACGTTCTGCAATGCGCGCGGTGAATGCGAGAGGATCAGGCCTGAATTTGACCCAAACACCGCCATCCAGGGCCTGCCCACCTTATGCGACGACGGCCAGTCCTGCGCATCCGGATCGTCCTGTTTGCCGGGCGGCGGATGCTCGCGCCCCGGCTGGTTCATGTGCGAGGAAACCGACTCGCAATGCCGTCCCGGGTTCAAGTGTTCCGAACATCAGGGCTGTGTTCCGATCAAGGCCATCGATTGCGGCTATGGCAAATGGTGCAAACCCGGTGAACAATGCTTGCCCGACGGCGGATGCGAGAAACTGTCCGAAGGCTCTGATCCTTAGGTTGCCTCGGCGCGCCCGGCTTCTTATAAGCAGGCCGATTGTCAGACAGGAGCCCGCCCCATGCGTTTCGCCCATCGTCACCTTCTTGGCATTGAGCATCTGTCGCAATCCGATATCACCGCCATCCTTGACCTGGCTGAGAAATATGTCGACCTGAACCGGCAGTCCGCCAAACATTCGGACGTGCTGTCGGGGCTGACCCAGATCAACATGTTCTTTGAAAACTCGACCCGCACGCAGGCCAGCTTTGAGATCGCTGGCAAGCGTCTGGGCGCGGATGTGATGAATATGGCGATGCAGGCGAGCTCGATCAAAAAAGGCGAGACGCTGATCGACACAGCGATGACCCTGAACGCGATGCACCCCGATCTGCTGGTGGTGCGCCATCCGCATTCCGGCGCGGTGGACTTGTTGGCACAGAAAGTCAATTGTGCGGTGCTGAACGCGGGCGACGGGCGGCATGAACATCCAACGCAGGCCCTGCTGGACGCGCTGACCATTCGCCGCGCCAAGGGACGTTTGCACCGGCTCAACATTGCTATTTGCGGCGATGTTGCCCATTCCCGCGTAGCGCGGTCGAACCTGATCCTGCTGGGCAAGATGGAAAACCGCATCCGCCTGATCGGTCCACCGACACTGGTCCCCAGCCAGTTTGTCGATTTTGGTGCCGAGATTTATGACGATATGAACGAAGGCCTGAAGGACGTCGATGTCGTGATGATGCTGCGTCTTCAGAAAGAGCGGATGGATGGAGGTTTTATCCCTTCGGAACGCGAGTATTACCACCGCTACGGACTGGACGCCGCCAAGCTGGCGCTGGCCAAGCCCGATGCCATCGTGATGCATCCCGGCCCGATGAACCGCGGGGTCGAGATTGACGGCACGCTGGCCGACGATATCAACCGCTCTGTCATCCAGGAACAGGTTGAGATGGGCGTCGCCGTTCGCATGGCCGCGATGGAGCTGCTGGCCCGAAATCAGCGAGACGCCGCATGAGCAACCTGACAGTCGCCCCTCATGAACGCGGCGTGCTGCGCCTGTTTTCGCTGGACATGCGCACCGAAGAAGCGAAGTTCCTGCGCGAACCCGGTGCTGCGGATCAGATTTTGGGCGTCAGCGGGCTGGACCCGGCGCAGATCGACGTTTTCCCGGTGTCGGACCTCGAAGAGCTGGGGCTTTTTGGCTATCTGAACGATGGGTGCGGCGTCTCTGCGGATCAGCTGAACCGCACTATGCTTGAGGCCATCGAAGGCTGGGTCATGGTCCTGCGCAGCGCGGCCTTTGACGGGCAGGGTGCGGATCTGAAGCCGGACCCCCGCGTGCATCTGGTCGGTCTTTACACCGAAGAGACCACCAACTGGACCGGCGGCAAGATCGAAACCGAAAGCGCCAAGCCGTTTTCTGCCCCGCAGACCCTGCCCGAAGGTCCCAAACCGCGTCGCATCGGCTCGGCCGTTCTGGCGCTTGTTATCCTGCTTGTTGTCGGAGGGGTCCTATGGCTGATCCTGTGACCTTCACCCCCGACAGGGGCGCCTATCTGCGCACCAACGCGTGGCTGGCCGCCGTGGCCATGGCCGGTGCGATGGTTGTGCTGTGGCTGGTCGGCAACCCTTTTGTCTGGACCGGTGCCCCAGCAGGTCTGGCAGCTGTCGGGCTGCGCGCCTGGTATCTGGCCTCGGAAGATCTGGCCGCCACATGGGATTTGTCCGATCAGGCCCTGATCGGCCCTGGTCCGCGCAACGTGGTGCTGGCCCAGATCGCGACGGTCAATATCATGGGCAGCTTTGTCCAGATCGTCACCAAGGGCGGCGACAAGCATCTGATCAAATACCAGGCGGATCCGGCCGCCACCAAAGCCGCGATTGAAAGGGCCATGGCATGAGCAACCTGATCTTCACCAACGCCCACCTGATTGACCCTGAGACCGGCACCGACAGCATTGGCTGGCTGCAAGTATCCAATGGCCGGATCGCGGCGCGCGGTGACGGCGACGCTCGGGCACAAGGTGCAACGATCATCGACTGCGGCGGAAAATACCTGGCCCCCGGGATCGTCGATATCGGCGTCAAAGTGTGCGAGCCGGGCGAGCGACATAAGGAAAGCTACAAGTCCGCAGGTCTTGCAGCCGCTGCGGGTGGAGTCACCACCATCGTCACACGACCCGATACCAGCCCGGCCACAGACACGCCCGAAAGCCTGGAATTTGTCACCCGCCGCGCGCAGGCAGATGCACCGGTGAATGTGGTGCCGATGGCCGCCCTGACCAAGGGCCGCGAGGGTCGTGAGATGACGGAAATCGGCTTTCTGCAAGACGCCGGAGCGGTCGCGTTTACAGATTGCGACCACGTCATTGCCAACACCAAGGTGTTTTCCCGCGCGCTGACCTATGCGCGCTCTTGTGGTGCTCTGGTGATCGCGCACCCGCAGGACCCCGGCCTTAGCGGCGGTGCGGCAGCGACCAGCGGCAAGTTCGCCGCGCTGCGCGGGTTGCCCGCCGTCTCACCCATGGCGGAACGGATGGGGCTGGACCGCGACATCGCCCTGCTGGAGATGACCGGTGCTGCCTATCACGCCGATCAGGTCACCACCGCCCGCGCCTTGCCCGCGCTGGAACGAGCCAAGGCCAATGGGCTGGACATCACCGCCGGAACCTCGATCCACCATCTGACGCTGAACGAGCTGGACGTTGCCGACTATCGCACCTTCTTCAAGGTCAAGCCACCGCTGCGGTCCGAGGATGACCGTCAGGCCGTGATCGAGGCGGTACGGACCGGCCTGATCGACACGATCAGCTCGATGCACACGCCGCAGGATGAAGAAAGCAAACGTCTGCCGTTCGAAGAGGCGGCCTCGGGCGCTGTCGCGCTTGAGACGTTGCTGCCAGCAGCGCTGCGCCTGTATCACGCCGGCCAGTTGGACTTGCCCACCCTGTTCTGCGCCATGGCATTGAATCCGGCAAAACGGCTGGGTCTGGACAGTGGTCGTCTGTCTGTTGGCGCACCGGCTGATCTGGTATTTTTCGACCCGGATGTGCCCTTTGTGCTTGACCGGTTTTCACTAAAATCGAAATCGCAGAACACACCGTTTGACGGGCAGCGGATGCAAGGTAAGGTCACCGCAACCTACGTGGCTGGACAAGAAGTATACCGGAGACCCTGATGCCGCCCTTTGACAGTTTCATGACCCAGCTGATCCTCTGGGCCGCGATTGGGTATCTGATGGGGTCCATCCCCTTTGGCATGATCATTGCCAAGGTGATGGGGCTGGGCAATCTGCGCCAGATCGGGTCCGGAAACATCGGCGCAACCAACGTTCTGCGCACTGGCAACAAGGCCGCTGCTGCGCTGACGCTTCTGTTCGATGCGGCCAAAGGTGCGGCCGCCGTGCTTCTGGCCCGCGCTATTGCGGGCGAGGATGCCGCTCAGATCGCTGCGCTGGCGGCTTTTCTGGGCCATTGCTTTCCGGTCTGGCTGGGGTTCAAAGGCGGCAAAGGCGTCGCCACCTTTCTGGGCCTGTGGCTGGCGCTGGACTGGCGCGTCGGTGTCGCCTGTTGCCTGACATGGCTGGTTGCAGCGCTGATCTGGCGCATCTCATCGCTGGGCGCGCTGGTTGCCGCCGCGATGTCAACCATTTGGGTAATGGTTTTGACCGACGCGAGAGCCTTTATTCTAGGCGTGGTCCTGACCTTGCTGGTCTATTGGCGTCACCACGAGAACGTCGCCCGTATTCGCACAGGCACTGAACCCAGAATCGGCAAGTCTTGACCGCATCCGACGCCTTTCTAACCGCCTTCTTCGCGATCCCTGCGGGCACGTCAACCGGGCAGAGCAATGGCAAACGATAAACGGTCAGTCGCACAGAGCTGGCCGGGGGGAAATCCCTCAAACTGGTCGCCGATGAACAAGGCGGTGGCGATTACATCAGCCTGAACCTTTACCTGACCCGCAACAATGGCGCCCTCCTGCGCCCCTGCGAGATGTCGGTGCAAAAGGTCACCGATTTCGTAATCGGGTGGCGCAGTGATCCGTGATGGCTGCTCTGCATTTTTGAACATCGACCCTTTATCTGCGCACACTCACAATTGATTGTTTTGAACGTGAAGACGCCACTGCCCACCTCGGTTGCGTGGCGGCCAATTGACGGTCGCTCAACTCAAAATCTCCGGGGTTGCCTTGGTGCAATTATAGCATCGCTCGGCCGCCCGTTTCACGAAAGGTGAACAACATGAACAAGTTCAAATCTCTCATTGGCGGCGTCGCGCTGTCCGTTGCAATCGCAAGCTCGGCCCTGGCTGCAGGCGTTGAACTGAACGCAAGCTCGACCGGTTTGGCCATGCAAGGTTACGACCCGGTTGCCTACTTTACCGAAGGTGAACCGACCAAAGGTGATTACCGCATCACCACATTGCACGACGATGCAATGTACCGTTTTTCCAATGAAGAAAACAAAGCCGCGTTTGAAGCCAACCCCGAAGCATACCTGCCTGCATATGGCGGCTACTGCGCATTCGGCGCCGCGATGGGCTTCAAATTTGACGGTGACCCGACATATTGGAAGATCGTTGACAACAAGCTGTACCTGAACCTGTCGCAAGACATCCAGGAACGCTGGGAAGGCGACATCCCAGGCTTTATCGAACAGGCCAGCACCAACTGGGAAACTATTGCTGAAAAGACCCCGGCAGAGCTGCAAGCGCAATAAATCGCCTACAGAAATTCTTGGATCGGCGGCAGAGCACTCTGCCGCCGATTGTCGTTTGAAACGACCCATTTGCAAACCTACATCTTTAGCAAGACACGTGTCCGCAGATAAGCGGAGCGTTTTTCCGGGGTCGGAATGTGCCGTTGCGCTGTGATCCAGTCATCCGACCGGGCCGTAGTAATCAGTACAGATGAACGGGCAGCGGGTGTTTGCCGCGCCCAATTTCAGACGAAAGGATAATATTATGACAGGTAAAATTGTTCTCGCCTCTGTTATCGCGACCTTTGCTGCGGGTTCGGCAATGGCGCAATCATCCGGCAACTGGACCGGGTTTTACGGCGGCCTGCAATTTGGCTACGCCGATATCGACACCAATATCTCAGGTGTAAATGGTGATGGCGCAATCGGAGGTATCATTCTGGGGTACGACTATGATCTTGGTGACTGGGTCGTGGGGGCCGGTTTTGACTATGACTGGACCGGAATTGAGCTGACCCCCGGCGTCGAAGTTGAAGACGTTTGGCGCATCAAGGCGCGCGCCGGATACAAGGTGACATCCCAAGGGTTGCTCTATGGTACCGGCGGGTTTGCTGAGGCCGGAACCGACAATCTGGGCAGCGACGATGGCTGGTTCATCGGGGCGGGCTATGAACAGATCGTGGCCCCGAATATTAGCGTCGGTGGTGAAATTCTGTACCACGAGTTCAACGATTTCGACTCTACCGGGATCGACGTGGATGCAACAACTGTTCAGCTTCGGGCGGCTTACCGTTTCTGAAGCTAGAATTCACGCAAAACGGACCCGGCGCGCAAGCACCGGGTTTACCTGTTTTACAGCTCCAGAATTGTGCTGCCCGTGGTCTTCCGCGCCTCAAGCGCGCGATGGGCGTCCGCCACCTGATCCAACGGAAAACGCTGATCAATGTGAATTTTGACCTCGCCGCCTTCGACCTTGCCAAACAGACGCCGCGCCATGGCCTGACACACTGTGTGATCGGCAATATGCGTGAACAGGGTCGGACGGGTGATCTTGAGCGACCCTTTCTTGGCCAGAATACCAATATCAATCAGTGGCACCGATCCCGACGCATTGCCAAACGAGATCATCATCCCTAAGGGCTTCAGGCTATCCAGCGACCCTTCGAACGTATCCGCCCCGATCGAGTCCATCACCACGTCCACGCCCTCGCCCTTGGTGATCTCGGCCACGCGTTGGGCAAAGTTCTCGGTCTGGTAATTGATACAATGGGCGGCTCCGTTGAACTGGGCCAGGCTGCATTTTTCATCCGTCCCCGCAGTGCCGATCAGTTTGATCCCTTCGGATTTGGCCCACTGACAGGCGATCAGCCCGACACCCCCGGCAGCAGCATGAAACAGCACAGTGTCTCCTCGTTTCAATGGCGTCGTGCGATTGAACAGGTATTCAACCGTCAACCCCTTGAGCATCATCGCTGCCGCGGCGTCAAAGGATATGCTGTCGGGCAGCGGGCAGACCTGTGCCGCAGGCATCACACGCGCTTCGCAATACGCTCCGGCGGGGGCTGCGGCATATGCCGCGCGCTGGCCTGGTTCCAGATGGGTCACACCCTCGCCTACGGCCTCAATCACGCCAGCAGCTTCCATCCCCAGCGCGTGCGGCATCTCCATCGGGTACAGGCCTGCGCGCTGATAAACATCAATGAAATTCAGCCCACAGGCCTGATGGCGAATGCGAACCTGTCCGGGGCCCGGATCGCTAATGGCGCGGTCTTCAATCCTCAGAACTTCGGGGCCGCCGTGTTCGTGAATAACGACGGTACGTGCCGTTTGCTGCATGCTCACCTCCTGTAACCTTCCGCCAAGCTATCACGCCTGAGATTCAGGGCAATCGACACGATTTCGAGTGGTGCAACCAAAACACGAAAAATGTGGTATACTAAGGGTTCAGACGTTGCCGGCTGGTCCGGCCAAGGGCAACCGATGCCGGATTTACCCCGCTGCGCTGATACGCAAAGGGAGGGGATGAAGATGGCCAAGACAATTGGAAATCCGATCAGTTGGGCCGCTCAGAATATCGGCGCGACCAGTGATCATATTGCAGAAAGCGTCACCCGTATCGGTAGCGCAGATACCCGGCACTTGCCGGTGGTACAGACTTTAACCCTGAGTGATCTGCGGTTCTGTTTGCGGGCAGGATATCAGGATTTTCTGGAAACGCGGGCGGATGCGATCTTTGTGGTGCTGATTTACCCCATCGCCGGGCTGCTGATGTTCGGGTTCGGGCTGAACCGCAATTTGGTGCCGCTGTTGGCACCATTGATTGCCGGGTTCGCCCTGATCGGGCCTGTGGCCGCGGTGGGCTTGTATGAAATCAGCCGCAAGCGCGAACAGGGGGGCGAAGTTCACTGGTTGGATGCATTGGGTGTGTTCCGATCACCTTCCTTTGGAGCCATCCTTGCGCTGGGGTTTTATCTGGTGATGCTGCTGCTGATCTGGCTGATGGTCGCGCAGAGCATTTATGTCCACACGCTGGGACCTGATCTACCGGCCTCTTTGGGTGCTTTTGTAACGCAAGTGTTTACCACGAGTACTGGATGGACGATGATCGTGGCCGGTAACGCGGTGGGCTTCCTGTTTGCACTTGTCGCTTTGGCGATCAGCGTCGTCAGCTTTCCGCTGCTGCTGGATCGCAAGGTCGGGCTGCCTGTGGCGGTTGTCACTTCGGCCCGGGTGCTGCGGCACAATCCCGGTGTCATCCTGACCTGGGGGTTCATCGTGGCGGCGATGCTGTTTGTCGGCGCGATCCCGATATTGCTGGGCCTGATCGTTGTGATGCCGGTCTTGGGCCACGCGACCTGGCATCTGTATCGCCGCGCCGTGGTCTGACGGGCCTGCGCGGGGCGGACCCCGCGCCACCGTTACTCCGCGACTTTCAGGACGATCTTGCCAATATGGCCAGAGCTTTCCATCCGCGCATGGGCCGCTGCGGCGTCACCCAGATCAAACTCGCTGTCCATGACCGGGGCAACCTTGCCAGCGGCCAGCAGCGGCCAGACCGCTTCGCGCAGGTCTTGCGCTATGTTTGCCTTGGCCAGATCGCTTTGCGGGCGCAGGGTACTGCCGGTCAGGGTCAGGCGCTTGACCATCATCAGGGCAAAGTTCAGCTCGACCACCGGCCCTTGCAGGAATGCGATCTGCACCAGCCGCCCGTCTTCGGCCAGAGCCTTGATGTTGCGCGGGATGTAATCGCCGCCCACCATGTCGAGGATCAGGTTTGCGCCGCCCTCGGCCCGCATGGCCGCCACGAAATCCTCATCGCGATAGTTGATCGCCTTCTCTGCCCCCAATTTCAAACAGGCCTCGCACTTTTCGGCCGACCCGGCGGTGGCAAACACCCGCGCGCCAAAGGCGTTGGCCAATTGAATCGCTGTGGTGCCAATACCGCTGGAGCCGCCATGCACCAGAAACCGTTCTCCGGCTTTCAGGCCACCGCGGGTGAAGACGTTGGACCAGACGGTAAAGAAGGTCTCGGGCAGGCACGCGGCCTCTTTCAGACCCATCCCTTCTGGCACGGGCAGACAATGTGCGGCGGGCGTGGCTACGTATTCCGCGTATCCGCCGCCCGGCAACAACGCGCAAACCTGATCGCCAACCGCCAAGCCTTCGACACCGTCGCCCAGGGCCACAACCTCGCCCGAAGCCTCAAGCCCCGGCAGGTCGCTGGCACCCGGAGGCGGATCATAGGCCCCTGCCCGCTGCAGCGCATCCGGGCGATTCACCCCAACATAGGCCACCCGCAGGATCACCTGACCTGCGTCTGGCTCGGGCACCGGGCGTTCGGTCAGTTGCAGAACATCCGGGCCGCCGGGTTTGGTGATCTCAACAGCGCGCATCATCTGGGTCATAGGCAAATCTCCTTTGCCCAATGCCTAGCAGGCAAAATCCCAAAGGCCCAGCCGCAACGGGGCTACTTGCGCGGGTTCAGTACTCCGGGCAAGTCTGCCCGCATTTTCATCGGCGCCTTTACCTGACCGGCCAGCCAGTTAGGAACCGCCAGAAACGGTTTGAACAGCGGGTTGTCATTGACCTGCGCCTTGATTTTTTCGAACTGCATAACGTTGTCGATGCGACGGTCGAGAAACTCCCACGTCTTCTGATGGTCGGGCGAATCGTCCCCCAGCCAGAACAACAGGGTGGAGGAATAGACCCCCGACAAAGTCGCCCGTTTGGTGTACCAGTTCACATCTTCCGAGGTATCCCCCAGCGTGTCCCAGATCAGCCCACAGGTCTGCCACAATGCCTTGGCCCCGTCGGCTGCATGGGTGGGCAGGGAAAACAGGGTCATTCCGCGGCGCACCAGTTCCTTGTCCGGTACGGCCTCAAGCCGGAACCGGACCGCTGCGGCAATGCGTTCACGGAATTTCAGATCGCTCAGGTCCGTTGAATTCAGGCGTTCGACCATGGCCGTGTCGCCATTCGCATGAAACGCCAGCGCCAGATCAACCGCACCACGCGGGCAGATCGCGCGCGCCAGAGCGTCATCGATTCCGCAATCCGTGACAGCGGCGCGAAAGCTGGTTTCCGACCAGCCGTCAAACGGCACATGGGTCAACATCGCGTCCAAAAGCTGTTGTTTTGCATCTTCATACGTGGTGGTCATGGCGGTTCTCCGGTTCCTGGACCCAGTACTAGACAAGATAGACCGGCTTTGCTATACGGCCAATTCCTGCAATTTCCTTGCAACTCTATCTAGAAAGGTGGTGACAACCACATGCAGGTTAGTGTTCGCGACAATAACGTCGATCAGGCGCTTCGTGCCCTGAAGAAAAAGCTGCAGCGCGAAGGCGTGTTCCGCGAAATGAAGCTTAAGCAACATTTCGAGAAACCGTCCGAGAAAAAAGCGCGCGAGAAAGCTGAAGCGATCCGCCGTGCCCGTAAACTGGCACGTAAGAAAGCACAGCGCGAAGGTTTGCTCTAACAGCGGCCCGCGACTCGTCCAGCTTTGGATGACACTATTTGACGACCCCCGCGGCATTGCCCGGGGGTTTGTCGTTTCAAGGCCCGGTTGCAATCCGCCGAAGTAGCTCTCTTGCTGGGCGGCAAGCTGCCAAATCCGGCTCAGCGGTGTTTTGCCCGGCATTTTGCAGCGCAGCGAATCCCGCATTCGCAGCACAGCCCTGCCGGAATGTGCTGAATTCCCCGGCCCCCCTGTTCGCCCATTCGATGGCCCCTGTAACTGGCCCGGTCTAATCAGACGACCAACCAAATGGAGGCATCATGTCTACTGCAAACACCGTCGAGCAAGAAATGCTGGCGCTCATCAACAATGAGCGCACATCCCGAGGGCTGACCCCGCTGCAACTTGAAACCCGCCTGAACGACTCGTCCGAGGATCACAGCACTTGGATGCTGGACCGGGACACGTTTAGTCACACCGGATCAGGTGGATCCAGCGCAGCCCAACGGATGGAAGATGCCGGGTTCGACTTTGACGGCAGCTGGCGCTCGGGCGAAAACATTGCCTGGCAATCAGAGCGCGGCGCCGAAGGCATCAGCGACGACGTGGACCAACTGCATCAAAGCCTGATGAACAGCCCGGGCCACCGCGCCAATATCCTGAACCCGGACTATGAATACATCGGGATCGGCATCGAAGAAGGCGATTTCAACGGCTGGGACGCAGTCATGGTGACCCAGAACTTTGCCACAACCGATGGCCAGGTCGTTCTGGACTCCGGCGATGCCCCCGTGCCACCGGTCGATATGGTGGAGGACCCTGAAACCGAAAACCCCGAAACCGACGTCACCGAGACCCCCGTGACCGAGTCAGACGAGAACACCGAGGAGCCGGAAACCGAGGTCACAGACAACGATACGCCAGCGGAAGAGACGCCTGAGGTCGACCTTCCCGACACGGATGTCACGGACGACCCCGAAGTGACCGAAACCGAAGACCCCGCCGCAGAAACCCCTGACGCCGAGGTCACGGACGCTGACGCGCCGGAAGAAGAAACGCCTGAGGTCGACGAGCCCGCCACCGGTGATCCTGAGGTGACAGATGTCGAAGACACCGATCCCCCTGAAACCGACATCACCGATCCCGAAGGCCCGGATACTGAGACGCCGGGGACAGATGTCACTGACGCCACCACTGGTGATTGTTTCGACGTCGAAGCGTTTCTGGCGGCAATCGAAGGGTTCGTGAACGACTTGCTGGTTCTGGTCGATGATTTCAGGCTGACCGACACCGAGATGGCCACAACAGACCCTATGGAAAGCGACGATTTCATGCTGGCCGGGGACTTCTGCGATGACACCAAAACCATCGAGGATATCACGCCGGGTGGCGGCGCGGCCCAGCTTGAGACTTCGTTCATACCGATCTTGGTGGAAGACGGGTGCATGATGGACTTTGTCTAAAGTCTCAGCCAGATACGCGACGCATCGGAACGGTGCGTCGCGACACCGGAAAAGAGCAGTTTGCGCAGTTTTCTGCACAAATAGGGCGAACCCGACGGTGGCAATTCGCCTAAAAGGCGGGGCGGTCCAGTTTGCGACTATATCCCGCCAAATTCTCGCCATTAATGTCCCGCCAAAATAACTCAATCTATTGGAGGCAGAATCATGTCAACGGCCAGCACCCTGGAAAGGCAGATGCTTGCATTGATCAATGCAGAGCGCGCGCAAGCAGGGCTTGCTCCTGTCCGGCTTGAACTTCGGCTGAACGACGCGGCAGAAGACCACAGCAAATGGATGCTGAACGTGGATCAGTTCAGCCATACTGGTGCCGGGGGTTCCCAACCCTGGGACCGCATGGGCAGTGCCGGTTTTAACTTTTCAGGCAGCTGGCGCGCGACCGAGAATATTGCATGGCAAAGCGTGCGCGGTGCTCCGGGTCTGTCTGACGATGTACAGGATCTGCACAACGGTCTGATGAACAGCTCCGGCCACCGGGCCAACATCCTTGATCCGAACGTGACCGTCGTTGGCATCGGTATCGAGGTTGGGAACTACAACGGCGTAAATGCCATCATGGTGACACAGAACTTTGCCCGGACGTCCGCGCCGGTGCAATTGGACAATGGCGGAACAGGCCAGGGTGGCACACCCGTACCTGATCCGGTGGACCCCGCACCAACAGGTCCTTTGTTTGTCGCGGCCGGAACCAACGGATCCGGGGCGAATGACTGGTTTGCCTTGAAAGCGGGGCAATCCGGAAGACTGGATGGCTTTGACGGGGACGATACGCTGTTCGGGCAAAGCGGTCACGATGTTCTGGTTGGTCGCCAGGGGAAAGACACTCTACGAGGGCTCGATGGAAACGACGTCCTGAATGGCGGCCGCGATGATGACGATCTGAACGGCGGCAATGGCAATGATGTGCTCCGCGGTGGAGGTCAAAACGACAAGCTCGTCGGAGCTACAGGACATGATCAGCTCTTTGGTGGCGCTGGAAACGACTTTTTGCATGGAGGATCTGGCAACGACCTGCTGATAGGCCATGGCGGCAATGATCGTCTGGTCGGAGGCGGCGGAAATGACCAATTGCTCGGCGGCGCAGGAGACGACGTGATGATCGGTGGAAGCGGCGCCGACAACTTTGTGTTCATGACGGGCAAGGACCGGGTAAAGGACTTTTCAGACGGAGATCGGGTTATTCTGACACCATCGCAGACCATCAACAGCTACGCTGACCTGATGAACAACCACATCCGGCAATCCGGCAGTGACGTCATCATCAATGACGGACAAGGAAACGAAATGATCCTGGAGAATACTTTGCTCTCCAGCCTCGATAACAACGACTTTGTTTTCTAAGCCACACTCTTGCTCGCGAACCCCAAAGCCCCCGATTCGGGGGCTTTTTTTAGTTAATAGATCTTGGGCACGTGCAATTCGTCCGGCAGGATACGGCGTTCGTATTCCGGATTGTATTTGCGATCCGGAAGATCGACCTTTTCCTGCGGCACGTCTGCATAGGGAACTTTGGTCAAAAGATGCTCGATACAATTGAGACGCTCGCGCTTCTTGTCATTGCCTTCAACAATATACCACGGCGCTTCGGGGATGTTGGTGCGGAACAGCATGTCTTCCTTGGCCTTAGTATAGGCTTCCCAGCGGATTCGGGATTCCAAATCCATCGGGGACAATTTCCACTGTTTCATCGGATCGTGGATGCGCATCAGGAACCGCAGCTGCTGTTCTTCATCGGTGATCGAGAACCAGTACTTCAGTAGGATGATCCCCGACCGAACCAGCATCCGTTCGAATTCGGGAACGTCCTGAAAGAACTGTCCCACCTGATCATCGCTGGCAAAGCCCATTACCCGTTCGACCCCGGCGCGGTTGTACCAGGACCGGTCGAACAGCACGATTTCACCGGCGGCGGGCAGGTGCGGCACATAGCGTTGGAAATACCACTGGCTCTGTTCGCGACGGCTGGGAGCTGGAAGGGCAACCACGCGCGCCACCCTCGGGTTCAGACGCTGTGTGATGCGTTTGATCACGCCGCCCTTGCCTGCGCTATCGCGGCCTTCGAACAGAATGCAGACCTTGGCCCCGGTATGCTGCACCCAATCCTGCACTTTGATCAATTCGGCCTGCAGGCGCAGCAGATTGCGGAAATAGACCTTGCGGTCCAGCATATCGGGATGCTGATCCTTATAGATCTTGCGAATTTCCATCGAGAGCATGGGTTCGCTGAATTCGATCTCAAAATCTTCGTCCAGCGTGTCTTCCAACTCGGCTTCCAACCAGTCTTTCGGGGCGTATTCGTTTTCGTAAGCCAAGGTCATTTCCTTATCGTCTGTCGGGTTCGGACCGTAATAGGCGCATGTAAACACCTGATGTCATCAGAGCAATTGATGAATAACCCTATTCAAGCCGGCGCTGCGCGCAACAGCTGGATCAAGGTAATGCATAAGGGTGTCCGGCCTTTCTCCTTATTTGGACCCGCTTAACGCTAGATACAACCGTCAGAGTTGACGCATTGCCAACAACTTGGTGAAATCTGACCTCTTGCAGCCTTGCAATGGGCCAGGGTGTGACGGCATCAAGGGCTTCGAAACAACCTTGAGATTTTCGTGGCCCATTTCCTTTCCCTTCTGCCGATGGTCTGGCCTTGGCTAATCCTGATGGCCGCGCAGGTCAGTGGGGTGTCCGGCAGGCAAGCTCTGGGCCTGACCTTGCTGACGGTCTTTGGCGGCGTGGCACTGGCGCTTGGCCTTGTCACACCGCTCGCCGCTATAATCGCCGCGATTGGCCCGCTGGGCGCGGGCATGCTACATCGTCTTTCCGGGAGAGTTGCACTGCTGGGGCATCTGGCGCTGGTCCTGTGGAGCCTTGCGCTGGGGGCGCATCTGGTGCCCGGCTTTCACAACTTGTTGGTTCTGGATCAGGTCCAAGCCGGGCTCGATAGCACCACATTCACGCTGCACCTGAACCTCGACAAGCCGCTGGTTCTGTTCGCCGTTCTGCTGGCCTGGCCCGGAATGACACGCAATGTGCTACCTACCCGAGTGATGCCGCTGGTCGCGGGCCTCACGATCCTGCCGGCTCTTTTTCTTCTTGGGCTCGCAACGGGTGCTGTCCGGCCCGAATTTGGCTTGCCGCATTGGTGGCTGATATTCGCTTTAGCCAACTTGTTTCTGACCTGCTTAACCGAAGAGGCGTTTTTTCGCGGCTACCTGCAATCGGCCATTGCCTCCCAACTCGGGGCGCCGATTGCCATTGCCGCTGCCAGCCTGCTGTTCGGTCTGGCCCATTTCGGCGGTGGCCCCGCGCTGGTTGTCTTTGCTGCAATCCTCGGGGGCGCGTGTGGTTTGGGGTATTACGCGACCGGACGGCTATGGGTGCCGGTTTTGATGCATTTCGGATTTAACGTCCTGCATCTGGTCCTGTTTACCTACCCTGCCCCGGCCTGAGCATCACACCGGCAAGGCTGTGGTCTTGAACACCGTGCGCAATGCAAATGAACTTTGCATCTGTGCCACCCTCGGCAATCGCGACAGGTATTGGCGGTGGATGCGGGCAAAATCTTCGGTATTTTCGGCGACGACTTTCAGAATATAATCGGCCGTTCCCGCCATCAGATGGCATTCCAACACGTCGGGGATGCGGGCCACGGCCTTTTCGAACGCATCCAGAACCTCTTCGGCCTGGCCCTGCAACGTGATCTCGACAAACACCGTCGTCGGTACGTTCATTTTCCGCGCGTCCAGCAGTGCCACATAGTTCTTGATATAACCATCCGCCTCAAGCCGCTGCACCCGCCGGTGACAGGCGGAAGGGGACAGGTTTACCTGCTCGGACAGCTCCGCATTCGACATGCGGCCATTTCGCTGAAGCGCGGCTAGAATCTTTTTATCGGTCGTATCTAGGCTCATTCACGCAAGACCTTTGCAGAGTATTCGAAGTTTACCGGAAAATATCCCGATTAAAAGCGTGAATGCGGGCAGAGTTTCACAGAAATTGCGTCTCAAATTGCACATAATTTAGGCAGTTTATGAATGGAGACCTAAAATGAAAATCGGTTGCCCCAAGGAAATCAAACCCCAGGAGTTCCGCGTTGGCATGACCCCCAACGCCGCGCAAGAGGCCGTTGCGCGAGGTCATGAGGTCCTCATCGAAACCGATGCCGGTATGGGATCGGGTTTTGACAACGATGCATACATGGCCGCCGGCGCCCGGATCGTCGACACCGCAGCCGAAGTCTTTGCCACCGCCGACATGATCGTGAAGGTCAAAGAACCCCAGGCCGTCGAGCGTAAGATGCTGCGCGAAGGCCAGCTGCTGTTCACCTATCTGCACTTGGCACCGGATCCGGATCAAACCCATGACCTGCTGTCCTCGGGCTGCACGGCCATCGCTTATGAAACCGTCACCGATGCGGCCGGAGGCCTGCCCCTGCTGGCACCGATGTCCGAGGTTGCAGGCCGTCTGGCACCGCAGGTCGGCTCGTGGACATTGCAAAAGGCCAATGGCGGCCGTGGTGTTCTGATGGGTGGCGTACCAGGCGTTGGCCCGGCGAAAGTTGTTGTGATCGGCGGCGGTGTCGTGGGCACGCATGCGGCCAAGATCGCCGCTGGCATGGGTGCTGATGTCACCGTGCTGGACCGTTCGCTGCCGCGCCTGCGGTATCTGGACGATGTCTTTGGCAACACGTTCAACAACCAGTACTCGACGGCAGGTGCAACGGCTGAACTGATCCAGACGGCCGACATGGTGATCGGCGCGGTGCTGATCCCAGGCGCTGCGGCCCCCAAACTGGTGACCCGCGCGCAATTGTCGACCATGAAACCGGGCGCGGTTCTGGTGGATGTGGCCATCGACCAAGGCGGCTGCTTTGAAACCTCGAAGGCCACCACCCATGCCGATCCGATCTATGAGGTGGACGGCATCATGCATTACTGTGTGGCCAACATGCCCGGCGCGGTTGCGCGCACTTCGACCATTGCGCTGGGGAATGCGACGATGCCGTTCCTGCTGTCACTGGCCGACAAAGGCTGGAAACAAGCCTGCCAGGACGACCCACATCTGCTGGCAGGTTTGAACGTTCATGCCGGTCAGCTGACCTATTACGCGGTTGGCAAAGCACTGGGGATCGACGTGGTATCCCCCAATGTGGTGATCAAGTCCTAAGCGCTCCCGCCCCTGAAAACGCCCTCTGACGAGGGCGTATTACAGTGTTGGGCCCAGCGCCGCACCTGCGGTGCGGCGTTGTTGGTTCTTGTTCCGACGTTACCGCAAATACAACGGCGCCGCGCGTCAGCGCGGCGCCGGACCCAACCGGAGGAGGGCATTTTAATGCCTGATCGACGGGCGGAAGCCCTCACGCCTCTTTATGGATTTCCACAGAATGCGGATAGGGGATCGAAACACCCTTGGCGTCAAAGGCCTCTTTCACCGCTTTGGTGGTCTCAAACTTCACATCCCAGTAATCCGCCGCTGCGCACCACAGGCGGGCCGTCAGATCGACCGAACTGTCACCCAGATTAGTCACCCGCACCCAAGGCTCAGGGTCTCCCAGTATGCGCGTATCGGCTTTGGCAACATCCAGAATGATCTTCATCGCCTCATCGGCGTTGTCACCGTAATCAATGCCAAAGACCAGATCGACACGTCGCGTGTCATGAGCCGAGTAGTTGGTGATGATCGACCCCCAGGACTGTCCGTTCGGCACAATAATCTGCACATTGTCCGGCGTTACCAGTTCTGTGGTGAACAGGTTCAGATCCTTCACAGTGCCCGACGTCCCGCCTATATCGACGAATTGACCCAGCTTATACGGGCGGAAGACCACCAGCATGACACCAGCGGCAAGATCGCTAAGCGTGCCCTGCAGCGCCAGACCGATGGCCAGCGACGCGGCACCCAGAATGGCGACGATACTTGTGGCCTCGATCCCGAAAATACCCAGCACGGCAACCAGCACCATTGCCAGGATCACCCATTTCACCAGGCTGGCAACAAAACTGCCCAGCGTCTGGTCAATATTCGGCGTTGCATTGATCCGGCGCCGGACTACACCGGCGATCGCTCCGGCAACAATCCAGCCAAGGATCAGTACGACCAACGCCTTGACCGCGTTCATAATCAGGGGGGCATAGGCACCCACCTGTGTTACGACCTCATCCACACGCATCTCCTTTTCGATTCATGACAATCCCGCGTCATCAACGCGGGATGCGCGAGAGTGTGAGCGATAACCGGCTTTTGGTCTAGGTGTGAGATGCACGGCTTTTCCCCGTTGTTCCCAAATACACAGCGCCTGACCGGGAATGCACATCTATTGGGGTGGTGGGATCGCCATGCCGCGCCTACCTTTCAGACTTAGCCTTCAAAGGAGCCTCTTATGCTGGATACCGCCACCCATCCCATCACCGCCCGCTGGCCCGCCACCCACCCGGACAGGATCCAGCTTTATTCCTTTCCGACCCCGAACGGTGTCAAAGCCTCGATCATGCTGGAAGAGACCGGCCTGCCCTATGAGGCGCATAAAATCACGCTGGCCGATGCGGATGTCAAAAGCCCTGCCTTCCTGTCGCTAAACCCCAACAACAAGATCCCCGCCATTATCGATCCGAACGGCCCTGACGCAGAGCCTCTGGCCCTGTTCGAAAGCGGCGCGATCCTTTTGTATCTAGCCGAGAAGACCGGGCAGTTTCTGGGCAAGACCAAGGCCGACAAGTACCGCGTCACCCAATGGCTGATGTTCCAGATGGGTGGTGTTGGGCCGATGTTCGGGCAGTTGGGCTATTTCTTCAAATTCGCAGGCAGCGAGATCGAAGACCCCCGCCCACGTGACCGATACATCGCCGAGGCTAAACGCCTGCTGAACGTCCTGAACCAGCAACTGGACGGTCAGGACTGGATTGCCGGGGAGTATTCAATCGCGGATATGGCAATCGCACCCTGGCTGCGCGGGCTGGACTATTACGGCGTGAAAGAAACTGTTGGCTGGGAAGACCACACCAACGTGATGGCCTATCTGGATCGCTTTCTGGATCGACCCGCCGTTCAAAAAGGCCTTGTGACCCCCGCACGAGACTGAGCCGTGTCAGGTGGATGCCCAACCCGGCATCCACCAATTCCTTGGCCTAGTCCGGCAGTTTACCGGTCAGCACATAGCGCAGCACGTCCACAACCTGCGCAGGCTGCTCGGCCACGGCCAGCGCGGCGGCGTCGACCTCTTTCAGCGCATGTTGATGATCGGGGCCGTGCAAAACGATCAGGGATTTGCCCAGCGCCGCCGCATAGCCTGCGTCAAAGGCTGCGTTCCACTGTTTGTATTTCTCACCAAACCGCACGACGACCACATCCGCATCCGCGATGCCCTTGCGGGTGCGGATGGCATTGACCATCGCACCCTTGTGGTCGTGCCAGTATTTGTTCGGCTCCGCGCCCAGTACGGCCACGCCGCAATCGTCGCTGGCCTCGTGGTTGGTGACAGGGCTGTTGAACGTGATGTCCAACCCCTGCGCACCGTCGATAATCTGTTCGCGCCAATCGGTGTGGATTTCTCCGGACAGATAGACATTCAGGCCCATGGTAAACTCCGCTGCTGTGTTACGACCTATTTAAGGCGCAATTGGCCACAGCCCAATGCGGAATGTGCAGAAAACACCGCCGTGCCTGTCAAATCTTTCGGGCAACCAGAAACCGCCGCCCGTTGCGGGCCGGAAAACTGTCGCGTTCGACGATCTCAAAACCGGCCTGTTCGATGGTGGCATCCAAGTCCGCTTCGGATAGAAAGCGCACAAATGGCGCTTTGCCGAAAAATTGCATGACCGGCAGCGCCAGCCGGATAGCCAGATACTGCATGCCTCCACCGTGCTGAGGCGGGCAGAATGTCTTTGAGATGAACAATCCGCGCGGTTTTAGAACCGAATGGACCTGGGCCAACGCGCTGTCGAGGTCCTCAACCAGGTGCAGCAGATTGAACGCCAGCGCCACATCATAGGACCATGCAGGAGGGCGGGTCGCGTCGGCTTCGACAAAGGCGACGTTTTCGATGTTCTGCTCGGCCGCGTTTTTGCGCCCCACCGCCAACATGCCAGGGGACAAATCGCTTGCGGTGATCGTATCGACGTAACCAGAAAGGCGCAGAGCGGTCATGCCGGTACCGCAGCCCAGTTCCAGCACATCGTCGGTTTTCTTCAGATAGGTGGCCGTCCGCGCAAGCGTATGTTCATACGCGGCCATATCCTTGATAGGGGAACGCGCGTATTTCGCGGCCACGCCGTCCCAGAATTTCACAGCGGTGGTCATTGGGGTCTCCTTTCGGCGCAAGTTACTCATGCGCAGATCGAATATAAATTGCCGAAATTCGTAGATGCCTTATACGTATTTGCATGACTGATTTGGGCGATTTCGACTGGAACCATATCCGTTCTTTCCTGGCGACAGCGGAAACCGGGTCGCTGTCAGCAGCTGCCCGCCAGCTGGGGCAAACGCAACCAACGCTCAGCCGTCAGATCGCAGCACTTGAGGCTGATCTGGGCGTGATGCTGTTCGAACGCGTTGGTCGCACGCTCGAGATCACGCAGGCGGGGATGGAACTGCTGGATCACACCCGCACAATGGGAGACGCCGCCAACCGCATCGCGCTGGCCGCCTCGGGGCAGGCAACGTCGGTCGAAGGGCGGGTCCGCATCACTGCCAGCGATGTGATGTCCGCCTATATCCTGCCAGATGTGTTGCATATGGTGCGTGCTCAGGCCCCCCGACTGCAGATAGATGTGATCGCCTCGAACGACATCCGTGATCTGATGCGACGCGAGGCGGATATCGCGATCCGCCATGTGCGCCCCGATCAACCCGACCTGATTGCCAAACTGGTCCAGGAGGCGTCGGGGCATTTCTATGCAACCACCGACTATCTGAACCGCGCGGGTCGCCCTAAGTCCAAGCGGGCCCTGTCGCAGCATGAATTTATCAGCTTTGGCGACACAGATCAGATGATCGCCTATCTGAAGCCGTTGGGCATTCATCTGAGCGACGAGAATTTTCGTCTGGGCTCGCAAAATGGCATCGTGGCGTGGGAATATGCCAAACAGGGGTTCGGAATCGCGCCTATGTCTCAGGTGGTAGGTGATGCAACGCCGGGTGTAGAACGTGCCCTGCCAGGCATGGAACCGATCATGTTTCCGATCTGGCTGACCACCCATCGCGAGCTGCACACAAGCCGTCGCATCCGTCTGGTGTTCGATCTGCTGGCCGAGTTCCTGTCGAAATGAAAAACGCGCCCGAAGGCGCGTCGTTCCGGTCTTGTTGCAGCGGTGTTACCCGCGCAAAACTCCACCCGTAGCTTTGCTGACCTTGGCGATGATCTTCTCGGCCACGGCCTCGATGTCCTTCTCCTTCAGCGTCGCATCTGTGGGCTGCAGGCGCACTGTGATGGCCAGAGATTTCTTGCCCTCACCCACGCTGCCACCGATGAATTCGTCAAAGACGCGCACATCTTCAATCAGCACTTTGTCAGCCCCAGCAGCGGCGTTCACCAGCGTCAGCGCTTCGATACTTTCGTCGACAACAAAGGCAAAGTCCCTCTCGACCGCTTGCAGATCGCGCAGTTCCAGCGCCGCGCGGGTCGCTCCGGATTTTCGCGGCATCGGCACCTGATCCGGCCAGATCGTAAAGGCCATTGCTGGACCTTTGATGTCCATCGCCTGCAACACACGTGGGTGCAGCTCACCAAAGACGCCCAGCACCTTTTTCGGACCCAGACAGATTTTGCCGTGACGCCCCGGATGCCACCAGGCGTCGCCATCGCGCAGGATCTGAACCTTGGCGGGGGCACCTATGGCTGCTAGCACGGCCTCGGCGTCCGCCTTGGCGTCGTACAGATCGACGGGGCGCGAGGCACCGTGCACATCCTTGGGACCATTGCGCCCAACCAGCAAGCCGCTGATCTGGATTTCCTGATCTCCGGGCTCTCCGTCATGAAAGACCGGGCCGACCTCGAACAGGGCGACATCCGCATACCCACGCGCCTGATTGCGGGCGGCGGCCTGCAACAGACCAGGCAGCAGATCGGGGCGCATATGGCTCATCTCGGAAGAGATCGGGTTTTCCAGCTGCGTAGCCTCGTCGCCACCACCAAACAGCGCGGCTGAAGCCTGATCGATGAACGTGTAGGATACGCATTCGTTATACCCAAGCGCTGCGCAAGTGCGTCGCGCCATCGACTGGCGGCGCTGCGTCGGCGTCATCACCGGCTTGGGAATGCCCTCGGTGACACGTGGCAGCGGCTTGCCCTGCAGCTTGGTCAAGGACGCAATCCGTGCGACCTCTTCCACCAGATCGGCCTCGCCCATGACATCAGGGCGCCAGCTGGGTACATGGGCCATCTCACCTTCCAGACGGAATCCCAAACGGGTCAGGGTCTGACGCTGTTCGCTCTCGGCAATGTCCATCCCGACCAGAGACTGCACCCGGGCCGAATCCAGCTTGTACGCACGGGCGTGGTTCGGTGCTTTGCCGGCCTCAACCACTTTGGACACTTCACCACCGCAGATATCCAGGATCATCTGCGTCGCGTGTTCCAACCCTTCCAGGGTGTAATTCGGGTCCACACCGCGTTCAAAGCGATAGCGCGCGTCGGAATTGATCTTCAGCGCGCGACCGGTCAGAGCAATCTGAACATGATCCCAGAACGCGCTTTCGAGGAACACATTCACGGTCTCTTCTGTACAACCGGTTTCCGCACCGCCCATAATGCCTGCAATCGATTCCGCACCCTTATCGTCGGAAATCGCCATCATGTTGGGCTGCAGCGTGTATTCTTTCTCATCCAGCGCCACCAGCGTCTCACCGCCCTTGGCGCGATGGACGCGCAGGTTGCCCTGCACCGTGTCTGCATCAAACACGTGCAGCGGGCGGTTCTGATCGAAGGTCATGAAATTGGTGATGTCCACCAATGCCGAGATCGGACGCAACCCGATGGATTTCAACTGATCCTGCAGCCATTGCGGGCTCGGGCCGTTCTTGACGCCCCTGATCAGACGCCCGGTGAAATGCGGGCAACCATCCAGGGTGTCGTCATCAATGGTCACTTTGATCGGGCTGTCGAAATCGCCCGGCACAGGCACGTAATCACGCTCTTTCAGCGTCCCGACGCCACGCGCCGCCAGATCACGCGCAATCCCTGCCACACCCAGCGCATCGGGGCGGTTTGGGGTGATTGCGATTTCGATCATCGGGTCGACCTTCGAAGGCTCGTTTTCAGCCAGCCAGTCCACGAACCGGTCACCCACTGCGCCCGAGGGAAGCTCAATGATACCGTCATGCTCGTCTGACAGCTCAAGCTCGCGCTCGGAGGCCATCATGCCAAAGCTTTCGACGCCGCGGATCTTGCCGACGCTGATCGTCAGGTCCAGACCGGGGATATACATGCCAGGCTTGCAGACCACGACGGTGATGCCTTCGCGCGCATTGGGGGCGCCGCAGATGATCTGCAGATCGCCCTCGTCGGTTTCCACTGTGCACACGCGCAGCTTGTCGGCGTCGGGGTGTTTCTCGGCATGTTTCACATGTCCCAGCGTAAAGCCACTCAGGCGGTCCGCCGGGTTGACGATCTCTTCGACCTCAAGCCCGAGGTCGGTCAGGGCCTCGGCGATCTCATCAACCGAAGCATCGGTGTCCAGGTGGTCTTTGAGCCAGGAGAGGGTGAATTTCATCGATCGTATTCCGCGCGTAATCTTGGGTCAGACCGCGTGTAGCGGATATTCACAAAAGGTGGAAGAGGCCCCATGCGCCTAGTCCCCGGCCACTGTGTTCGAGACACTGTCCGAACCCGCAAACACCGCCAGAATTCGGGCAATACCTACCCCTGTGTTGATCCCGGTATGAGGCGAGCGGTATGCCTCAACAAACGCATCGCCTGATTTATAGGTTTTGCGCCCGGCCTCGCCGTAGTCGACCGTGATCTCACCCTCTAGAACATAGGCGGCCAAAGGCGCGTCATGGCGGTGTTCCCCGGTTTCCTGACCCGGCTGCATGGTGACGATCGCCATGGTGATCTGGGGCGTGCCTTGCGGATACTCCAGCGGTTCACCAATGACAGATGTCTCTGTCTGCAACAGAACGTCCACGGGCGGGTACGTGTCCCGGGCCAGGGCTGGTGCGGCCGCAAGGATCAGCGCAGATAGCAAAAGGGATTTCATGACTTCAATCTCCGGCAGATGCGATTTCGGCTACCTGACCTTGATGCCCAAAGTTTGTCAAACCGCAGATCGTCAGGGGTAAACCGGTGTACGCCCCGCCAGTTCATCCAACTGCCAGCCGATCCAGCCATGCGGGATGAAATGCCCGCCGGGATGGATGTCCAGCGTGACCTGCCCCTGCGCACAATCGGTCCATTCCACCCGGCTGAGCGTCAGGAACGGCTTCACGCTCCAATCGCCGCGCGGGATCGCAGTATCGCAGTGGAATTTCTGCCGCCACAGCGCCACTGGATAGGTCGTGTCACCGCCGGGACCAAAAGGGAAACCCATCACCGTATCATCGGTCCCATGCACATGGCGCACTTGTGCCGGGGCCTGCGGGCAATCCTCGGTCTGGCGGATTGATCCTGCGACGGCCAACAGGGCGGTGACATCATCGCCCGACTGGCAGACAAAGCGCCACGCCATCGCGCCGCCATAGGAATAGCCCGAGACATAGATCTGGTCCGGATCAATCGGATAGCGTTTGGCAACGTCTTCGAGCACGCGGTCGGCAAAGCCTACGTCCCGCGTGTCCGCAGACCAGAAATTCCAGCTTTTGCCCAAACCGTTGGGGGCTACCAGCAGCACACCGCGCAGTTTCGTGGCCCCGGCGATGCGTTCATGGTTCACCACCACATCCCCTTGTCGCGCCCAACCGTGGAAATGCAACAACACCGGCAGAGGCGTTTCGCCGTCCCAGCCGTCCGGCTCCAGCACATGATACGAGCGGTCGCCCAGCGGGCAGGCCACATCGCCATGGCAGCCATTCGCAACAGCTTGGAACGGGAGGAGAAAAAACAGGCAGGTCAGAATCCGGATCATAAGTCGGAGCCTACCCGCCCCGCCCACGAAGTCACGTCACAACCCCGTGGGAGTGTGTAACAAGCCGCGCCATCGCCAGACCGCGGGGTGGCGATCCTTGGGTTGTGATGAGCAGTTTATGCTGGCCAAATCCACGCGCTGTTCGAGCGTTGCGCTGGCGGAGACAAATCGCCAGCCCGTGCGGGCGGTGTCGTCCATTGGACTTGAACCAATGGCGCCTCAACGAACGACCGATGCCGCAACGGCCTATCGGCCTTTGCTCCGCATTTACTTTTTGAAGCGATCTATGAGCTTTTTGGTTTTGTAAACTCGGTTTAGCTGGTCCGTATTAATCTGGTCCCGTTTCTCCCAGACACGGTGATGCGCCAGCAAGAAAAGCCCTTGGAATGGCATCATGGCAAGCAGGACCAGAGCATTAATCCATCCGGGAAGGAAATTCGTCAGACCGAGAAAGCCCAAAAACGATCCAAAGACAACGGCATAGCCTACCCACCGACGGTTGCGTGCACAAAACGCGAAGCACCAGTCATAGTAGTTCGAAAGGTAAACTCCCAGTAGGTGCACTTACCTGCTCAAACCACCATGCAGGTTCGGCATATCCAGCGCGGCAAACCCGTAGTGGCGCAACCAGCGCAGGTCGCTATCAAAGAACGCCCGCAGATCCGGGATGCCATATTTTAGCATCGCCAGACGGTCGATGCCGATGCCAAAGGCAAAGCCCTGATAGACCTCTGGGTCGATGCCACCAGCGGCGATCACCTTGGGGTGGACCATGCCCGAACCCAGAATCTCCATCCAGCCGTCGCCCTCGCCGATCTTCAGCTGGCCATTATCCCAGGAACAGCGGATATCGACCTCGGCCGACGGTTCGGTGAAAGGGAAGTGCGAAGCGCGGAAGCGCAGTTCGACATCGTCGACCTCAAAGAACGCCTTCACGAACTCTTCCAGAACCCATTTCAGGTTCGCCATCGAGATGTCTTTGTCCAGCGCCAGCCCCTCGACCTGATGGAACATCGGCGTGTGGGTCTGGTCATAATCGGCCCGGTAAACACCGCCCGGACAGATGATGCGGATCGGCGCGCCCTGTTTTTCCATCGAGCGGATCTGCACCGGTGAAGTATGGGTGCGTAGCACATGCGGCGGGCGGTCGTCACCCTCGGCGCGATGCATATAGAACGTATCCATCTCGGCCCGCGCAGGGTGGTGTCCCGGGATGTTCAGCGCGTCGAAATTGTGCCAGTCGTTTTCGATCCGCGGCCCTTCGGCAACGGAAAAGCCCAGCTCGGCAAAGATGGCAGTCAGTTCTTCGGTCGCCTGGCTGACCGGATGGATCGACCCCTGCCCCCGCGCGCGGGTCGGCAAGGTGACGTCCAGCCATTCGGTGCGCAGACGTTCGTCCAGCGCGGCATCGGCAAGGCCTGCTTTCTTTGCGACCAGGGCCGAGTTGATTTCGTCCTTCAGCGCGTTCAGCGCGGGGCCTGCGACCTGGCGTTCCTCGGGCGTCATCTTGCCCAGCTCGCGCATCTTCAGCGCGACCTCGCCCTTTTTGCCAACGGCGGCGACGCGGATCGCCTCAAGCGCGTTTTCGTCGCCTGCTTCGGCGATCTGACCCAGATATTTTGCCTTAAGATCGTCCATAACGCTTCCTGAACTTGGCCCCTGACTGCTGTTGAAGTCCTGCTATCACAGCAGTCCGCGAAAGCAAGAGGGGCGCTGCGGCGCAATCAGGCAGAGCGCAACATTGCCACGGTTTTGCCTTGACGAACCGGCCGCGCAGCGGCGCCATATCCTTCGGGGCAGCGGTGCCGGTCCGGGAACCGACCAAACAGGAAGTTAAACGGAAATTGGTCCGTTCAGTAACTGTATTCGGGGAAAATCCGGGGCAGATCGCCATTCCAGTCGCCATTGTAGTGATCCAACAGCTCATCTGCCGGAACTTTGCCGGTTTCGATACTGTCCTTCAGCGCGTTCAGGAAATGCGTCTCATCCGGAACCAGACCACCTGCGCCCGGATAGGCGCGGGATTTCAGGCCTGCCTCGGCGATGGACACCACTTCGCGCGCCAGGTCGTGCATGTTGATGTTGCCGACCTGCGCCTGCAATCCGTCCTTGGCCGCATCAACGCGCAGGTCCTCGCGGGTTTCTGCATCCCAGCCTTTGACCAGATCCCAGGCCGCGTCGAGCGCCCCCTGATCATATGTCAGGCCGACCCAGAACGCGGGCAGCGCGCACAGACGCCGCCAGGGGCCACCATCGGCACCGCGCATCTCCATGTATTTTTTGATCCGCGCCTCGGGGAAGGCTGTGGTAAGGTGATCGGCCCAGTCGGACAGCGTCGGCGTTTCGCCCGGCAGCGCGGGCAGTTTGCCTTGCAGGAAATCGCGGAAGGACATGCCCAGCGCGTTGATATACTGGCCGTCGCGATAGACAAAATACATCGGCACATCCAGCGCGTATTGCACGTAGCGTTCAAAGCCAAAGCCCTCTTCGAACACAAACGGCAACATGCCTGTGCGCGCGTTATCCAGATGCCGCCAGATATGGCTGCGCCAGCTTTTTTGGCCGTTGGGCTTGCCTTCAAAGAACGGCGAATTGGCAAACAGCGCCGTCGCCACCGGCTGCAAGGCCAGCGCCACGCGCAGTTTCTGCACCATGTCGGCCTCGGACCCAAAGTCGATATTGACCTGAACGGTGCAAGTGCGCCGCATCATGGCGCGGCCCATGGTTCCGACTTTTTCCATATAGTCGTTCATCAGCCGATAGCGCCCTTTGGGCATCAGCGGCATCTGGTCATGGGTCCAGATCGGGGCGGCACCCAGACCGATGAAGCCCACGCCGATCTCATCGGCGATATCCTTCACTTCGCGCAGATGGGTGTTCACCTCGTCACAGGTCTCGTGGATGGTTTCCAGCGGAGCACCGGACAGCTCCAACGCGCCGCCTGGTTCCAGACTGACATTGGCGCCGTCTTTTTCCAGACCGATCAGCTTGCCGGCTTCGCGGACTTCGCCCCAGCCATGGCGGTCACGCAGCCCTTCCAACACGGCCACGATCGAGCGGGTGCCCTCGAACGGCAGCGGTTTCAAGGTGTCTTTGCAATAGCCGAACTTTTCATGCTCGGTCCCGATGCGCCAATCCTGTTTGGGCTTGCAACCCGATTCAAGATATTCGGCCAGTTGCGCGTGGCGTTCGATCGGCCCGCCGCCGGATTGGGGGATGGACATGAACCGTACTCCGATCCTGGTGTGTCTGTCTTTTCGTCAGTCGTGGGCGCAAATGCGGCCAGTGTCAATGCAGGCGCAAATGGGCTGGGCGCATTGACGTGCGCTCCCAGATCACGACCGGATGGACCGCGCGACCGTTCAATTCCGCCAGCATTTGTTCGGTTTTCAGCCCCGGCAGGGCCGCGAATACGTCGAACAAGGCCTCGGCCCCTTCGGCATTCACAGGAATGTGAAGCGTGGGCTGCCCCGGCTGATCCAGCACCCAATGCGCCGGGTTCGAGGTTGGATCCAGAGCCAGCCGTTCGATTTCGCGGCTGGCGATCATACCACCGTCCAGCGGTCCCAGATAGGTGATCTGACCTTCGTCGATCGTCACAACGCCGGGACCACCCGCCCCTGTGCGGAACCGGGCGCGTTGGATGCCAATCACGGCCAGCGCAACAGACATGACCACCAACACCCAGCCCAGCCATCCCAGCAACCCGCCCGGACCGCCGATCCAACTGAGGCCAAGGATCAGAACAAACCCCGCCACCAATACTTCGCGCCAGCGCCATAGGGCCAGTTTGGCTTCGGGTCGAATGAAACTCATGCCGGGTCCTTTGGGTTTTTGAACAGGATCAGCGAGAACTGCCCCGCCGGTTTGAATCCAATTGCAATATAGGCACGCGCAGCCGCATCGGAAGCCGCAAACAGAACCGCGCGGGATACTCCGGCTTTTTGCGCCTCCAACAAGTGCAATGCCACGGCCAGACGGGCGTAGCCCCGGCCTCGAAATTCGGGCGGGGTATAAACGCCACCAATTTGCACGACGTCCGGCAGGCGGGCGTTGAACCCGGTCATACCCACAGGCTGTCCGTCGATCAGCATGGCTTGGTGAGAGCCGCGCTGCACGTAAGTTGTGATATCTTGCATCGCTTGATTTTGCGCACGGGCGGGATCGAAATCCATTGCCTCGATCAGATACTTTTGCCGCCATTCTTCGGTGATCTTTGGATCGATATCTCCCAAAGGCACAAGCTCCGCTCCGGCGACTTCAGGCACCACAATTTGGTTCAAATCCAACGTGAATCCAGGCTCGTCGCTGTTTAACGTGGCCAGGCGGTTCTCCCACCCCGAAAGCTGCATGATCCGGCGGGCTTGCGAGGCCTCGGCGGCCAATCCAAATAGCTTGTGGCCACAGATCAGGGCAATCGCATCGCGCAGCTCTTGATCGGTGCAATCCGGGCATTGCGACAGGACCATGCCCTCGTTGGTGATGGCAAAGACGGCGCTAGGTCCTTCGCCCAACATCCAGATATCCAGCGCCCGCGGGTCAGAGCCGCGCAGGCCAAAGTCCCGCAGGTTGGCCAGTGGAAACATCGAGGTTTGCACATGGCGATACAAAAACCGTTCGATCGCCTTGATGTCTTCCTGCCGGGTCGGTCGCCAGCTCACAACCAATCCCCCAGTGCCTGTTGCCACATCGTCAGCGCCGCCACCGCAGCCGTATCCGCCCTCAGGATACGCGGGCCGAGGCTGACCACATGCGCATAGGGCAGTCCGGACAAACGGGCGCGTTCACGGTCAGAGAATCCACCCTCAGGGCCAATCAGGATGGCCCATGGCTGGCCCTTTTCCTGCGCCGCCAAACGCAGGGCCGAGCCGACTTCGGCCTCATCGCAGAACATCATCTGACGGGTTTCCGGCCAGTCGTCCAGCACACGATCAAGGCGCTGCAGATCTGCAACCTCAGGCACAAAAGTGCCGCCACATTGCTCAGCGGCTTCGACCGCGTGAGCCTGCAGGCGGTCCTGACGGATGCGTTCGGAATTGGTGAACTGGGTCTGCACCGGCATGATCCGTGCCGCGCCCATTTCCGCCGCCTTTTCCACAATGAAATCGGTGCGGGTCTTTTTGATCGGCGCAAACAGGAACCACAGATCGGGTGGCATGTGCAGCGGTTTGCTCTGCGTCTGACATGTCAGTTTACCGCCTTTTTTCCCGGCCTCTGCGACCTTGGCCAGCCACTCTCCGTCCTTGCCATTAAACAGAGCCACATGGCCGCCCACGGCCAGCCGCATGACGCCGAACAGGTAGTGGGCCTGCTCGCGCGTCAATTCAACCGATTGCCCCGGACCCAAAAGGTGATCTACATACAGTCTAATCTTTGCACTCATGAGACCCTACATATGCAAGGCAATGCCCCAACACCAGACGGTCAAGTTGCCGATGCCGTCAGCGGCAACTGGGTCGATACCCACGCGCCTGCCTTTAGTCGCCCCTACCTGCGCCTGAGCCGCGCAGACCGGCCCATCGGGACGTGGCTGTTGCTGATTCCCTGCTGGTGGGGTCTGACGCTGGCGATCCTCAGTGATGGCACCCCGCGGTGGGAAGACCTGTGGATCGCCATAGGCTGTGGCATCGGGGCCTTTTTGATGCGCGGCGCGGGTTGCACCTGGAACGATATCACCGATCGCAAGTTTGACGGGCAGGTCGAACGCACCCGGTCGCGCCCAATTCCGTCGGGTCAGGTCAGCGTGCGGCAGGCGGTGATCTGGATGGGGCTGCAATGCCTGTTGGCGCTGGTGATTCTGCTGACCTTCAACAGGGCCGCCATTGCAATGGGTGTATTGTCGTTGCTGCCCGTGGTCGTCTACCCATATGCCAAACGATTTACCTGGTGGCCGCAGGTTTTTCTGGGGTTGGCCTTCAACTGGGGCATCCTGCTGACCTGGGCGGCCCATACCGGAACCGTGGGCCTTCCGGCAATCATTCTGTACCTCGCCGGTATCAGTTGGACGCTGTTTTACGATACCATCTATGCCCATCAGGACGCCGAGGATGATGAGCTGATTGGGATCAAATCCACAGCCCGTCTGTTCGGCACCGATACCGCGCGATGGCTGAAATACTTCCTTGTGGCCACGGTGGCCCTGATGGGGATGGCCATTATCGACGCCACAACGGCCCAGGCGTCGATCATGGCGCTGGTTGTGGCCCTTGCGGGGCCCTGGGCCATGGGCTGGCATATGGCTTGGCAGCTTCGTGGACTGGATCTTGAAGACAACGCCAAACTGCTGCAACTGTTCCGCGTCAACCGGGACACTGGCCTTATTCCGCTGATCTTCCTGTGCGCTGCGCTGTGGCTCTGATTGCACCTCGGCGCAGGCCTCTGTAAGAGTTCTGCCAACCGTCTGAGGAGTCGATTGCCCGCACATGCGCTTGCCCTATTTCCTTGCTGTTTCCCTCATATTCCTTGTATCGGCCGGAGTTTGTCTTGTGGCCGCCAGCTTTGCGGTAACAAAGGTCGAAGAGACCTCTGAATTTACGGTCCGGCGCGCGCTAGACCTGAAAGGCCATGACTGGGCTGAGGTCCATTCGGACGGGTTGCGCGTTGTTCTGACCGGAACCGCCACAGACGAGGCCACACGGTTCAACGCCCTGACGGCTGCCGGCACCGAGGTCGACACCTCGCGCGTGATCGATGAAATGCAGGTTGCTCCCACAACACAACTGGCAGCGCCCCGGTTTTCAGCCGAAATCCTGCGTAATGACAGCGGGATTTCCGTCATCGGCTTGATCCCGGCCAGCGAGAATCGTGAGGCGCTGATGGATCGATTGAACAGGCTGGATGGCAGCGTGCCTGTGTCCGACCTGATGGAAACCGCCGACTACCCCAAACCTAAAGGTTGGGACGATGCCGTCACCTATGCGGTCGAGGCCCTGACCCGCCTGCCGCGCGCCAAAATCTCGGCCAGCCCCGGGCTGGTCAAGATCACTGCCATTGCCGACAGTCAGCAAGAGAAAGAGCAGCTGGAACAAGAGCTGACGCGCGCCGCGCCGCCCAGCCTGCGGATCGGCCTGTCGATCTCGGCCCCGCGCCCGGTGATTACGCCCTTTACCCTGCGCTATCTTATTGACGAAGAGGGCGGGCAGTTTGACGCCTGTTCCGCGCAGGATGAACAGGCCCGCGAGACAGTTATTGCCGCAGCGCAGGATGCCGGCCTGGCGGCCTCGTACACGTGCACTATCGGGTTGGGGGTGCCTTCGCCGCGTTGGCCCGAAGCGGCCGCGCTCAGCATTCGTGCCCTGGCCGAAATCGGCGGCGGATCCGTGACCCTTTCGGATGCGGACATCACGCTGGTCGCAGCCGAAGGCACAAACGCCGGAACCTTTGACCGCGTGGTCGGTGAGCTTGAGGCTGCCCTGCCCGACGTCTTTGCCCTGCACGCCATCCTGCCCCCGCCCGAAACGGAAGACCAGCCCGGTCCGCCCGAGTTTTCCGCCACACGCAGCCCCGAAGGGCTGGTGCAAATGCGCGGCCGTGTGGGTGACGAAACCCTGCGGGACATGGTCGACAGCTACGCCCGTGCAGCCTTTGGGTCCGAACAGGTTCACACCGCAACCCGCATAGCCCCCGAACTGCCTGGTGATTGGCCTGTGCGAATCCTGGCGGGGCTTGAGGCGTTGTCACAGCTGCATAACGGTGCCCTGATCGTCACACCGGACAACGTCACGCTGAGCGGCATCACCCATGACCCCAAGACCCGAGCTTACGTTGCGGGTCTATTATCCGATAAACTGGGTGATGCGCAGGAATTCAGCCTGTCGATCACCCATCAGGAACCACCGGAACCCGCCGACAAACTGCCTGAGCCCGAAGTTTGCGAAGAACGCATCGCCGAGGTTCAGGCCGGCACCAAGATTGCGTTCGAACCGGGCTCGGCCACGATCGCCTCGGACTCACGGGACACGGTCAACCAGATCGCCGACATCCTGCGGGAATGCGGCCCGATCCGGCTGGAAATTCAGGGTCACACCGATAGCCAGGGTCGCGAAGAAATGAATCAGCAGCTCAGCCAGGCGCGGGCACAGTCCATTCTGAACGAACTGCGTGGGCGGCGCATCCCGACCGCCAGCTATACTGCGGTCGGATATGGCGAAACGCAGCCCATCGCCGACAATGACAGCGAGACAGGCCGCGAGGAAAACCGTCGCATCGAATTCCGTCTGATCCGGCCTGAATCGGTGACAAACACAGAAACCGGGCTGGAGGCTTTGGAAGCGCCGTCAGACCCAACAGAGGTCGAAGAAACGGACACGACCGCAACGGATGCGGAAGCAGGGGACCAGTAAGTTGAACAGAATCGAGTTTATCATCGCCACCGCCGTCATCCTGTTCGCGGCCTTTTGCATGGGTTGGTTCGCCAATTGGTTGGCCCACCGTCTGTCGCGTGTGCGTCAAAGCGACGTGGCCGATCTGGACCGAATGAGTCAGGAGTTGCACGAAGCGGAAGAAACCCGCGATCAGGCCATCACCTACCTGCAGCAACGCGAGGCGGAACTGACCAATCAACTGACCCAGACCGAGGCAGAACTGGCCGCGGCGATGGACGGTCTGCGCGCCGCACGGCAAGACGCCGAAGAAATGCGCGGGCGTATCAATAACGCGGACTAAGGGGCCTACCAGCGGGTCAGCGCGTCTTCGTCCTCGTCCTTGGCAGCAACCCAGTCAGCGCCGGATGTCGTGATCTCTTTTTTCCAGAACGGCGCGCGGGATTTCAAGTAATCCATCAGGTATTCCGCCGCCTCAAACGCGTCTTTGCGATGGGGCGAGGCCGTGGCCACCATCATGATCCGATCCCCCGGCGCCAGACGGCCATGGCGGTGAATCACAAGCACATCCCCAAGCGACCAACGCATCTGCGCCTCTTGCGCGATCTTGGTCAGCGCCCGTTCGGTCATGCCCGGATAATGCTCAATCTCCATCACATCCAGATCACCCGAGGCCAGATCGCGCACAACGCCGGTAAAGGTCACAATGGCCCCGTTGGCATTGTCTCCGGCGGCAAACGCGTTGGCCTCGGCGCCCAGATCGAACTCTTGTTCCTGAACCGCGATCCGCATCGGCTCAGCCGCCTGTCATGGGCGGGAAAAAGGCCACTTCACGCACACCGGACAGCGGCGCGTCGAAATCCGACAGCTCTTGATCCAGGGCCACGCGCAGCGCTGACAGGTCAGAAAAGGCTGCGGCGTAACGCTCTTCGCGGGCGCTAAGCTCGGCAACCAGATCGGATACTGTGGCAGCATTGGTTTCGATCCGCTCTTTCGGCAGGCCGATGCGTTCGCGAACCCAGGCAAAATACAGCACGTCCATCCCTTAGCTCTCCTTCAGGTGGGGCATGGCTTTACGTAGGTAGTCATAGCCAGTGATCAATGTCAGCGCTGCGGCAATCCACAACAGCCACAGGCCGATCCGGCCGGACCAGAACATGCCCTCAAGGCTGCCGCGCAACCCGTTCAGGTCCTCGATCTGGCCGGTCAGGACCTGGTCCAGCGTTTCCGCATCCATCCCGAAAGACCCCATCACAAAGTGATGCTCGAATATCCCTTGCGAAAACAGGATGGCAATTGCCACCATCTGCGCGGTTGTCTTCCATTTGGCCAGCTTGGTCACTTTCAGCGTGCCGGCCACATCCCCCAGATACTCCCGCAGGCCTGAGACAAAAACCTCGCGGAACAGGATCACGGTCGCGGGCAGCACCAGCCAGGGTGTCCAGTGTTCTGTGGAATAGCCCACAAGGATCATCAAGGCGACCACCACCATCGCCTTGTCAGCAATCGGGTCCAACATTGCGCCGATCTTGGTCTCTTGCCCCCAGGCACGCGCCAGATATCCGTCAAACCAATCGGTAATGGCGGCCGATAGAAATAGGATCAGGGCGAACCAGTCGGCATAGGGGCGGGTGAAGTACAGAAACATCACGGCCAGACCTGGGGCTGCCACCAGGCGCAGAACGGTCAGGATATTGGGCAGGTTCCATTTCATATCCCAACCCTACATCGCCGGTCCGGGACAGAAAAGGCGGCCTTGCAAAAAACTGACCCGTTCACAGGAGGTTGAGGACCGCGCGGTCAAAGGGTCGCAATCGGGAACTCTCAGACAGATACATCTTGGCGCGGGAACGCTTTGCGGTCAGATTGGCGGACGGCCCGGCCCGAAAGGCGACTGCACCCAATGACAGCACATATACAGACCGACCCGCGATCCAACCTGATCGGCAGCGCGTGGATGATCGCCGCAATGGCGCTGTTCGCGCTGGAGGATGCGTTGCTGAAGGGCGCTTCGGCCGTGTTGCCGATCTGGCAGATTCTGGTGCTGTTCGGCGCGGGTGGAACGGTGATCTTTGCCGCTGTTGCCCTGCTGCGCGGGGGAAACCTGTTTCACCCGGACGTGCTATCACGCCCGATGAAAATTCGGGTTCTGTTCGAGATTTTCGGGCGGCTGTTCTATGTGCTGGCAATCACTCTGACGCCGTTGTCCTCGGCTACGGTTATTCTGCAGGCCACACCCTTGGTCGTTGTTGCAGGGGCCGCTCTGTTTTTCGGCGAAACCGTAGGCTGGCGACGGTGGAGCGCTATTCTGATCGGCCTGATCGGCGTGGTGGTGATCATCCAACCGACCGGCGACAGTTTCGCGGCTCTGTCCATATTGGCGGTTTTGGGAATGCTGGGGTTTGCCGGGCGTGATCTGGCCAGCCGCGCGGCGCCCGCGACCCTCAGCACCGAAGTTCTGGGGTTCTACGGATTTCTGTGCATCATCATCGCCGGGCTGGCCTATCGGTATTGGGAAGGCGTGCCCCTGCAACCTTTGACCCTGCATGCCGGGCTGCACGTCACCGGAGCCATTGTGATGGGAACCCTGGCCTATGCGTCACTGATGAAAGCGATGCGGACCGGTGAAGTTTCGGCTGTAACCCCGTTTCGCTACTCGCGGCTGTTGTTTGGCGTGGGGCTGGGCGTGGTGATGTTTGGCGAGCGACTGGACCAGACCATGTGGATCGGAAGTGCACTGATCGTGGTCTCGGGCCTCTATATCCTATGGCGCGGGCGGCGGGATTAACCCTTGTCATGAAAAAAGTCATAGACCTTTTGCGCCAGCCCGGCTGAGATCCCCTCGACCGCTTTGAGATCCGCCAGATTGGCGCGGCTGACGGCCTTGGCGCTGCCGAAATGAGCCAACAGGGCGCGTTTTCGGGCCGCTCCCACTCCTGCGATTTCATCCAGCGGCGTGGCCCCGATGGCCTTAGCCCGTTTGGCGCGGTGGGTACCGATGGCAAACCGATGTGCCTCGTCCCTCAGGCGCTGAATGAAATACAACACGGGGTCATTGCGTTTCAGTGCAAAAGGCCGCTGGCCTGTTCGGTGGAATTCTTCCTTTCCGTGATCTCGGTCAACGCCCTTGGCAACGCCGATCATCGGGATATCTTCAACGCCGTGTTGGGCCATGATCTCATGCACCGCACTCACCTGTCCCGCACCGCCATCGATCAACAGCAGATCGGGCCACAGCCCCTTGTCGCGATCCGGGTCTTCTTTCTGCAACCGGGTGAAGCGACGGGTCAGAACCTCTTTCATCATGCCAAAGTCATCGCCGGGGGTCAGATCATCCCCACGGATGTTGAACTTGCGATAGGCGTTTTTCATGTACCCTTCAGGGCCTGCCACGATCATACCACCCACCGCATTGGTGCCTTGAATATGCGAGTTGTCGTAAACCTCGATCCGTCCCGGAGGCGCATCCAGATCAAACGCGTCGGCCACGCCGCGCAGCAGCTTGGCCTGCGTGGCACTTTCCGACATGCGCCGGGCCAGGGATTCGCGAGCGTTACGTAGGGCACCGGCGACCAGCTCCTGTTTTTCACCCCGTTGCGGCACCAGGATTTCAACCTTGCGACCGGCCTTTTCGCTCAGGGCTTCCTGCATCAGATCGGCGTTTTCTATAGCGTCTGACAGGATCAACTGTCGAGGCGGTTCCTTGTTGTCGTAGAACTGACCCAGAAACGCCTCCATCACCTCGGCGGCAGAGACATCCGGCCCGACGCGCGGAAAGAAGTCCTTGTTGCCCCAGTTCTGATTGGCGCGGATGAAAAACACCTGAACACAGGCCTGACCACTGTCCATATACAGACCGATCACATCCGCCTCGGCCACACCGCGCGGGTTGATGCCCTGTGAGGTCTGAACCTGCGTCAACGCACGGATACGATCACGCAAACCGGCGGCGCGTTCGAACTCCATCGCCTCGGACGCGGTCATCATCTGTTCGGCCAGTTCTTCCTGCACTTTGGTCGACCGACCTGACAGAAACCGTTCGGCGTCCATCACGCTTTCTCGGTACTCCTCCTGAGAGATCAGGCCGACGCACGGCCCTGAACACCGTTTGATCTGATACAGCAGGCAAGGCCGTGTGCGGCTGTCGAACATCGAATCCGAGCAGTTGCGCAGCAGAAACGCTTTTTGCAGCTGGTTCAGAGTCCGGTTCACCGCGCCAGCACTGGCAAAGGGTCCAAAATAGGCGCCCTTTTCCTTCTTCGCGCCACGGTGCTTTTTGATCTGCGGAAAGTCGCGGTCTTTGGCGACCAAAATATTGGGGAAACTTTTGTCGTCGCGCAGCAGCACGTTGTACTTCGGCTTCAGCTGCTTGATCAGGTTTTGCTCCAGCAGCAGCGCCTCGGTTTCGGTCCGTGTGGTCAGGAACATCATCGAGGCCGTCGCGGCAATCATCCGCTCAATACGTCCAGAATGCCCGGGGCGGGTGTAATTCGACACCCGTGCCTTCAGATTGCGCGCCTTGCCCACGTATAGAACCCTGCTATCGCTATCCAGCATCCGGTAAACACCCGGAGAGCTGTCCAGCGTTTTCACATAACGCTGGATACAGGCAAATCCGGTGGGTTGCGCGCCCGCTTCGGTATCGTTCTGAGAGCTCATCGGTCCGAAATATGATTCTCTGTCAATCGCTGCAATCTTGAAGCCCCCAAATCAAGAGAAAACAAATCCACTGTTTCTGTGGATAACTGTGAAGATAAGTTTTGTAGCATCGCGATTTTCCCTTGTTTCTTTACCCATTCCCCGGTTTGCACAAAAAATAGGCACAATATTAAGGTGTTGATTTTATTATATATTATTTCGTACACAGGACAAGTATATGAAAAAAAAGACAATTTTGTAACGCGCATGTAACGGATCTGAGAGCGGTGCAAAACTTGCACCGGTTTTATTTATTCTACGCCCAGAACGTCCGGTGTCTGCCACCCCAGATGCTGTCCGCCATCCACGCATAACAGCTGTCCGGTCACCGCATGGGCGTCCAGAAAATATCCCAGCGCGGCGGTGATATCCGACGGGTTTGCGCCCCGCTCCAATACGGTGCTGGCACGCTGCGCTTTGAAGTGATCTTCGCTCTGGCGGTGGCCCTGCATTGTCGGCCCCGGACCGATGGCATTGACGCGGATCGCAGGGGTCAGTGCCTGTGCTGCGGTGCGGGTCAGTGCCCACAGGCCCATTTTGGCAATGGTGTAAGACATAAACTCGGGCGTCAGCTTGCGCACCCGCATGTCGACCATGTTGACAATCAGCCCAGTAGCCACCGGTTCACCCGCGTCATCGGTGTCGGGCTCAAGCCCCTGAGCGGCCATGGCCTGCGTCAGAACGAAAGGCGCACGCAGATTGCTGTCCAGGTGACGGTCCCAGCTTTGGCGCGTGGCGGTATGAATGTTGTCATATTCAAAGATTGAGGCGTTGTTGACCAGGCAGGTGATCGGCCCGCCCAGCGCCTTAGCTGCGCGGGGCAGCAGGGTTTCGACCTGTGCCTCATCCAGAAGATCGGCTTGCAGTGCCACCGAAGTGCGGCCCAGAGCCTGAACCTCGGCCACGGTGTCCTGCGCTGGCTCCTCAGAGGTGGCGTAGTGCACTGCCACATCATATCCACGGCGCGCCAGATACAGTGCCATGGCCTGGCCAAGGCGAATTCCGGCTCCGGTCACTAGGGCTCGGGTCATGGCATTCCTCTCTCCGTCACATTACGCCAACAGAGAGATGACGTAGACCGCATACAGAAGTGTCAACAGCAAGCCCCAGCCGCGCGTGATATCCTTTTTGAGAAACACAAACGGAATCAGCAACAGCGACGCGACCAGCATGACCCAAAGGTCAAACCGCAAGAATTCCGGGTCAACAGGAATGCGCCCAAACAGGGTGGCGATACCGACGACAGCCAGCAGGTTGAACATGTTCGACCCGATCACGTTGCCCAGCGCAACATCGGCCTGACGACGCAAGGCAGCCATCACGGTAGTTGCCAGCTCCGGCAGGGACGTTCCGACTGCAACCAGGGTCAAGCCAATCACCGTCTCAGTCACCCCATAGGTGCGAGCAATCTCTGTCGCATTCTCAACCAACAGATGCGCCCCCATCGGCAGGCCGATCAATCCCAACACCAGATAGATCGATATCTTCCAATAGGGCATGTCGGGATCGGCCTCTTCCAGGCCGTCCAGCTCGTCATCCTCGGCGCAAGCGGCACCACAGGCTTTGCGATGGGCGCGGGCTTCACGGAACGCATTCCACAAAACCAGGCTGAGCGCGGCCAGCAATATGGCACCGCTGAACAGGTTGAAGACGCCACAAAAGGCCAGCCCGATAAACAGAACTGTCGCCAGCAGCATAAAGACATAGTTTTTACGGCTGTCACATTCGCTGGTGTGCAGCGTCGCCAACAAGGCGGGCAACCCCAAAACCAGCAGGATGTTTGCCGTATTCGATCCCACTACGTTTCCCAGAGCAATCCCCGGCGCGTTTTCCTTAATCGCGCTGATGGCAATCAGCAATTCCGGGGCCGAGGTCCCAAACGCCACAATCGTCAGGCTGACAATCAGGGCAGGCACGCCCAGACGCAAGCTCAGGTTCACCGCTCCGCGCACCAGTGCATCGCCCGCCAGCAACAGGATCAGCAATCCAAGGCCGGATAACAGCCATGCCGTCATGTACGGCCTCCTTTTTTGCAGGCGCAGGGGCCTTTGCCGATCCTGAACCGCCCGCAGCGCGGACATCTTGCCGATTGTAACCGCTTCTGTCCCGGATAGCGCAGTTTTCCAAACATCGCCAATACGCCTATGGCAACAAGGAAGAGGGTTACAATCTTGATAATCACGTCACAAACCGAAACGCGCATAGGCGGCGCGTTCTTCAAGCCCGACAATAGCGTCCTGCGCCATCGCGGCCCCAAACCGCGACCAGAAGGGTTTGCGCAGCCCGTAGCGGCGGAATTTGACCTTGTCGCCAAATCGCTTCTGCATCTCTGGTTTCAGATGTCCGATACCGTCAATCAGGCCCAGTTCCTGTGCGCGGCGGGCCAGCCATATCTCACCTGTGAACAGGTCCTGGCTGTCGTCCAGCTTGGTGCCGCGCCGGGTTTTAACATAAGCAATAAAATTTTCGTGGATATCCGCCAGCAGGGTTTCCAGCCGCACGACATCCTCTTTCTTTTCCGGCGAGAACGGGTCCAACATGGATTTCGATTGCCCCGCCGTGTGCACACGCCGCTCAATTCCCTGCCGTTTCAGCAGGACATGCGCGCCAAACCCCGAAGAAATCACCCCGATCGATCCCAGAACCGAGCTGTCATCCGCATAAATCTCGTCTGCTGCGGCAGCCAACCAATACCCGCCCGAAGCCGCGACATCCTCGACAAATCCGATCACCGGGACCTTTAACTCATCCGACAAACGACGGATACGCGCGCCGATCAGAGAGCTTTGCACCGGCGATCCGCCGGGTGAGTTGATCTCCAGCGCGACAGCGGCTGGTTTTCCCTTGCGAAAGGCTTTCTCGAGAACGGGGGCAAGCGCAGTGTCCGACAGGGACCCGCGCCCTGCCATTCCGATGGCACCGGACAGGCGCACAACGGCCACGCAAGGTTGCTTTTTAAGAAACGGTAGGCTGAGCTTCATGGGTGCCGATGTAGAGTGCGCCAGACTTGTAAACAAGGGACCGACTGACCGTTAGATGCAACGTGAACACATTTCCTGAGGGCAACGGGCAAAAATGCAACGCCCGATACACCCTAGCTGCGAATGCGCCAGCCGGTTTTGAAAATCCACCAGATAAAGCCCAGACAGGCCCCGGTAAAAACCACTATTGCCAGCAGGCTGTACCCGATCGGCACATCCGCCAGCCCATAAAACGACCACCGGAAGCCCGAGATCAGATAGACCACCGGATTGAACAGCGTGATGGTTTGCCACACAGGTGGCAGCATAGAGATCGAATAGAAAGTACCACCCAGAAAGATCAGCGGCGTCACCACCAGTTGCGGCACCAGCGACATCTGTTCAAAATTGCTGGCCCAGATGCCGATGATGAACCCCAACAGTGAAAAACTAAGACAGGTCAGCACCAGGAAAGCGACCATGGCTACGGGGTGTTCGATCTGCAAATCCACAAAGAAACTGGCGGTAATCAGAATCACGAAGCCTACGAACAAGGCTTTGGTCGCAGCAGCGCCAACATAGCCAATCACGATCTCGATAAAGTTGACCGGAGCGGATAGCAGCTCATAGATCGTGCCCAGAAATTTCGGGAAATAGATGCCGAAGGACGCGTTGGATATGGCCAGCATCACCACCGACAGCATGATCAGCCCCGGCACGATGAAGGCCCCGTAAGACACACCCTCGACCTCTTGAATGCGGCTACCGATGGCGGTGCCGAAAACTACGAAATACAGCGATGTCGACAGAACCGGAGAGAAAAAGCTCTGCGCCAATGTGCGAAAGAACCGGGCCATTTCGAACCGGTATATGGCGGCGATTGCGGACCAGTTCATGCGGGTTCTCCGGACACCAGGTTGACAAATATCTCTTCCAGGCTCGACTGCCGGGTTTGCACATCACGCAACACCAGACCTGCTTGCGCCACGTCGTTCAACAGCGTGGTAATGCCAGTACGGTCGGCGTTGGTATCGTAGGTATAGACCAGAGCGTCGCCGTTTCCGTTAAGTGCAAGGTTATGCGCGGCCAGAGTGTCTGGGATGGTTGCAATAGGTTCGGTCAGCATCACTTCGATCTGCTTTTTCCCCATCTGTGCCATCAGTGTGTCTTTGTCCTGCACTAACAGAAGCTCACCTTTGTCGATGACGCCGACGCGATCGGCAATGGCTTCGGCCTCTTCGATATAATGGGTGGTCAGGATAATGGTGACACCGGCCTGCTTCAGCTCGGCCACGATCTCCCACATGTCCTTGCGCAGCTCGACATCAACACCGGCGGTAGGCTCGTCCAGAAACAGCACGCGCGGCTCATGCGCCAACGCCTTGGCAATCAGCACCCGGCGCTTCATACCCCCAGAGAGTTCCTTGATCGCGTTCTTACGTTTGTCCCACAGGGATAATTTGCGCAGAATCTCTTCGATCAGGGCATCATTGCGCCTATGACCAAAGAGGCCGCGCGACAAACGCACCGTATTCCAGACCTTCTCGAACGGCTCCAGCGCGATTTCCTGCGGCACCAGACCGATCAGCCGTCGCGCGGCGCGAAACTCGGCCTGAATGTCGTGGCCCCCAACCGTCACCGTGCCTGATGTCGGTGTAGTGATGCCGCAAACGGTGGAGATCAAGGTCGTCTTACCCGCCCCGTTCGGCCCCAGCAGCGCCAGAATTTCCCCCTGCTCGATATCCAGTGACACGCCTTTGAGCGCTTCAAACCCATCGGCATAGGATTTACGTAGATTCTTGATTGAGAGGATGGTCGTCATGCAAGTTCCCTGTTCTGCCGGGGACCCTACCCCGCGCGACCGTCGTAGAACAGGTCAATTTCGCACATCTCCCCTCGCTTTTTTGCAGAGCGAAAACAGCTCAGGCCCGAGCGTTTTCCCGCATTTCGGCAATGCGTTTTTGCACCAGTTCAACATGCAGCCGGGCATCATACTGCCCCTGCCGAAAGGCCGCAGGCAAGCGTAATGCTGCCAGTCGGTCATCCAATTCACTCAGATGTGCCTGCATCTCGCGCAGCGCGTTCCCATCTGGATCATTGGCCAGATCCAGCTCAATCTCGCGGATCTCGGGGTAGTGCTGCCAGACCCGCCAACGCATCGCATAAGCATAGGCAAGGGGCACCAGCCGCATCAGCGGGACGACGATGAAAAAGAAAGGCAGCAACAGCAACAGCACCCGGTTGATCTGTGCGGCGATCCAATAGGGCAACCAGTTGTGCCAGGTCGATGGGCCTTCAAGGATCAACTGCCGGGCGGTGTTGCTGACGGTCAGACCGGTCCCTTCGAGGCTGGGAAAAACACCCGGGTCGGTGATGATTCCGCGTGTCCTGTGCAATTCGATGGCCGCCATCGTCAGGCGGTTTATCAACGCCGGATGCAGGTCGGGTCGTACAACCAACCGGGCTTCGATTGCAACAAGGTCGACGGGCCGGGGTGGCAGCACCGGGTCCAGCGACATACCACCTGCCGGAACCGTCACTACTGACGCATATTCCAGCCGGCGCGAGATCGCCTCGGCATGAACCAGATCCAGAACTCGCAATCCCTGTTCCTCATAAGCGGCCTTCAGGTAGGGCGCTTCGATCGGCGCAACATAGACGGCGATATCCAATTGCCCGTCCAGTAAGGCTGCGGCGGCATCTGCATAAGGAATGTGCAGATGCGTATTGGCGGCCTCAGACAGACCCACCGCCCGTTCAAAATCACGAAAGGCCGCCGCAGTCCCGGACCCCGGAGCGCCGCTGTTTATCCGCAGCCCCGACCACAGGGCAGGATTCCGGGGAATGGTCGCTGCCTCATTGACCAGAAAGACAATCGGTTCAAAGAACACCGCCCCGACAGCTTCGCCACGGGAGATATCCATTTGAATTCCACCTTGCAAAAAGGCCGCATCTACCGCCCCCCGTTCCAGCAACCCGGCGTTTTCAACGGACCCGGCGGTTTCCAGAATTTCCAGCTGAATATCATCGCGTGCAAGGATCGCCGCATAGTCCTGCGCAACTGTCTCATAGGCGCCGCCTGCAGGCCCCGCTGCCAGAACCAGACGACTGGGCGGATGCAGGCGGGCCAGCACACCCACCACCACCGCCAGGGCCACTGCGCTTCCCAAAAGGATCCACAACCGCATAGCGCGCCTCGCTTTCCATCCCGGGCAGAACGCTAAGGGGCCTGCAACCATCTGACAAGGCACCAGACTCAGGTCTTGCTATTTGCGAGTGTTCCCGAAAACCTGCGCAAAACACGGGGGGAACAATGCTGAACGGGACACGGATCATCGAGATCGAGGGGTTGGGCCCCGGCCCCTTTGCGGCAATGCTGCTGGCGGATTTGGGTGCCGACGTCATCACCATCCACCGCAAAGATCAGGCTGCTGTGCCGGGCATGCCGGAACAATCCGTTCTGGATCGCGGCAAACGTTCGATCGATCTGGACCTCAAAGACCCCGCCGATCTGAGCGTCGCCAAACGTCTTGTCGCCTCAGCTGACGCGCTGATCGAGGGCTTTCGCCCCGGTGTGATGGAAAAGCTCGGCCTCGGCCCTGACACCTGCCACGCCCTGAACCCTAAACTGATCTATGGCCGCATGACCGGATGGGGGCAGGACAGCCCGCTGTCCGACACAGCCGGGCATGATCTGAACTACATCGCCCTGTCCGGGGCGCTCTGGTATGCGTCCCAGGCAGATCAACCACCGCAAACGCCGGCGACGCTGGTGGGGGATATTGGTGGTGGCGCGATGTATTTGGTTGCGGGGATTCTTGCTGGTCTGCTCAACGCGCATAAAACCGGTCAGGGCACAATCGTGGATGCTGCAATCTATGACGGCTCAGCCCATATGATGAACCTGCTGATGAGTATGGGTCAGACCGGGAACCTGTCAGACACACGCGGCCAAAGCCTGCTGGACGGCCCCCATTGGAGTGGTACCTACACCTGCGCCGATGGTGGGTTTGTCACGGTGCAATGCCTTGAGTCCAAATTCTACGCGCTGTTTCTGCAAAAGATGGGGCTGGCGGACGATCCGGACTTCCAACAGCAATATCAGTCAGATGCCTGGCCCGCCCTGACCAAACGCCTCAGCCGTATGTTCGCAAGAAAACCTCGCGATCACTGGACAGCTATGTTCGAAGGCAGCGATGCCTGCGTCGCACCTGTTCTTACCCCGTCCGAGGCGCAAGCACACCCAATGAACACCGCGCGCCAAACCTGGCAAAACCCAGATGACACCTTGCAAGCTGCCGCCGCCCCGCGGTTTTCCACTACCTATTGGCACCCTAAACCCAGCCCAAAACGTGGCGAGCACAAGCAGGAAATCCTTGACGAGCTCAACGCCATCACGCCACCCGCCTCTTCATCCGGCTAGAAATATCCCAAGAAAGGGGCTGGCCCCCTTACCGGTTACCGATCCCGCACCGCGTCGATCATCAGTTGCACATTCGCAGGATCTGCATCCGGCGTGATGCCGTGACCCAGGTTGAAAATATGCGGGCCATTCGAGAACGCCTCGACAATGCGCCGCGTCTCATCCACCAACGCCTGCCCACCGGCCACCATATGGGACGAGGCCAGATTGCCCTGAACACACCCATCCACCTGCACATGCTCGGCCCCCCAATCGGGCGATACCGAATTGTCCAGCGCAACGCAGTCCACACCCGTTGCCTTGGCAAAACCGATATACCCGTCGCCTGCCTCACGCGGGAAGCCGATGACAGGGATGCCGGGGTGGCGTGCCTTGATGGCCTGCGTGATCACCCGACAGGGCTCGACCGCGTATTTCTGAAACGCATCCCCCTTGAGCGATCCGGCCCAGCTGTCGAAGATCTTGACGACCTCGGCCCCGGCCTCAATCTGGGCCGATAGGTATTCGATGGTCGCCAGTGTGATCCGGTCAAGCAGGGCCTCGAACAAAGCCGTATTGCCCTCGCGCAGTGCATGCGCCGGCCCCTGATCCGGGGTGCCGCGGCCTGCAATCATATAAGTGGCGACGGTCCATGGTGCGCCTGCAAACCCGATCAGTGTGGTATCCGATGGCAGCTCGCGCGACAGGATACGGACGGTTTCGTAAACCGGCGACAGGGTCTCGTGGATATCAGCAACCGGCTTCAGCGCATCAAACTCGGATTGCTGAGTTATGGTCGACAGGCGTGGGCCTTCACCGGTGACAAACCACAGATCCGCGCCCAGCGCCTGCGGCACCAGCAAAATATCGGCAAACAAGATTGCCGCGTCGAACCCATAGCGGCGAATGGGCTGCAACGTGACTTCGGCCGCAAGTTCGGGGTTGTAACACAGCGACAGGAAGTCTCCGGCTTGTGCGCGGGTCGCCCGGTATTCCGGCAAATACCGCCCGGCCTGGCGCATCATCCAGATCGGCGGCACGTCCTGTACCTCACCGGCCAGCGCCCGCAGCAGTTTTTTCGTCTCGGCCATCCTTGCCCCCAATCGTCTGGTTTGTGGCAACGGGTCATCCTTCGGCGGCAATTTGTCAAGCGCTGCCCCCATTGTCAGGGCAATGTGACGCGACTAAAGCTGTCACCATGACACTGACCCTGCCCTCCCCCGCCTCACCGTTCAAGATCGGCACCCGTGGTTCGCCTCTGGCGCTGGCGCAAGCCTATGAAACCCGACAACGGCTGGGTGCTGCCTTTGACTTGCCCGAAGACGCGTTCGAGATCGTGGTTATCAAGACCACCGGCGATAACCGCGCCATGATCGACGCGGACCGTCCGCTGAAAGAGATCGGCAACAAGGGCCTGTTCACCAAAGAGATAGAAGAGGCGATGCTGCGGGGCGATATCGACATCGCCGTGCATTCCACCAAGGATATGCCGGTCGAACAGCCTGACGGCCTGGTGCTGGACACGTTCCTGCCGCGTGAAGATGTGCGCGACGCTTTTATCTCAACCAGCCTAAGCTCGATCCACGAGCTGCCTGAGGGCGCAGTGGTCGGCACCTCATCCCTGCGCCGCCGCGCGCAGTTGCTGAACCGCCGACCGGACCTGAACGTGGTTGAGTTTCGGGGCAACGTGCAAACCCGCCTGAAAAAACTGGGCGATGGCGTGGCCGATTGTACCTTTCTTGCCATGGCTGGCATCCGACGCCTGAACATGGACGCGGTCCCCGCAACCGCGATCGAACCTGAGGACATGCTGCCCGCCATCGCGCAGGGCACAATTGGTATTGAGCGCCGCAGCGACGATTCCCGCGCCGGTGGAATGCTTGAGGCCGTTCACCACGCCGAAACCGGACAGAGACTGGCGGCCGAACGGGCGCTGCTGGCGGCGCTGGACGGGTCCTGCGAAACACCGATCGCCGGATTGGCGCAGATACAGGATGGCCAGTTGCGCCTGCGGGGCGAAGTGCTGCGCCCTGATGGATCCGAATCCATCGCCGAAGAGCTGGACGGCCCGATTGCCGATGGCCCGCAAATGGGTCTCGATTTGGCGGGAACCCTGCTGAAAAAAGCCGGTCCCGGATTCTTTGATTGGAAAAATTAATAAAAATTATCGCAATGTGAACTACTTCACAGCTGAGGGCCCGACCATCTGGCATTACAGTGTCATACCGATTGAGAAGTCGGGTTGGTCTCGAATAAGTCGAAAGATTAGGTCTTTTTTTTGTTTAAGTGGTATTCGAGGGGGCGAGACTAACCCTGATCTCCAATCAGTACGGGCCGCTGTCACATTATGACAGCGGCCCATTTTCTTTCCCATTCGACCCCTTAGTTTAGCAGATCGCCTGCACCGCTTTTTCGACCGCATCACGGGTCTGGTCCAGGTCGGCTTGTGTGATAGCAAGGGATGGATACAGCTTGCCGGGGGACTTAAAGACCCCATGATCGCGCAACTTTTCGTTGTAGATCACATTGCGTTGGGGCTCGTCATGTGTGGCACTGCGATAGTCCCGGCAAGCAGCCTCCGTAAAGAAGATGTCAAACAGCGTTTCATCGCCACAAATCTGGTTCGCAATTCCGGCGCTGGTCAGCGCGTCCACCTGCATCTGCTGTAATGCCTTCCCGGTTGCACGCAACTGGTCATACACCCCGTCGCGCCGCAGCACTTCCATCGTCTTCAGACCGGCAGCCGACGCGACCGGATTGCCAGACAAGGTGCCCAGTTGCATCAGCCATCCCTCTGCGCCGACCTGTGCTTTGTCGAAATGCTTCATTATGTCGCCGCTGGCGCCCAGTGCAGCCAGAGGAAACCCGCCACCGATAATCTTGCCCAAAGTGCAGATATCCGGCGTGACGCCGTACTTTTCTTGCGCACCACCATAGGCCAGACGGAAACCGGTGACGATTTCATCGAAGATCAACAGAACATTGTGCCTGTCGCACAGACCGCGCAGCCCCTGCAAATAGCCGGGCAACGGCCCTATGATCCGCTGCAGCGGCTCGACCATTATCGCGGCGATGTCATCATGTTCGGTCAACAGGGCCGCCACAGCCTCAAGATCGTTGAACGGCGCGATCAGCATCTGCTCGGCCACGCTGTCGGGGATGCCCGCGCTGTCTGGCACCGCTTGAGGGAAATTGACAAGGCGGCTGGGGGCAAGGCTCATCTGCGCCTCGGCGCTCATGCCGTGATAGCCCCCCTCAAATTTCAGGATCTTCGTACGCCCGGTGTAAGCGCGGGCCAGCCGGATCGCATACATGTCTGCCTCACCGCCCGAGGCGACAAAGCGTACTTGTTCGCAGCAAGGCACCGCATCCACAATGGCTTCGGCCAATTCAATGCCTCGGGCGTTATTGGCAAAAAAGGTCATGCCTTTGGGCAATTGCTGCAACACCGCCTCCATCACCTCGGGGTGACCATGCCCCAACAGCATCGGGCCCGAGCCAATCAGGTAGTCGATGTACTCATTGCCATCCTCGTCCCAGACATGGCTGCCATCGCCGCGGGCGATGATGATACCGGGATCGAAATTGCCAAACCCTCCGGCGGGCAGGACCTCATTCGCGCGGGTGATCCATTCGGATTGAGTGTTTATCTTCAGCATCTCAAACGATCTCCAATATCGGGGAACCAAGGACGTCCAGGTCAGGCGTAACACCCAGGCCCGGACCTTCGGGCGGGGCAATCCGGCCAGTGTCACGCGTCGGTGCATCCGGGCACACACGCGGAGACACATAAGACGACAGGTCACAGGTGTTCAGCAGCGATCCATGTGGGGTCGAGGCCGCAAAATGCAGCGCAGCGGCGGTGACGATATCCGACCCCCAGGTGCATTCGGCACAGATCTCAGCCCCAAGATGCACGGTCAGATCGCGGGCGCGGCGCATCGCCGACAACCCGCCGAACTTAGACAGTTTCAGTGCCACTGCATCCATGCAGCCCAGCGCATGCGCCCGCAAAAGCGAGGCCAGGTCATGGGCGTTTTCGTCCAGCTTCATCGGCAAGCCAGTTGCCTGCCGGACAGCGGCGCAATCCTCAAGCGTTTTGCAAGGCTGTTCCAACATGATGTCCAGATGGGCAACCGCGCGGCCCGTCCGCGTGGCCTGCAGGCGCGACGCGCCACAGTTCCAGTCGCCATAAACAACAGGTCCCTGCCCGACGGCCTCACGTACTTTGATCAACCGTTCGGCGTCGGCCTGCCAATCGCCTTCAACGCCCAGCTTGACCTGAAACTGGCGAATGCCGGTTTGGTAGGCTGTGGTGGCAATGCGCGCCATGTCATCCGGCGCGATGCATGTGATCGAGTGATAGAGCGGCATGTCCTTGCGTGTGCGCCCGCCCAACAGCGCATAGACCGGCTGGCCCGTAGCCTGCCCGAACAGGTCCCACAGCGCGATATCAACGATGGATTTGGCATAGCGGTGACCGTGCAGAAACCCGTCCAGCTTACGCATGGGCGCGTCGACCCCAAACGGCGAGATGCCCAGAATCTCCGGCCCCATCTCAGCCAAGGCTGCCGGTACTCCATCGGCATAAGCGGGCAGGTAGTGCGGGATTGGACAAGCCTCACCCCAGCCTTTCAGGCCAGTGTCGGTCTCTAGGCACAGGACGTGGGTTTTCACCGTCGCGCAGGTTTTACCTTCGGCCATGTGGTAAGTCTCATGGCTGGTCAGGTCGACGGACCAGAGGGTTATCGCGGTGATTTTCATCGCAATACCCTTAAATCACGGGGCTCTGGTCGGGCTAGTGCCAGCGTCGCAAATTGACGGGCCGTCCTGTTACCAGTTTCCACAGCGTGTACACGGCCCAGCCCCAGCCAGCGGTCGCTGCAATCAGCCAACCTCCGACGAACAGCGAGCCACCGCCTCCTAAGGACAAAAAGGTTGAAAAGGCCATCAAGATGCCCGCGGACCATGCGATCAACCAACCGCCGAGAAACACCGTCATGAACACCCGCATCCCGGGGGACATGTCGCCCTCGCTTTTGTCTTGATCCATGCCGGTTTGGTGCGTTGCCGGGGTTTGGGTGCCATACACCGAATCCGCGCCGCTTCGCTTGCGTCTCTGACCAATTGCTACGCCGACGCCCAGCGCAATCACACCGACAATCACATATGAAAGATCCATGTCTTGCCCCTTTTTTATCGTTTTTTGTCAACAATATAAGGGAAAATTCTTTCAATTTCAAGATATCTGTATACGATTGCATACAATTATCTCCTGTCATGTCGAATATACCCCAACCGGATCACCCAGCGCGTCTTCGTCAGGATGCACACCCAGCCCCGGCGTTTCGGGCAGGTGCAGGTGACCGTCACGGTTGCGAGGGCCGCGCCCACTGGCGATGTCAATGGTGATCATGTCCTGACAGGCCCAGACCGCATGGCAATTGGGATCGGGAATGGTAGCCGCCAGATGCAGCGCTTCGGTATCGGCCAGAACCGAACCGCCGGTGGCCATCACAAACATGTCGATCCCATGGGCCAGCGCGATATCCCGCATCCGCGCCGCCTTGGTCAACCCACCAACGCGGTTCAGCTTGATCCCGAACACTTCGGCCAGCCCATCGCGGGCGATACGGGCGGCGTCCTGCACAGTCACCAGGCTCTCGTCGACCGACACGGACGCGGCATGACGCGGCGCAATCGCCGCGATGTCATCCAGCGATTCACAGGGCTGTTCGAACATCACGCCCAGATCCGCACAGGCGGTCATCACCCGCAAAGCCTGTTGCCGGGTCCAGCCCCGGTTAACGTCATAGAGGACAATCTCACCGGGCCGCCGGATGCTTTCCACGTCGCGAACCCGGGCAATATCGCGTTCAACATCGCCACCGATTTTGACCGAGTGGGCAACATAGCCGCGGTTGCGATAGCGCTCGATCACCGCGCGGGTTTCCTCGACCGTCTTGGCCCCGACCGAAGATGCAATCGGGCGCGGTGTCCGCGATCCTCCGCCCATCAGGTCGGCAATGGGCACCCCTGCCGCCTGTCCGGCAATGTCCCAACAGGCCATGTCGATGGGGCTTTTGGCATAAAGGTGGCCGGGCAAGGCCGTATCCATCGCACGCTCAACCTCAAGCACCCGGCGCGGATCAAGTGCCAATACAAAGGGCGCCATGGTCTGAATCCCGGCGCGGATGCCCGGCCCGTGGGCAGGTACATAGGTATGACCCCAAGGCGTGCCTTCGCCCCAACCGGTCAGGCCGCTATCCGTTTCGACCTTGACCAAAGTTGCATCCAGCACGTCAAATTTCAGACGGCCACCAGACAGCCAATAGGGATGCTCCAGCGGCAGATCCACGTGATAGACCGACAGACGGGTGATTTTCATTTCAGTTCCACTTCCACAAAGGACATCGCGACATCCCCGGCGTTGATCACATTGTGTTCGACCCCTTCGTCGCGACGATAGGCGGTACCTGCGGGCACGGTAACGTTGCTGGTCGTGCCGTCCGGCAATTCCAGGCGCATCTGACAATCAGTGATGGCGGTGATGACGTAATCCATCACGTGACGGTGCCACCCGGTTTCCGCATCAGGTTCAAAATCGAACCGTGTTACGCGTACGCGGGCATCGTCAATCATCTGGGTTTCTACGGCCTGCGGTCTCATGGGCTGAACTCCTCTATCGGTCTGCCCAGACTGCCAAAATCCGGCACCACTCCCAACCCCGTTGTGTCGGTCGAGGTTTGCGTTTCGTTGTCCCCATCACAGACATGGGGCAGCTCGGATTGGTTGATACAGATGCGCCTGATCATCATGCTGCGTCCATCCTGGGTATGTCGCCGATACCCTCGCCTCGCCAAAGGACGAAAGTCAGAATTGGTTGGGTGGTCGTGTTCATCGCGTGGCGCTGCCAGCTTTGGTGTTGCCGGGACTGGTTTGGGCCGATGCAGGCGTCTTCGCCATCGACCTTAAACAAGGCGCGTCCAGCCAGTGCCAAATACAACTCTTCAGCTTGATGACTGTGCCAGTCATAGTTCAGGCCGCTTCCCCAATAGGCCACGTATCCACGCAACTGGGTAGAATGGAAATGGCCGGTCGGGCCAAACAGCTCATAGTACCCGTAGCGGTTCAGAAAATCCGCGCCCACTTCTTCCTTGGTATACGTGAGTTTCCACGCGGCCAGATGTGCGGTCGCCTTGATCGCCTCGGTCAGGCCTTTGGTCTGAGCGACAGTACCCCAGTCCATCTCAGCGACTTGGCAGGTCGCGGGAACTGCGTTCGGTTGTAGCGCCACAGCGGTCAGGTCTGTTGGCCATTCCCCAAAAGCCGCCAGGTCGGGGTGAATCTGATGCAACTGTCGGGCCGCCTCTAACACATCATCCAACGTCATGGGATCACCACGATGTTCCCGGTGTGCCGTTTGGCGATAAAGGCGGCCTGAGCGTCGCGCAATTCCTCAAGCGGATAGGTTGCGGCAAGGGCGGGTTTGATATCCCCGGCCTCGATGTACTTGACGAGGTTCTGCATCACCTGCGGGTCAATCACGGTCGAGCCGGTGAAAGTCAGATCTCGCAGATAGAAAGTCCGCAGGTCAAGTTCAACCATAGGCCCGGCAATCGCACCCGAGCAGGTATAACGCCCACCGCGTTCCAGGATGTCGATCAGCATCGGCCAGTAGGGGCCGCCCACCACATCGGCAACGACAGTGATCTTCTCTTTGCCCAAGGCTGTGCGCAGATCACTGGGTGCGCGGGGCAGGATCACGTCAGGGCCAAGATGTGCGACGTCGGGGTGTTTCGCCTCGGACGCCAACGCGATTACCCGCGCGCCGCGGCGTTTGGCCAGTTGCACCAAGGCCCCGCCAACCCCGCCCGATGCGCCAGGCACCAGAACCGTATCTTGCGCGGTGACATTGGCGCGGGTCAGCATGCCCTCGGCGGTAGAGTAGGAACAGGAAAACGTCGCCAGTTCCGCATCCGACAAGTCCGAGGTGATCGGCACCGCATTCACCGCCAAGGTCGTGGCGTATTCCGCAAACCCACCATCCCGTTCCGAGCCATAGTAGCCGGTCTTGTCCATGTTCTGGGGATCGTCGGGATCGCGCAGCCATCCATCTGTGATCACGCGCTGGCCGATGCGGGCGCTGTCCACGCCTTCGCCCACGGCAACAATTTCGCCGCAGATATCAGCCCCCTGAATGCGCGGGAAGGTAATCGGCGCACCGCCCCAGGTCGGGTCGTCCTCGCCCACCTCTTCAAACGCACCGCCGGTGGTCGCGTCAGAGACGGTTTTTGAATACCAGCCCGAGCGGGTATTGACGTCGGTGTTGTTCAGGCCGCAGGCGGCAACGCGGATCAAAACCTCTCTGGCTGCCGGGTTTGGGCGCGGCCAGTCTGTGTGCAGAACCATTTGCTCAAGACCACCATGGCCCATCGTGACCATGGCCTTCATTGTGTGGGGCAGTTTCATCACGCGGTCTCCAGTACGGTATCGGTTCGGGGCAGTTTGCTGTCAGGGTCATAGGCAGGTTCGCTCAAAACGCGGGCGGCGCGCGGGGTGCCGTGGATCACAACCTGCAGGGCGGTGCCGGGGGTCGCGGCCTCGGGTTTGATGTAAGCAAAGGCCAGAATCTTGCCGACCGTGTGTCCATAGACCACCGAGGCCGTGGACCCGATCACCCGCCCGTCCAGCAGAACCGCTTCGCCGCCATGGCCGTCAATCTCTCCGTCCGGGTCAATCTCCAGATTGGCGCAAATCCATGGTAGATCGGTATTCAAGGTCTTGTCCTTGCCCAGATAGTCCTTGTCCGTTCGCGCAAAACGCAGCACGTCGGCTTCGGCCAGGGTGACCTCATTGGTCAACTCGCCGGCGCCCTTGAAGCCCTTCTCCATCCGCATCACATTCATGGCAAAGCTGCCGTAGTCGGCAATGCCATATGGTTCCCCCGCTGCCCAAAGCGCAGTGTAGACGTCAAGACAAGCGGCGTTGGGCATATGCAGCTCCCAGCCCAGTTCGCCCGCATAAGACATGCGGAAAGCCCAGACAGGGTGACCGGCGACGGTGATCTGTTGCGCCGACAGCCAGCGGAGCCCGGCATTGCTTAGATCGGCACCGGTACAGCGACTTAGCACATCCCGCGAGCGGGGGCCGTTCAGCGACAGGGCTGACCAGTCAGCGGACAGGGCGGTGATCTGCACGTCTTCGTCCGCACGCTGTTGGGTCAGATGGTCAAGCAGACGCTGTTCAAAGAAGGCGGCACAGACCAGATAAAACCGATCTTCGGCCATCCGAACAATTGTTGTTTCCAGCTCGATCCGCCCGCGCCGGTTCAGCATATGGGTCAGGGTGATCGAGCCGGTTTTCTGCGGCATCCGGTTTGCGGTCAGCCGGTCCAACAAAGCATAGGCGTCGGGGCCCGAGACCTCGACCTTGGTAAAGGCGGTGACATCCATGATGCCGACTCGTTCGCGGACGGCTTTTACCTCAGCCGCAACCATGTCGTCAGCGGGTGTGCGGCGGAATGAGTAATGGTCGCGTTGCGCGACACCGTGCCGGGCGAACCAGCGGGGGCGCTCAAACCCATAGACCTCTTCATGGACCGCGCCTTTGGAATTCAGCAGGTCGTGTAAGGGTGATGGCTTGACCGGACGCCCGGCCAACCGATTGAAATGCGGGAAGGGGATTTCGTGGCGCAGGCAGTAGTCTTCCTCGGCCTTGATCACCTGCCAGTCTTTGGTAGCGTAATTGCCGAAACGCCGCGGGTCATACTCACGCATCGAGATATCAGCCGCCCCATGCACCATCCAGCGCGCCAGTTCGCGGGTCAGGCCCGGGCCCCAGCCAATGCCAATCTGAGTTCCGCAACAACACCAATAGTTCCGAACCCCCGGCGCAGGCCCAATCAAAGGATTACCATCAGGGGGATGTGAGATTGCCCCATGCACGTCACGCTGAATGCCCAGCTCGGCAAAAATCGGCATCCGGTTCAGGCTTTCCTCAAGCCACGGCATCACCCGGTCGTAATCCGCGTCAAACAGCCAGTTCTCGTATTCCCAGGGGCAGTGATCATGCCAGACCGAGTTCGGGTTCTCTTTCTCATAGATCCCGATCAGCCCGCGGTTCTGCTCCATCCTGATATAGCCCGACACCTTGCGGTCATCGCGGATGACAGGCAGTTCCTTGTCCAGATTCTGGAATTCCGGCACCGGCTCGGTCACAAAGAAATGGTGCGTCATCGACGTCATCGGCAGTTGCAGCCCTGACCATTCCCCCATCTGACGGGCATAGGTGCCGCCTGCATTCACCACATGCTCGCAGGTGATGGTGCCCTGCTCGGTCTCAACCCTCCATTCACCGTTCGCGGCCTGCGTGATGTTGGTGACGCGGCAATTGCGAAAGATGCGAACACCTTTTTGGCGCGCGCCTGTGGCCATGGCCATGGTCACATTGGTTGGGTCGACATGGCCGTCATCCGGCGTATAGAGCGCGCCCAGAACACCATCGAGATTGTAGAACGGATGCAGCTCGGCCACTTTCTCGGGACCGACCAGTTCGATATTGAACCCCAGCGAGTGGCCCACGGACAGGGTATGGCGCAGCCAGTCCATCTCATCCTCGGTATAAGCCAGCCGGAACGAGCCGCAGCCATGCCACGTAACAGGTTGACCGGTTTCAGCCTCTAACGCGCCGGAATAGAGCCCGATATTGTAGTCCACACATTTGCCCAACCCAAAGCTAGAGGTCGAATGCGTGATCTGCCCAGCCGCGTGCCAAGTGCTGCCGCTGGTCAGTTCCGCCTTTTCCAGCAGAACGGTATCGTCACCCCAGCCCTCATGCGCAAGGTGATAGGCCAGACCCACCCCCATGACACCGCCTCCGACGATGACCACGCGGGCCTGTGACGGCAGATTTTTCCCGGACATGGATTTTCCTCTTCCCGAGTCGCTTTTCTGCTCGACAGGCTAATTCCACATTTGTACCATCGTCAATCATGAATGACACAAATGTATCATCAATCGTTTTGAACCGCCTGACCGAAGAATGGGACGCCCTGACGCCCGAGGCACAGAAGGCCGCGCGTTACGTGTTGGAAAACCCAACGGATGTTGGGGTTTCGACCGTCCGCGAGATTGCCGAGGCCGCCATGGTCAAACCCAACACGTTTGTCCGGATGGCCCGGCAGGTCGGGTTCGAAGGGTACGAAGATTTCCGCGCCCCGTTCCGCGATGCGATTCGCCAAGGCACCGTGTCCTTTCCCGACCGCGCCCGCTGGTTGCAAACCATCGGCAAGTCGGGTGAGCTGGGCGGGCTTTACGCCGACATGATCGGTGCCGCGATCCGCAACATCGAAGACACCTTTGCCGGGATCGATGCCGAGCGTCTGAAAGCGGCGGCCGACGATATCTGGAATTGCCGCCAGATTTTCACACTGGGTGTTGGCGTCAACAACTCGAACGCGCGTAATTTTACCTATCTGGCCTCAACAGGGATGAAGCAGTTTCACGCGATTCCCCGCCCCGGATCGACACCGGTGGATGATCTGGCCTGGGCCGACGAACAGGATGTGCTGATCGCCATCACCTGCCACCCGTATCGCACGGAAGTAATCGACGCGATCAAACTGGCCCGGCAACAGGGGCTGACTGTAATCGGCATTTCCGACAGCCCAGCCAGCCCGGTGATCCTGAATGCGCATCACGGATTTGTCGTGGCCGCGGACACGCCGCAATTCTTCCCGTCTTCCGTGTCAACCATCGCGCTGCTGGAAACGCTTCTGTCCTTTGTGGTCGCCGTCTCCAGCGATGAGATCGTCGAGAGGGTGGATCGGTTTCACCAACGCCGTCACCAGCTTGGCCTTTACGCGGAGGAGCCCGAATGAACGCCCCCCTGACCCGGTCGCTGGACGCACGCTATTACACCGATCCCGCAATCTTTCAGCAGGAAATGCAGGGTCTTCTGGCCAGAACCTGGCAATTTGCAGGCCATGTGGCGCAGGTGCGCGAGACAGGCGATTACTTTGCCTTCGAAATCGCGGGTCAGAACCTGTTTTGCATTCGCGGTCGCGATGGTGAGGTTCGCACCTTCTACAATGTCTGCCAGCACCGCGCGCATGAGATGGTCACTGGCGCAGGCAACACCCGCGTTGTGGTCTGCCCTTACCACGCCTGGACCTATGAGCTGTCCGGCCAGCTGCGCGCCGGGCCCAACATCAAATCCGTCCCCGGATTCGACCGCAGTACGATTTGCCTGACATCCGTGCGCACTGAAATCTTCAACGGCTTCATTTTCGTCAATCTGGACGATGACGCAGCCCCAATGGACGATTGGTACCCTGGCGTCCGCGAAGAAATCCGCTCTTTTGTTCCGCAGATCGACGAATTGGAACCATTGGAATGGATTGAGATCAGTGAAAACTGCAACTGGAAAGTCAGTATCGAGAATTACTCGGAATGCTATCATTGCCCTTTGAACCACCAGACTTTTGCCGAAGGCGTGGTCAAGCCCGAAACCTATGACATCCAACCCGATGCGGCGGGCGGTTACGTCCTGCGCCACACGACGGAGTGCCAAAGCCTAGACAAGATGACCTACCCTATCGACATGTCCGTGCCCCATGCGGGCGACTATCAGTCGTGGTTCCTGTGGCCCATGGTCTCGTTCCAGTGCTACCCGGGCAACGTGTTGAACACCTACCATTGGCGTGCGCATGACGCCGATCACTGCACCGTCTGGCGTGGTTGGTACACCGACGGCGGATCCGAAAGTGCGGTGATACGTCAGCTGGCCCGGCAGGACCGTGAAACCACAGTCGAAGAAGACATCCATCTTGTAGAATCGGTCCACCGCGGCCTCAAATCCCGAGGTTACCGCCCCGGCCCGCTGGTGCTGGATCCGGGCTGTGGCGTGATGTCAGAACACTCGATCGCCCGTTTGCAGCAATGGATGCGCGACGCAGTTGATCCTTGATCAAAACACCAACGTCGATGAAGCTTTTACACGATACCAGACAGGCACTAACCACCGGAGACTCAAATGGCAGACCTTTTTGACGAAGACCTTTTTCTGAAAGGGCTGGAGCAGCGCAAGAACACGCTGGGCGCGGAATATGTGGAAAAGAACCTGGCCGCTGCGGATGACTTCACCCGTCCGTTTCAAGAGGCGATGACAGCCTGGTGTTGGGGTTTTGGTTGGGGCGACGACGTGATCGACGCCAAAACCCGGTCGATGATGAACCTGTCGATGATCGGTGCGCTGGGGAAAATGCACGAATGGGAATTGCACTGTAAAGGGGCAATCAATAACGGCGTCACTCCGGAAGAAATCCGTGCCATCATTCATGTGATCGGGATCTATTGTGGTGTGCCACAAGCTCTGGAGTGTTTTCGCGCCGCGCGGAAAGTTTTGGGGCATACGTAATGTCGGAGTCACATATGTTAGCCCGGCGATTTTCGACGGGCGTTCTTTCCAGCAGCTGCACGCCGAGCGCAACAAGATTGCAAACAACGTAAGCAAGTTTCCTAGGCATCATCCGCGTCGGCTGACAGTGCGATCGACGACTATGTTTTGGAATTTCTTTTGGGTCGAGGTTCGGGCTAAGCGAGGCTGGGATTTGCAGCGTTTACGTTTCTGTAGGTTGCTCAGCGTAGCACAGGTGCAGCACCGGGCGGGATGGCCTTAAACGCGGACAGCGCCCCTTGGGGCGTTAGTGGGGTGTGATGATGTGTTTTATTTTGGTTTGCGGGAGTAGGATTTGAACCTCTGACCTTCAGGTTATGAGCCTGACGAGGTTTGATCGTGAAGCAAACAGTCCAGTGGACTGTTTGTAGATCGAACGGGCTGTTT
>NZ_FWFP01000012.1 GCF_900172215.1 Ruegeria meonggei
GCTTCCTGTTCTTTGATCATCCCGACTATCTGGGCTTCCGTGAAACGACTCTTTCGCATCTGTTTGCTCCTTCGAAACGTTGAGCAAACTCTACATTAAGGTGAGGGAAGTTTCGGGGGGCAGGTCACAACCTGGAGCGCGTTGCTAAGACCCGAGACATCAATTGCGCTGTTTGGACCAATGTTCAGCTAGGCGCAGAATGCGGAGCCGTTGCTGTCGGCATTCGTCAAAGTGTTTAGAAAAAACGGGTGTTTTTCGGAAGCATCTTCTGCCTTCTTGAACCCTAGATTTGTTCTTTAACTGACAGCTTCCACTGCTATTGCAGTTGCAATATATCCGGAACGCAAAGCTGTCTTCTTGCCGGCATTTTGTCCGCACCATCCGATCGTTTCAGCCGTTTCGGACCGTCTTTGACCTTGATCTTCGGCTTTGCTAGTGGACCCTTCAAGTTCACGGGCCAGGGGCTCTTCGAAAGAGGTTCGCCAATCTTGCGGGGCTGCAGATTTAGGTCCAAAACCTTGCCCGCCACATTAACACCGCCAAAGACGACGACTTGGACATGATCTGTCTCCAATGTGGTTTGTTTCGTCGAAATACTTCCATTTGAAATACTAATCGGCGCGCGCAAACATACAATTGGAGCAACCTTCTGTTTCTCTTTGGTAAACACCCAAGGTAGCACCCCCAATCCTGCCAGATCTAAAAGCTGGGTCTCGATCGAGCCATCACGCATTGAAACTGTGGCATTGCCGCTCATGCTATTGGCAAAATGCTTGGCTGAATCGGTTCTGCCGGTCACCGAAAAATCTGCATAGATCGTACCGCTTGCGCCTTTTTTGAAGTTCAGACCATGAAGAATATCATCCAGCTGCCAGCCGCCCGCTTTGCCGGTCAACGTGAGTAGATGCGCGTCGTTCGAAAGATCCATCTGCCCGCTGACGTCGAAATGAGCACCTCCGTATTCAAACTTCAAAGGTCCGGCCTTAAGCTCATTTTCGTTGAGCGTCAGTTCGCTCTGCAAACTGCTGATGCCCTTGGCTCCTTCGATGTGCCGAAGGTCAACGTCGACATCCATATCCATGCCGGACAAGAGAATTGAGCGCCCGATAGGTTTAAGCGTTACATCTCTTAACGCGCCTTGGTTGCCCTCGTCTTCTTTCTTAGATTCTTTCTCTTCCGGATTTGGGCCGCCTAATTTCCGCAACTGAGCGGCAGCCTGAACGATAGTTCGGATCTGATCTATCATTATCAGGTCACTCTCAATGGAACCCTGCAGCACCGGGTCGCTTGTTGCATCATCAAGATCGGCCATAATCTGCAAGATAGAGTCGGCGACCTCAACATTGGCACTCGCGTTCCAATCAGTGCCTTCGCTAACAAGGTTGATTTCAAGGCGAGCCTGCCCGGTTGCCACACGTTCAAGCGATAGTGCCTCCAAAAGATCCGCTCCGGATGGAACTGCGACATCAATTGCCAAATCCAGGTCCTCGAATTTGAGTACATTCTCGACAGTGCCATGCACCTCAAGGTTCCAGACGTCCGTATCGCTTGTCTTTCCATCCAAATTCGTCAGCGAAAGCTGATTGATGTCGCCGTTCAAATGGAAGTCACCGGAAAACCTGCCAAGCTGGTTGTCTGGTCCCAACAATTCTGGCGATATCAAACTGCTTGCCGGTATATCCATTAGGCCTTCTGCTGATATGCCTTGCAACTGAAGCGCGTCATCGACCGAACCGTTCAAAATGATAAACGGGTCGGCTGGGTTCCCAATTCTAAGGTTGATGTTTCCGACTTTTATAGCGCCTTCTGGTGTTCTGGAAAGCTCGGAGAACTTAATCGGGGGCGGGCCTTCGCCGGACGTGTCCAACGTGAAACCGTTGGTCTTAATGACCATTTGCCGCCGTGGAACTTGCCCGGGTACGCTGTCGATAACCATGTCGACTGCGATAAGTTTAAGATCATATCGCGAGGCGGCTGGGGCTGGTTCCGCATCTTCTGGGTACAACCTAATTCGGGTTGTTAGCGATACGTCTTCCGGATTTCCCAATTCCCCGATCTGCCCCGTCAACGAAAGGCTTTGTCCGCCGGCCAATTCAGCCAATACAGATAGGTCGTCAATTCGTGCTACACCGTCGACTGATGTGAACGTTGCGCCAATATTCCCTGTACCTTCCAAAACGCGGCTCAGCTTCAGGATATCGAGAAGCTGGCCAAGTTCGGCAATCTCTACGGTCGTGGCCACTTGCAGACCGTTCTCTTGAGGAACTTCCTCGGCAACAATCGAAATCTGTTCGAAGTTCACCGCCAACCGAAACGGGTCTTCCGTGGGGAATGTCGCGTTCAGATCAAACCTCTCTCCGTTCAGCGAACCGGCCCCGATTGCCGTCGCAACATCGGTTTCCGTATTACGCTTTAAGAGCAGTTCAGGAAGCTGCAGATCTAGCTCAAGTCCATTTAGGTCGTTCTGGTAAAGAACGGTAATATCGGTCAGGTGAATTCTTTGGTCCGTTAGAATTCCGGCCAACAGCGGCGTCGGGGAATTCGCAGGTTTCCCGGCTTCAGCTTCCGTTTGGGAAATGGACTGCCAGTTTCCGAAGCCGTCTTTGTCTGTGATTAGGTTCAGATGAACACCTGAGAGTGAAAGACCACTCAGTGACAGTTTACTGCTCCAAAGGTCGCGCGCGGAAACTTCAAACTCGATCTCATCGATTGCTGCAAGTTTCACATCAGCATTCGGAGATCCGGGTAATTCCAGCCCTGCCGCTGACACCTGCAATTGCCGGCCAATACCCAGACGCACTTCATCTTCAATTCTAACCTCATGGCCAAGTTTCTTAGAGATCAGATTTTCGACGAAAGCAGCCCTGACCGAGGAAAACAACGCAGAAGACAGGAAAAGCCAAGCTGCAAACACAGCGACAATCGCGACAGCGCAACAAATCAAAATACCTTTTGCAACGTATCGCACGTTCTTCTCCTAAAATTCCGATTCATCCAATGGGCAGCCTAGACCATTTAATCATTAAGTTAATGGAATATATGGTCGGTAAATGATCTGAAATCTGAATGATCTTGACCATATAGGTGATATTCTCGCCTGTTTAGTCGAGCCGCCAAGAAGCGGGTAAATGACAAACGTACGGCTAGTGTTGCGCGCCCGGTTACTAAACGGCTGGCTCGAAGAGAGTTTTACTAGCCAAAACGGATGCGCTGCATGAGCTTTGAACATAGCGGCACGACGTAAGCTTCAACCGACAGGCAGCCAGGTTCCTCCGATTTTCCAAATTTATCTAATTACTGCTATGTGTGAATGCATCAAACGATGAGGGCATGATGAATTCACTAACCAGAATAACACGTGGGATAGGCGTCGCTTTCAAGGACGGTAGAGTGAAAGGCATTCTTGCCTTCACAGTTGGAATGATTTTATGGGCCTCGGTCTTTTATCACTTTGTCGAAGGTTGGAGTTGGCTCGACTCAATCTACTTTTCTGTCGTGACCATTTCGACCGTGGGGTTTGGTGACTTCTCACCTGAGACTGCGGCAGGGAAGATTTTCACAATGGTATACATCATCGTGGGTCTCGGTGTCTTCGTAACCGCAGCGACGACAGTGGCAGATACAATCTTGTCCCAAGACGACAAAAAAGCGGACTAAGAGATCACACTCAATTGAGCCAAGCCGAGTTCGTGCATAGGCATAAGTCTGCCTGTGCACCTCAAGCCGTGATCCAGATTCATTTGCGTCTTCAAGCTGATAGATGATCATCAAAACTCAAAAAATATACATATTATGTTTTTTGAGTGTAATATTCAAAAAACACGGAGGGATGGAATGGAAAAGACTCAGGACGCGAAGATCGTCGATCTGGCAATACGATTGCTCTTTCTAGGACTATTCCTCTACAGCGCCCTGGTCATGGTGGCCCCGCTTGCGAGCGTGGTTATCTGGGCAATGATCCTCTGTGTGGCGCTGTACCCGGCATTTGATTGGCTGCAATCCAAGCTGGGAGGGCGGAAAAAACTTGCCACGACGATCTTGGTTTTGTTGGGCCTTGTTCTGACCCTCGGGCCTGTCGCTACGGCGGTGTCTGGTGCCGCAGAACTTGGGTCTGAATTCGCGGAACAAGCAGACAAGGGTGAGTTGAAAGTCCCACCTGCGCCCGAGGGCCTAAAGGAATTGCCCTTAGTGGGAGACAAAATTGCCGAAGTCTGGGGAATGTTCGAGCGCAATCTTGACGGCGCGCTTGCAAAGTATGGCACGCAAATCCTTGAGATCACCAAATCGCTCTTCGGAAAGGTGCTGGGCATCGGAATAGGGCTGCTTGGCTTAGCTCTGTCCGTATTGATTATGGGGGCTTTGTTCAGCCCCGGGCCAAGTTTGGTCCAGGGTCTTCAGCGCTTTGCCAACCGTGTTTTCGCTCCGCGCGGTGGAGAATTCATAACACTGGCAGGTGCAACAATTCGGAACGTGACAAAAGGCGTGATTGGCGTAGCGGCCATTCAGGCGGTCTGCGTTTGGATACTATTGGCTTTGTTTGGGATTTCTTCGGCCGCCACGCTAGCATTTGTCTGCCTGATACTCTCGATTATCCAAATCGGGCCCGGATTGGTTCTCATACCGGTAATTATATACGCGTGGAGTTCTATGTCCGGTGGCACTGCTTTGATCTTCACCATACTGGCCGTTCCCGTCATGATAATGGACAGTTTCCTGAGACCCGTGTTCATTTCAAAAGGCCTTGAGACTCCCATGTTAGTCATCCTCATCGGTGTTCTCGGAGGTATGATGGCGTACGGTTTGATCGGCGTCTTTATGGGGCCGGTTCTCTTCGCGGTCTTCTATGAGCTGTTCAAGGTTTGGATTGATACCTCGCCCGAAGCTGAGGGTGCTGTTGAAGGTGCGGCGAAATGAGGAAGACGATATGGACAACCCTGGCTGTCATTCTGATTTTTCTTGTCTGGTACCTGGTCGCTGATCGGAAAACGCCATTTACCGGAAACGCCAGAGTAAAAGCCGTGGCGACCCAGATCGTCCCCCAGGTGACAGGAACTGTAACTGAAGTCTTGGTCGAAAATGGTCAGATAGTCTCGGCCGGAGATGTCCTCGTCCGGATCGACTCTCGATCCTACGAGATTCAGCGCGACAAGGCGGAAGCTGACCTCGAGGCAGCCACTCAGGAAGTGGGCGCATCTTCGGCAGAGGTAAGAGCGGCACAAGCCAAACTGGCAAGATCGCAAAGCGATCTGGATACAATGCGCATTCAAACGGAACGTGTATTTGCGCTCGAAAAGAAAGGGTTGGTTGCCGTCTCAAAGGCCGATGATGCACGAGGGCAACTGGCAGAGTCTGAGGCAAACTATGAGAACGCAAAAGCGGATCTGGAAAAAGCAAAACAGAGACTAGGTGACGACGGGATTGAAAACCCGAAAATCCAGCGCGCTCTGGCCGCTCTGGCGGATGCGGAACTGAACCTTGAATGGAGCGAACTACGCGCTCCGGCGACGGGCGTCATTTCCAATCTACTAATAGCGCCCGGGACGTATGCTCGATCCGGTCAGAATCTATTGACGTTTCTGGACGCAACTGACGTCTGGATCGAGGCGTATTTTACTGAGAACAACCTAGGAAGAGCCTCGATAGGGTCTCCGGTTGACGTGGTGTTGGATATGCATCCAGGTCAGATTGTTCCGGGTGTTATTGAGAGCTTTAGTTCGGCGGTTTCCCTAAGCGGCGGTGATGTGCCCGGGCAATTGGCGAGCCCGCCAAGCACCAAAGGTTTTTTACGAGAGCCTGAGAGATTCCCAGTCAGGATCGTTTTACCCGGCTATGAAGCCGGAAGCACCGAAGATGACCTTCGCTTTCAGCTGAATGGACAAGCCGATGTGATCATGTACTTAAGCGACAACTCGTTGCTGAACCTCGTGGGCCGTACCTACATCCGTGTGGTTTCAATTCTGTCCTATGCGTACTGAGGACCAACGCTCTGTCGCCCGGCTTGCGTTGGGTGTTACCGGCGTCTTTTCATTGGGCCTATTTCTTGGGTGGCCGCTTGCCGTCGTTGGGGCGGTGTTTGCCGCACTGTTTTTGCAGGCGCCCGCCGCATTGCCTTTAACAGCATTTGCTAAGCTTTTTGTCTTCTCTATTGGGTTGATGGTCATTTCGTTCCTGTTGTCGTCAATCTTCTCACCATATCCGCTTGTATTTCTGATGCTGGTGGCGATTGGAATAATCCTGTCTTTCATGTGGTCAGTTTCGGGTGCCGGAGTTTTACCCGGTGTCATAGCTCTCATGGGCGCATTGATGATTCCGAACCTGGTTCTGCAATCACAGGACCTGGCTTTGGTGCTCGTGTATTGGATACCGTTGAACCTGCTGTTCGCAGGCTTCGTATCGACACTGATGTTCGTGTTGATACCCGCAGAACCTCAAACGGCGGCTCAAAAAAAAGCTGCAGCGCCGCCGAGTTTCGACCCACATCGCCGAATTGTCAGAATGTCTCTTGTCACAGTGCCGTTTGCTATGGCTTTTTTTGTTTCCGGCGCGTCTGCATTACTGGTTCTGTTCTTTGTCGCGCTCCTGAGCCAGCAACTTGCGGCGATGCCTGCCGCGGGTAAAACGGTTGCAAAAGCTATGCTGACGGCAAATCTGCTTGGGGCGGCAGTATCCATCATTTGCTATGAGATAAACGTAATAGCTCCGGTTATTCTGACGCCCATTTTGCTGTGTTTTTTCTTTTGCCTGACACTCGGAGCACTTGGAAAATCTCAAGTTCCGCTCGCCGCCGCTGCCGGCTCCGCTATTACAACGGCTCTGATTGTATACGGCGGGTCGGTTGCACCGTTTTCAGACGAGGCTGACGTCAAGAGCATCACTCGAGTTTTACAAGTTGCCAGCGCCGCTTTCTTTGTAATCATCGCATATTTCGTGGTGGATGAATTCTGGCCGGAAAAAGAGCGCCAGGCGGCTCAATGAAGTTAGTTGCGATGTGGCGTGGTTCAGAAAGAAGTAGAGTTTCCAGTGTGACCCCCTTTTATTTGATTTATCCGGTCCGAAAGAAGTCAGCTTTGTCCCGCATTGCTGACATTCAGACTTCGTACCTTTGAAATGAAAAGGGGCGCTCTGACGAGCGCCTCCCGTTTCTTTTCTGTCAAAATGCTGGATCAGCCCAGTAATCCCCTGACCTTGGCAACTGTCGCCTCGGCGGTGATGCCGAAGTGTTTGTACAGTTCACCCGCGGGTGCCGAGGCTCCAAAGCCGGACATGCCAATAAAGCCTGCCTTGGCTTCGCGGCCGCGTTCGCCCAGCAGCCAGCGATCCCAGCCTCCGGCGCGGACTGCAGCCTCGATGCCGACACGAACGGGTCCGCCGGGCAGTACGCGTTTGCGATAGGCTTCGTCCTGCTGCGCGAAAAGTTCCATACAGGGCATAGAGACGACGCGGGTGCCAATACCCTCCGCCTCGAGCATGGCCTTGGCTTCCATCGCCAGCGAAACTTCGGACCCGGTGGCAATCAGGATGGCCTGACGCTTGCTTTCAGCATCAGCCAGAACGTATGCGCCCTGAGCGGTCAAGTTTTTGGCCTTGTGGTCCGTACGTACCGTTGGAACGCCCTGACGGGTTAGTGACAGGACCGAAGGGCAGTCTTTGATAGTCAGTGCCAATTCCCAGGCTTCGGCGGTCTCAATCACATCGGCGGGGCGAAACACAAGTGTATTTGGCGTCGCGCGCGAAATGGCCAGATGTTCAACCGGCTGGTGGGTCGGGCCGTCTTCGCCCAAGCCGATCGAGTCATGGGTCATGACGAAAACGGTGGGCACTTTCATCAGCGCCGCCAACCGCATGGACGGGCGGGCATAGTCGGTGAAAGCCATGAACGTGCCACCATAGGGGCGGATGCCGCCGTGCAGTGCCATGCCGTTCATCGCGGCGGCCATGCCGTGTTCACGGATCCCGTAGTGGATGTAACGGCCCTTGCGGTTTTCCGGTAGGAACACGCCCATATCGGCGGATTTGGTGTTGTTCGATCCAGTCAGATCGGCCGAGCCGCCGACGGTCTCGGGCATGATCGGGTTCACGACGTTCAGAACCTTCTCAGACGCCGCGCGGGTCGCCAGTTTTGGCTGATCTTCCGACATCAGTTTTTTAAAGGTACGGATCGCCCCAGCCAGCTTTTTGGGGGCCTCGAACGCATAGGCGCGGTTGAACTCGGCCTGTTTGCGGTCGGATATGGTTGCAAAACGCTCTTCCCATTCGGCGCGATCAGAGGCGCCACGGGCCCCGATGGCCTCCCAGGCAGATTTCACATCGGCCGGGATTTCGAAGGCGTCATGTGGCCAGCCGTAACCGTCTTTCGCAGCTTTCAGCTGCCCCTGATCGGTCAAGGCGCCGTGGCCTTTCGACGTATCCTGTGCCGCGTGACCCAACGCAATGTGGCTTTCGCACGCAATCATCGTCGGCTTGTTGGATTCTTTTGCCTGCACGATGGCTGCATCGATGGCTTTGGGATCGTGTCCGTCAATCTCAATCACATGCCAGCCTGACGCTGTAAAACGGCGCACCTGATCAGTGCGGTCGGCGATGTCGACTGTGCCGTCGATGGTGATATTGTTGTTGTCCCAGAAGACGATCAGCTTGCTCAACTCGTGTCGACCAGCCAGTGTGATGGCCTCTTGGCTGACACCCTCCATAAGGCAGCCGTCGCCGGCGATTACATAAGTATAGTGATCGACGATCTTCTTGCCGTATTGCGCGCGCTGAATTTCCTCGGCCATGGCAAAGCCAACAGCGTTCGAGATACCCTGACCCAACGGGCCAGTGGTCGTCTCGATCCCGTCAACCAGGAAGTTTTCGGGGTGGCCTGCAGTCTTTGCGCCCAACTGGCGGAAATTCTTGATTTCATCCAGTGTTACATCGGCATTGCCCGTCAGGTATAGCAGCGAATACACCAGCATCGAGCCATGGCCCGCCGACAGGATAAACCGATCGCGGTCAGGCCAGTTCGGGGCCGAGGCGTCGAATTTGAGGTGCTTTTCAAACAGGACAGTCGCAACATCGGCCATGCCCATCGGCATACCGGAATGGCCGGAATTGGCGGCGGCGACGGCGTCAAGGGTCAGGGTGCGGATGGCGGCCGCCTTGTCCCAGTGTTCGGGGTTGGCATTGCGCAGCGCAGTCAGGTCCACGGGCGTTGTTCCTTTGGATTACAGGCAGATGGGGCGCTCAATACCATTCAGCCCCCAAAGTGCAAGCAGAACTGGGTTTTGCGGCTGGCAATTGGTTAAAGAAAACGGTCCAAGCTGTTGAAAGCAAACAGTGGGTATTTTCCGCCCCGTTGGGTTAGACTGGGGCAAGCGCGCGGAAATGTTGATTCGGACACTCCGCGAGACAAGGAACCTTGATCAAGAGGTGGCAGGGGCATGAGCCAGATCGAAGAACTACAGCGCCGTATTGTTGCCGCGATGGAACGGATCGGTACCGGCGTCGAGGTGTTGCGGAATGTTGCACCACCCAGCGGCGGCCAGGACGACGCAATACGCGCAGCTTTGGATGATGAACGCGTCGCCAATGCACAGCTGGAAGAACGGTTAACGACGCTGAAGGACCGTCATCAGCAGGAAGTCGACGCGATGCGCGCCGATATGGAAAGTCTGCGAAACGTCCCAACTGAAGACCCGGAAAAAGGCGCGTTGCGCGAACAGCTTGCTGAGGCTACCGCACGGCTGACCTCGGTTGAGGCAGCCCGGGCCGAGCTGGCCGAGGCCAAGGCCGCACTGGAAAACCAGGACGAGTTGGAAGCGCTGAAGGCGGAAAACACAAAGCTGGTGGCTGCCGCAAACAGCACACAGGAGTTGCAGGCCGAAAACAACCGCCTGAAATCCGAGCTTGCCGACAGCGAACGCGTGGCCGAACTGAGCGCTGAGCTTGAGATGTTGCGCGCCGAACGCTCAAGCCATGGAGCGGCGATGTCGCGCCTTGATGATGATTTGCAGCGCATGCGCAAGGCAAACGATCAGCTGCGCAAATCGGTGGATGAACTGCGGGCTGCAGCCGAAGACGGCGTTCCGGATGCCGAGCTTCTTAACCGCGCGACAGTGGCCGAGCTTGAGGCAACACGCGCGGCTCAGGCGACGGATGCCGCCGAGGCGCACGCTGTGCTAGCCCGGTTGGAGCCGTTGTTGTCACAAGCGAGACTGGCCGAGGGAGAGGTAGAATAATGCCTGAATTAACAATTCAAATCGGCGGTCGTGGTTTTGACGTGTCGTGCCAGGAAGGCGAAGAGGTCTTTCTGCAATCAGCCGCGAAGATGCTGGATGACGAAGCGCAAGTCCTGTCCGATCAGATCGGCCGGATGCCGGAATCACGGATGCTACTGATGGCGGGTCTGATGCTTGCCGACAAAGTTGCCGGAACCGATGACAAGTTTAAGTCGCTTGAGGCCAAACTGACTGCGGTCGAGGCCGAGTTACAGTCCCTGCGCAACATGCCTCAGCCCGAACCCGAGAGGATCGAAGTGGCCGTTGTACCGCCGTCCGTGACTGATACGCTGGCAGAATTGGCTGCACGGGCCGAGGCTTTGGCCTCTGTGATTGAGGAAAGCTCTGCCACATGAACACTCTGAAAACTGTCGCTTATGCTGCGGCTCTCGTATGTTCCGCCACGGTGGCCTTGGCCCAGATCGACATTTTGCCGGTCACTTTCACCTGCGACAATGACGTACCTTTGGAAATTGCCTATTTCAACGCCCAGGACGGGTCCAGCGCGGCTGCGATGATAGTTGATAATCAGCTGGTCACGTTGCGCCAAGCTCAAAGCGGATCAGGAATTCGCTATGAATCCGAAGGCGGGGTAGGGACGTATGTCCTGCGATCCAAAGGCTGGGATGCGACGGTGAGCTTTCTGGCGACAGATGCGGATGCCGCCAGTGAGCAGGTCATTTTGGAAAACTGCGTCAGCCGTTGATCAGGCGTTTGCTTCGCGGATTTTGTCGGCTGCTTCCTTGTCATAGCCGACACCGTTCTCTTCAAAAAGAGTATCCAGTTCGCCAGACAGGGTCATTTCGGTGATGATGTCGCATCCGCCGACAAACTCGCCTTTGACATAAAGCTGCGGCACTGTTGGCCAATCGGAATAATCCTTGATACCCTGACGCAGGTCCTCGTCAGCCAGGACATTCACATCTGCAAAATCCACGCCCATATAGTTCAGCACACCGGCCACGCGCGAAGAAAACCCGCATTGCGGCATCTCTTTGGTGCCTTTCATATACAGCACCACGGTATTGGCTTTGACGGTTTCGTCGATCTGCGTTTTAACGTCGGTCATCTTGCATATCCTTTTCACCCGAATCCGGGGCGGTCGTTTCCTCTTGTGACGGGTTGTTGGCCCATCCTTCTTCCTCTAGCCGCCGATGTTCAGCCTGCGCCAAAGCCAGCGGATTCAGCCCATATCTATCAATGCCGTCGACTTTGCTGATTTTGTCCGGGTCTGGACGCATGTCAGCCAGTTTTCGTTTTCTGTTGCGCTTCACATAGGCTTCGATCAACGCGGCGGCAACTATCAATGCTGCGATTGCTGCTATCCAGAACAGCCAACCATTCATTCTTTTGGGGCCATGGCTTTGGCGTATTCATGAGGATCTCTTGGTAATGGGCCAGCTTGTCCTTGATCGCTATTCAGACCGTTATAGCTTGATGCTACGAATGTAGCGTTTTGGCTGGGTGTTGTTCCGCGTTTAGTTAAATAGCGTTTTTTACCAAACGTCGATTTGATGATGAGTACGATACCAATACACGTAATCACCCCGGAAACTGTATGTATCCAAGCAGTGAACGTCATTCAGGCACTTTCGTTGTCAACGCCAATGCATGCAATTCGCCAGCCGGGCCATCCATCTTACCCTTCAATGCCGCATAGACCGCACGTTGCTGTTGCACCCGGTTTTTCCCGCGAAAGCTTTCGTCCACGACCATGGCGGACATGTGCACACCGTCACTGCCGCCAACCTGAATCTCCGCATCTGGAAAGGCTTCGCGCAGCAGGTGTTCGATATCGTTGGCGCTCATCGGCATGTAGGTTTCTCCTGAAGGTCTTTCCCAAGATGTAGAGCGCCGGGCCGGGGCGTGCAAGGGTCAGATAGGCTCCTTGAAACGACAAAACCTGCACCGGTGAAGGCGCAGGTTTCCAGACACTTTACTTTTGATGTCAGGCGACGGCTTCGGCAAAACTGGTGCGGAATGTCGCTGTCATCTCCTCCAGCGGAGCCTCGGAGGTACCGATGCAGACGTTGTCGCCTGTGAACCGCCCGACCGAGACCAGCGGAACACCCGCCTGACCCGCGGCGATCATCAGCGCCTCAGCCTGATCAAAGTTGCAGGCGACTAGATAGCGCGCCTGATCCTCACCAAACAGGAACTCTGTCGGGGCATCGTCCAGACAGACACCAACCCCGGCGGCTTCGGCCAGCTCGAATGCAGCCAGAGCAAGGCCACCGTCGCCCAGATCAGTACAGGCTTTGATCATATCGCGGTTGGCGCTGATGAAGTCACCGTTGCGCTTTTCCGCGTCCAGATCGACATACGGCGCGTCACCGTCTTCGCGGTTGAAAACCTCAGCCAGCAGTGCGGATTGACCTAGATGACCGCTGGTATCGCCGATCACCAGTGCGACGTGGCCCTCGCGGACCTCATTGCCGATGATCTCATCGGTGTGGGTCAGCAGGCCTACCGCGCCAATGGTCGGCGTGGGCAGGATCGCTTGACCGTCGGTCTCGTTATACAGCGAGACGTTGCCGGAAACGATCGGCATATCCAATGCTTCAACTGCGGCACCGATGCCTTTGATCGCTCCGACGAACTGGCCCATGATCTCGGGCTTTTCGGGGTTGCCGAAGTTCAGGTTGTCGGTGGTGGCCAGAGGTTTGGCGCCGACGGCAATCAGGTTTCGATACGCCTCGGCCACCGCTTGTTTGCCACCCTCAACGGGATTGGCGCGGACATAGCGCGGGGTGACATCGCTGGTGAAAGCCAGCGCCTTGTCGGTGCCATGCACGCGGACCATACCGGCACCCAGACCGGGTGTGCGCGCGCTGTCGGCCATGACCATGGTGTCATATTGTTCGTACACCCACTGCTTGCCAGCGTAGTTGGGCGAGGCGAGCAGGGCGCGCAACCCGTCAATCGGATCTATCTGAGGCACTTCGGCCAGTTCATCGGCCTCCGGCGTCGGCTCCCACGGGCGGTCGTATTCAGGCGCGGTTGAGGACAGTTTGGACAGAACCAGATCGGCTTTGACCTCGCCGTTATGGACGATCAGGAAGCGATCCTCGGCAATGGTTTCTCCGACGATCGCAAAATCCAGATCCCATTTTTCGAACACGGCACGGGCCTCGGCCTCAAGCTCGGGCTTCAGAACCATCAGCATTCGTTCCTGCGATTCCGACAGCATCATCTCATAGGCGGTCATGTTGTCTTCGCGCTGGGGGACGTTCTCCAGATCAAGACGCACGCCCAGACCGCCTTTGTCGCCCATTTCGACAGCGGAACAGGTCAGGCCCGCCGCGCCCATGTCCTGGATTGAGATCACGGCGCCGGTCTGCATCAGCTCCAGTGTCGCTTCCATCAGACGCTTTTCAGTGAAGGGGTCACCAACCTGAACAGTGGGGCGCTTTTCTTCGATAGTGTCGTCAAATTCTGCCGAAGCCATGGTTGCACCACCGACACCGTCGCGACCGGTCTTGGCACCCAAATAGACAACGGGCATTCCGACGCCGGAGGCAGCCGAATAGAAAATCTTGTCGCTGTCAGCCAAGCCTGCCGCAAACGCATTTACAAGGCAATTGCCGTTATACGCTGGGTGGAACCGCACTTCGCCACCGACGCAGGGCACGCCGAAACAGTTGCCATAGCCGCCGATGCCTTCGACCACGCCATTGACCAATTGCCGGGTTTTGTGGTGGCCCGGTTCGCCAAAGGACAACGCGTTCATTGAGGCGATGGGCCGCGCACCCATGGTGAAGACGTCGCGCAGGATGCCGCCAACTCCCGTTGCCGCGCCTTGATAAGGCTCGATATAGGACGGGTGATTGTGGCTCTCCATTTTGAAGACAACCGCCTGGCCGTCGCCGATATCTACCACGCCTGCGTTTTCACCAGGGCCACAGATGACTTGAGAGCCAGAGGTTGGCAAAGTCCGCAGCCATTTCTTTGAAGATTTGTAGGAGCAATGTTCATTCCACATGGCCGAAAAGATGCCGAGTTCGGTAAAAGTCGGCTCGCGCCCGATGATCCCGAGGATCATATCGTATTCGTCGGGCTTCAGCCCGTGTGCGGCAATCAGATCCGAGGTGATGGCGGGCTCTTGCATCGTGTGTCCTTGTCCAGGTTGGCCGGGATTGCGGGCCTTTTAGGGCAAGGTGCCGCTTGTGGAAAGGGTCAAGTCAGCGCAGGCCAGCTGTGAAAGTAAAAAACGGAACCGGCGATTGGGCCGGTTCCGTCTGTTGTTTGGAACGTGCGGGTGTCACCCGCTGACGCATCAGCGGATGATCCGTTATCGTTAAGCTGGGTTCTGCGCCTTTCGGGACGCATCTGCAGCCGCAGCGCCAACTGCTGCTTTTTGTTCTTCGGTCAGGTTTTCAGCGTCTTCCAACCCCGGGATCGCAACGCGAACTTCGCGACGAGCAAAGTCGATACCGTTTTCCTTGAAGGCGGCCTTGACCCGGTTGAAGATCTCTTTGCGCAGGGTGAACTGCTTGCCCGGTTTGGCCATGAACTTGCCGCGGATGATCATGCCGACATCGTCAAAGTCGAACACGCCCTGAGATTTGAAGGGCTGCAGGAAGCCGTCTTTGTGAACCTCGTCCTCCATCATCTCAGCACCAATCTTCTTGAAGATCTTCTTCACCTTGTTCGGATCGGTATCGAAGGGCACGGTGAATTTCAGCTTCATGATGACCCAGTCGCGGCTGAAGTTGGTGATCTTCTGAATCTCACCATATGGGATGGTATGAACCAGCCCGCGGTGGTGGCGCAGTTGCATCGAGCGGATCGAGATTTTTTCGACCGTACCCATGGTGCCGCCAATATCGACATATTCACCAACTCGGAACGCATCGTCGATCAGGAAGAAGATTCCGCCGACAATATCCGAGACCAGCTTTTGCGCACCAAAGCCGATGGCCAGGCCAAGAATACCGGCACCAGCCAGCAGCGGCGTGATATCAAGCCCCAGCGCACCAAGCGCGAGCAGGACAAAGATCACCGCAATCGCGACCTGAGCAGTCACGCGCAGAAGGGGCAGAACCGTCGCCAGACGTGATCCACCGGAGCCGCCGCCTTCGCCCGCTTCTTGATCGGCACTTTGTTCAACCGCAGTTTGCTCTTTAGCAAGGCGACGGTTGATCCACAGCGAAACGACTTCGTTCAGGATGTAGCCAACCGCAATGATGATGAAGAACTGAATGATCTTGCTGCCGGACTCATCTCCACCGCCTGCAATTTCACTGAGGTCGAGATCCCATGCCCGGGCGATCATCAGAATGACAAGAATACCTGCCAACACCCGTCCGATCCGGATATAGCTGCGCTTGGTGGACTTATATGCGCGCTCGGCCACGGGGCCTTCGCCGAGCATCGGCGGTTGAAGATGGCCAACCAGCCCACGTATCAGCGTATCCAGAGCGGGCGCGATCAGCAGCCAAGCCATGGTGGTGAAATGCGCACCATTGACGAGCAGCGCCAAAGACGAAGGATTGCGTTGAGCTACAATAAACTCGACCAGCAGCCAGATTACCGCCGACACACCGATTGCGAAGTAAGGGTAGTACTGAGCGACTTCCTCGTCAAATTTGGAGTGATCAGGGTCGGTACCCAGCATCATCTGAGACAGGCCTTCGCGCGCTGTCCACGCGATCACGCCGATGTAGATGTGTATCGATGCGTTTAACCAGAAACCAATGCGAGTTTCGCCACTGGTAATGCCATTCAGCCTGTTGAAATGCAGCAGGAACAGCGTGAAACCCACCAAAATAAGTAGACCGATCAGGTTGCGGTGCAAGTATTTCGCCCAGTGATCATCGGTGTTTACCAGCCGGTAGTGAGGTTTGCTTGGTGCCAGTACGAACCGCGAGGCCGCTGCACCCAAACGTGGAATCCAGATCAGGTAGAAAACGAATGGTGCTGCGTAGGTGATTTGTTCCGGAGTCAGAAGCCCACGCCCGACCGCGCGGATGACGACATAAAACACGACCAAACCTGCGATTTCGCGGCAAAATCGGCGAAACAGGTATCTGACGGCGCCCCAAAGGTCATTTTCATCCCCGACGTCTGCATGTTCGTGCCACCGTCGAGTGAGGAATTCGAATAGCTTTTCGGCTAGGAAGCCGACGACAAGCACACTGAGGATCAGGCCCAAAAGGGTAAATGCGCCGGTTGTACCAAAGGTTGTTGAAAAGTTTTTGAAAGCATCGGCTTGTGCACTGAAAATGTTCGGGACCGTGACGATAACCTGAGTCCACGACGCCACCATTTCGGCCCAAATCTCATTGATTTCTGTGATTGGGTCTTCGCGTTCTTCGGCTTCGGCGGCGTTTTTTTCCGCGACCGCGTCTAGACGCTCCAGCAAGATCGCTCGGACCTGGTCGTCGGACATACGGGCGACCATGTCGTCCACTTGTTCCGGGGTCAGATCATTGGGGATGGTTGTGGTTGCAGTTGAACCGCCAGACGTGGCTTGCTGCGCGGACAGAGGCCCCGAAAGAAAAACAATCGAAAGGATCGCCATCAACAAGCGAATTGGGTGAATCATCGAATCTGTCCTCGAACACAAGTCTTAGTGATTTTTTTTTGATCATAGGTCTAAGTGCCGGACTTTCCCAGATGTTTTGCCACTCGGCGATGGGTCTGATGCGAATGGGCAAAAAAAAGGCCGAGCATAAAGCTCGGCCGTAGTCCAACAGGGAGGTATGAAGATGATGAGCGTTACAGCATCACCGCCTTCGAATGCTCATTTAGTGATCAGTTTGTGAACGATCAAGATGTTTCAGGCTGATCCTTGGACATTCCCGCTATGACCTCGCTGCATAGCTAGAGTTTTCCCATTTGCTTCAGCTGCTTACGTTGAGCGATGATTTCATCCTGTACGAAATCCCGGAAGGCAGCGACGCGTTTGGAATGACGAAGTTCCTCGGGGTAGGCGAGGTACACAGGCACGTCTGCGGTTTCTATATCCGACAGGATCGGCAACAGGTGCGGGAAATCCTGGGTGACGTAATCTGGCAGCAATCCGATGCCCAGATTGTGCAGAACGCCCTGTAATACGCCAAAATAGTTGTTCACCGTCAGCAGTGATTTGGGATTGTAGGTCATCAAATGCCGAACCATCGATGCGCTGGCCCCCACCTGCGGCGCGGACGGGGTTTGGCAGATCAACCTGTGTTTCGAGATATCCTCAAGTGACTCCAACTGTCCGCTTTCGCCCAGATATTCCGGCGTTGCATAAAGTAGCATCTGAACAGTCATCAACCGCTTGCGCACCAGATCGGCCTGGCTGGGCTCTTTCATCCGGATGGCAACGTCCGCCTCGCGCATGGGTAGATCCAGCACACGTTCTTCCAGCATCAGATCAATGTTCAGGTCCGGGTACTGTTCATAGAGCTTGGGCAGGCGCGGGGCGAGCCATAGGGTGCCAAACCCAAACGTCGTGGTGACGCGCAGGACGCCGAACACCTCTTCCTCGCTGTCGCGGATGCGTGCGGCGGCGGCGTCCAGACGTTTGGACATTGCTGAGGTTGCATCAAAAAGCAACTCACCCTGTTCGGTCAGGATCAGGCCGCGGGCATGGCGGTGGAACAGGGTCGAATCAAGCGATTCTTCCAGCGCTCTGATTTGCCGGCTGACTGCCGATTGTGACAGGTTAAGCCTGTCGCCCGCATGAGTCAGACTGCCTGCGTCCGCCACCGCGTGAAATATTCTAAGCTTGTCCCAATCCATCGCCGCAACTTTCGTTTTCTTTCGGACTGCCTATATGAAATAGGTAACAACTTCCACATTCAAACCTTGAAATCCTTAGGTTTCAGTGGATAAAGACTATACAGGTCAATATTTATGACCTAAAATGAACAAAATCATAGCACACTGATCTGACGAGGGGAGGCGTCTGATGAGTCAGCCACAAATATCGCTCAATGACCGTTTCGATCTGGATAGAAATCCCGTTCTTTTGAACGGAACTCAGGCGCTTGTCCGCTTGATGCTGATGCAAAAGGCGCGCGACTTGCAGGCCGGGTTGAATACAGCCGGGCTGGTGACCGGGTATCGCGGCTCACCGCTGGGTGCAGTGGATCAGCAGATGGTGCGTGCGCAAAAGCACCTGACGAAAAGCGACGTCATCTTTCAATACGGCCTGAACGAGGATTTGGCCGCCACCGCGCTGTGGGGCAGCCAGCAGGCTGGACTGCGTGGGGACGGGCGGTTCGATGGCGTGTTCGGCCTGTGGTACGGCAAAGGTCCGGGCGTCGACAGGTCCGGCGACGTGATGCGCCACGCGAATATGGCGGGTACTGCCGAACATGGCGGTGTTTTGGTGGCCATGGGTGATGATCACACCGGAGAAAGTTCGACCGTGCTGCATCAATCCGAATGGTCCCTGGTCGACATGTATATGCCGATTGTCAGCCCGGCGGGTGTGCAAGAGATTCTGGATTACGGTATCTACGGCTTCGCTCTCAGCAGGTTTGCCGGCGTCTGGGTCGGGCTGAAGACGATGAAAGACACGATCGAAGTCACTTCGGTCGTGGATGGCAGTGCCTACCGGATGAAGGTGTCGGTGCCCCAGTTCGACATGCCCGACGGAGGTTTGAACATCCGGCTGGGCGACACCCCGCACCTGCAAGAGGCGCGGATCATCGACTATAAACGTTTTGCGGCCGAGACGTTCTCGCGGGTTAACAAGATGGACAAGCGGGTGTGGGGCAAACCGGGCGCCAAGATCGGCTTTGTTGCGGCGGGCAAAAACTGGCTGGACCTAAGCCATGCAATGTCATTGCTGAATATTGATGAGGCCGAAGCCGAACGGCTGGGGATCACCACCTACAAGATCGGACAGACCTTCCCGCTGGATATGACCGGGTTCCACGACTGGGCTGAAGGCCTGGACCTCATTGTAATCGTAGAAGAAAAGCGAAAACTGATCGAGGTTCAGGTCAAAGAGGCCATCTTTGACGACCGCCGTGGCCGCCGGGTGTATGGCTGGTACAAAGGCGGGGCAGGCGCGTTGCATCGTGAGGAGCTGTTTCCAACTCGGGGCGCACTGGACCCGATCATGATCGCCGAGAAGCTGGGCGAAATTCTGATCGAAGAAGGCCGCGATACCGACGGCGTGCGCGGCGGATTGGCGAAACTGTCCAATGCGCGACGGGCGGATAACGCGGAAGAGATCGCGACACGCCTGCCGTATTTCTGTTCGGGCTGCCCTCATAACAGCTCGACCAAAGTGCCGGATGGCAGCCGCGCCTATGCGGGGATTGGCTGTCACTATATGGTGCAGTGGATGGATCGAAACACCACCGGGTTCACCCAGATGGGCGGCGAGGGTGCCAACTGGATCGGAGAAGAGCCGTTTTCGACGACAAATCACGTATTCCAGAACTTAGGCGACGGAACGTATAACCACTCAGGTGTTCAGGCGATCCGGGCGGCTTTGTCGGCAGGCACCAATATTACGTTCAAGATACTGTTCAACGATGCGGTCGCTATGACCGGCGGGCAGGGGAACGAGGGCGATCTGACCTCAGAACGGATCGTGGCCGAGGTTACGGCCATGGGTGTTCAGCATGTGGCCTTGGTCTATGACGAAAAGGAAGATGTGAACTTCAAGGCGCTGCCTTCCGCCGTCGAAACGTTCGAACGCGCGGATTTGATGCAAGTGCAGGAACGGTTTCGAGAAATCGAAGGTGTTTCGGTCATCGTGTATGTCCAGACCTGTGCTGCCGAAAAACGACGCCGCCGCAAGCGCGGCACATTCCCGGATCCGGATAAACGGGTCTTTATCAACACCGATATCTGCGAAGGATGTGGCGATTGCGGAGTGCAGTCGAACTGCGTCTCGATCGTACCAAAAGAGACTGAACTGGGCCGAAAGCGGGCGATTGACCAGTCCAGCTGCAACAAGGATTTCTCTTGCGTTAAAGGGTTTTGCCCGTCGTTCGTGACCTTAGAAGGCGCGCAAATCCGCAAGGAAGCAACCACCGAGATTGACCTGCCTGACTTGCCCGAACCCGTTCTGCCCAAGATCAACGGGACGCATAACGTCGTAATCACTGGCGTTGGCGGGACAGGAGTGGTGACCTTGGGTGCGGTGTTGGCACAAGCTGCACAGATCGACGGCAAAGGGGCCGGCATGATGGAGATGGCGGGACTGGCCCAAAAAGGCGGCGCGGTGCATATTCATTGCCGCCTGGCCAACCATCCGGAAGACATCAGCGCCATTCGCGTCGCCACGGGTGAGGCGCATGCGCTGATCGGGGGTGACCTTGTGGTATCTGCGGGGGCCAAAACCCTGGGTCTGACGCGGGCGGGCCAAACGGGCGCCATAGTGAACAGCCACGAAACCGTCACCGGGGATTTCACCCGCGATACCGAGTTCCAAATCCCAGGTGACCGGTTGGAGCTGGCTCTGCAGGCGCGGCTGAAAGAAGGCGTGTCGCTGTTTGATGCGACCGATCTGGCGCGGGCAGTGATGGGCGACTCGATCTATTCCAATATGATGATCTTTGGCGCGGCCTGGCAACAGGGCTTGCTGCCGGTCAGCCACAGCGCCATTTTGCAGGCGATTGAGCTGAACGGCACCGCCATTGAGCGCAACAAACGCGCCTTTGACATCGGCAGATGGGCCGTTTTGCACCCTCAGGAAGTCTCAGAGATTCTAAAGCCTAACTTGGCGGAATTGCCCAAAACTTTGGAACAAGTAATCGACCATAGGGCCCAACACCTGAAGGCTTATCAAAATGCGCGTCTGGCCAAACGGTATCAAAAGTTGGTCAACACGTTCGAGGATGATGATCTGAAAGAGGCTGTGGCAAAAGGCTATCATAAGCTGTTGTCCTACAAGGACGAATACGAAGTCGCCCGGCTGATGCAGGACAGCCGCGATAAGGCTGCAGCCGAGTTTGACGGTGATTTCAAGATGACCTTCCATCTCGCGCCGCCCATTCTTGGAAAATCAGGCCCCGACGGGCGACCGCAAAAGAAGGCTTTTGGCGAATGGATGCTGGGGCCGATGAGGGTATTGGCCAAGCTGAAAGTTCTTCGCGGGACGCCTTTGGATATCTTTGGTTACAGTACCGAGCGCCGGATGGAGCGTGCTTTGATCAAGCAATATGAGAGGGATATCAAAGAGGTAACGTCGCTTGTTACCCCACAAACCCGCGACGCTGTGATATCTCTGGCGCGGTTGCCTCTGGATATTCGCGGGTTCGGTCCGGTGCTACAGGCCAACGAGGCTAAAGCAGCGAAACGACGCGAAGAATTGCTGGCTACTATTCGTCACGGAGGGCCGGAACTGCGCAGTGCCGCTGAGTAAATCGTCACAGGAATGTCACGATCCCTAGGCAAAATTGTTGCTTACGCCTATCCTGCAGGCAACAACCTACGGAGACCAGAATGCCCTCGCGCCGTCATGTCGTTCGTGACATTTCCTACGCCTATTCTGCCGAAACCAAAGGCGGACGTATGGTGATCAAACTGATGGAGAACACGACCGGGCGCATGCGCCTGATCAAACGTGCCGACGGGTATGAGCAAGAGGTCGCCCAGGGACGCGATTTCTGGGAAGTGATCGTCGAACGCTATGGTCTGACGCTGGACGTGGTCGGTGGGGCGTTGTCCAACATCCCAAAAGACGGCCCGCTGATCCTGATTGCCAACCACCCCTATGGTATTCTCGACGGTTTGATGATGGGCCATATGCTGGCGCAGGCACGCGGAGATTTTCGCATTCTAGCCAACCACGTCTTTCGCAAGGCCGAAGATCTGAACCGTATCGTTCTGCCAATCTCGTTCGATGCAACCAAAGAGGCAATGAAGCTGAATCTCGATACCCGGAAAACGGCGTTGAATTACCTGGGCGAGGGCGGTGCGATCGGGATATTCCCTGGCGGCACGGTCAGCACGGCGGTTAAACCGTTTTCCTACCCGATGGATCCAGGGTGGCGTGGGTTCACGGCACGGATGGTAGCCAAATCCAACGCCACGGTTGTTCCGGTGTTTTTTGACGGCCACACCTCGCGCCTGTTTCAGATTGCCAGCCATCTGCACAACACTCTGCGCATGGGTTTGCTGATCAAAGAGTTCAAAAAGCGCGTTGATACAAATGTCAAAGTCGTGATCGGTGAACCCATCGGTCGCGACGTTCTGGACCCGATGGGCAAGGACACGCGCAAGATGATGGATTTCTTGCGCAAAGCCACGTATGAGCTGTCCCCAACGCCGTTGGAGTCATATGACTACGGCTATGAATTTGAGGAACGGCATCGCGCCTAAAGGGGCAAATGGCAGTAGGCATTTTTGATTCTGGTTTGGGCGGTCTCACCGTTCTGGACGCCGCGCAGAAACGTCTGCCGGACGTGGATTTCCTGTATTTCGCGGACAATGTTCACGCGCCTTATGGCGTGCGTGATGCAGAAAACATCTACGACCTTACGCGCAGCGCGGTAACGGACCTGTGGAACAGGGGCTGTGATCTGGTGATTCTGGCCTGCAATACCGCCAGCGCCGCGGCGCTGCGCCGGATGCAGGAAGAAGGCGTTCCCGAAGGCAAGCGGGTCTTGGGGGTCTTTGTACCACTGATCGAGGCGCTGACCGAACGGCAATGGGGTGACAACAGCCCGCCGCGCGAAGTGGCGGTCAAACACGTGGCGCTGTTTGCAACGCCTGCGACCGTGTCCAGCCGGGCGTTTCAACGCGAACTGGCGTTTCGCGCCATTGGTGTGGATGTCGAGGCACAGGCCTGTGGCGGCGTGGTCGATGCCATCGAGGACGGCGACATGATCCTGGCCGAGGCTTTGGTGCGTAGCCATGTGGATGCGCTGAGACGCAAAATGCCAGAACCGCAGGCTGCAATTCTGGGGTGTACCCATTACCCGTTGATGGCCGAAGCTTTCCAGAAAGCGTTGGGTCCGGATGTGCAGGTGTTCAGCCAGGGTGATTTGGTGGCTGAAAGTCTGGCGGATTACTTAGAACGCCATCCAAAAATGATGGGGGCAGGTTCGGGTGGCTATCTGACGACCGGAAAGCCGGAATTTGTCAGCGACCGGGCGACACAGTTCCTCCGACGACATATCTCGTTTCAGGCCGTCTGACTTCGGTCAAGGACTGCGCCTTTCTCATTCCTTAACTCAAAGACCGTCACATCGGCGGTCGTGACATGTGACACACTGAACGAGAGGTCTGACATGACCCACAAAATCGCAATTTTGGGTGCATCCGGCTATACCGGCGCCGAACTTGTACGGCTGATCGCCGAGCACCCGAATATGACCATCGCCGCCCTGGCCGCTGAGCGAAAGGCGGGCCAGTCGATGGCGCAGGTCTTTCCGCATCTGCGCCACATGAACCTGCCGGATCTCTGCAAAATCTCGGAAATTGATTTCTCGCAGATCGATCTGTGCTTTTGCGCCTTGCCGCACAAAACAAGCCAGGAGGTTATCCGCAACCTTCCAAAAACTCTGAAGATCGTTGATTTGTCAGCAGATTTTCGGCTGCGGGATGCTGATGAATATGAAAAATGGTACGGGAACCCGCACACTGCTTTGGATGATCAGCAAGAGGCTGTCTACGGCCTGACCGAGTTTTACCGGGACGACATCCGTGCAGCACGGCTGGTGGCGGGTACAGGTTGCAACGCGGCTACAGGGCAGTATGTACTGCGGCCGTTGATTTCGGCCGGGGTGATTGATCTGGACGATATCATTCTGGACATGAAATGCGCTGTGTCCGGCGCTGGCCGTTCGCTAAAGGAAAACCTGCTGCATGCAGAACTGAGCGAAGGCTACAGTGCCTATGCTGTCGGCGGAACGCACCGTCACTTGGGTGAGTTCGATCAGGAGTTCTCGGCCTTGGCTGGACGCACCGTGCACGTACAGTTCACGCCGCATCTGATCCCGGCCAATCGGGGCATTCTGGCCACGGCTTATGTCAAAGGCGATCCGACAAGTGTGTACGAAACGCTGTTGAATGCTTATGAAAATGAACCGTTTATCCAGATGCTCCCGTTTGGCGAAACCCCGTCGACGCACCATGTGCGGGGCTCGAACTTTTGCCATATCGGTGTGGTTGCCGACAGGATCGAGCGTCGCGCCATTGTCGTCGGTGCGTTGGATAACCTGACAAAAGGTAGCAGCGGCCAAGCCTTGCAGAATGCCAACCTGATGTTAGGTGAGATTGAAACCCAGGGGCTGATGATGGCGCCTTTGTTCCCGTGAGGACGGTATGAAAACGCTCAAGAAACGTCGTCGTGTCCAAGTTATCGTGTTGGCAGTCGTGGCTCTGGCCTTGTCTACAGCGTTGATCGGCTATGCGATGCGGGACGGGATCAACTTTTTCCGCTCGCCCAGTCAGGTGATCGCCGAACCACCCAAACCGACCGAGGTATTTCGCATCGGCGGTCTGGTCGAGGAAGGCTCGATCATTCGCGGACAAGGTGAGACGGTGCAATTTGTGGTGACCGATGGCGGCGAAAGCGTGCCCGTGGCGTTTACTGGCGTGTTGCCGGACCTGTTTACCGAAAATCAGGGGATGGTGGGCACCGGATCTTATGTGGACGGTGTGTTTGTTGCCACTGAAATCCTCGCGAAACATGATGAGACCTATATGCCAAAAGAGGTCGTGGATGCCCTGAAAGAGCAAGGCGTCTACAAGGAAGCCGGCGAGGGTTGAAACACAACTCAAAGCGATAGTCTGAAAAGGGCGTTGCGTGTTCAGGACATGCACCGCCCTTTCTAATTGCCCCTTCTTAACCGGCTTGCCCCAGCGTTTGATCATATCAACGGCGGAGGGTGAGATGCAGACGGTGCGACGGATTGCGACGGAAATCGTGGCGCGCGAAGGTGGATTTGTCGACGATCCCGATGATCCCGGAGGGGCGACCAAATTCGGTGTGACCATTCATACCATGCGGCGCCTGGGGCTGGACCTGTCGGGGGATGGGCACATTGACCGGTCTGATGTGCGCTTGCTTAGTAAATCTCAGGCTGTTGATGTGTTTGTGCGTCACTACTTTGAGCAGCCGCGACTGGGATTGCTGCCCGAGGTCCTGCAAGACTCAGTGTTCGACATGTACGTCAATGCAGGCGCACAGGCAGTGAAAATTCTGCAAAGGCTGCTGCAAGACATGGGATTCGGCGTCACTGTGGACGGGCTTGTAGGCCCGGAAACAGCACAAGCCTGTCAAAGCGCCGCTGTCCCGGAACCAATGGCCCTGCGCGATGCTTATGGGGTGGCGCGACGGAACTATTATTTCCGTCTGGCCGACCGCCGGCGGTCCTCGCGCAAGTATGCTCGGAGCCGGGCGGGTGGAAAAGGCGGTTGGATTCGACGGGCCGAGAAATTCATCTCACCTGCTTATCACTATAGCGACGCGGAATTTCGAAAGAGGGTAGCAGGATGGGATTGATCTCGAACGTATTGGCGTTTCTGTTTGGCGGCGGACGCAATGTCGTTCGCGAAACCGCCGAAGTTTTTCGGGAAAACGCTGAAAAAGGTGCTGAACGCAACCTTACCCGTCAACATCAGGCGATGGCGCAGTTTGCGTCAGAGTTTCAAGCACCGACTAAGGGCGCGTTTGATCGGTTTATGGATGGCCTCAACCGGCTGCCACGGCCAGCGATGGCGTTGGGGACTCTGGGCCTGTTTGGTGCGGCGATGGTCGACCCGCTGTGGTTTACTGCAAGGATGCAGGGAATTGCGTTGGTGCCGGAACCACTTTGGTGGCTGCTGGGGGTCGTTGTGTCATTTTACTTCGGCGCGCGGCATCAGACCAAGGTTCAGGACTTGCAGCGCGAGATATCGGTTACGATGCAACGCACGCCTCAGGTGATGCGAAATCTTGAAGCGCTGAGTAAATTGCGCGCCGACAGCGTGGGCGCAGCAGATCCGGGCACAGACGCGGTTTTGGCAGAAGAAGCGGCCCACCCAGAAGAAAATCGCGCGCTGGAGGATTGGCGAAGCAGCCGTGCAGCTTAACCCGCGACACTATGCTCGCCCCGAAGGGGGCGAAAGTGATTGGTGCTTGCCGGGCAACAGGATTATATCCAAGGCCATGATTACAGAACTTGGCCACTTCGCCCTGATACTCGCCTTTCTGGTTGCGATCGTGCAATCAGTTGTTCCCCTTATCGGTGCTGCCAAGCGGTGGCCGGGGTGGATGTCATTCGCCGAACCTGCGGCGATCATTCAGTTCCTGCTGGTCGGGTTTTCCTTTTGGGTGCTGGTTTGGGCGTTTGTTACGTCCGATTTTTCGCTTCGGATCGTGGTCGAGAACAGCCATTCCGCCAAACCGATGCTTTACAAGATCAGTGGGACATGGGGCAACCACGAGGGCTCGATGCTGTTATGGGTCCTCATCGTTTCACTGTTTGGGGCCATGGCTGCGGTGTTTGGTGGTGGTCTGCCGCCAACGCTGAAAGCCAGGGTTTTAGCAGTTCAGTCAGCGATTGCTGTGGCATTCTTTGCCTTTATTCTGTTCACCTCAAACCCGTTCGACCGGCTGATCGTTGCCCCGTTTGATGGGCGGGACCTGAACCCGCTGCTGCAGGATCCCGGTTTGGCTTTCCATCCACCGTTTCTGTACCTGGGTTACGTTGGTCTCAGCATGGCGTTCAGCTTTGCGGTCGCCGCCTTGATCGAGGGGCGCGTTGACGCAGCCTGGGGTCGGTGGGTAAGACCCTGGACACTGGCCGCCTGGATTTTCCTGACCATTGGTATCGCGCTGGGGTCCTGGTGGGCCTATTACGAACTTGGCTGGGGCGGTTTCTGGTTCTGGGATCCGGTGGAAAATGCGTCATTCATGCCATGGTTGTTGGCTGCTGCGTTGCTGCATTCGGCCATTGTGGTTGAAAAACGCGAGGCGCTGAAAAGCTGGACTATCCTGCTGGCGATCATCGCGTTCGGGTTTTCTCTGATCGGGACGTTCATTGTGCGGTCCGGGCTGCTGACATCGGTCCATGCCTTTGCCAATGACCCGGAGCGCGGTGTGTTCATCCTGTTTATTCTGGTCATCTTCATCGGAGGTGCGCTGACGCTGTTTGCCGCTCGTGCGCAGGCGATGGAGGCCAAAGGCGTTTTTGGTATGGTCAGCCGCGAAAGCGCGCTGGTTCTGAACAACGTCCTGCTGGCCGTCAGCTGTTTCGTGGTGTTTTTCGGGACGATGTGGCCGATGGTGGCTGAGATGGCCTTTGACCGCAAACTCTCGGTCGGGGCACCGTTTTTCAACGCCGCCTTTACACCGTTCATGATTGCATTGGGCATCGCAATGCCGGTGGGGGCGATGCTGCCGTGGAAACGGGGCAAAATCGGCAAAGCAGCCTTTTCATTGCGCTACGCCTTTGTGTTGGCGGTTGCCTTGGCATTGCTGGTCTGGGTGATGCAGACTGAACGCAGCGCTCTGGGCCCGATTGGGCTGTTTTTGGGCGCATGGATCACCTTTGGCGCTATCGTTGATCTCTGGAGTCGTACGGGCCGCAAGGGCAGTTTCCAGCGCCTGTTCCGTCTGCCCGGGGCGGATTGGGGCAAGGCCGTGGCCCATACAGGCATGGGCGTGACCATGTTCGCTATTGCTGGTCTGACCGCGTGGGAGGTTGAAGACATCCGCGTCGCGCAGCCCGGTCAACCTTTTGAGGTTGGTCAATTCACTCTGACACTGGAGGATGTCCGCAACGTCGAGGGACCTAACTACTTCTCGACCACCGCCGATGTTCTGGTGCAGCAGGACGGGCGGACCATTGGTACGCTCCATCCGGAAAAGCGCGACTATCCGGTAGCGCGCATGCCAACCACCGAAGCGGCCATCGACTACCGCTTTTTGCGGGACCTTTATGTGGTTATCGGCGATCAGCAAGCTGATGGCGGCTGGGTTATGCGGACGTATATCAAACCCCTGGCAAATTGGATCTGGGGCGGGTGTATCCTGATGGCTCTGGGTGGGCTGCTCAGCTTGTCTGACAGACGGTTCCGTGTCGCTGCCGGTGCGCGCAAGGCTCCTGCTGGCGGGGTACCTGCGGAATGAAGCGTCTGGTTCTTATCTTTGCGCTGATTGCATCGCCTTTGTTCGCCGTCCAACCTGACGAGGTACTGGATGATCCGGTTCTGGAACAGCGCGCCCGTGATCTGAGCACCGGCTTGCGCTGCCTCGTCTGCCGCAACGAGAGCATCGATGAAAGCAACGCCGAACTGGCCCGTGACCTGCGATTGCTGCTGCGCGAGCGGCTTGTGGCCGGTGACACCGACAAGCAGGCGATTGCCTTTATCGTGGATCGGTATGGCGAGTACGTGTTGCTGAAGCCCACGGTGGCAGGGTCAAACCTGATGCTGTGGCTGGCAGGACCGATCATGTTGCTGATCGCAGCCGCTGTGGGGTGGAGCTTTCTGCGCAAGAGATCTCAGGCCCAACCCGCTGGCGGCAACGACGCCCTCAGCGAGGCCGAGAAGGAGCGCCTGCGCCAGATTCTCGAGGAATGACCCAGGGTTCATCTTTTCCTTTGCCGCTATATAGTTCAGGGTTCTGGCAAATTCAGATCCCCGGAGGCGTTGATGGAATACGAAGAGGTCCTGTTGGACGTTACGGACGATTTAGCGGTTGTCACCCTGAACCGACCGGACAAAATGAATGCCATGACAGCACAGATGCGGGCCGAGATTACGCATGCCATGAAACACGCCGCGCGCCATGCTCGTGCCGTTGTTCTGACAGGCGCAGGACCCGCTTTTTGTTCCGGACAGGATCTGGGCGATGCTTCGAGCACCGGTAAAATCGACCTCGAACGGACGCTGCGCGACGAATATGAGCCGATGCTGGAGACAATTTACAATTGCCCCGTTCCAACGATTGCTGCGGTCAACGGACCCGCGGCGGGGGCAGGGGCCAACGTTGCGCTTTGCGCGGACGTCGTGATCGCAACCGAAAGCGCCTATTTCCTGCAGGCTTTCGCCCGCATTGGCCTGTTGCCTGACGCGGGCGGCACATGGTTCATGCCTCGTCAGATGGGGTTTGCCAAAGCCATGGGTGCAGCGTTGTTTGCCGATAAGATCAGTGCGCGGCAAGCGGATGAATGGGGTTTGATCTGGGAAGCTGTGGCCGACGATGCGTTCCAATCCCATTGGCGCAAACGGGCAGAGTATTTGGTCAAGGGTCCGACAGCTGGATTTGGCGCGATCAAACAGGCAATCCGTGGCACTTATGACAACAATTTGCCTCAGCAACTGGCCAAAGAGGCGCATTTGCAGGGCGAATGCGGACGGTCGCGGGACTTTTCCGAAGGTGTTGTAGCTTTCATGCAAAAACGCCCTCCGAAATTCGAAGGGCGTTAAAAGCGTTATGCGCGGCGGCGCCTACGAGTGCGCCGCTCGGGCGCGGCATCTTCACCGGTGCCGTCTGACGCCGACGAAAATGGCCCCAGTGCATCCGTAATCTGGTCCAGCGTTGGCCGCGTGCCTCGGGGGCGGGTATCCAACGCCTCGCGCATCTTGCGCAGATGCGCCGGCATCGTGCCGCAGCACCCGCCGATGATGGTGGCGCCTGCATCCCGGGCCATGGCAGCGTATTCGCCCATTAATTCAGGCGTGCCGTCGTAGTGGATGTGGCCATCTACATACTTCGGAATCCCGGCATTGCCTTTTGACACCACAGGCCGTTCGGTTCCCTGTGCCGCAAACCCCAACACGGTGCGCAAGATGTCCGACGCTCCGGTGCCGCAATTCGCACCAAAGGCGACCGGCGGGTTGGGCAGGGTTTCGACCAGCAGCGCAAGATCGGACGATGTCACGCCCATCATAGTGCGCCCGGCGGTATCAAAGCTCATGGTGCCGCACCAGGGCATGTCGGCCAGGGCAAAAGCCTCAGCTGCGGCGCGGAATTCTTCGGGTGCACTGATGGTTTCCAGCCACAGAACATCCGCACCACCGGCTTTCAGCGCATCGGCCTGTTCATGAAACATTTCAACGGCCTCTGCGTGGGACAAGCTGCCAACAGGTTGCATGATCTCACCGGTCGGACCGACCGATCCGGCAACGATCACAGGACGCCCGGCCTGATCCGCCACTTCGCGGCCAAGTTCGGCCCCGATGCGGTTCAACTCGGCCACCCGGTTCTGCGCCTCGTGCAGCTTGAGCCGTGCGGACGTACCGCCAAAGGTATTGGTCAGGAACAGATCGCTGCCCGCATCAACCGATCCCTGGTACAGGGCACGGATCTTGTCGGGCGCGTCTACATTCCACAGTTCGGGGGCATCCCCCGATTGCAGGCCCATATTGAACAGATTGGTCCCTGTGGCCCCATCGGCAAGGATGGTTTCATTGGTTTCCAAAAAGGTGTTCAGTGCGTTTGTCATTGGGATATTCCGGGAAGAGGCCCAGGAGCGGCCAGTACAAATAACAGACGCCCCGTGTCTCATGACAGGGGCGTCAAATCAAATTCATAAATCTCATGATGATCATGAGGCTTGTAGCTAGGGTCTCAGGATTCGGCTTCCGCCATCACTTGTTCCTTGGCTTCAACCAGCAGTTCGACCATCTTTTCACGGATTTTAGTTTCATCCGCCAGATTGCCCAAGTAGCCTTTTACAGCTTCAACAACATCGTCTTCGCTGACATTTTGAAGGTCGGTGTGAACAAGTTCCTGCCCGTAGGCGCGCGCCTGTTCCACAGTTTCACCCTTCAGCGCCGAAGCCCAAACCGCCATAAACCGGTTGCGGCGCATCCGTGCGATGAACTGCATCTTTTCGTCATGGGCGAATTTGTTTTCAAACGCGGCTTCACGTTCGTCGAATGTGGTCATTGGTTGGGGACCCCTTGGATTGCATGTTCTTTCCTGATGATATGACTATACGACGCCTTGGGTGCAAGGGATTTGCGCTGTGTCAAAGCCTCTCGGGTCGGTGAACTTGCGGGAAAGGGGGGCTTAGATTAAGAGGGCGCTAACGTGAGGGGACTCATTCCCGCTCGACAGACTGGAAAGGTCGCTTATGGCGCGTCGCAAGAAAATCTATGAAGGTAAGGCCAAGATTCTTTATGAAGGCCCTGAACCGGGTACGATCGTTCAGTATTTCAAGGATGATGCCACCGCCTTTAACGCCGAGAAAAAAGACGTGATCGACGGCAAGGGTGTCCTGAACAACCGCCTGAGCGAGTTTTTCATGAACGGCCTCACTCAGATCGGTGTGCCCACCCATTTTATCCGCCGTCTGAACATGCGTGAACAGCTGGTGCGCAGCTGCGAAATCGTTCCGTTGGAAGTGATCGTACGCAATTACGCCGCAGGAACCATGTCGAAACGTCTGGGCATCGCCGAGGGTACGCAACTGCCGCGTCCTATTGTCGAATACTGCTATAAGGACGATGCGCTGGGGGACCCTCTGGTCAGCGAAGAACATATCGCCGCCTTTGGCTGGGCCAGCCAGCAGGACATGGAAGACATCCTGAGCCTGGCGCTGCGCGTGAACGATTTCATGAGCGGTGTGATGTTCGGTGTCGGCATTCGCCTCGTTGATTTCAAGATCGAGATCGGCCGTGTTTACGAAGGGGATTTCCAGCGTCTGATCATTGCCGATGAGATCAGCCCCGACAGCTGCCGCCTGTGGGACATTGAAACCGGCGAGAAGCTGGACAAAGATGTGTTCCGTCGCGATCTGGGCAATCTTACCGATGCTTATTCCGAAGTGGCCCGTCGTCTGGGCGTCTTGCCCAAAACAAACGTCGCCAAGCCAACGCTGATAAACTAAGCGATTGACAGAGTTATCACGTCCAAACGCGCAGCTTCTCTTGAGGCTGCGCTTTTTTCTTTGTACTTCGCGTCATGAAAGACTTGCCGCCGGGCTCGGGTTCACACGGCAAGCGGATAGAACAGGGTGACGTTCGATATGGCTGAATTGTTCGACCAAGCGGTGTTTCTGAAGTTCCTCGCCGCCTTGCTGGCGATTTTCAATCCGCTTTACGGTATCCCGATCTTTCTGGGAATGACCGAGGGCTACAGCGCGCCGGAACGCAAACGGGTGGCGTTGGTGGTTACCGGAACAATTGTTGTCGTAGCGCTTTTGTCTGTGGTGGTTGGTGAAAAGATACTGGCGATATTTGGTATCGACATCCCCTCGTTCCGTATTGCCGGTGGGTTGATCATATTCGGTGTGGGCATGTCGATGATGAACGCCTCAGACCGTACGCCGGGCGATCAACAGGCTGCAGAACACGGGCATCTGAAAAAGAGCAGCATCGCCGTGGTTCCATTGGCGATCCCCTTGACCATCGGACCGGGCACAATTGCTACGACGATCGTGTTTGCCCATACGCTTACGGATGGTGAGGCAATCGTAACCCTTGGGTTGGCTGTTTTGATCGCCTGTGCAGTAGTCGGAATAGGGCTGTTGTTTGCTGATCCGATCTCGCGGTTTTTGGGACCGACGATGATCAATGTCATCACTCGGGTCATGGCCATCATTCTGGTGGCGGTCGCGGTAGAGATGCTGGTGACCGGTGTGTTCAACGCCATTGATACGCATTATCCCGGGCTCACATCTGGTAGCGGCAGTTAAAGGCCCAGCCTTGCGGCGCAAACAGGGTTGTCGAACGCCCCTTGGCGCGCTATCCCCCGCGCAACGGAACGGGCCTGGAACGATGGCCCTCAGCTGGAGTTGCAGGAATGAAAGCACGGGTGCATGTGATGCTGAAGACCGGGGTTCTTGACCCGCAAGGCGAGGCCGTGCGCCACGCATTGGGCGCCATGGGCTTTAATCAGGTCGAAGGTGTGCGTCAGGGCAAGGTGATTGACCTTGAACTGGCCGATGGCGCGACCGAGGCCGATGTGACCGACATGTGCGAAAAGCTGTTGGCCAACACTGTCATCGAACGCTACGAGATCGAACTGGTCTGACCGGATGCCGGAAGCGCCAAATACAACTTTGAACCAGGTAAGTGAAAATCTTGCCGCCGTTGACCTGCTGACGCCGTCCGGTGTTGCTGTGGTCACCGATTTAGTCTCGTAGGAGGGCCCGCAATGCGTGCAGCCGTCATCGTTTTCCCCGGTTCTAACTGTGATCGGGACCTTGCAGTCGCTTTTGAACAGGCGGGGTTTCAGGTCGATATGGTCTGGCATAAAGACGCCGCACTGCCAGAGGGGATCGATATCGTTGGCGTTCCGGGTGGGTTTTCCTATGGTGACTACCTGCGCTGTGGGGCCATTGCGGCGCAGTCGCCGATCTGCCAGGCCGTTGTCGACCACACCAAACGTGGCGGTTATGCGGTAGGGGTCTGCAATGGGTTCCAGATTCTGACGGAAACCGGCATTCTACCTGGTGCGTTGCTGCGTAATGCTGGTCTGAAATACATCTGCAAGACCGTAGGGTTAAAGGTCGAAACCAGCGACAGCGCGTTCACCCAAGGCTACAATGCAGGTGATGTGATCGGCATTCCGATCGCCCATCACGACGGAAACTATTTCGCCGATGATGCTATATTGTCCACGCTTCGGGATCAGGACCGGATCGCATTCACCTATACCGAGAATCCAAACGGCTCGGCCGGTGACATCGCTGGTATTCTGTCCGAGAACCGCAGGGTCCTTGGTATGATGCCTCATCCCGAACGTGCCGCCGACGAAGGCCATGGCGGCACAGATGGAACGGCATTGTTTCGCGCATTGTCAGGGGCTCTCGCACCCGCGTGACTTGAGCTTGCCACAAAGCACGCGTAATTTTCCGGGATGAGTTCCGCTGATCAATCTGTCTGGTCTGTTTTGACAAAACCGTTCCGGGGTGCGCCGCTGGGCTGGCGGCTTCGTGTTGCCGTCCTGATTTTGCTGGTGGCAACCGTTTCGACGGTCTGGATCACCAACCGTCTGTTGACAGACAGGTTCACAGAATCCACGCGAAATCGGGCTGAACTGCGGCTTGCGCTCTACTCTGGAAACCTGCTGAGCGAGCTGCGCAGGAACGCCATTGTTCCACAGCTGCTGTCGCGGGATCCCACGTTGATTTCTGCGCTACAGTCCAGTGACTATTCGCTGTCTACACAGCGGCTGATCTCGTTTGTTGAAGAAATCGGCGCGGCCTCGTTGATGTTGCTGGATGGCGATGGTCGCACGGTCGCTGCAACCGACAGGAACCGGCTGGGCGAAGCGCATCGGAGTTCGCCCTATTTCATTGACGCTGTCCGCTCGAACGCAACGATTTTCACAGTCAGTGAAAAGGAGGCCGGAGGCTACAGTTTTGTCTATTCGCGCAGGATTGACGCCAATGCCGAGAACCTTGGGGTCATCGTAGTCGAGGTTGATCTGCAGAAGTTCGAAAGCGCCTGGGCCGGGATTTCGGATGCGGTGATGGTGGCGGACAGCACCGGCCGGATCATCTTGTCGACCGAACCACAATGGCGCGGCCTGGAAGAGGGCGAGGCGATGCTACGGCAGCCCCCGCAAGGCGCAATCGAGCGTGCCATCAGGGCCACCACCGATTGGACCGCACTGCCGCCTGACGCCTATCTGCAGGGTGAGGCGGTGATGCGGATGCAGACACGGATTCCATTCCGCGGCTGGCAGATGACATCATTCACCACATATGCGTCGATCCGTGAAAAGGTGAACAGCGTTCTGGCGCTGGAAATCATGGGGTTTGCGATTCTTCTGGCGCTGGCCTTTTACGCGCTTAGCCGCAGGGCCACGCTGCGAATGGCATTGTTCCAGCGCGAGTCGGCAGAGCTTCGCGCATTGAACGCAAGGCTACAGCGGGAAATCGCTGAGCGGGAAAGGGTTGAAAAGACACTGGAAGTTGCCGAGCAAACGTTGGCGCAAAGCTCGAAACTTGCCGCCTTGGGCGAGATGTCTGCTGCCGTCAGTCACGAGTTGAATCAACCACTGGCTGCAATGAAGACCTACTTGGCCGGGGCCCGTCTGTTGTTGCGCAGAAATCGCCCCGAAGAGGCGCTGGCCAGCTTTGGCCGCATCGACGGTTTGATCGAACGGATGGGGGCGATCACGCGGCAGCTCAAGTCTTATGCACGCAAGGGCGCCGATGCGTTTTCCCCTGTAAACCTTAGCGAAGCGCTCGCTGCCAGCCTCTCAATGATGGAGCCGCAGCTGCGTCAACGGCACGTCAAGATCACGCAGATCCTGCCCGAAGAAGCCGTCATCGTGATGGGGGACCGGATGCGGATCGAACAGGTTATGGTGAACCTCTTGCGCAATGCGCTGGACGCCACCAAATCAGTATCAGAACCGGATGTGGAAATCATTCTGGCTGCCGGCGATACGGCGGTACTGACTGTGCGCGACAATGGTCACGGGATCGAAAATATCGAGAACCTGTTTGAACCGTTCTATACGACCAAGCAGCCCGGCGACGGGGTTGGGTTGGGTCTTGCTATCTCGTCCGGTATCGTGAACGACCATGGCGGGCGGCTGACCGCCCGCAACAGCCAGCACGGCGGTGCAGTGTTTGAGATGCAGCTGCCGATACTGGGAAGCGACGGCCTTGAGGCCGCTGAATAACGAGGAAGACCTATGGCACAGGCCATGAAAATCGCCATTGTGGATGATGAACAGGACATGCGCCAATCGATCAGCCAGTGGCTGGCGCTGTCAGGCTATGACACTGAAACCTTTTCCAGCGCGGAAGACGCGTTGAAGGTTCTTGGGCCGGAGTATCCGGGTATCGTCATCTCGGATATCAAAATGCCGGGGATGGACGGTATTCAACTGCTGAAAAAGCTGATGGGAGCCGACAGCACATTGCCGGTCATCATGATCACCGGCCACGGAGACGTTCCGATGGCGGTTGAAGCGATGCGCGTCGGGGCGTTTGATTTCCTTGAAAAGCCGTTCAACCCGGATCGGATGTCGGAGCTGGCCAAACGCGCCAGCAACGCACGGCGTCTGACATTGGACAACCGGGCATTACGGCGAGAGCTATCCGGTGGCACGCAGATCATGAACAAGCTGATTGGTGCCAGCCCCGTGATGGAGCGTCTGCGCGAGGATATTCTGGATCTCGGCCAAGCCGATGGTCATGTTTTGATCGACGGCGAAACCGGCACTGGTAAGACGTTGGTGGCCCATGCGCTGCACGCGGTCGGCAGCCGAGCAGGTAAGAAATTCGTTCTCGTCTCGTGCGCAGCGCTTGAGGAAGAAGCACTGTCGAAACGCCTATTTGGCCCGATGATGCCGGAAGACGCTCAGCTGCCAGCAATTGAAGAAGCGCGCGGCGGAACCTTGGTTCTGGAAGACGTCGAAGCACTGAGCGATACGCTACAGGCCCGTCTGCTAAGCGTCATGAACGATCAGGGCACGCCTGCCGAGACACGGATCGTGGCGATTTCGAACCTGCAAGAGGCCGGCAAGACCAGTGAAGATGTTCTGCGTCCCGACTTGTTCTATCGCTTGGCCGCCCTGCGCATCACCATGCCGCCGCTGCGCCAGCGCGGAGAGGACATTCTGACCCTGTTCACCCGCCTAAGCGAGCAGTTTGCCGAAGAATACGGCTGCGACGCACCTCAGGTCAGTGCGCAGGAAGCTGCGCAGTTGTTGCAGGCCCCTTGGCCGGGCAACGTGCGGCAGTTGATCAATATCGCGGAACGCGCGGTGCTGCAATCGCGGCGCGGGTCGGGAACAATTGCGTCCTTGCTGATGTCCGATCACGAAGAAATGCAACCGGTCATGACCACTGAAGGCAAACCGCTGAAGGAATACGTCGAAGCGTTTGAGCGGATGTTGATCGACAACACGATGCGGCGGCACAAGGGCTCGATCGCGTCAGTGATGGATGAGCTGTGTCTGCCACGTAGGACGTTGAATGAAAAAATGGCGAAATACGGCTTGCAGCGTTCAGACTATTTGTAGGTGAGGGGGGGGGCAGCCCCCCTCTTGGCCTATTCGGCCAATTCTCCCCCCGGGATATTTTGGGCCAGATGAAGCGATCCCGAACAGTGTTCGGGGTCTCTGTGCAGTTTGCCCATTGTCTTTTCCACAGGACTGCTTTTATTGTGTCGGAACGGGCAGGGCCGTTTTGGTGCCTTTTTGCCCCGAATCTTAGAGTTTCGCTGCGACGCCGCAGGTGGTGAAAGATCCCACGAGGCGACGCAGACCGATTGTGCCTCGACTGGGGCAGCTGAACGCCTGAGCCCGCAAAAGCGGGTGAAAGGAATAAATGGGCAGGAAGCGGTGAGCCGCGCCTGTCGGAGAAGAACCGCGATGACGCGCGCGCAACCATTGAGTGTACGGGCAGGGGGCCACAGCGCCAGACCCTGCCGCGCGCCGTCCGAAATCGCCCTTACAAGACACCACCCCAAAAGCGCCTGTCCCCCCGGATGGGTTAGGACAACGCGTTTGGCGCGGTGCACCAAGGAAACATGGCTAAGAAAATGCTTATCGATGCCACCCACACCGAGGAAACTCGGGTTGTGGTGGTCGACGGAAACAAGGTTGAGGAATTTGACTTTGAATCCGAAAACAAACGGCAACTTGCCGGCAACATATATCTAGCAAAAGTCACCCGGGTCGAGCCTTCGCTACAGGCCGCATTCGTGGATTACGGCGGGAACCGGCATGGTTTTCTGGCGTTTTCCGAGATTCATCCGGATTACTACCAGATCCCGGTCGCTGACCGCGAAGCGCTGATGGAAGAAGAACGCGCTTACGCTGAGGCTTTGAAAGCGCGCGATGAGGCGGAAGAGGCCAAGCCAAAGCGGCGGCGTTCACGCTCGCGGACCAAAGCAGCCGATGTGAAATCGGATGACCCAGTCGAGTCGATCGACGTGTCGTCTGAGCCCACAGGCATGGAAACCATCGATCTGGATGAGAGCGAAGAGGGTGCCGATACATCGGTTCCCGAAGGCACGTCTCCGGCGGATCGCGTGGCGGATACTCCGGTAGAAGAGCCCGTTGATGAAGCGGGTGAAGAGACTGCTGGTGAGGCTGAGTCCGATGTGACCGCGGAGGTTCCGTCGGAAGAGGCTGCGGTGGTACCTGATGCCGAGGTTGAACAGGCCGAAGAAGCGCCCGCTGAGGACGCATCGACTGACACTGAAGAGCCTGCCGAGAATTCTTCGAACGAGGATGATACCAAGGACGACGATGCAGAGGCAGAAGCGCGTTCAGACGCGTCTGCCAAAGATGACAGCATTGAATCCGTGGCAGACGAGGATGACAGCGAGGACATTCGACCGCCGCGCAAGCCGCGCCCGCGCCGGTACAAGATTCAGGAAGTCATCAAGGTTCGGCAGGTACTGCTGGTGCAGGTCGTCAAGGAAGAGCGTGGCAACAAGGGTGCCGCTCTGACCACGTATTTGTCGCTGGCCGGTCGCTATTGCGTTTTGATGCCGAACACAGCGCGCGGCGGCGGCATCAGCCGTAAGATCACCAATGCGCCGGACCGTAAAAAACTGAAAGAGATTGCTGCGGAAATCGATGTGCCTACCGGGGCTGGTCTGATCATTCGGACTGCAGGGGCCAAACGCACCAAATCCGAGATTAAACGTGACTATGAATACCTACAGCGCATGTGGGAACAGATCCGCGAACTGACGCTGAAATCCATTGCGCCCGCGAAAATCTATGAAGAAGGCGATCTGATCAAACGCTCGATCCGTGATCTTTATAACCGCGAGATCGATGAGGTTCTGGTCGAAGGCGAAGGCGGATACCGCATCGCCAAGGACTTCATGAAGATGATCATGCCGTCCCACGCCAAGAACGTGAAACGGTACGAAGATGCTCTGCCACTGTTCGCGCGCTATCAAGTTGAAAGCTATCTGACTGGCATGTTCAACCCGACCGTTCAGCTGAGGTCGGGTGGCTATATCGTGATCGGTGTGACCGAAGCGCTGGTTGCGATCGACGTGAACTCTGGCCGGGCCACCAAGGAAGGTTCGATCGAGGAAACCGCACTTAAAACCAACCTTGAGGCCGCTGAAGAAGTGGCGCGGCAGTTGCGGTTGCGGGACCTTGCCGGTCTGATTGTCATCGACTTTATCGATATGGACGAGCGTAAGAACAACGCGTCCGTCGAAAAGCGTCTGAAAGACAAGCTGAAAACAGATCGTGCGCGTATTCAGGTCGGCCGGATCTCGGGCTTTGGCCTGATGGAGATGAGCCGTCAGCGGCTGCGTCCCGGCATGCTAGAAGCGACCACACAGCCTTGCCCAGCTTGTCATGGCACTGGTTTGATCCGGTCGGACGACAACATGGCTCTGACCATTCTGCGCCAGATCGAAGAAGAGGGTACCCGCCGTCGTTCCCGCGAGGTTTTGGTGCGCTGCCCGGTCAGCATTGCCAACTTCCTGATGAACCAGAAGCGCGAACATATCGCTCAGATCGAATCGCGTTATGGCTTGTCTGTTCGGATCGAAGGGGATGTACATCTTGTCAGCCCCGATTTCTCGATGGAGAAGTTCAAGACTGCCAGCCGCATCGTGCCCGAAGCCACTGCACCTGTCGTGTCCGTGGATGCGTCCTTGATGGATATGGTGGACGCGGACGAAGAAGAGGCGGTCGTCGAAGAGGAAGAAACGGTTCAGGCCGAAGAAGAGACCAAGCCCAAGCGCAAACGCCGTCGGCGTCGGCGGAAAAAGGGCAATGGATCGGGCGAAACGCCTGAAGTTGAAGGCGAAGAGGGTGAAACAGCTGCCGCTGAGGCAGGTGAAGAACCCGCTTCAGAACCTGTTGCTGAAGCGGCTTCTGAGGAAGAAAAACCCGAAAAGCCCAAGCGCCGCCGTGCACCACGTCGCAAGAAGAAAGACGTCGAGGCAACCGAGGAAGCCGTACCTGCAGAGGCCGACGCAAAAGCTGCGGAACCTGCGGCTGACGCAACAGTTGACGCGCCTGCAGTTGAAGAGGCCCCGGCCGCCGAACCTCAGGAATTGATTAGCACGGATGTACCGACTGAGACTGCGCCCGAACCTGCGGTTGAGGTCGAAGCAGACACGACGCCCGAGCCCGCGGTAGAAGCCGCACCAGAACCCGTGGCAGAGGAACCGGCCCAGGACGAAACGCCCGAGCCGGTCGCGGAAGAGCCAGTTCAGGAAACTCCCGAGCCTGTGCTTGAGGTGGTGACTGATGAGCCGGAACAACCCAGCGAACCGGCCAAGCCCAAGCGACGCGGCTGGTGGTCTTTGGGCCAGTAACAGAAAGGCGGGCTCAAGTGCCCGCCTTTTTCTTTTTGGGTAGGCAGTTTTGCCCTCAGCCAGTTTTTTGAATGACGTAAATCTGGTGCCCGTCTGCATCGTCCTGCGAAAGCAGTTGATGCCCGCTTTCAATGCAGAAATGCGGCACGTCTATAATGGCGGCCGGATCATCCGCCAGTACACGCAACACGCTGCCTTCGGGCATGGATTTCAAGCGTTTTCGGGCTTTTAGAACCGGCAGCGGGCACAACAGCCCCAGCGCATCGAGCGTTTCCGTAGGATCAGACATAAACCTCAGATATTTGCACTTTGTCGTGGTGTCCAGCGTGCAACCACGAGGATGTGACCGAATGGCCCCGTGACGCGGTGGGTATGATACCATATGTGCTGATCTATGTTCGGAATAGAAATCATAGACGCGGGCCTGCTGCCCGCCATGCTCGTCGCTCTGCTTGGCGGGTTGATCAGCTTTTTGTCTCCCTGCGTTTTGCCTATCGTTCCCCCCTATCTTGCCTATATGAGCGGTGTGTCGATCAATGAGATGCAGGACGAAGCGCAGGCGCGGCGCAAGGCAACTCTGTCGGCGCTGTTCTTTGTTCTGGGCCTGTCGACTGTGTTCTTGTTGCTTGGATTTACCGCGTCGGCTTTCGGGGTGTTTGTACTGAAAAATCAGGTCTTGTTTGCCAAACTATCGGGCGCGGTTGTGATTGTCTTTGGTCTTCATTTCCTGAACGTCATTCGCATTCCATTCCTTGACCGTGAGGCGCGGATTGAAGCGGGCGATTCTGGCGGTTCCGTGTTCGGCGCCTATATTTTGGGTCTTGCTTTCGCGTTTGGCTGGACACCGTGTATTGGTCCGCAATTGGGGGCGATCTTGTCGCTGGCCGCGTCCGAGGCCTCGGTTGCGAGGGGAACCTTGCTGCTGGGCGTTTACGCGGCGGGGCTGGGAATTCCGTTCTTGCTGGCGGCAATGTTCCTGAACCGGTCGATGTCCGTCATGAACCGCATCAAACCGCATATGGCAACAATCGAAAAGGTGATGGGCGGCCTATTGCTGTTTGTCGGCATCATGCTGATCACCGGACTGTTCACCGAATTCAGCTGGTGGCTGCTTGAAACATTCCCAGCGCTGGCCAATTTTGGCTAATCGACCGATCTGACTTACCTTGGCGTTCATGCTGCGCTAACCTGCACGGCAGAAGGTAAGGCTATGAGCAGTCAACAAAATCAGCCTCAGGTTCGCAGGCGTCGGGTGTTTTACATTCCCGGCTACGATCCGATTCACCCGCGCCGATACCGCGAACTCTATCGCAAGGAAAGCCAGGCGCAGGCCGCGATCTCGGGGTACGAAATTTCCCTGTCCCCCAAATCGGACGAAGGACCGTATGGCTGGCATGTCCGCTCGCGTCAGGACGGGGTGGATATTCAGGCGGATATCGACGTGCTGGTCTGGTCGGACATCGTGCGCGACACAATGGCGACCTCGATTCCAGCGACTTATCTGCAATTGGTCCGAACGGCCTGGATCTATATCGGGTCCGGGACGCTTTGGCGACTGATGAGGTTGCGCAAAGGTCCGGTGATTGCGGCGCTCTACCCGGTTGGAATGCTGATTGTGCAACTTGCTGTCGCCTTTGCAGTTGCTTGGGGTCTGACTGCACTGCTTACCCCAGTGGTTGGCTGGCTGGCGCTGATCCCTGCGGCGGTTGTTGTATACGCGCTGCTTCACTGGTTTCGCAAAATCGATCACCGGTTGTTTGCCTATTACCTGATGCATGACTATGCCTATTCTGCTGCGCAAAAGGGCGCAATTCCGGCAGAATTGAACGCGCGCCTATCCACGTTTACGGACCATATTCGCGGCGCTCTGACCTCGGATGAAGATGAGGTTTTGGTGGTCGGCCATTCCTCGGGAGCACATCTGGGCGTTGCAGTGCTGGCTGATCTTATCCGCACGGGCGCAATGTCAGACCGCCATCCACCACTGTCCTTTCTGACATTGGGACAGGTGGTGCCGATGGTTTCTTTTCTGCCCAATGCCGACGCATTGCGCAGCGACCTGCAATTTCTATCTGAACGGGACGAACTGACATGGGTCGACGTATCAGCACCGGGGGATGGCTGCGCCTTTGCCCTTTGTGATCCCGTGGCAGTGACCGGAGTAGCAACGGAAAAGACCCGCTGGCCACTGGTGTTGTCCGCAGCCTTTACGCAAACCCTGACACCAGAACGCTGGCAAGAACTGCGCTGGCGGTTTTTTCGACTGCATTTCCAATATCTGTGCGCATTTGATCGACCGAAGGATTACGATTACTTCAGGATCACGGCAGGGCCGCAGACTTTGGGGCAACGCTTTTCCCAGCGCGCGCCGTCAAAGTCGCGTATCGAACGACCGACCTCAAAATACAGATCGGTTCGGCCATGAAACCGCCAAAGCCAACACCTCGTCCGGACAAGGTAACGCTTTGGCAGTATCTAAAGCTGTTTCGCAAAGACCTGCTGTCGGCCCAGCCGCAGCGCCTGTACCGCGCCTGGATGGCCGAGTTTCGCACACCGTTCTTCCGGTCTTATCTGGTGAACCAGCCCCACCTCGTTGACACGGTCCTGAAACAACGCCCTGACGATTTCCCAAAATCCAATCGCATCAGCGAAGGCCTGCGCCCGCTGCTGGGCAATTCGGTATTTCTGACCAATGGTGAGACATGGAAACGGCAACGCCGCATTATTGATCCAGCTTTTGAGGGCGGGCGGCTGAAGGACACATTTCCCGCCATGCTGGGTGCCGCACAGGCCTGTGTCGAGCGTTTACGGGACCAGACCGGAACCGTTGTAGAATGCGAAGAGACTACCAGCCACGCGGCGGCTGATGTGATTTTCCGAACGTTGTTCTCGGTCCCGATCGAGGATGAAGTGGCTGCTCAGGTGTTTGACAAATTCCAGGATTATCAACGCCAGCAGCCTTTGTTGAACCTTGCGGCCTTTATGCCGATCCCGCGTTGGGTACCGCGCGTGCATTCCCGAACTACACGCAGGAATGCCAAGGACATTAAGGCATTGATCACTCGGCTGACGTCGGAACGGGCAGAGCTGATCGCCAAGAGGCAAGCACCGGACGATCTTGCCACCAAGATCATGACCACGCCCGATCCCGAAACCGGGCGCTGCTTTGACACGCGGGAAATGGTGGATCAGGTCGCGATTTTCTTTCTGGCCGGTCATGAAACCAGTGCCTCGGCCCTTGCCTGGACATTGTACCTGGTGGCGCTTTATCCCGAATGGCAGGAAAAGCTAAGCGCGGAGGCGCAGGCGCTGGACGCATCTGACTTTGCCGCTGTGTCCAAGCTCCGCCTCAGCCGCGATGTGTTCCGCGAGGCGCTGCGGCTGTACCCACCGGTGCCGATGATGGTGCGTGAAACCACATCTCCCGAACACTTTCGGGGCAGGGATGTTCCCACGGGGTCACAGATCGTACTCAGCCCCTGGCACCTGCATCGTCAGGAACGCTTGTGGGACCGACCGGATGAATTTGATCCAACACGGTGGAGCACCGAAAACGGCAAAAGCTGCCAACGCACGGCTTATATCCCGTTTTCGGCTGGCCCTCGCGTTTGCACCGGGGCCGGGTTCGCCATGATCGAAGGACCGCTTTTGCTGTCCACATTGCTGCGGCATTTCCGGTTCGAAGTTGTCGAGGGGCGAACACCCGTTCCGGTCGCACATTTAACGGTCAGATCCAAAGATGGAATTTGGTTGCGCGTGGTTGAGCGCTAACAAACTACCATCACCCTCCGCCTTGCTGTATGCGGTTGCAAAACGCGGAATCATTATTGAACGGGAAACTCTTATGTCCAAAGCACAACAGCGCGAGCAAATGTCGAACGGCGCAGGATTCATTGCGGCACTGGATCAAAGCGGCGGTTCGACGCCCAAGGCGTTGGCTTTGTACGGAGTTGAAGAATCCGACTACAGCTCGGACGCAGAAATGTTCGGTGAAATTCAGAAAATGCGCGCCCGGATCATTCTGGCCGACGAATTCACAAAGAACAAAGTGATTGGTGCGATCCTGTTCGAACGCACCCTCGGCGAGCAGATCGACGGTCGCAAAGTTGCCGATTACCTGTGGTCGGTCAAAGGCATCGTGCCGTTTCTGAAGATCGACAAAGGTCTGGAGGAACAAGCCAACGGTGTTCAGGTGATGAAACCGATCCCCGGCCTAGCGGAAACATTGGCCAAAGCAGAAGGTGTTTTTGGCACCAAGGAACGCTCGGTAATCCATGAGGCCAATGCCGAAGGGATCGCCGCCGTGGTTGCGCAGCAGTTTGATGTCGCCCGCGAAGTGACCGCTGCCGGAATGATTCCGATTGTTGAACCAGAGGTGAACATCAACTCGGCCACCAAAGCCGAAGCGGAAGATATTCTGAAGGCTGAGATTCTGAAGAATCTCGACCAGCTGGACGAAGGGCAGGATGTGATGCTGAAACTCACCATCCCCAACAAAGCGAACCTGTTCGACGCCTTGGCGGATCATCCGCGTGTTCTGCGTGTTGTAGCTCTGTCGGGTGGTTATTCGACTGAACAAGCCTGTGATCTGCTGAGCCAGAACGGAAAGATGATCGCATCTTTCTCACGCGCTTTGACCGAAGGCCTGTCCAAACAGCAATCAGATGCCGAGTTCAATGACGCTTTGGGCAGCAATATCGACAAGATCTTCCGCGCTTCGGTCTGAGTGGCGCAATTCCGGTCTGATGAAATCGCGGCGCAACTGCGCCGCTTTTTCCCGCATGACGCACCCGATTGCGTGGTCGTTCACCAGCCCCATAGCCTGCATGAACGCAAACACGGTGGTTGGGCCGACAAATTTCCAGCCGCGTTTCTTCAGATCCTTGGACATAGCCACGGATTCCGGTGAGGTGGACGCTGTTTGCGGCTCGGGCGAGGTTTCAGCCTCATACCGCCAAACATAGGCGGCCAAAGAGCCTTCAGCCGCCACAAGTTCTTGTGCGCGGCGAGCGTTGTTGATCACGGCTTCGATTTTACCGCGGTGGCGTACAATGCCCTTGTCTTGCAAAAGACGTTCAATATCTGCCTCGTCAAACTCGGCTACCGCATTGTAATCAAACCGATTAAAGGTCTTTCTAAAGTTCTCTCTCTTGGCCAGAATGGTGCGCCAGCTTAGTCCGGACTGAAAGCTTTCGAGGCACAATTTCTCGAACAATCTCTGGTCGTCGGCTACCGGGTAACCCCATTCCTGATCATGGTAGTCATAGAACTCAGGGGCGGAGCTGCACCAGCCGCATCGTGGTAGGCCGTCTGGCCCGGGAATGGTGTTGCTCATCACTTGTACTCTTTTTGTTCTCGGTAAAGATACAGGTAAGTCAGCGAAGGATGCAAGGGATCAGTTGGGGGTTCTGTACCACTTCAGAATAAACACCCGAATGGCCGAAGCCAGACCAATTTCGGGATCACGCGCAACATCAATTTCTGCCGCTAACACATTGATTGGAATTTCTTTCGCCTGCGCGATCTCTCGAAAGGCGAGCCAAAATTCATCCTCAAGCGAGACCGAAGTGCGGTGACCTTTTAGGGTCAGGGATCGTTTGACCGGGCGACTGCTCATTCATCCAACTCACGATCATCCAAGTCTCGATGAAACTTGTCACGTTCGAATTTACTCTCAATCTTTTCGGATTTGGTCCGTCCGAATTTCACGGCGTTTTGGTCTGCGCGGGCCTTTGACTGGGCCCGCGCTTTTTCCTTTCGATACCGGTTCAGGTTGACCGGCTTGCTCATTTGTCCTTGGGGCCGATCATATGTTCGGGGCGAACTACGGCGTCAAAGGTTTCCTCATCCACAAAGCCCAACGCGATTGCCTCTTCTTTGAGGGTCGTGCCGTTCTTATGCGCCGTCTTGGCGACCTTGGTGGCGTTATCATAGCCAATGGTCGGCGCCAGCGCAGTCACCAGCATTAGCGATTCTTTCATCAACTTGTCGATCCGCGGTTCGTTGGCCTGAATGCCCAGCAACATACGTTCGGTAAAGCTGTCGGTGGCGTCACCGAGCAATTGAATGGATTGCAGCAGGTTGTAGGACATCATCGGGTTGTACACGTTCAACTGGAAATGACCCTGCGAGCCTGCAAACTTGATCGCGGCGTCATTACCCATCACATGGGCGGCGACCTGTGTCAGTGCTTCGGCCTGCGTCGGGTTCACTTTCCCGGGCATGATCGACGATCCGGGCTCGTTTTCCGGCAGGATCAACTCGCCTAGACCAGAGCGCGGACCAGAACCCAACAGGCGGATATCATTGGCAATTTTATAGCAAGATCCAGCAATGGTCGCCAAGGCACCAGACAGGAAGACCATGGCGTCATGAGCGGCCAGCGCTTCAAATTTGTTTGGCGCAGTAACGAAGGGCAGGCCGGTGATCTCAGCCATGTTGGCCGCGACTGCCTCATCCCATCCGTGATGTGTATTCAGGCCGGTGCCAACAGCAGTGCCGCCTTGTGCCAGCTCATAGATGCCGGGCATCGAGGTCACAACCCGTTCAATCCCCTGACGGATCTGATGCGCGTAGCCGCCAAATTCCTGTTCCAGTGTCAGCGGGGTGGCGTCCTGCGTATGCGTCCGGCCGATCTTGATGATGCCTTCGAATTCCTTGGCCTTCTTCTCCAGGGCCGAAGCGAATTTCTCTAACCCCGGCAAAAGAACGTCCCTCACGCTCATTGCGGTGGCAATGTGCATGGCGGTGGGAAACGTGTCGTTCGACGATTGCCCCATGTTGCAATGATCGTTGGGGTGCACTGGGTCTTTTGAGCCGATAACACCGCCCAGAATCTCAATCGCACGGTTCGCGATGACCTCGTTCGAGTTCATGTTCGACTGGGTGCCCGACCCGGTCTGCCAAACAACCAGCGGAAAGTTGTCGTCGAACTTGCCATCGATCACCTCACCGGCGGCCTGAATGACTGCGTCCGCGATTTTGCCGTCCAGTTTTCCAATCGCCTTGTTTTCCATGGCGCAGGCTTTTTTGATCACGCCCAGCGCCCGCACGATGGCTGTGGGCTGCTTTTCCCAGCCGATCGGAAAGTTCATGATTGAACGCTGAGTCTGGGCGCCCCAGTACTTATCAGCAGGGACTTCCAACGGGCCAAAGCTGTCGGATTCGGTGCGGGTCTGAGACATCGGTCACTCCGTCTTGTATGCAGTCGTATGCCGTGTACCCGTGACAGTGTCATCGTGCAATCGGCCAGTTGCGCACACCATAAACGTATGGCCTGCAAAGGTATAGAAGCGGGGGGTGCGTCATTTTTCTTTTGAAAGGCGGTCACAGCGGCATTGTGCGCAGGGATGGCTGGGTTACAATCAATGCATCACCACATTGGAGGTTGAGGTGGGTATTATTGATAGGACCCGTCCCCTGAAGATCATCGCATTTTCACTCGGGATTTTATTTTGGACCGCTTTGTCAACCGTTCAAGCCTTTGCGGCAGACATTTCGGCTTTTGTCGGCGATTATGTCGGGTCCGCAACCGTGGTGGACGGTGACGGAACCGAAACCCCACGCGATATGAGCGTGTCGATCCACGAAAACAGGCAGGGCTTTAACGTCAGCTGGAAAACGACGACCTACAAGTTGGACGGACGTGTCAAGGATCAAAAATTCTCGATTGATTTCAACCCGTCCGACCGGTCCGACGTTTATTCAGCAGCAATGAAGCGCAACGTGTTCGGGCATGAGGTGCCGCTGGATCCGATGCAGGGTGAGCCATTTGTCTGGGGTCGTATCGAAGGTGATACGCTGACCGTGTTTTCCCTTTTTATCGGTGAGACAGGCGATTATGAGCTGCAGCAGTTTGACCGCACACTGGCCGACGGCGGACTGAACCTGTCCTTCTCAAGGTTTCGAAACGGGATAAAATCCCGCTCCGTTGAGACGTTTCTGAAAAAGAAATAGAGGCCGCTGTACGGCGTTACTTCCGGAAACTGTCCAGAGACACCACATCGGCGTCCTGGTGGTCTTCTTCCTCTTCGACCTCAATCGAATCTTCAACATAGGCTTCGCTCTCGTCTTCATCTTCGGGGCTTTCAAAGCGCAAGCCGAATTCGACGGATGGGTCCACGAAGGTCTTGATTGATCCGTACGGAATATAAAGCGTCTCGGGTGCGTCACCGAAGTTCAGCGTGATGCCGAAACCGTCATCTCCGACTTCGAGATTCTCGAACCAGTGCTGCATGACAACGGTCATTTCTTCAGGATACCGCTCGCGCAGCCAATCGGCGAGCTCAACACCATCCTGACGTGTATCAAAGGTAATGAAGAAATGATGCGCGCCCGGCAGGCCGTTTTCAGAAACGTCGGTCAAAACGGTTTTGATCAGCCCGCGCATCGCGGTGTGCATCAGGTTTCCATAATCGATGTCTTGCGACATGTGTAATCCTCAAAAGTGGTTAACCTCAGAATAGAGGTTTTCATCGGAAACGAAAGACCGGGTATCAGGTGATTGTTCAAAGGAAATGAAATCCCATTCCAATCGCAGCAACAACGGTCAGAGTTGTTGCCATTCCAAATTTAAACTTAAAAATCAATAGGCCAGCGATCACCGTCAGGATCAAAGCCCTCAGGTCCAGGCTTGTAAGCTCCGGCCACGGTAGGGTCACTGGCCCCCAGGACTGGTTGGGAACTTCTGCGAAAAGAACGTTCAAACCAAACCAAACGGACAGGTTAAGAATCACACCTACGACAGCGGCGGTGATCCCGTGCAATGCCGCAGACAAACGAGGGCGCGCCGCCAATTGATCCAGGTAAGGGGCCGCCAGAAATATCCAAAGGAAACAAGGGACAAAGGTTGCCCATATTGCGACCATACCAGCAGCTATCGCAAGCGTTGCCCCACCCGATATCTGACCCGTCAGCATGGCGACAAATTGGGTTACCAGAATCAAGGGGCCGGGCGTGGTCTCGGCCAGACCCAACGCGTCTATCATCTGATCGGTACTGATCCACTGGTGTTTGTCCACGACAGTCTGGGTCATATAGGCCAGCACGGCATAAGCGCCGCCAAAGGTCACAACTGCCAAACGGGCAAAGAACCATCCCAAATCACTGAGCAGTTTCTGCCCCGATAGGTTGAGCGCAAGCAGTGGCCCAAGCCACAACATCAACCACAGGGCACCCATTCGGATCATGCCCGTCACCTTGGGAGCCTGGGGGATGTCTGAGGTCTGAGGCTGTCCCTGAAACGTGACAAATCCCCATATTGCCGCGACCATAATAATCAGCGGGAACGGTAGGTTCAGCGCAAAGATGGCCAGGAATCCCAGCCCGGCAATCGCCTTGTGCTGCGTATCTGTAAGCGCCTTGCGCGACAGGTTTCTAAGTGCCTGCAGCACGATGACAATGACCGTTGCCTTCACCCCCAGAAACCCGGCTTGAACCAAGGGCAGGTTACCAAACGCCGCATAAAGACCGACAAGGGCTGCGATGATAAAGGCACCGGGCAGGACAAACAGGGCACCGGCGATCAAGCCACCGGTGACGCCGCGCAGTCGCCAACCTGCATAGGTGGCCAATTGCATAGCTTCGGGGCCGGGTAACAGCATGCATAGCGACAGCGCCCGCAAATATGTCTGTTCGTCCAGCCAGGGGCGTTTTTCTACCAGTTCCTGATGCATCAATGAGATTTGGGCGGCGGGGCCTCCGAAGGAAAGCAGGCCAATACGCCCAAACACACGGACCAATTCTGAACGTGTCGGTGTCATGCCTTGCGATCCGTCGGCCAGTCATGCCCTTCCTCGGACCCGTCCCGTGCCCAACGGTAAAGCGCATCATAAAGGTGCAGCCCTGCCGCAAGGTTTTGGTGGTCGTCGCGGTATTGCCGGGACAAGCCTACCGACACGGCCAGCAGCCCTGCCGCCTCGGGCGCAAGGTTGTGGCGGTTGGTATCTGCCGCCCGAACAACCGTGGCGAGACGGTCCAGGGCTGGGGTGTGCAATGCGAACTCATCAAGCATGGTGTCGAAGGTGCAGTGGTCCTCTCGGTGGGTCCAAAACGTGTTTTCGATATCAAACGGCGTGGCGCCAAAAACCTCGGCAACCGAGGTGACTTCGGATGGGGCCACAAACAGGAAACGCGCCGTGGGATCGACAAAGCGGCGGATCAGCCAGGGGCAGGCAATACGATCGATTTTGGGGCGATGACGCGTGACCCAGAGTGTCGTGCCCTCAACGCGTTCGGGCAAAGCGTTGGCGGGGACACGCGGCGCATCTGTTATGGCACGCCAACCGTACATGCCACCCTCCAGATACTCGGCGTTACATCCTTCGCTGCGCAGCCATGAGACCAAGCCCTGACTGAGCTTTTTGCCTTTTTGGCAAACGATAACGGCCGAACGGTCGCCGATCAGACCGACAAGGCCCTGAAAGTCCTGCGCTGCATGGCGCCTGGATCCAGGGATCAGATAGGGATCAGCTTCAAAGTCGGGGTCCAGACATATGTCGATCAAAACCGGTGCCTGAGGCGTTCCGATCAGTCGCAACAACTGCTTTGGGGTAATTGAGTTTGGCGCGGGCATAGCATGTCTCCTGGTTTAGGCGGATACATGCGAAACTTGGGCTGACGCCTCACGGGGCGTTCGCAATCTTACCCCATGGCCATTGCTTACGTGCAAGCGCCATGAGGGTCAAGATTACGTGGGCATTACATCAGGCCCATTCCAGCCTTTGACCTGTCATGCAAACGGGCAGAGTGTCTTCAGGAAACTGGCCAAGTTGTTCGAACAAAGAGATGAAGTCGAACTGGTTATATGCCTCGACCATGCGCCCATCACGTACACGGGCAATAACGCTGCCAGCGGCCTGCAATGGGGCGCCGTTGTCCGCACGGGTCGTTTTCACCTTGATAATGGCAGACACCCAATCGTCCTGTTCAATAACCTTGGGCAGTTCCACATGAATCTCTCCAAGGACATGCCGAAACGCCATGACAAGATCGCGGAATTCATCGGCGCCAACCTGCATTTCCGGGATTATTCCTTCGGCCATCGTGTCTGGCGCAAAATACTGGTCGATTGCGTCGGTATCTCCCTTTTCCCAGACCTCGGCATACCAGTCCCTGAGTAAATCCGCGTGTGCCATCCCAGCTCTCCTTTTCCTGTCGCCGTCAGCATGAGACGAAAGAATGAAAAAACTCTGAACGTGAACAAGACGTTGGGAATACAGCAAACATTTGGGTGGAAATGCAGGTTTCTGTTGCCAGGTACCTGCGAACCCCGCCTTACGCGGCTAGGCGCAAGGGCTTAAGTTTCGGTCTTGCTACTGCTTACGCAGCAACTGCAACCGGAGCACGATTGTCATTTGCAATTGTACTTTTTGGGCCGGTACGGTGGCACCCCGCCGAAACAAAGCTAACCCCTTTAGACGTTCGTCGATCCTATTTCGGCCCCCCGATTCTGACGAAATCCTCAAATGAAGGATACCTCCAGAAGGTATATGGTGGAGCCGCCGGGTACCGCCCCCGGGTCCGATCCGCTTATTACGAGCGCGTTTATGTCCATAGTCCCGAAGGACATACCCTATATAGGTGAGCATGAAGCTGGATGCAAACCGGGAATTTCTCACCCCGGTCGGTTATAAAACAATATCTTACGCAGATTTGTTGATGTTCGCCAAAATCAACCACAGAGCAAGAACCAGTTCGATTCCACCAAATATCAGCGCCTTGGCCAAAGGTGGGTTGTCCAAAACAACCGACACAAACCGGCCAAGGGCGGCGCCTGCGTAAACCACGCCCAGCATTGCATAGGCCATGGGGTTGTTCAGCCACAAAACGGCCACCCCGGTGACTACGAACAACCCGCCGACTGACGCACGCATCTCACTTAGGCCCATATTGCTGGTGGTTGGGGCCAGATCCAATGAGGTGGCCGTCCAGGCTGGGGCCAGAAATCCGAACAGACCAAAGACGATGGTCAGGATGGCAGCAGCTATGTTCAGGGCAGTGATCATCGACACCTCATCACGCGGGTTTGCGTCGCTGTTGGGCGACATCCTGCGCCAGTTTACGCGTGTAGTTTTCAAGCTTTACAAGTGTTGCGTCCACTCTGTCACCGTCACGGTTTTCCAGCGCATCCGCGATTTGGGTATGCAGAACGATGATTTCTTCGCGGGACCGGGCGGTGAAAGTGATCATGTTCATCAAGGGCTGCATCGCCTCAACTGCACCGGCGAGTTGATAAGACAGAACCGGGTTGCCCGCACCGTCGACAAGCGCGCGATGGAAGGCGACGTCCGAAGCGCAGAAAGCCTCATCCGTCAGGCCAGGCTGGGCTTGGCGAAAAATCTCGGCGCGCATGGTGGCCAGTTGATCGGCGGTCCGGCGGTGGGCCGACAGCGGTGCGCAGGCCCGTTCCAACGCATAGCGCGCCTCGCACGCGGTATCGAAGCTGACCGCATTCATCGACAAAAGCAGCGTCGAGGTGGTGATCTGCTGGGTATAGGCATCTTCAAACCCCAGCCGATTGACAAATGCACCGCCCGTCGCGCCCCGTTGCGTGCGTATAAGCGATTGTGCAGCAAGGCGTTTCAGCGCTTCGCGCACGGTGGGCCGGGAAACGTTGAACTGATCAGACAGTTCCGCCTCGGACGGCAATCTCTCATCCACGATCAATTTGCCCGAGACGATTGCATCCCGAATGGCCTGAGCGATTTGGGCTGATAAATCCGCAGGTTTCTGGGGGTCGATTTTCATTTTCCGGGAGCCGTAGGTAATTTTCATTTGTCTGACATTTAAAAGTCTGACATTTGAATTGCAAGAACTGAGTCGGGAGGAAGAAGTGAGTCGCACAGTTCTCCGCAACGGATTCTGGTTGGGATTCTACGCCCTGATCCTGTGGTCGTGGTGGATGATGTTCACCATGAGCCGCGATATGGATCTGGACTGGGTCGGCCGCCCCGGTCCGATGGGCGAGGCCATGCGCGCCATGGACCCCCGCATGGACATGTACATGCCGATGGCTGAGTTTGGCCCGTTGTTCTGGATGTGGGCGATCATGATGGCGGCCATGATGTTGCCTACTCTGGTGCCAACCCTGCGCAGCTATGATGACCTGATCCGCAGCGCCAATGGCACGCGGGCAGGGTGGATCGGCGTTCTGACCGGGTATTTCATCGTGTGGGTAGGCTTCGCAGCGCTGATTACAGGTGTGCAACTGATCCTGCTTTTTGGCGGCGTTGTGGATATGCTGGGTATTGCCAAATCAACCTACCTGTCGGGCGGTCTGTTGATTATCGTCGGCGCATTCCAGTTCACCCGCGTTAAAGAAGTGTGTCACGGCGTCTGTCATTCACCCATGTCCTATTTTCTGGGCCATTGGAAAACCGGTTTCGCAGGCGGGCTGCGGATGGGCCTTGGGCTTGGCACCTTCTGTGTCGGCTGCTGCTGGGGGTTCATGGCTCTTGGCTTTGTCGGCGGTGTCATGAGCCTGTTGTGGATGGGCGCAGCGACCTTTTTCATGGTGTTGGAAAAACTACCCCAGATCGGGCACGCTATCACGCGCCCGCTGGGATTTGCATTGATCGCAGGCGGGCTTTTTTTGCTCGTCTACCCCTTAGCTTTCGGAGGATAAGCTTATGGCTAACATGGAAATTACTCCCGCAGATTGGTCCATCAAGGGTGAGTTGATTCTGAACTGCTCGTGTGAACTGTTTTGCCCTTGTGTGGTCTCTCTGGGGGCGCACCCTCCGACCGAGGGGCATTGCCACGCATGGATGGGGATCGTCATTGATGAAGGGCATTATGAAGGCGAAGACATCTCGGGCATGAATGTCGGGCTTCTGGTCGATATCCCGGGTCGCATGGGAGAGGGTCAGTGGAAGGTCGCGGCCTATGTCGACGAACGGGCCACGGACGCAGCCTATGACGGTCTTCTGCAGATTTTCAGCGGTCAGGCCGGGGGGACAACAAGCCTGTTCACCATGCTGGTCAGCGAAATCATCGGTGCCGAGCGCGCACCGGTTCAGATCGAGCGGGACGGCACCAAACGCCGCATCACCATCGGACGTAAAATCCAGGGCGAAATTGAAATGCTGGCCGGTTCCAACCCTGAAAACCCGGTAATGGTGTCGAACTCGAAATACTGGATGGGGCCAGATATCATCGTAGCCCGCGGTACAAAATCCAAGGTGCGTGATTACGGCCGAGTCTGGGATTTTGGCGGCAAATCGGCAGAGATTTGCCCCATCGACTGGCATGGGCAAAAGTGATGATCACAGCCAGTTTCGCCCAAGAGATGGCGCGGTATAATCACTGGCAAAACAGCCAGTTGAAAGAGTTTCTTGTGGCATTGTCACCCGAGGAGCTAACCTGCGAACGGGGGGCCTTCTTTGGCTCGATCATGGGGACCGCAAATCACCTGTTATGGGGCGACTGGATCTGGATGTCGCGCTTTGACAATGGGCAGGGTCCTGGCGGCGGCATCCCAGCCAGCAAATCTCTGTGCGCGGACCTGTCGGAATGGTTGCCTCTGCGCGACACGGTGGATCAGCGCATCACCGAGTGGGCAACCGCTTTGCCAGACGGGGTGTTGACCGGGCCATTCACCTGGTTTTCAGCGGCTAAAAATGAAGATGTCACAAAGCCTTATGCGCAATGTGTCATTCATTTTTTTAACCACCAGACACATCACCGGGGACAATTGCATCAAATGCTGACCGAAACCAGATCAGCCGCCCCCGTCAGTGATCTGGTCTTTCTGCCAGAGGAGGTCTAAGTGGCTCAGATTTCATTGTCCCGTCGCTTGCGCCGCACGCCTTTTTCTGAAGGGGTCGAGGCGGCTGGTGTCAAAGGGTTCACTGTCTATAACCGAATGCTCTTGCCGACTGTGTTTGAAAGCGTGCAGGCAGATTACCGACATCTGAAATCCCATGTTCAGGTCTGGGACGTCTCCTGCGAGCGGCAGGTTGAGCTGCGCGGCCCAGACGCGGCCCGATTGATGCAGATGCTGACCCCGCGCGATTTGCGGGGCATGTTGCCCGGACAGTGTTATTACGTGCCCATCGTGGATGAAACCGGCGGCATGCTGAATGATCCGGTGGCGGTGAAGTTGGCCGAGGATCGGTGGTGGATATCGATTGCTGACAGTGACCTGTTGTTGTGGGTCAAGGGCATCGCCAACGGATACCGTCTGGATGTGCTGGTCGATGAACCGGATGTTTCGCCGTTAGCCATTCAGGGGCCCAAAGCAGACGAGTTGATGGCACGTGTCTTTGGGGACCGTGTCCGCGATATCCGTTTTTTCAAGTTCGACATGTTCGAATTTGAAGGTCGTGATCTGGCGGTGGCCCGTTCTGGGTATTCCAAACAGGGCGGGTTCGAGATTTATGTCGAGGGATCCGACATTGGAATGTCGCTGTGGAACGCTTTGTTTGCGGCTGGCGAAGATCTGCAGGTGCGCGCCGGTTGTCCCAACCTGATTGAGCGGATCGAGGGCGGATTGCTGTCTTATGGCAATGACATGACCGATTACAATACGCCTCATGAATGTGGGCTGGGCAAATTCTGCAACACGCACACGGCGATTGGCTGCATCGGTCGGGACGCGCTGTTGCGCGTGGCCAAAGAGGGGCCGGTTCAGCAGATACGCCCAATCACAATCCACGGAGATGAGGTTCCCCCCTGTGATCGCCCCTGGGCAGTGTATGCTGGCGGTAAGCGGGTCGGGCAGGTCACCTCGGCTGCGTGGTCCCCGGACTTTGAAAGCAACGTTGCGATCGGGATGATGCGGCTCAGCCATTGGGATGCGGGCGCGGAGGTTGAGGTCGAAGCCCCGGACGGCACGCGCCGCGCCACAGTCAGAGAGGCGTTCTGGATTTAAAGGGCTCGGGGGCTCTGCCCCCGTTGCTGCGCAACTCCCCCGGGATATTTTTTGCCAGGTGAAGTTTGCGGCCTGGTGAATTGAAAGTGAAAGGAATGATCAGATGTTCAATGCATTGGTGATGGACAAAGACGAAGACGGCGGCCTGGCCAGCGCGTCGGTGAAGCAGTTGTCACTTGAGGATCTGCCTCAGGGCGAGGTCACAGTGGCTGTTGAGTATTCAACGGTGAACTACAAAGACGGGCTATGCCTGTCACCAAAGGGGGGTGGTCTGGTCCGCACCTATCCGCATATCCCCGGCATCGATTATGCTGGAACGGTCGAGGCGTCCTCGGATGATCGCTATAAGCCCGGCGACAAAGTGGTTTTGACCGGCTGGCGCGTGGGTGAGGCGCATTGGGGCGGGTACACGCAAAAAGCGAATGCGCGGGCCGATTGGTTGGTGCCTCTGCCCGAGGGTCTGAGCTCCCGTCAGGCGATGGCCGTGGGGACCGCAGGTTTTACCGCGATGTTGGCCGTTATGGCGCTGGAAGATCACGGGATGACGCCCGGGCACGGGCCGGTTCTGGTGACCGGGGCCGCGGGTGGGGTTGGATCGGTTGCCACGGCTATTCTGGCTAATCTGGGCTACGAGGTTGCCGCCGTCACTGGGCGCCCTGAGACGGGTGACTACCTGAAATCTCTTGGGGCGACGACAATTGTGCCCCGAGAGGAACTGAATGAAACCACCAAACGCCCGCTGGAAAGCGAATCCTGGGCCGGATGTGTGGATGCCGTTGGCGGAGAGATGCTGGCGCGCGTACTGGGTCAGATGAAATACGGAGCGTCTGTCGCGGCCGTAGGTCTGGCTGGTGGCGCGGGCCTGCCTGCGACGGTTATCCCGTTCCTGCTGCGCGGGGTCAATCTGTTGGGTATCGACAGTGTGATGCAACCCTATGACAACCGCCTCCGGGCCTGGCAACGTATCGCCACGGATTTGCCGATGGAAAAGTTGGACGCCATGGTGCACCCCGCAACGCTGGGTGATCTGCCCCAATTGGGGGCCGATATCCTGAAAGGTCAGGTCAAAGGCCGTGTGGTAGTGGACGTAAACGCCTGATCCACATGATTTCCATGGGGCCGGCCTGCCTGTGCACTGGCCGGTCTTTGTGGTCTTGGAATCGTCCAAAAAATGCCGGAAACACCTCTGGTCAATGGCGCATTTCCGCATCATCATTGCTATACATCCCAATTGCGATGGCTTATGAGCCATGCAAACAGTACCTGAAGACGGGGAGTGAGCAGAATGTCTGACGATTTCGAACTGGATACCGATGATCTGAAACGGCGCATGGACGGCGCAATGGCCAATCTCAAAACCGAATTCGCCTCGCTTCGGACCGGTCGTGCGTCGGCCTCGATGCTCGAGCCCGTCATGGTGGATGCCTACGGGTCGATGACGCCGATTAACCAAGTGGGAACGGTCAACGTGCCGGAACCACGCATGGTCACGATCAATGTCTGGGACAAGGGCCTGGTTGGTAAGGTTGAAAAAGCGATCCGCGAAAGCGGTCTGGGTATCAATCCACAGCTGAATGGCACCATCATCATGCTGCCAATCCCGGAACTGAACGAAGAGCGCCGCCGCGAGTTGACCAAGGTTGCTGGTCAATATGCCGAGAACGCTCGGGTCTCGGTCCGTAATGTGCGTCGCGACGGTATGGATCAGATCAAAAAGGCCAAATCAGACGGTATGTCCGAAGACGACCAGAAATTCTGGGAAAGCGAAGTTCAGGATTTGACCGATACGATGATCAAGGCCGTAGACGCCGCGCTTGAGACCAAGCAGGCCGAGATTATGCAGGTCTGAAACCAGAATATGCTCAACTCTCCGCATACTGCGCCCGATGCCGGGCCGCGCCATGTCGCTATCATTATGGATGGCAACGGTCGCTGGGCGCAGGCGCGCGGCAGGCCAAGACTGTTCGGTCACCACGCCGGTGCGCGACGCGTGCGGGAGGTCGTCGAAGCGTGCCCGGGGCTTGGAATAAAGTATCTAACGGTGTTTGCGTTTTCGACCGAGAACTGGAAACGCACGCAGGCCGAGGTCGCAGGTCTTATGAGCCTGTTTCGGCGGTACATCATCAAGGAAACCCGAACTCTGAAGGAAAACGGGGTTCGAGTACGCTTTATCGGCGATCGGGTACGCCTTGATTCCAAGTTGACCGGTTTGATGGACGCGCTGGAAGAGCAAACCAAAGATAACGATCTGATTCACCTGACCATCGCGCTGAACTATGGTGGTCGGGACGAAGTCGCGCGGGCCACCAAACGTTTGGCACGGGATGTGGCCAAGGGGCATCTTTGCCCCGAAGATGTAGATGAAGAAACTTTGACCCGGTACCTGGATACGTGTGTTCTTCCCGATCCGGATCTGGTGATCAGGACAAGTGGCGAGGCACGCATCTCGAATTTCCTTCTGTGGCAATCTGCCTATTCGGAATACGAATTCATCGATACGCTCTGGCCGGATTTCACCGCGGCAGAACTGGAACGGCTGTGCCGTAACTTCGGCACTCGGGATCGCCGTTTCGGGGCAGTTCTGGCATGAGCGACGGCCGATGGTCCGACCTGACTGCGCGGGTTCTTTCCGCCGTCGTGCTGGTTGCCATTGGCTCGGTCGAGGTTTGGCTGGGCGGGTTCTGGTTTGAGACCTTCATCGCCATTGCCTGTGGGCTGATGACCTGGGAGTTGGTCCGGATGATCGACCCGGGCAGCCGTGGAACTGCCATTCAGCTTGGGGTCCTCACAGGGGTTGCCGTGATCCTCAGCTATCATTTGCCGCCGCTTTACAAATTGCCGTTCCTGCTGGCTCCGGCTTTGGTCGGGGCAGGGCAGGTCAGCCGGTCCAAAGGGACCTATGCGCTGTTTGCCATCTGGATTGCCGCCGCCGGGCTTGGCTTTATCTCGATCCGTGAGAACATGGGTTTTGGCTGGATGGTGTGGCTGATCACGGTTGTTGTAGCAACGGATGTGGCCGGGTATTTCGTGGGTAAAACCTTTGGTGGACCCAAGTTCTGGCCCCAGGTCAGCCCCAAGAAAACCTGGTCTGGAACTGCCGGGGGATGGGCCGCAGCCGCTCTCGTAGGGATCGTATTCGCCTATAGCGCTGGGTTTGGAGTCATGTTTGTTGTGATCTCTGTGATGGCCTCAATGGCCAGCCAGGCGGGTGACATCGTTGAAAGCGCGACCAAGCGTAAATTTTGCGTCAAGGACAGCTCGAACCTGATACCGGGGCATGGTGGTTTTCTGGATCGGTTTGACGGGATGATGGGAGCGGCCCTGTTTGTCTTGATTGCTGGGCTTTTCTATTCTCCCGGGGCCATGTGATGCGCAAGGTTTCGATTTTTGGCGCGACCGGTTCGATTGGGCAAAACACCATTGATCTGATCAGCCGGAACCCCTCGGCCTATGACGTAGTAGCGCTGACAGGTGGTGCGAATATTGAACAACTGGCCGACGATGCCCGACGCCTGAGCGCAGATGTCGCTGTCACCGCGCATGAAGATCGGCTGGAGGATCTGCGGTCCGCTCTGACCGGCACCGGGGTTGAGGTTGCCGCCGGGCAGGCGGCCCTGACTGAGGCTGCGGCCCGCCCGGCAGATTGGGTAATGTCCGCCATCGTAGGTGCAGCGGGTCTGCCGCCCGGGCTAGAGGCCTTGAAACAGGGTGCGACCCTGGCGCTGGCGAACAAAGAAACGCTGGTTTGTGCGGGGGCGCTGGTGCTGGGTACAGCCCGCAAGCACAACGCCCAGCTGTTGCCGGTCGACAGTGAGCATTCCGCCGTGTTTCAGGCACTGGTGGGCGAGGATATTGATGCGGTTGAGCGTATCATCATTACCGCCAGCGGCGGAGCGTTTCGCGACTGGCCGCTAGGTGATCTGGCCAGCGCCACAGTTGAACAAGCCTCAAGCCACCCAAACTGGAACATGGGTCAAAGGATCACTATCGACAGCGCGTCGATGTTCAACAAGGCACTGGAGTTGATTGAAACCAAAGAGTTCTTTGGTGTCGCCGCGGATCAGATCGAAGTCCTTGTTCATCCGGAGTCCATCGTGCACTCGCTGGTCGGGTTCAGGGACGGTGCGGTCATGGCGCATATGGGCGCGCCAGATATGCGCCACGCGATCGGTTATGCCCTGCATTGGCCTGAACGCCGCGACCTGCCGATCGAACGCCTGAATTTGGCAAAACTCGGCCAGCTTCGGTTTCAAGACCCGGACGAGGCGCGCTATCCGGCGCTGCGCCTGGCCCGAAACGTGATGGAGCGCGGCGGCCTGTCCGGAGCGGTCTTCAATGCCGCCAAAGAGCGCGCGCTTGATCACTTTATCGCCCGCAAGGTCGGCTTTCTGGAAATGGCTGAAATTGTTGAGACTGTTTTGAACAGATTTGAGGGCGCAGACAGCCTTATTGATGCCCCCATAACCCTTGATAACGTACTGCAAACGGACCATCTGGCACGTAAATGGGCGGATGATACCGTGATGAAAAGAGCAGGATAGAAACTTGGACGTACTCTCTCTGATCCCTCAATTCGGCAACTTGGTTTACACCATCGTGGCCTTTGTGATCGCCTTGTCTGTGATTGTCGCGGTGCACGAATATGGCCACTACATCGTTGGCCGCTGGTCAGGCATCCATGCGGAGGTCTTTTCTATCGGCTTTGGCCCCGTTCTCTGGAGCCGTGTGGACAAACGCGGGACCAGATGGCAGATCGCAGCGCTGCCATTTGGCGGTTACGTCAAGTTTCTGGGCGACGCCAACGCGGCCTCGGGCAAAGACGAAGATGCCATGAATGAGATTTCCGAACAAAGCCCGGAGGAACTGCGCCGCACGATGCATGGTGCGCCACTGTGGGCGCGGGCCGCCACCGTTGCGGCCGGACCTGTGTTCAATTTTGTGATGTCTATTCTGGTGTTTGGTCTGATTTTCTTTTCACAGGGCGTCACTAAAGAACCGCTGACCGTTGGCACCCTGCACCCCTTGCCTGGTACAGCTCAGGGGCTGCAGGACGGGGATGAGATTGTCGCTGTAGCCGGTCAGAACCTACCGGATTTTGATCAGGAGGGGTCCTGGTCCGATTTCACCGACGCGCTTCCGGTCGAACCTGCTCTGGATTATACCGTTATCCGGGACGGCCAAACGATTGATGTCAGTGGGCCCTGGCTTTACCCGCCACTGATTCAGCAAGTTGCCCCGCGCAGTGCAGCCATGGATATTGACCTCAAGCAAGGCGACGTCATCACTGCCGTAAACGGCGATCCAATTTTTGCCTTTGAACAGCTGAAAGATCATGTCGAGAGCTCGGACGGCAAAGTACTGTTGCTGAACGTCTGGCGTGACGGTGCCGATCTTGAATTTGCGCTGGCCCCACGTCGCACGGACGAGCCGGGTTCAGACGGTGGTTTTGTAACCCATTGGCGGATTGGTATTGTTGGCGGCATGGTTCTTGAACCCGCCACCGAACCCGCGGGTGTCATTGCATCCCTGTCAGGTGGCGTTCAGCAAACCATGCGTATCGTCGAGGGATCCCTGTCAGGCATCTGGCATATGGTGACCGGCGCAATCAGCACCTGCAATATGTCCGGGCCTATCGGTATCGCCGAAACATCTGGGGCCATGGCCAGCCAGGGGGCGCAGAATTTCATTTTCTTCATTGCCGTTTTGTCGACCGCCGTAGGCTTGTTGAACCTGTTTCCGATCCCTGCTCTGGACGGGGGACACCTGGTTTTCTACGCCTATGAGGCCGTGACCGGCAAACCGCCCAGCGACGGCGCCCTGCGCATTCTGATGGGTGTTGGTATATCGCTGATTCTGGGTCTTATGTTGTTTTCAGTCACGAACGACCTGTTCTGCTAATTGTGGCGACCCTTACACAGGGATGCCGCAATTCCGCCGCATTCAGGCCGTAGATTATCACGCGAAAATTGTGCGTGTTAGGGGTTTGAGATGACGAAGGCGCTGCAAAAATCTGTACGAAGCTTCGGCTTTCTCTTTGCGCTGAACTGGGATTCTATCCTGTTTTTCAGCGCGACCGCACTAGCGATGGCTGGCTGGGCTTATCTCATCCTTATGTGATTCTGAATCCAGGAATGGATTATTACGTAAACGGCCCTCGTGGCCGTTTTCTTTTTTGGTGTTTTGACAAGGTTACGCAATCTCGCTACTCAGCAATAAAGTCCAAAAATATTGGGTAGTGAAAAAAATGACTAATAGGCGAGGCGCGGGCATATCCTGCGGAGGGCAAAAGCCGGAAAACAAGATTTTGTGGCGACCACTAGCGTTATTTATTCTTATTTCCCTTGTGAGTTTAATGCCTGCCCCTAGGGCAGCATGGGCTCAGTCTTTCACCATCAACTCGTTTGATGTCGAGGGCAATCAGCGCATCGAAACTTCGACGATTATCGCGCGGACGGGGATTGAACCGGGGCAGACGGTAACCGCCGGACAATTGAACGACGCCTTTCAGCGATTGCTTGACAGTGGTGTTTTTGAGACAGTTGAACTGACGCCACGCGGCAACACCTTGCTGATTGAGGTCGAGGAATACCCGACGATCAACCAGATCAGCGTCGAAGGGAATCGCCGCGTTAAGGACGATGTCCTTCTGGAAGCTATCTCTTCTGAATCTCGTCGGGTCTTTACGCCCCAGGTGGCCGAAGCGGATGCTGATTTGATCGCCGAGATATATTCCTCGCAGGGCCGTGTATCCGCGACCGTCATTCCGCGCATCATTCGCCGCAGTGACAACCGGGTCGATCTGGTTTTCGAGGTGGCCGAAGGAACCACGATCGAAGTGGAGCGGGTCAGCTTTGTTGGCAACCGTGCTTATTCGGACCGTCGTTTGCGCCGGGTTTTGCAAACCAAACAGGCAAACGTGCTGCGGACCTTCCTGCGGGGTGACACGTTCATTGCCGACCGGATCGAGTTCGACAAACAGGTCATTCGGGATTTCTACCTGTCTCGTGGCTATGTCGATTTCCGCGTCAACAGCGCCAATGTTGAGTTTACACGAGAGAGAGACGCTTTCTTCCTGGTGATGAATATCACCGAGGGTCAAAAATTCTCATTTGGGCAGATTTCGACTGTCAGCGAAATTCCCGGGGTTGATCCTGCGATCTATCAGGAAGCTCTGAAAATCAAACCTGGCGTGACTTATACCCCGTCGCTGGTCGAGAACTCGATTGCGCGGATGGAGCGTCTGGGGATCAAGCAGGGCGTCGATTTCCTGCGCGTGGAACCACGAGTTTCCAGAAACCAACGAGATTTGACACTGGACGTTCAGTTTGTTCTGACTAAAGGTCCGCGGATTTTTGTTGAGCGGATCGACATCGAAGGCAACACGACGACGCTGGACCGTGTGATCCGTCGTCAGTTCGACACTGTAGAAGGTGATCCTTTCAATCCGCGTGAAATTCGACAGGCTGCGGAACGCATTCGTGCCCTTGGTTTCTTTGCGGTTGCCGATGTGGAACCGCGCGAAGGGTCTTCGCCAAGCCAGGTGATTGTTGACGTGGATGTTGAAGAGCAACCAACCGGGTCGCTGAGCCTCGGTGGTAGCTACTCGGTGTCCGACGGTTTCGGAATCGCGGTTGGTTTGAGTGAATCGAACTTTCTGGGTCGTGGTCAAACAGTGAGCTTGAACTTGGCGACAGCACAGGACGCCGAGCAATACACGATCGGCTTTAGTGAACCCTATTTGTTGGGCCGCAAGCTGCGCTTTGACCTTGGTCTAGGATTGTCTTCGACCAACTCGAGCTTTGCCAGCTATGACACCGAGACGTTGTTCTTCCGCCCTCAAGTTAGCTATGCAATTGGCGAGTTGTCTTCATTGCGCCTGCGCTATGGCTGGGAACGCAGCGAGATGTCGCAGCAAGATGATGAAATCAATGGCGCGGTCGTATCTTCCGAGATCGCTCAGGGCAAACGTACAACCAGCTCGCTGGGTGTGTCGTATGTGTATGACAGCCGCCTTGGCGGTCTGAACCCAAATGCTGGCGTTCTGTTTGAAGTTGGTGTCGATGCAGCCGGGCTGGGCGGTGACAACGAATTCTACAAATCGACCGCGCGTGGTATCGCGCAGACCCGTGTGTGGAACGAAGAAGTTGTACTGCGTGCTTCACTGGAACTGGGCGCACTGCATTGGCGGGGAGACGATTTCAGCCGGACCCTCGACCGCTTTGTTCTGGGGCCCAGCACCTTCCGTGGTTTTGAACCGGCCGGTATCGGTCCGCGTGACCTGTCCAACGGTCAGGATGATGCAACTGGTGGTAACTACTATTGGGTTGCCCGGTTCGAGTCGGACTTTCCCCTGGGCTTGCCTGAAGAACTGGGCCTGCGCGGCGGCGTGTTCTACGATGTCGGGAACCTGTACAACATCGATAACGTAGACACTACCGGCGCCAATATCGTTGGTGCTGACGGCTCGATCCGCCACACCATCGGGGTTTCGGTTTTGTGGGAAACACCGTTTGGACCATTGCGGTTCAACTTCTCGCAAGCGTTGAAGAAAGAGGATTTCGACAAGGAACAGAATTTCGACCTGACTGTTCAGGCCCAGTTCTGATCCCGAATGTTGATCAATCTGATATCTAAGCCACGGGGCCCATTGCGGGCCCTGTGTGTTTTTTTCTTGCTGGCGTGTTCTGCACCGGCAGTAGCACAGCAGCTAGGAGTGCCAGGAACCAGCGTTCTGACGATATCCAGCGACCGCCTGTTTTCGGATTCTGAGTTTGGACAGCGTGTTCTGCGCGAATTCGAGGCCGAAGGCGCTTTGCTGGCCGAAGAAAACGAACGGATCGTGGACGAGCTAAGCCGCGAGGAAAAGGACCTGACCGAAAAACGGGCGAGCATGCAACCCGGTGACTTTCGCCCCCTTGCCGAAGCGTTTGACAACAAGGTGCAATCCCACCGCGAAGGACAACGCGCAAAGCTGGACGCTCTGTCTCGTCAAAGCGAGGAAGCGCGTCAGAAGTTTTACGAATTGGTCCAGCCGATATTGATTGACTTGCTACGCGAGACCGGGGCGTCGGTTATCATCGAACGCTCAAACGTGTTTCTCAGCTCGGACCGGACCGATATCACCGACACGGCCATTGCACGGATCAACACTGTGATCGGCGATGGAAGCGGCCTTGATCCCCAGACCAGCGAATAGCGCAGCTTGCCCTTGAGGCCCGGTATTGCTAACCACGCCGGAAACAGAAATCCAGAACGGGACGACAGCATCATGAGCACGGAAACCAAGAGCGCCGACATTCAGCTGATCCAGCGGATATTGCCGCATCGCTATCCGTTTCTTCTGGTCGACAAGGTCGTGGAAATTTCAGGCTACAATTCAGCGGTTGGCATCAAAAACGTCACCATGAACGAGCCTCATTTTCAGGGTCACTTCCCCGGAACGCCGATCATGCCGGGCGTAACTATAGTCGAGGCGATGGCCCAGACCGCTGGCGTTATGCTGGGCGTTGGCATGGATGTGATCGACAGCGAGTTGCTGATCTATTTCATGAACATCGACAAATGCAAATTCCGCCGCAAGGTTGTTCCGGGCGACGTTCTTGAGATGCATGTCGAAACCGTGCGCGGCAAAAAAGGCGGAAAGATCTTCAAGTTCAGCGGTCGCGCAACTGTAGAGGGTGAGGTCGCAGCCGAGGCAGAATTTTCGGCCTATGTCGACTGGGACATGGAAAAAACGACATGAGCCAAATCCACCCAAGTGCAATTATTGAAGACGGTGCGCAGGTTGGCGATGACTGCATCATCGGCCCTTTCTGCTATGTGGGCAGTCAGGTCACGCTGGCGGATCGGGTCGAACTGAAATCCCACGTTGTGGTAACTGGTGACACGTCGGTTGGCGAAGACACCGTTATCTTCAACTTCTCTGTCATCGGTGAGATCCCGCAGGATCTGAAATTCGGTGGTGAAAACACCCGACTGGAAATTGGTAAGCGCAACCGCATTCGGGAACATGTGACAGTGAACACTGGCACTGACGGTGGCGGCGGCGTAACCCGAATTGGCGACGATTGTTTGCTGATGGCAGGCGTTCATGTGGCGCATGATGTTCAGATCGGCAACCGCGTGATCATGGTGAACCATGCCGGAGCTGCCGGACATTGCATCGTCGAGGACGACGTGATTGTCGGCGGCATATCCGGGCTGCATCAATGGGTGCGCGTGGGGCGCGGCGCCATCATCGGCGCCCTGACAATGGTACCCAACGACGTAATCCCCTATGGTCTGGTGCAAGCCCCGCGGGGTGAGCTGGACGGGCTGAACCTTGTCGGCCTGAAACGCAAAGGCGTCTCGCGTGAGGATATCTCAGCCCTTCGCGCTGCGTTCCGCGAGCTGTCCAAGGGCGATGGCACATTCATGGAGCGTGCGCATCGTGTGGGTGAGGGCAACGAAAGCGAATATGTTCAGCGGATCGTTGACTTTGTGACCGGCCACTCAGACCGGTCCTTTTTGACACCGGGGAAGTAATGCGATGCTGGCGCTGATTGCGGGAACAGGTGCTTTGCCGGGCGCGGTCGTGGGTCACCTCGCAGCGCCTCCTATGATCTGCGGCATCGAAGGGTTCGTGCCAGACTCTGTCACGGCCGAAGTCATTTTTCCGCTGGAGAAGCTGGGCAGTTTTATCGCCGAGTTGCACACGCGCGGCGTGACTGAAATTTGCATGGCAGGCGCGATCGAACGGCCTGTGATTGATCCCTCGCGGATCGATGCCGCTACAATGCCATTGGTGCCGATCCTGCAAAAGGCGCTTATGTCCGGGGATGACGGGGCTCTGCGGGCGGCGATTGGCATATTCGAGACCGCGGGCTTTACCGTACTTGCCGCGCATGAGATTGCGCCGAACCTGCTGCCTCAGCTTGGCAGCCTGACGGATGCAACGCCTTCCGAGGCCGATCTGGACGACGCGACGCGGGGTGCCGGGATTCTTCGCGTCATGGGGTCGGCGGATATCGGGCAGGCCTGTGCCGTATCCAAGGGACAGGCCTTGGCGGTGGAAAGTATCTTTGGCACAGACTGGATGCTACAATCTCTGACTCAGCGCCCAGATGCGGGTGGTGGTGTTTTGTTCAAGGCACCGAAACCCGATCAGGACCGTCGCGCTGATTTGCCGACAATTGGACCTGATACCGTGTCCGCCGCCGTGGCTGCCGGCCTTGCCGGTATTGTGATTGAAAAGGGCGGGGTGATCGTGTTGCAACAAGACCGCGTCGTGGCGGAATGCAACCGGCTGGGCCTATTTCTATACGTACGCGAGCGGGCCAACTGATGCGCGTATTTCTGGTCGCCGGAGAACCCTCGGGCGACCGGTTGGGCGGCGCATTGATGGAAGGTCTGCGCAGCCTGGATCCCCAAGTTCAGTTTGACGGGGTAGGGGGTCCTCTGATGCAGGCACAGGGCCTGCAAAGTCGCTTTCCGATGGCGGAATTGTCAGTGATGGGGTTGGTGGAGGTTCTTCCCAAGTTCTTTCACCTCAAACGTCGAATATCCGAGACCGCGCAGGCCGTGTTGAACATCCAGCCTGACGTATTGCTCACGATTGACAGCCCGGATTTTTCCTTGCGCGTCGCCAAGCTGGTAAAAGCCAGCAGCACGATCCGAACCGTGCATTATGTTGCCCCCAGCGTCTGGGCCTGGCGGCCTGGTCGCGCGGACAAGATGGCCAAGGTAATCGACCATGTTCTGGCACTGCTGCCATTCGAGCCGCCCTATATGGAGCGCGCCGGGATGGAGTGCGATTTCGTCGGCCATCCAGTTGTCAATGAACCGGTTGCGGCGGGCGAGGACATCGCCGCGTTTCGTTTGGCCTATGATCTGGGTGAGGCGCCGATCGTCCTGACCTTGCCAGGCTCACGCGGGGGAGAAATTGACCGCCTGGCCCCAGTATTTGGCGACGCGTTACGCCTGTACTTGCAGGACAGTCCAGATACGCGAGTGGTTGTGCCGACTGTTGCGCACATGGTCGACGTCGTGACTGAGCATGTCAGATCCTGGCCCGGAAATCCGGTGGTCGTGGACCCGAGAAACATGCCATCTGTCGACGCGGTTGCGCAGAAACGGGCGGCATTTGCAGCGGCAGATCTGGCGTTGGCAGCCTCGGGGACCGTATCGCTGGAACTGGCTGCGCAGGCCACGCCGATGGTAATTGCCTATAAGCTCAGCTGGCTAACCCAGAAGATGGCCGAGCGGATGGTCAAGCTGGACACGGTCACTCTGGTCAACCTGGTGTCTGACACCCGAACCGTTCCGGAATGTTTGCTGGATGATTGTCAGCCTGAACAGATCGCAGCTGCGCTTAGACAGGTCGCAGATGCGCCGACTGCGCAGCGCGAAGCAATGGCAACAACGATGGAGAGGTTGGGGCGCGGAGGTGAAGCCCCCGGCTTGCGTGCAGCAAAGGCCGTTCTGGCCCGGATGAGCGCCTGATGCTGGATCTTGCAGTTTTTGGCCTGTCGGCCTTTATGGCGCAGGTTTTGACCAATTTGGACAATCTGGCGGCCTTGCTGGCGTTGATGCTGGTGTCCGGAGCCAAACGTTCGGTTTTTGGGTTTCTGCTGGCACAATTGATTGTGATTTGCGCTGCGATGCTGGTGGCGCTGGGAGTGGATGATGTTGTGCCGCACTGGGCCGGCTACCTGGGTGTCATTCCGCTGAGCCTTGGTATCTTTGCCCTTATTCGGCAAAGGCGCGGCTCGGATATACAAGCTGACCCGCATCTGGAAACCGGCGCATCTATTGTTGTAGTCACGTTGCTGTTCATCAGCTTGTCGATGGACACGTTTGCGGTTCTTGCGCCTCTGCTCGCTGACTCGGCCCCGGGCTACCGAACAGCTGGCGTCGCAGGGGCCGTTTTGGCCGCGCTTAGCCTGGCAACCCTGGCGTTGCTGGGCGCCAAATCCCCTTTGATGACCGGGACACTGGCCCGCAGGCTTGAGACGCTCGTGCCCTACGTGATGATTTGTGCCGGGCTCTATATCCTCAGCAATTCGTGGACCGACGCGGTTTAATACCCGCGCCAGATCCAGCCGCCGCCAAAGATGCGGCTGCCTTCCGAAGCATAGAACACACAGGCCTGACCCGGTGAGACGCCTTCCTCTGACGTCAACAGTTCAACCTCGGCCGTGTTGTCCGTGAGCGGACGTATGATCGCCTCACGCGGGGGTCGGGTTGACCGCACCTTGACCGAGACATGCCATTCCTTCTGCGAGGTAAAGGGCGCATCCCCAAGCCAGTTGATTTCACGCACGGGAATAGTGCGTGTGGCCAACAATTCCTTAGGTCCGACAACAACCTGCTTTTTGTCAACATCCAGGCGTACGACATACAACGGCTCGCTGAGGCCACCGATCCCCAGACCACGGCGTTGGCCGATCGTATAGTGGATGACGCCGTCATGCTGCGCTAGAACGCGACCGTCGTCATGCACGATCTCGCCGGGTTCGGCTGCGCCGGGGCGCAGCTTTTCGATGACACTGGCATAGTTGCCATTGGGCACGAAACAGATGTCCTGACTGTCCGGCTTGTCCGCAACGGCCAGCCCGTATTGCGCCGCCATTTCGCGGGTCGCGTCCTTGGACGGCAAATGCCCAAGTGGAAAGCGCAAAAAGCTCAGCTGCTCGGGCGTGGTCGAGAACAGAAAGTACGACTGATCGCGGTTCGCATCCTCTGCGCTGTGCAGTTCCGGCCCATTGGGTCCCATCATGCGCTGAATATAATGGCCAGTTGCCATACAGTCGGCCTCGAGGTCTTTGGCGGTTTCCAGCAGATCCTTGAACTTCACCCGTTCGTTGCAACGGATACACGGCACCGGAGTGGCACCAGCCAGATAGCTGTCGGCAAACTCGTCGATCACCGCATCTTTGAAGATGTTTTCATAATCCAGAACGTAATGGGGGAACCCGCGCTCTTCTGCCACGCGCCGTGCGTCATGGATATCGATCCCGGCACAACACGCGCCCTTCTTGGCCAGGGCCGCGCCGTGATCATAAAGCTGCAGCGTCACGCCCACCACGTCATACCCCTGATCGGCCAGATAGGCAGCCACAACCGAGCTGTCGACGCCTCCGGACATGGCGACAACCACCCTGGTCTCGGATGGCGACTTGGCAAAGCCAAGTGAGTTCAGTGGTGTCTCGGTATCGAGGGCCATGACGGTTCCAGTGCGGGTTAAGAAAGACCGGCAGAATATAGGAAAATTCTACACACTCTCAAGGGGCGGTTTCACCGCACATTAAGTAGGCTGGTGTCAGCTTTGTCGCAGCACGAAGAGGGCAGAGATATGTATTTGCCCAAAGTCGAAGGGCCAAGGTCCGTAACCCTGCCGGATGGAACGGTTTTATCGCATGCCGATCTGCCGCCGGATGACACGAACCGATGGGTCGCCTCACGTAAAATTATTGTGGTTCGAGGCGTGTTATATGGGCTGATTTCTATGTCAGACGCCAAAAAACGCTATGGGCTGAGTGATGAGGAGTTCAATTCCTGGGTTTCTGCGGTTGCCGAGCACGGAACAGACGCATTGAAGGTCACTGCGTTAAAAAAACATCGACAACCTAAAGATGAAAGTGAACAATTGATTCAACGGTAACGTCAGATTAACCATTTTTGATCAGGCTCATTTTAATTGGAAAATTGAACCGAATTGGAGCAGTAAATGCGTATACTTCTTGTCGAGGATGATCCAACCACGTCCAAAAGCATCGAGCTGATGCTGACACACGCTAATCTCAACGTTTATGCGACGGATCTTGGGGAAGAAGGCATCGACCTGGCCAAGCTGTATGATTACGATTTGATCCTGCTTGATCTGAACCTGCCGGATATGAACGGGCATGAAGTACTGCGACAGCTGCGCATCGCGCGGGTAGAAACGCCCATCCTGATCCTGTCAGGGGCGGACGACACTGAGAGTAAAATCAAGGGCTTTGGTTTTGGCGCCGACGATTACATGACCAAGCCGTTCCATCGCGAAGAACTGGTGGCGCGGATTCACGCGATTATCCGGCGCTCCAAAGGACATTCGCAGTCGATCATCCATACCGGTCGCGTGGCAGTCAACCTGGATGCCAAAACGGTTGAGGTTGAAGGTAAGGCGGTTCATCTGACCGGCAAGGAATACCAGATGCTTGAGCTTCTGAGCCTGCGCAAAGGCACGACTCTGACCAAAGAGATGTTTTTGAACCATCTTTATGGCGGCATGGACGAACCCGAACTGAAAATCATTGACGTATTCATCTGCAAACTGCGCAAGAAACTCAGCAACGCAACCGGTGGCGATAACTATATTGAAACCGTTTGGGGCAGGGGATACGTGCTTCGCGATCCCCAGAGCAACAGTGCTGACGAACCCCGTCTGGCTGTCGGCGCGTGACCTGATCCCAAACCGATCACCGCTGGTCCAGGGCGGTCCCCACACTCACTGAACAGCACGTCTGGACCTGACCATGGCCTCGCCCTATCACTGGGGTCCAAGAATATGTGACAGGGCGAGGCCATGCGTAAATTGATTCCGGTATCTGACCTGACCGAAGATGCAGCACAGGCAGAGCTTGCGCATCTGGCCGCGCAACTTTCACGTGCGAATACGTTGTATCACGGTGAAGATGCGCCGGAGATATCAGACGCGGAGTATGACGCGCTCAAGCGTCGAAATGCTGAGATTGAAGATCGATTCCCACATCTCAAACGCACAGACAGCGCCACAGACCAAGTCGGTGCGCGACCCGGCGAAGGGTTTTCAAAAGTTACACACGCAGTTCGGATGATGTCGCTGGGCAATGCCTTTGACGATGAAGACGTTCAGGACTTTGACCGCTCGATCCGGAAATACCTTGGGTTGGATGCCACGGATCCTCTGGCGTTTACAGCTGAACCAAAGATCGACGGCCTGTCACTTTCGCTGCGCTATGATCAGGGGAAACTTGTCCAGGCGGCAACGCGAGGGGATGGGGAAGTTGGGGAAAATGTCACCGCGAACGCACTAACCATATCCGACATTCCGCACGTCATAGAAGATGCCCCGAGCGTTCTTGAGGTCCGCGGTGAAGTTTACATGTCGCATGAGGACTTTGAGGCACTAAATGCGCGGCAGGCAGAAACAGGTGACAAACTGTTTGCCAATCCTCGAAACGCGGCAGCCGGGTCGCTTCGGCAATTGGACGCCACCATAACGCGCGCGCGCCCGTTGCGGTTCTTTGCGTATGCTTGGGGAGAGTTGTCCGCGCCGCTGGCGAACACTCAACTGCATGCAATTGAACAGCTTGGCGCATTTGGATTTGCAACCAACCCCCTGACTCAGCTCTGCGATACAACGGACCGGATGCTGGCGCATTACCGCGAGATTGAGGCGCAACGGTCGACTCTTGGCTATGACATCGACGGGGTCGTGTACAAGGTAGACGATCTGGCGCTGCAAGCCCGCCTGGGGTTCCGGTCGACCACACCCAGATGGGCGATTGCGCATAAATTCCCGGCCGAGTTAGCCTGGACCCGGCTTGAGGGGATCGACATTCAGGTTGGTCGCACCGGCGCGCTTAGCCCTGTGGCGCGGCTGCATCCTGTGACTGTTGGTGGTGTGGTGGTATCAAACGCAACTTTGCATAACGAGGACTACATCGCTGGGCGGGATGCTAAAGGGGAAACGATCCGTGATGGCAAGGACATTCGGGTCGGCGATTGGGTGCAGGTTTATCGCGCCGGTGATGTCATTCCAAAGCTGGCCGACGTTGACCTGTCAAAACGGCCTGACGGGACGACACCCTTTGCGTTTCCAAAGACTTGCCCCGAATGCCAAAGTGACGCTGTCCGTGAAGAAGGCGACGCTGTTCGACGCTGCACGGGAGGGTTGATTTGCCCCGCACAAGCTGTTGAAAAGCTGAAACATTTTGTATCCCGTAAGGCTTTCGACATCGAAGGGCTAGGCGCGAAACAGATCGAGATGTTCTATGAAGATCCCGATCTGCCTGTCCGGTCCCCAGTGGATATCTTCACTCTGCAGACCCGTGATGCTGCGAACCTGACCAAACTGGCAAACCGCAAGGGCTGGGGCGCGCAAAGTGCCAGCAATCTGTGGTTGGCCATCGATGAAAAACGCAAGATCCCGTTTGGGCGGCTGCTGTTTGCGTTGGGCATTCGGCACATGGGTGAAGCGGCTTCGAACCTGATCGCGACGCACTACGGGATTTGGGAAGAATTCGAGCGCGCCATCACAGCAGCCGCCGGATTTGAAGGTCCTGAATGGGAGGACTTGCTGGACGTCGATGGCATGGGCGAGGTTATGGCCCGCGCGCTTGTGTCCGCCTTCGCGCAGAGCGCCGAACGCGCAAGCATAGACGCGTTGGTGACGCAGTTGGACGTTCAAGAAGCCAAACGCCCCGATACCGCGGGCAGCCCGGTCGCAGGCAAAACCGTTGTGTTTACTGGCACGTTGGAGAAGATGACTCGCGCCGAGGCCAAGGCACGGGCAGAAGCTCTGGGCGCGAAAGTCTCGGGGTCGGTCAGTAAGAAAACCGATATTCTTGTGGCCGGGCCGGGTGCAGGGTCCAAGGCAAAGAAGGCGGCTGAGTTGGGTATTGAGACTCTGGATGAGGATGGCTGGCTGCAGCTGATCACCACGGCATGAGCGGCCGGCCGGAGCTTTTGTTCCCGCTGTTTGCAGGGTTGGAAACGCTTGAAGGTGTAGGCCCCAAGACGGCCCAGGTTCTAACGCAGGCTGGCACAGATTCGCCGCGCGATGTGTTGTTTAGTCTTCCTTATGCCGTCATCGACCGAAGGCGGCGCGAGACGATCAAAGGAGTCGACCTGCCCGCAACTTTAACGGTTGAAATAACAGTTAGTACCCACAGGCCGTCCCGCAACAAGGGCGGTGCCTACCGGGTACATGTTGAGGATACGCAGACCGATTTCCAGCTGGTTTTTTTCCACGCACGCGGGGACTATTTGAAGCGGGTCCTACCAGAAGGCGCACGGCGGCTGATTTCCGGCAAGCTTGAACTGTTCGACGGCATGGCGCAGATGGTTCACCCCGATCATATGGTGCCGCTGGAAGAGGCGCAGGACATCCCGGACTTTGAACCGGTGTATCACCTGACGCAGGGAGTCACGCAGAAAACGGCGTTCAAGGCAGCGCGCAGCGCGTTGACCCGCGCTCCGGTTCTGGCCGAGTGGATTGATCCGGCGCTTATGTCCAAACAAGGCTGGCCAGACTGGGTCGGCGCGATTTCAGCCGCTCATAACCCACAGGGCGCGGACGATGTGGCAGCTCATGCCCCGGCCCGCGAACGCCTGGCCTATGATGAGCTGTTTGCACATCAGATGACGCTGGCTTTGGCGCGGCAACGGGAACGCAAGGCCAAAGGGATCGCCAGTGCCGGAACAGGCAAGCTACAGGCCAAGGTCTTGGCCGGTCTGCCATACCGACCAACAGGTGCTCAAACCCGCGCGATTGATGACATTGCCGCCGATATGGCCACGGGTGCGCGGATGAACCGGTTGCTACAGGGTGATGTCGGATCCGGTAAGACTCTGGTTGCCTTTATGGCCCTGTTGGTCGCAGTTGAGGCCGGCGGGCAAGGTGTCATGATGGCCCCAACCGAGATTCTGGCGCGCCAACACCTCGAAGGCCTGCGCCCCCTGGCCGAAGAGGCTGGCGTTGTGCTGGAAATCCTGACCGGCCGCGACAAAGGCGCGGAACGGCGCGCAAAGCTGGCAGCGCTGAAGAATGGGGACATTCGTATTTTGGTCGGCACCCATGCTGTGTTCCAAAGTGACGTAGAATTCAGTGCCTTGCGCCTGGCCATCGTCGACGAACAGCACCGGTTCGGCGTTCGCCAACGCATGGAGTTGTCAGAGAAGGGGCAGGGCGCGGATGTTCTTGTGATGACTGCCACCCCAATCCCCCGCAGCCTGTCGCTGGCGCAATATGGTGACATGGATGTGTCGGTGCTGGACGAAAAACCACCCGGCCGAAAACCGATCAAAACGGCTGTCATCAGCACAGACCGGATGGATGAGGTTGTGGCCCATTTGCGTCGCGCCATAGATGAAGGTCGCCAATGTTACTGGGTGTGTCCCTTGGTCGACGAATCCGAGGTATCGGATTTGACGGCCGCCGAAGAGCGGTTCAAACGACTGCGGGCGATACTCGGGGAAGGCACGGTTGGGCTGGTGCATGGGCAAATGCCCGCAGCCGACAAAGATGCCGCAATGAAAGCGTTTCAGGAAGGGCAGACCAAGGTTCTGGTCGCAACAACAGTCATTGAAGTTGGTGTCAATGTCCCCAATGCCTCGATCATGGTGATCGAGCGTGCCGAAACCTTCGGGTTGGCGCAACTGCACCAGCTACGCGGGCGGGTTGGGCGAGGTGACGCGGAATCGACCTGTTTGCTGATGTACCAAGCTCCGCTCAGCGAAGGTGGGCGAAAACGGCTTGAGGTTCTGCGCGAAACCGAGGACGGGTTTCGGATTTCTGAAACTGACCTTCAGATGCGTGGGGCCGGGGACCTGATCGGAACGGCCCAATCCGGGCTCCCGAAGTTCCGGATCGCTGATCTGGAGCGTCAGGCCGGGCTGATGGCAACTGCTCAGACAGATGCCCGCGCGTTGCTTTCCGCGGACCCTCAGTTGAACTCGGACCGGGGGCAGGCGGCCCGGGTGCTGTTGTGGCTGATGAAGCAGGATCAGGCAATTCGTTTAATTTCAGTGGGTTAGGAATTATGTTCCGATAAGTTCGCAAATGTTCTCAAAAAGTTCTTTACCGACTCGCTAAAATATGAGAACAAAAGGTCAACAAAGGCTTAAAACTCTGACCGGAGGTGAGACCATGCTGACCCAGATCAAGACCGCAATTAGCCGCTCGCAATCAACGATTGTTCAGGATGCAGTGGGTGCGGTGTCTCTGGTGGTCATGCTGGTGGTTGCCCTTCACATGCCGGGAACGTTCTGACCCTTTCTGCCTGCGATCTCGTGCCGATCTAACCGCGCTGTCATCCCAATCTCAGTCAAGGGTGACCTGCCTGTCCCAATTCCCTTGAGGGGCCATGCCTCGGCCCCGTGCGGCTATCCGGACCCCACACGAGAAACGCATTACCTGCCGCCGCCCTTTCCGCCCGGAAGGAGCGGCGGCTTTTTTATAACTGACCAGTTTTCATGATCTCAAGCATCGCAGACAGGACCGAGTTGACCGCAACCGAAGCCAGGATCATCCCCATGACGCGACTGATGATCGCCGCGCCGGAATGCCCGATAAGCCGGATAATCGGCTCGGCCATCAGCATCAGAACAAACGCAATCGCCACAACAGATAGCATCACAAGCGCGGTTACACCCTGATCCACCACACTGAACCGGTTATTGTCGGTCAGAATAACAATCGCCAGCATCGCCCCGGGGGACGCCAACGAGGGCACAGCCAGCGGAAAGATCGCCGGGTTGTGCTGATGCATTTTGTCTTCCTGATCGTCTTCGGCAGCACGCTGTTCGGCTTCTTGTTTGCTTTCGCCAAAGATCATCGTCAGTGCAAACAAGAACAAGATGATCCCGCCAGCCACCTGAAAAGAGTTGAGGCCAATATCCAGCGCTTCAATCAGCAATTGGCCGAAGATCAGGAAGAACACCAGAATCCCTGCACTGACCAACGAGGCCATAAGCGCTAGCTTGCGCCGTGCGGCGATCTCCATACCCGCAGTCACGGCGATAAAGACCGGGATGGTGCCAATAGGATCAATGACAACCCACAGAGTTACGAAATGCTCAAGCAGACTATTCAAACCAACCACTCCCCCGGAATTTTGCTGAGGTTAGACGGGTTTGCGCAAGAAAGCCACGCTCAGGCGCAATTGGCCTGTTCGGCTTGCTCCATCGCTTCGGTCAGGGCGTCCAATGCCAACAGGATCGAGGCATGGCGGTTCTTGTAGTCCCGCGCCGGGATCAAAACCTCGAGCCCGTCAAACGGCGCGTCGGGTGCGGGGCCGTCCTTCTTCAGCATAGCAGACAACTGATCCCGCGCTGTCTCGATTTGCGCGCGGGTAGTGCCGATAATGGCGCTGCCAACCACCGAGGCAGACGCTTGCCCCAGAGCGCAGGCTTTAACGTCCTGCCCATAGTCTGAAACCTTGCCGTCCTGAACCTTTAAATCCACGGTCACCGTCGAGCCGCACAAGGGTGAGCGCTTTTTCACTGTGGCATCAGCGTTATCCAACCGCTCCAGATGCGGGATATCTGCGGCAAGCGCCAGAATGCGCCCGGAATACAGCTTGATCAGATCGTTCTCGCCCGACATGGCTTTCCCTCGTTGTCTGTTCCCCATACATAGTGAGCATCCACCGGGATGCAAAAGGTTTTCTCATGTCTGCTACTGTCACGTTTGACCCATCAACTCTAAAGCTGAACGAGGCGGGCCTGATCCCGGCGATTGCACAGGATGCAAGCTCGGGCGAGGTTCTTATGATGGCCTGGATGAACGTTGAAGCCATTGAAAAAACACTGGAAACCGGGCGCGTCACTTATTGGTCTCGGTCCCGCCAGTCATTCTGGATCAAAGGCGAAAGCTCGGGCCATGTGCAGGAACTGGTGGATTTCCGCGTCGATTGTGATCGGGATTGTCTTTTGGTCGTCGTGCGCCAAACAGGACCAGCCTGCCACACCAACCGACGCAGTTGTTTCTACACGGCCGTCCGCGATGGCGATGAGGTTGAACTCATGTCACCAATGGAGTGACCGAATTACAAGCCGACCTTCGCCCGGATATCTGCCGGGCTGCAGCCTTCTATGCGATATTTTGAGATCGCTCGAGCATCGTCCCGTTTTGCGAGGCGCTTGCCTGCATCGTCACGGATCAACCGATGGTGATGGTACTGAGGCGTTGGCAGGTCCAGCAACTTTTGCAGCAGGACATGAATTCGGGTGGCCTCGAACAGATCCTGCCCACGCACCACGTGGGTGATGCCCTGTGCGGCATCGTCCAAAACCACCGACAGGTGATAAGACGTGCCCATGTCGCGTCGGGACAGAACAACATCACCGATCGTGTCCGTCAGTTCGGTCAGGTTAAAGTTTACCTCACCAGATTCACCACTCGGACCTGCGCCCGTTTCGACAAAAGATCCAACCTTTGCATTGCCTTGCCTGGCATCACTAATCTGCGCCGCGGCGAAGGTAATGTCCAAACGCAACGGGACATCAGTAGGTCGTTTTCCGATGCCTCGGTTAGTGTCCTGCCATTTTTTCCGGCAAGTACCCGGGTAAATGATTCCATCCGGGCCAAGCAATGGCGCACCTTCTTGCGGCGCACTGGCAGCAGCGGCGATATCCCGACGATTACAAGTGCATGGATATAGCAGTCCGCGCGACCAAAGCGTGTCGAGCGCGCTGGTATAACTGGGCAGACGGTCCGACTGCCGAAATACCGGTTCATGCCAATTCAGACCCAGCCACCCAAGATCATCGTAGATCTGTGCTTCCCATTGCGAACGCGACCGCGCCCGGTCGATATCTTCGATCCGCAGCAAGAACGCGCCGCCCGCAGACTTCGCCAGATCGTTGGCCAATAACGCCGAATACGCATGCCCAAGATGCAGCGGACCAGTGGGGGTTGGCGCAAAACGAGTTCTAAATGTCACGCTTTTTCAACAATATACACGTCTGACTTAAGGTCCATTCCCGGCAGATGAGGGCCATATTCACGGAACAAAAGCCGAGCAGCCCCCATATCCAGCCAATCCGTCAAACGTGTGGTGTAGGACGGGTCCTCAAGGGTATGATCATTAAAGGAAAATGCCAGCAACCCATTCTTAGGCAGAGCGTGCATCAACAGATCGAAGACCTCGGGCGGCGCCGCGCCGGCTCCAATGACACCGATGGCGGTGATTGCCCTATAGGCATCCTGCTCCAAGGGGCTCGGGTCGGTGATCTCAAAGGTGGACAGCGTGCGATAGACCCCTTTGGCCGCAGCGCCTTTCAGCATCTTTGGAGTAGGATCGATCCCGTCGATCACCTGAAACCCCGCAGCGTGCAAAGCCTCGCCCGACAGTCCAGTACCGCAGCCATAATCCAGAATGGGGGTTTGGGGCTCTGGCAGTTTTGACCAGAGCGCTTCAGCCACGCGCCCCGGCGTTGCGTACCCATGCGCGCCAACTTCTGCGTCATAAGAGGAGGCCCATTTCTGGTAATGCGCGCGGGTGGCTTGCGGTGTGTCCAGATTGTAGGTGTCTTTGAGGTACTTATCACTCATCCCACGATGTTACGCCGCGCGGGGCACAGGCGTCCAGTCAGCAATGCGTTAACCAGCTGTTCCATTCTTCCTTGGCCCGGTCTGTATAGGCCTTGTAGCGATCCTTGCGGCCACGTCGTCCACCTTTCAGGCCATCAACCGGACGGAACAGGCCGAAATTGACGTTCATGGGCTGAAAGGTCTTGGCCTCAGCCCCGCCGGTGATGTGATGGATCAGGGCCCCCATGGCGCTGTCCTGTGGTACTTCGGGCAGGACCTGCCCCAGAATTTCAGCAGCAGCCAGACGGCCAGCCAGCAGCCCCATGGCCGCGCTTTCGACATAACCTTCGACCCCGGTGATCTGACCGGCAAAACGGATGTTCGGTCTGGATTTCAGGCGCATCTGAGAATCCAGCAAGGTAGGAGAGTTAATGAACGTGTTACGGTGGATACCGCCCAGACGTGCAAAGCTGGCGTTTTCCAGGCCGGGGATCATGCGGAACACATCGGTCTGAGCACCGTATTTCATCTTGGTTTGAAACCCAACGATGTTGAACAGCGTTCCCAGGGCATTGTCACGGCGCAATTGAACCACCGCATGGGGCTTGACGTCCGGCTGATGCGGGTTGGTCAGGCCAACGGGCTTCATAGGACCATGACGCAGGGTTTCACGCCCACGCTCTGACATCACCTCAATCGGCAGGCAGCCATCGAAATAGCCCGCGGTTTCGCCCTCGTGGAACTCGGTCTTGTCGGCGGCCAGCAGGGCGTCGATAAAGGCTTCGTACTGATCGCGGTCCATCGGGCAGTTCAGATAGGCAGTGCGTTCCTCTTCGGTTTCGCCCTTGTCATAGCGCGACTGCATCCACGCTTTGCTCATGTCGATGCTTTCAGCGTAGACAATCGGTGCAATGGCATCGAAAAACGCCAGCGACTCGGCGCCGGTCTCAGACCGGATGGCCGCTCCTAAATCGGCAGAGGTCAGCGGGCCGGTGGCAAAGATCCAATGTCCATCGTCGGGCAGGGTGGTCACCTCCTCTGAAGTAACTTCAACCCGTGGATGGACCTGCAACTTGGCAGTGACAGCTTCGGCAAATAGATCGCGGTCAACAGCCAACGCACCGCCCGCAGGCAGCTTGTATTCGTCAGCAGTTGTCATAATCAACCCGTCAGCGGCGCGCATTTCCCAATGCAGCAATCCCACGGCGTTTTGTTCATCATCGTCCGAGCGGAAGGAGTTTGAACAGACCATCTCGGCCAGGTTGCTGGTTTGATGCGCAAAGGTGCCCACATTGGGGCGCATTTCGTGGATCACCACGTCCACGCCCATTTCCGCCGCCTGCCACGCAGCCTCGGACCCGGCCATGCCGCCGCCCACGATATGCAATTTCTGTGTCATGCGCTGCCACATATGGCAGGTCACCACACAACGCAACACGAGCCATCATCGACTGTTCGAATTAACAATGCAAAGAGAGGTCTTGGGGTCGCCGTTGCGGGAATGTCTACGCCGGTGAGAGAAACCAGCTCGGAGGGACCTTCCGCCCACAGCGACCCAAAAGTGTATCCAGAGCCTTAGCCCTGACCCAGCTTTGACACAGTGTTGCCCTTTTGAAAAGTGCTAAAATGAGAACAGTAGTGAAAAATGTTGATTACAATCGCCTTATTGACGCCAATTTGGGGGTCTTTTCTCAATAAATGCCGAGATTCCTTCTTCGGTATCCCGATACAACATATTCTGTGCCATTACCTCGCCAGCATAGGCATAGGCCTGTTCAACGGGCAATTCCAACTGCTTGTAGAACGCCTGCTTGCCGATTTTCACCGCAGATCCCAGCTTGGACGCCAATTGATTGGCGAAGGCGGTTGTTTCATGTTCCAACAGCATTTCCGGCACAACACGGTTGATCAGACCCAATTCTGCCGCTTTTTCGGCAGAAATGAAATCGCCAGTGGTCAGCATCTCGAACGCGCGCTTGCGTGGGATGTTGCGACTGAGCGCAACCATCGGCGTTGAACAGAACAGTCCGATATTCACACCGTTGACGCCAAACCGCGTCCCCTCGGCTGCGACAGCCAAATCACAAGTCGCCACCAGCTGACATCCCGCGGCGGTGGCGATTCCGTGAACCTGCGCGATGACGGGTTGGGGCAGAGACTGGATCGACAACATCATCTGGGTGCACCTGCCGAACAGGTCTTCGAAATAGGCCTTTCCGCCGTCTTCTGCCTGACGCCCAGCGGTCATCTGTTTCAGGTCATGCCCGGCGCAGAACGCCTTACCCTCACCGGACAGTACAACAGCGCGAACCGATCTATCCTCGCGCAAAGCGTCGAACTCGGCCTGAAGGGCGGCCAGCATCTCATCGCTCAGGGCGTTCAGGCGCTCTGGCGTGTTCATTTTCAATTTGGCGACCGCGCCGTTGTCGCTACGTTCCAGAATTGCCATCTTGCCCTCCGATGTGATGTCGGGCCAACTCTAGGCGGGCAAATCGAGGAGGGGAAGTATGTCATTGGTCATGAACCAGGAACAGCTTGCGGACTATATGGAGAATATCTTTCCGCAAGTGCATAAGGATTTTGTAGTCGAGGAACTGAACGAGACCTCAATCGTCATGCGCCTGCTGGTCAGGGATGCCCATCTACGTCCAGGCGGAACCGTATCAGGGCCGTCCATGTTTGGGCTGGCCGACGTCTGCGTCTATGCTATCATACTGGCCCGTAAAGGCCGTCAAGCCCTTGCAGTGACAACGGGGTGCTCGATGGATTTCATGCGCAAACCGGACGGCGGCAACGATATGATAGCCCGTTGTACATTGCTGAAACTTGGGCGATCGCTCGCGGTTGGCGATGTTCTTTTGTACTCTGAAGGATCAGACAAACCAGTAGCGCGCGCAACATTGACGTATTCTCTGCCACCCGAAGGCTCGGCCGCTGCGGAATTTGGGTAAAAAAGGGCCGGGTGTAAAACCCGGCCAAGGAAGAGGTCCCGAAATGGGACTGGGGATTAACTAGCCTTGCCAGAACTGGCGGCTTACCTCCTGTGAGGCCTGATACCGGGTTAACCCGACATCCTTCAAAAGCCTGTCGTCCAGTTTTGACAAGTTAATACGGCTGCGGCGTTGACGTTCCCATCTTGTGACAGTCGCCGCAAACCGCACGGCCAGCGCAGCGATCAGCGGCAGCCGGGGACTGTCGTTCAGCAGCATGAGGGCGGGGGTGTGCATTGCGCGTGTCATCGTGGGTATCCTTTCAAATTGTATTGACACAAAGGTAATATGTTCGGTACATGTACTTGATACATTCAGGATTGTGTCAAAATCAAAGGAAGAATTGTAATGGATACAATTTGGCCAGAGGCGCTGCCGAAATCCAAGGGCCCAAAGTACGCCGTAGTCGCTGATACAATCCGAAAAGCGATTGATAACAAGATACTGGAGGTCGGAACAAAGCTGCCTCCGGTGCGGGAACTTGCCTACCGGTTACAAATCACGCCAGGCACGGTCGCGCGGGCCTATACGATTCTGACAGATGAAGGATTGTTACTGGCCGAGGTTGGGCGTGGTACATTTGTAGCCCCCCCAAAGGCCCCGATTTTGGATGACGTCTGGGCCCGGCAACTGCATCTGAAGGACGAAAAGTATGACGCAAATGTCAGCTTGTTCAGCCCGCGATTGGCAGATGTGGGGCAGGTGGCCCTGATCCGGGAGTGCCTTGAGAAAGTCTCGCAGTCTGATCCGCGACTTTTCCTGAACTATCCGACACGCGATGCCTATAAGCCGATGCGGCAAGCGGTGGTGGACTGGTTGTCTGACCTTCCGCTGGGCCCTCTGTCCCATGACGACATTGTCCTGACCCATGGGGGACAAAACGGGCTGTGCCTTGTGTTTCAAACTATCCTGCGCGGGCCCAAACCGGTCGTATTGGTTGAAGACCTGTCTTACGCAGGTTTCCGCCGCGCCGGAGAACTGATGCGCGCCGAAGTGGTCGGCGTGAAGATGGACAAATGGGGGGTCGACCCGATGGCGATGGAACATGTGCTGCGCCAGACCCCGGCGCAGGCCATTTGCGTCTCACCCGAAGTACAAAATCCGACCGGCACCCATACCCCACTTGAACGCCGCAAGGAAATTGTCGACGTCGCGCGGCGGTTCGATGTTCAGATCATCGAGGATGATTGTTATCGCATGGGTGACGCTCGCGAACCCAGCTATCGCGCTTTGGCCCCGGAAAGGGGGTGGCACGTGTCGTCAATCTCAAAAATTCTGACGCCTGCGTTGCGCGTCGGTTTTGCCATTGCACCAAGAGAGCGTAGCGTCGACCTGCGGCGATCTGCTGAATATGGGTATTTTGGGTTGGCGCAACCGCTGGCCGAACTGACCCGCCTGCTTCTGTCCGACCCTCGAACGCGCCAAATCGCTAAAAACGTTCGGGTGCGCATGGGGGACTATGTGCGGGTTGCGGTTAACGCACTGGGCGGGTTCGATCTGAACTGGGCACCCGACGTACCCTTTGTCTGGCTCAGCCTGCCGTCGGGCTGGCGCGCAGCCGCGTTCAGCCGCGCGGCCGAGCGGGAAGGGATTCAATTGCGGTCAGCTGATGAGTTTGCCCTGCGCGACGGACGCGCGCCCAACGCTGTGCGCATTGCCATGAACGGGCATGTGTCACTGGATCGGTTCGAAGACGCGATGCACCGGTTGCGGGCGCTGCTGGACAACCCGCCCGAGCAGATCAGCGTCTAGCCTATGGGGTCAGGGTCCCCAAAAAATCCGGCCAGGAAAGCAATCTTTCCGGCCTCATTCAATCGAACGAAATCGTGGCCAGAGACATACTCACGACCGTCGGGCCCAATCATATGCCATGTAAAGTGGACAACATCGTGATGGTTGGTCGGTTTGCTTGTCAGCTCAACTCGGCCGTCAGAACTCTGCAGAACATCTCCGATATGATCACACAAACCTGTCCGACCTCGTACCTCTGCTGTTGGGTCGACATAACGGCCATCTTCGGCAAAACACGCCTTTAAAAGGTCCAGACGTTTGCCAGCATCCGCTTGTTGCCAGGCTGCTCCATACGTCGCGATAGCTTGCTGCCAGTCTGTCATTGCGTGCTCCTTTAGCGAATTGAGCCTGGGCGAGTGTACTTTGGTTTTGCAAGAAACCAGGAAAATTATGGGGTAATATAATACCTATTTTTTAACGTCTTGTTTTTACTTATTTAAATCAAGATTACTGTCCTTGACGCGCCGATCAGCTGCCTCTAGATACCCATCCATCGAATTCGGACCGCACCGCAAGGGGGCGGTCTTTCACATCAAACAGGACTATCCTGCCATGAAAACCTTTTCTGCAACACCTGCAGACATCGACAAGAAATGGATCCTGATCGACGCCGAAGGCGTTGTTCTGGGCCGTCTTGCCTCGATCGTCGCCATGCGTCTGCGTGGCAAGCACAAAGCGTCGTTCACCCCGAACATGGACATGGGCGACAATGTCATCGTGATCAACGCTGACAAAATCCAGATGACCGGCAAGAAGCGCGAAGAGAACTTCTACTGGCACACTGGCCACCCGGGCGGTATCAAATCGCGCACCAAGCAGCAGATCCTCGAGGGTGCACACCCCGAGCGCGTCGTGACCCAAGCCGTCAAGCGCATGCTGCCAGGCAACCGCCTGTCGCGTCAGGTTATGACCAACCTGCGTGTTTATGCTGGTGCCGAGCACCCGCATGAAGCCCAGTCGCCCGAAGTTCTGGATGTTGCATCCATGAACAAGAAAAACACCCGGAGCTAATGACCATGGCTGATCAGATCAATACTCTCGAAGAGCTGAGCGCCGTTGCAGGCGTTGAAGCCGTGGCCGAAGAAGTCATTGCACGTGAACCCGTGCGTGATGAACTTGGCCGCTCCTACGCAACCGGCAAGCGTAAAGACGCTGTTGCCCGCGTTTGGATCAAGCCGGGTTCCGGCAAGGTCACCGTGAACGGCAAGGACCAGGATGTATACTTTGCGCGTCCCGTTCTGCAGCTGATCCTGCGCCAGCCGTTCCAGGTTGCTGGTGTGGAAGGTGAGTTCGACGTTGTCGCAACCGTCAAAGGCGGTGGCCTGACCGGTCAGGCCGGTGCGGTCAAGCACGGCATCTCGAAAGCGCTGCAACTGTACGATCCGTCCCTGCGTGGCGCATTGAAAGCCGCGGGCTTCCTGACCCGCGACAGCCGCGTTGTCGAACGTAAGAAATACGGTAAGCGCAAAGCGCGTCGTTCGTTCCAGTTCTCCAAGCGCTAATTGCTGCGGGATACGAAAAAGAAAGGGCTCGCAATCGCGAGCCCTTTTTCATTGAGAAGGCGAGAGGGTTATTCCTCGTAGACCAGTGTCCAACTTCCGTTTTCAACGACGCTGACGTAAATGGAATCCGCGCCTTGATGATCATCTGGACCAAACGTCATATGATTGCCGATCAGCTCATCCTGATAGTCCAACGTCTCCATCGCGGCGATAAAGCCTTCTGAGGTCAAATCGGGACCAGCTGCCTCAAGCGCTTTGACCATCGTTTCGGCCGCCGAATATCCCAGCATCGAAAAACCTACCGGGTCTTCACCGGTGGCGGCCTTGTATTCTTCGATAAATGCCGCAGGGGCCGGTTGATCCGCGCGCGCCCATAGGTCCTGCCACGAAGCGGCAGCATAAAACCCATCCGTCACGCCTCCGGGAACCTGCGCCACAACGGTTAGGAAACTGGCCGAGGTTCCCAGAAATTTCATATCTGTCAGGCCCATCTTCTTAGCCGTGCCGACCACGGTGATTGCCTGACGCACGCCTAGGGCTATGGTGACGATGTCGCAGCCTTCTTCCTTCAACTTGCTCAGCGATCCCACAAATTCTGTTTCATCTGGTTTATGAGTAGTTTCTGCGACAAAGTTAATCCCAGCCGCTTCTGCACCAGCGATACTGCCTTCCAGGATTTCCTGCCCGAAATCCGTAGGCAGATACATCGAACATACTGATTGTGATTCAAATTGCTGGGCCAGGTATTTCACGCCTACACGGCTTTGATCAAAATACGTCGAAAAGGCTGTGAACTTGTTGTCCATCGGCTCTTGCAGCATCTGCCGAGCTGCAGACAGCGGAGCGACCGTGGGTATTCCTTTAGGGTCCAGCAGCTTGAATCCCGCCAGATTCATAGGCGTGCCTAGCGACAGCAACATGGCAAAAACCTTGTCGCGATTGAGCAGCTTGTTATAGCCCTGCATCGCGCGCGGCATCTGATAGCCATTGTCTTCGACAACAAATCGGATCGTACGCCCATGGATTCCACCGGCCGCGTTGACCCGGTCGAACACTACATTCGCACCCTTGGTGGCCGGAACGCCGACTGCCGCGAAAATGCCGCTTAGATCGTTGACCGATCCGATGACAATCTCATCATCTGTCACACCTTGCGTTTGCGCTCCTGCGAACGTTGCGGATGCCGTCAAAGCTGTCGCAGTTGCTAGCCGTTTGATCACGTTCCTCATGAGTTCTCCTCCCTTTGGGTAATTCCTTGGTTCAATTGTACATGTCTTCAATTAGATGTCCGTGTTTCTTCTCTACAAAACTCCGCTTTAGCTTCATCGTGGCCGTGAGTTCATCGTCGTCAGCTGTCAGCAGAACGTCGATCAGGCGAAAGTCCTTGATCTGTTCAACCCGCGCAAATTCCGCGTTGACAGCATCGACCTCGGCCTTGATCCGCTGCAAAACCTCAGGGGCAGCGCACAGGGACGCAAAATTCGAAAATGGAATTTTCTGGTCCTGCGCAAACTTCTCGACATTTTCCTGATCGATCATGATCAATGCCGTCAGGTATTTGCGTTTATCGCCAATAATGACCGCGTCCGAGATAAACTGGCTGAACTTCAACCGGCTTTCTATCTCGGCCGGGGTTATGTTTTTACCGCCAGCGGTGATTATGATGTCTTTCTTTCGCCCGGTGATTTTGACGTAGCCCTCATCATCAATCTCGCCCATGTCCCCGGTTTGCAGCCAGCCGTCAGCGGTAAATGTCTCGGCTGTTTTAGAGTTGTTGCGCCAATAGCCCTGAAAGACGTTAAGCCCTTTCAGCTGAATTTCACCTTCCGCCGAGATGCGGATGTCGTTACCTGGAACCGCCCGTCCGATGGTTCCGATCTTATTACCTTTGATCGTATTAAGCGTAGCCAGCCCCGAGGTTTCAGTCATGCCGAACCCTTCGATCAGAGACACACCAATGGCCCAATACCATTTCAACAACTCGGTTGAGATCGGCGCGGCCCCGGTTCCACCACGCCGCATTTTGTCCAGCCCCAACATCCGGCGAAGGTTACGCAGCACCAGCCGATCCCACAGCCAGAACTGCGCGGCGATGGCCGCGGGAACCGGTTTGCCCGCAAGAACATACTCGGCCCGGGCAAGGCCTACCTTTATCGCCATGCCATAGGCAGCGCGGCCTGCCGGGGTTGCGTCCTGTACCAGTATCTGGACCTGGGAAAAAATCTTCTCCCAGACTCGCGGAACGGCGATGAAAGTCGAAGGCGAAACTTCTTGCAGGTTGGCAAAAACAGTCTCGGGACTTTCTGCGAAATTCACCACGCATTTCCCTGCCAGAGGGAAATACACTGACACGTCACGTTCCAGGATATGGCAGAGCGGCAGGAAACACAGCTGCTCATCGCTGTCCAACGTGGGTAAGGCGTGGGCACCGCATTCGATGGCGGCCAGAATGTTCTCATGACTCAGCATCGCACCTTTGGGCATACCTGTGGTGCCCGACGTATAGACCAAAAGCGCCGTATCCTGAGGCGAGGCCAGTGCAATCTCAGCCTCAAAGCGCTCTGGCTCTTCCGCCTCGACCTGTTGCCCGAGTGCGTACAGATCCTGGATCATCATGCAGCGCGGATGGGTCAGGTCATGCAGGCCTTCGTCCTCCAGAATGATGACGTTCACAAGGCCAGACACATCGGCTTCGATCTCTAGATACTTGTCGAGGTGTTCTTCGTTTTCCACGATCAAAAAGCGGCTGTCGCTGTCATTGATCAGATATTTCAGCTGGTTCGCGGAATCCGTTGTGTAAACGCCCGAGGCTATGCCTCCGACGCCCTGAATGCCCATGTCGAACCACGCCCACTCCTTGCGATCTTCGGACAAGATCGAAACAACCTCGCCCCGTTGCAACCCCAGCTTGCGCAGGGCCAGCCCAATCCACTTTGCATGCTGCCAGTAGTCGGCCCAGGAATAGGGCTTCCAGATGCCAAAGTCTTTTTCCCGATGTGCAGTCCGGTCGCCGAGATTCGCGCAGCGCTTTTGGAAAAGTTCGCAAATGGTCTTGCATTCATCCACGACCAAGGGGCGCTGACCGGGGGTCGCGTTGAACCGGATGCCATTGATCGTGGTTTGCGGGGGCAGGGTACTGATGTTCACGCCGTCACCTCCACGTCTTTTTACGCTTCCAGCGGCGGTTTTCCCGCGCGCCCTCTTCTTGAACGCCCAGATAGAAGTTCTGGATGTCGTCGGACTGCATCAGAATATCGGCGGCACCATCCATGACGATGCGACCGACCTCCATCACATAACCGTGGCGGGCCAAATCCAACGCTGCATTGGCGTTCTGCTCGACCAGCATCATGGTCATGTTCTGTTCAGTGTTCAGCCGTTTCAGAATGCCAAAGATTTCCTGTACCAGCAATGGGGACAGGCCCAGGGACGGCTCGTCCAGCAGCATGATCTTAGGGCTGGCCATCAATCCCCGACCAATCGCCAACATCTGTTGCTGACCACCTGACAGGGTGCCCGCCTCTTGCATGCGGCGGTCCTTGAGGATGGGAAAGTAGGAAAACACCAGATCGCGGTCATGGTCTATCTGACCCTTGTTCGAGGATGTGTATGCCCCGAGGCTGAGGTTTTCATCCACCGTCATCAACGGAAAAACTTCGCGGCCTTCAGGAACATGCACAATGCCTTTTTGCACGACCTTATGCGGCTCCAAGCCTTGGATTTCCTGGTCGTCAAAGATGATTTTGCCTTTTTCGGGATCCATCACACCCGAGACAGTTTTCAGCAGCGTGGTCTTGCCCGCGCCGTTGGCTCCAAGGATTGAGACGATCTGACCGACATGGACGTCCAGAGACACACCCCGAATAGCCATGATCGGACCATAAAAGCTTTCGACATTGCGAATGGTGAGGATCGGCTCGGTCATGAGGCCTTCCCCAGATAGGCCTCAACCACGGCCGGATGCGACTGCACCTGCGCGGGTGTTCCCAGCGCCAGCTTGGCCCCGTCCGCCATCGCCAGAACCCGATCGGACACTCCCGACACCAGACCCATATCATGCTCGACCATCAGAACAGTAATGCCCATCTGACGCCGGATATCGTCGATCCACCAGCGCATATCGGTGGTCTCCTCAACCGACAGACCCGAGGCCGGTTCGTCCAGCAGCAACAGTTTGGGATCCGTGGCCAGTGCCCGCGCCACCTCGACAACTTTGCGCACGCCGTAAGGAAGACCCGAGATCATTTTGTCGCGAAAGGCCTGCAGGTCGAGGAAATCTATGATCTTTTCAACCTTTTCCCGGTTCGCAATCTCTTGTCGTCGCGCCGAAGGCAGGAACAAAATCTCGGACAGCACGTTGGTCTTGCGATGCCGATGCCGCCCGACCAGCAGGTTTTGCAAAACGGTAGCGTGTTCGAACAGTTCGATGTTCTGAAATGTTCGCGCCACGCCATAAGCTGCAACGCCTGACGGTTTGACCTTCAGCAGGTCATGCCCGTCAAACTGGATCGTTCCGGCATAGGGATCGTAGAACCGGGAAATCAGATTAAAGACCGTGGATTTGCCAGCGCCGTTGGGGCCAACGATGGCAAAAACCTCGCCTTCTTCAACAGCAAATGACAGGTCCTTTACCGCGGTCAGGCCACCGAATTTCAGGGTGACGTTTTCGAACTCAAGAAGGCTCATCTCAGACGCTCCGTCTTGAGATAGGATTTCTGACGCTTGAACATATCCTTGCGGTAAAAGGGAAACAGCTCGAACCAGGTGCGGATCTTCAGCCAACGGCCATACATGCCCATGGGTTCGAACAGAATGAAGGCGATCAGGATCATGCCGAAGACGCCGAATTCCAACCCCGGTATCGCGACTGTATTACCGCCAAGCAGTGCACCAAAGTATTCCTTCGAGATCGACAGGAATTGCGGCAGGAAGCCGATGATGACAGCCCCCAAAAACGCCCCATGGATTGAGCCCAGCCCTCCGATTACGATCATCATCAGCAACTGGATCGAGATCAAGACGTTGAAGGATTCATTGTTGAAGGCGCCTGCATACATTCCCATCAGCGCGCCGGCCCAGCCTGTAACGGCGCAGGACAGGGCGAAAGAAATCATCTTGGTCCGGGCGATATCCACGCCCATCGCCTGCGCCGAAACCTCGGAATCGCGCACGGCGATAAAACTGCGCCCCAAAGGCGCGCGCAGCAGGTTGATATAGCCAAGTGTGACCAGGACCACGACGCCAAGCACCAGCCAGAAAAACTGAACCGGGGTGGCCCAGCGATCGACAAGATGGCCAAGTATTTCTACGCCACCCAGGTACTTACCAGCCACACCACCGGTAAGAGGTTCGGCCAGAACAATAACGTCATCCATCAGGATCGACAGCGCCATGGTGAAGATCGCCAGATAGATGCCGTGCAGGCGTAGGGCAGGGATGGCAACGGTCACCCCGGCAATCCCGGTCAGGACACCGGCCAAGGGGAAGGCGATCAGAAACGGCACTCCTGCCTCGATCAGGATGACGTTAGCATAGCAGCCAAAGGCCAGAAATGCCGCGTGGCCCAGGCTGACCTGACCGGTGTGACCAGTCAGCACCATGAGACCAAGCCCGGCGACAGCCCAGATCAGGACATTTGTCAGTTCTCCGAGGTAGAAGTCATCCAGCCACCAAGGTGCCACGGCAACAACGACCAGCAAGATCAAATAGAGGCAGAGCTGGTAGCCATCTTTCCATGGTCGGATATCTTGCATGTAGTTGGTTTTGAAAACGATCCGCATGGGCTTAGACCTTTTTGATCCGAACCTGACTGAACAGCCCGTTGGGCCGGAAGATCAGAACCACCAGAAGCAATGCGTAGGGTGCGATCTGGCTGTAACCTGCGGCAATGTAACGGCTGGCAAAAGGTTCAATCACACCGACGATCAGCCCTCCGGCCAGCGCGCCGGGAAGGCTGCCGAACCCACCGATCACCGCTGCGGCAAAAGCCTTGATCCCCAACAGACCGGTTGTAGGGTCCACCGATCCCTTGGCCGCAAACAGGATACCCGCAATTCCGGCCACCACACCCGCCAGCGCCCAGATAAAGCCCTGAACACGTTTTACCGGAATTCCCATGTAATACGCCGCCAACTGGTTCTGCGACGCGCCCTGCATCGCAAGACCCAGCTTTGTGCGGCTGAAAAAGACGTATAGCCCCCAGGTCAACAGGATAGTGACGACGATAACGGCCACGTCCTCCATCCCCAGAACCAGCCCACCAAACCGGACCTCTTTCCCGGCCAGAGGGTTCTGCAGCGTCTGCGGCTCGTGCCCCCAAATCAACCCGGCCGCGAACCGGATGACAAAGCCCAGGGCGATCGTCAGGATCACAACAGCCGTCTGGCTTTCGCCAAATATGCGACGGATGATCAGGCGATCAAGCAGATAGCCCAAGGCCCCCATGATCCCCAGTGAGATCGGTAGAGCCAGCCAGAAGGGCAGGCCCATGTATTCGGTATTGGTAAGGCCGATGGTGACAAACGCCCCCAGCATCATGAAATCGCCCTGTGCGAAGTTCACCGCCTCTGTCGCTTTGTAGATCAAAACAAATCCAAGGGCGATTAGGCCGTAGACACAGCCATTCGCCAGCCCGCTAATCAGCAGCTGCGCGTTATCCAAAGTCACCTCCCAATGCCGGTTCGTCCGGCGTTATGGTGCCCCGGATATGCTCGGCCATCCGGGGCTTGGTTCTACTATGGCGTGATAATCACCTTTCCGTCACCCTTTTTCAGCGCATCAGCCAGATTTGATACCACATCCCGCAGTGCAAGCCGTTCGGATACATCGGTTTTCCAACGTCCATCAGCAAAACGCGCCTGAACTTCACCCACAACCCGCATCTGATCGGCGGGCGGGGTCGAGGTCATCCACTGGGTCAGCCAAAAGCCCTCGATCCGTTTGCCCATGAATATCAACTGCCCGGTTTGCGTCAGTTTCGGCAACTCGGCGCTGAGCTTGCCATAACAAATCCAACGTGCGCCGTTTGGCATGGCGCAGAATATCTGCTCGGATAGCTGATCGGCGACGGCATCCAGAAATACCCGTGGTTTGAGCTCTTTGCTTAGCGCCGCGAATTTCTGGGTTACATCTGGATCGGTTGCGACCAAAACCTCATGTGCGCCCAGCTCTTTGAGCGCTTCGACCGCATCCGACCGACGCACCAGGGCGATGGGTTTCAAGCCCAGATCCCGGCCAAGGCTGCACATGAGTTTGCCCAACTGGCTGGTTGCCGCCGACACAACAAAAGCATCGCCATCGCCGCGCGCGATGTCCACCATCGCCATCGCGGTCAGAGGGTTCACGATCTGCGCGGACCCGTCCTCGTCCGAAATCTCGGGGCGCAGAGGAATGCACATTTGTGCTTGTGTCACCACGTATTCCGCCCAGGCGCCTGCGTTTGCTGCCACAAATGCCACGCGCAGACCATTTAAGGCTTCAGCCCCTGCGCCAGTGGCCACCACATCGCCGCATCCTTCGAATCCAGCCGGGGTATCCTGGACACGGGGTTGGCCGTATTCGCCCTTGATAAAGTGAATATCTGATGGGTTCACCGACGCGGTACGCAAGCGGATCAGAACCTGTCCCGGGCCGGGCTGTGGCACCGGAACCTCGGCTTCGGCCAACCAATCAGCAGCGGCGTCAATAACGGGTCCGGTTGCGGTGTCAGAATACCCGTCATGGGTTTGTATGACGGCGAACATGGTCGAAGGCAGGGTTGTCATTGTCGGTTCCTTATCCTGAAAAATCCCAGCCCCAAAGTGGGGCGGGGATACAGCAAAACCCTGATCTGAGCGCATTGATATGGTTCAGTCTGGTGTGTGCTTCTGTATAGAAGAACCCAAACAAATGCTTGGCGGATCGTCAATCTGGCTAAGCCGTGACGTTACAGGAGTTCGGATCAGCACCGAGAGTCGAGGGCGCCCATAAACTTATTGCCCGGTCAGAAGGGTCCGAAGCTCTTCAATTTTGGCCACAATGGTCTGCGGGGATGCCTTGATGTCATCCAGTATTTGGATGGCCTGTGTCTTGATATCCTGCGCCATAGTGCTTTCCTGAATGGACGCAACCATCGTGTCATAATCAAAGTTCTGCACCGTCAGTGCGCCATCTTCGATCCATGAGTTGATCAGGTCTTGCCCCTGATTTGCCAGCGCAGCAACCTCATCACCTGCCTGATTGGCCAGATCGGTTGCCGCATCTCCGGCTTGTTCTACTGCGTCTGATGCCTGAGTGGCGATCGACGAAGCAGCCTCGTTCGCTTGTTCAGTGGTGGCATCCACTGCGTCGTTGACCGCATCACCAGCATCCTGCGCTGCCGATTGCAATTGTTCGGCCGGTGTGGATTCGGGTTGGTTCAGATAATAATAAAGTCCGGCCCCAAGGCCGGCTATGATTACAGCAAATAGGATTGTTCGCGACATAGGAGTCTCCTTTGGAATGTCAGTCGCTGAGATGTCTGTAAACTATCTGATTGCAAAGGGGAAAACCTGCCAAATCTGTTCAATTACAGGGATTGAGCCACAGAGCGCCGATCAGATGAGACCTTGCTGGCAACAATATGCCACTCATCACGTCTGCATCTCAATTCAGCTAACTTACGCTTCCGCTGGGGCAGTCCTCGACAAACTTTTGGGTATTGGGCAGACTCGATGCGTCGTTTGATCCCTAGAAGGGCTAACTTCGCCTGCCATGACAGAATTTCGCCAAACAGGAGCTTGCATGAGCATCAGATACCTTCGCCCCGATGAGCACGATCTTATTGGCGCGATAATTGGCGAGAGCTTTACTGGTGATCCGGTAAACGACTTTTTGCTGGGGCCGCAGGCCTCAATCACAGCATACAACACGTTTGTTGCCCGGGAATTGTATCTAAAGCATGGCTTCGGCCACGTGGCCGACGATCATTCCGGCGGCACGATGTGGATACCTCCTGAAGTGCCCAAACATATCGCCTTTGTTAAGATGGTTCCCACGGCATGTACCTTGATCCGCCACGGAGGCTTGCGTCGCCTGATCCGGGCATTGCCCGCAGATGACACGATTGCCAGCCACCAACCCAAGGAACCACACTTTTATTTATACGTGATCGGCACAACAGTTGCGGCAAGGGGCACGGGCGTGGGTGGCAAATTGATGGAAGCTGGCCTTGAACTGGCCGATCAGGCCAACAAACCCGCATATCTGGAGTGCAGCAAAGAAGAAAACGTCAGCTTCTATGAACGGTACGGGTTCGAAGTGACCGGCATGTGTAATCCGGTTGAAGGTTGCCCTCCTGAGTGGCTGATGTGGCGTCCTGCACAGCGATCCTGATACGTGTCGGGCGTTTCGAGGCCCGACAATTAAGTCGAACGTTCTGTGGTTGCTTAAGCTGCCAATGAAAGTGAAGGCTCTACAGATTGACCCGGATTAGGCTTGAGCACTAAGTGCTTACACCACAGTTCAACCCTCTTTCCGAAAGAAAAGCCGTTTTGTTTCTTGCAAGTAGTCTAAGCTATGCCTGGGAATAGTGGCGGAGAGACAGGGATTCGAACCCTGGGTGGGCTTGCACCCACAACGGTTTTCGAGACCGCCCCGTTCGACCACTCCGGCACCTCTCCGCGGGGGTCTGTGAGGGGGGGATTTAGTGAGGAAAGCGCAGGGGTGCAAGCAGAAAATTCCGGAAATTCACTAAGTCGGGATTTTCCATTGCCTGACGGCAGAAAACGCCTAGGCTTCTGATTATGACTTATCTAACGCACCGCATCGCCCTTCCTTTTTCCCTGCTTCTTTTGGCCCTGTCATTGGTGCCTTTGCCTTCTGCCGCCGCCAGCCGGGACCGGATTGAGGCATTTCTGACCACAACCGGCTTTGACGTCGCTTTGGAAAGCATCGCGCTGGCGTCAGCTTCGGCGCCGCAGATGTTGGGGATTGATCCCGATGGGTTCGGGTCCGATTGGACGCGCCTGACCAAAGAGGTTTTCGACACCGAGGACATGCATGAAACCGCTGTGTCCATTCTGGAGCAAACCCTGAGCGACGACGCCTTGAACCATGCGGTGGAGTTTTATGCCTCGGATCTGGGCCAACGGCTGGTTGAGGCGGAGAACACTTCGCATATGATCGAAGATGACGGTGCGAAGCAGCTGGAAGGGCAAGAGATTGTCGCCGATCTGATCCAGGAAGGGTCGCTGCGGGTTGAAAACCTCAAACGTATGAACAACGCCATTGATTCCAGCGGAACGGCGTTGCGGGCCCTGCAGGAAATTCAGATACGGTTCCTTCTGGCCGCCAGCGCCTCGGGCATTATTGAACTTCAGCTTGGCGCGGATGAGTTGCGGAACATGATGAAGCAGAACGAAACCGGCATGCGTCAATCGCTGCAACTGTCCGCGTTGGCCGGGGCAGCTTATACCTATCAGGATTTTTCGGACGCGGATGTCATTTCTTATGCGGAAGCGCTGGAACAGCCGTTGATGCAAGAGGTCTATGAACTTCTGAACGCCATCCAATATGAGATCATGGCCCGGAAGTTTGAGATTCTGGCTGTCAAAATGGCGGATCTGCACCCCGCACAGGATATCTGATGCGTCAGGTCGCAGCAGTTGCGGCGTTTGCTCTTTGGGCCTTTCCATTGCAGGCCGAGGAACAGCTGGATCGCCTGATGCAGGCGATGCAAATGGATCAGGTCATCGAAATTCTGCGCGATGAGGGCAACGCTGCGGGGCAAGAGATCAAGACCTCTTTCCTTAACAACGCCGGCGGACCCGTATTCGACGCCCAGGTGGACAGGATTTATGACCCGGTCTGGATGCACAATGAGATTTCCACGGTATTTCGCCAGGAATTAACCGACAGCCAATTAGAACGCGCTATAGTGTTCTTTGAAAGCGATCTGGGCCAGACCATCGTGACGCTGGAGAACTCGGCCCGCGTAGCCTTTGCCGACGAAGCAATCGAGGAATTGGCCAAGGACAGTTATCGGACCGGGGACCGCGACAGCGAGATATTCCGGCTTGTTACTGAGTTCATTCAGGTCAACGATCTGATCGACCAGAATGTTCAAAACGCCATAAGCGCTGATTACAACTTTTTCCGGGGCATGAATGCGCTGCTCGGGGGCGATGATGCCGACCTGCTGGCCGAGCTTTTGTCGCAGCAGGACAGCATAACGCAAGAGACTGAGACCTGGCTTTATTCCTTTCTTCTGCTTGCCTATCAACCGCTGAGCGACGCGCAGATACGCGAGAACATCGCCTTTTCGCGCACCGACACAGGCAAAGCTGTCAATTCGGCCCTGTTTGAAAGCTTTGACCGGATGTATGATAAGATATATTTTGAGATGGGTCAGGCGGTCTCGCAGGTTCTGAGCGGCTCGGATCTTTAAGCCTGCATTACGTGTTGACTTTCTCCTGCAATCTATGGATAAGCGCGCATCCCGGCCGGTTCTTCCGCGCCGGGTCTCGTTATTATTGACCCAACGGGCCTGTCCCAGGGGTCGTCACACAGCCCGAAAAGGGCGCGCTGTTCGAGGTGGCGAAAGCCGAAAACACCCGTGAATCGGGGACCACAGAACGCGGTTTTGAAAAGGAAAGACGCATGTTTGCGGTCCTCAAGACTGGCGGCAAGCAGTACAAGGTTCAGGCGGGTGATATCCTCCGTATTGAAAAGCTGGCTGCCGACGCAGGTGAAAAAGTTCAATTCAACGACGTACTGATGCTGGGCGGTGACGCTCCGGTTGTTGGCGCGCCTTTCGTTGACGGTGCGGCCGTACAGGCCGAAGTGATCGAACAGATCAAAGGTGACAAGGTCATCAACTTCGTCAAGCGCCGTCGTAAACACAGCTCGAAGCGTACTGTTGGCCACCGTCAAAAGCTGACTCTGGTCAAGATCACCGACATCCTGTCGTCGGGCGCTGACAAATCCGGCCTGAAAGCTGCAACCGGTTCCGCACCGGCCGGCGAAGCTGCTCCGGCGGCGAAAAAGCCTGCCAAGAAAGCTGAGCCCAAGGCAGAGGCACCTGCCGCTGCTGCGGCCGCAGACGATCTGACTGCGCTGACAGGTGTCGGCCCTGCCGCTGCCAAGAAGCTGAATGAAGCTGGTATCGAGAGCTTTGCCGCTCTGGCCGCCTTGTCGGACGAGCAGATTGCTGCTATCGAAACGGTCAAAGTGAAACCCGAATGGGTTGAGCAGGCCAAAGAGCTGGCTAAAGGCTAAGGAGAGAGAGAATGGCACATAAAAAAGCTGGCGGTTCCTCCCGTAACGGTCGCGACTCAGCTGGTCGCCGCCTTGGCGTGAAACTCTATGGTGGTCAGGCCGCCATCTCGGGCAACATCATCGTACGTCAGCGCGGTACCAAGTTTTGGCCGGGCGAGGGCGTAGGTATGGGCAAAGATCACACGATCTTTGCGACCACAGATGGCGCTGTAAAGTTCCACAAGGGTCTCAAAAACCGCACCTTTATTTCGGTCCTGCCAGTGGCGGAGGCCGCAGAGTAAGCCGAAACCCATAAGGTTTGAAAATTCATGGGGGACCGGCAGCAAATGCCGGTCCCCTTTCTCGTTTTAACGAAGTTTTGATCGAAAAGTCCGATGACAGTCGCAACCACCAGTTTCCTCATCTTTGCCGCCAGTCAGGTCGGCACGCCGGGACCAGCCAATATGGTCCTGCTGGGAACAGGTGCGCGCTATGGATTCCGTTCGGCTCTGCCTTTTGTCGGCGGCGTCATTCTTGGAAAGCAATTGATTATCTGGCCTGTGGGCTTTGGTTTGCTACAACTGGCTGAACAGGCACCTGCGGTGTTTGCGGTGCTTAAATATGCCTCGGCTGCCTATATTATTTGGTTGGCCTGGAAGATCGCCAATACGCGCCTGTCGCGGCACGAGGGTGAGGGCACCGCCCCAGGGTTTTGGGCCGGGCTTGTTGTCCACCCGCTGAACCCCAAGGCTTGGGCGATGATCATTGCAGGGTTCACCGGCTTTGTCGCAGCAGGAACGCCGACGTTTGAGGCGACGGTCACAATCGCTGTATGTTTGTTGATTTGTCAGGTCGTTCTTCACCCAATCTGGACATTTGCGGGCGATAGAATCGCCCATGCGGTTGAAGGACAGCCTGTCGAAAAATATCTGATGTGGACGTTAGCAGGCCTCACTGTTGCGTCTGTACTTTTTGTGTTGTTCGGAGGAGGAACGCACTCATGAAACTTGAGACGATAATAAACCAGCCGGTCATTGAAACCGAGCGGTTCGATCTGCGCCCCTTGCGCCGTTCGGATCTGGGTCTCATCGAACATTATGCAGGCGATGAGCGCGTGGCGCGTATGACAACGTCAATCCCGCATCCGCTGCCTCCGGGATCTATCGAAGCGTTTGTAACACGGTCGATGGCGGACGAGCGGGACGAGGATGTCTGGGCGCTGGACGCAACCAAGGACGGCGGGCCAGAGCTGATCGGTCTGATCTCGCTGACAAGACTGGACCGCAACCAGTCCGAAGTCGGGTATTGGGTTGCGCCGGTCTACTGGAACACCGGCGTTGCGTCGCTGGCAGTTGAGGCATTGGTTGTGGCCAACCCGCTGGAAAACAGCTCGATGTTTGCCAGTGTGTTTCAAGACAATCCGGCCTCGGCCCGGGTACTGACCCATTGCGGGTTTGAATACCTTGGCGATGCCGAAATCTATTCGGTGGCGCGCGATGCGAATGTGCCCACCTGGACATACACCAAAAAACTCTGACTTGTGGCCGATGGGGCCTTTGCAGTAGGGGACTAACATGAAATTTCTCGATCTTGCAAAGGTCTACATCCGGTCCGGGGCCGGCGGTGGCGGTTGCGTCAGCTTTCGGCGTGAAAAATACATTGAATATGGCGGACCCGATGGCGGTGACGGCGGCAAGGGCGGATCGGTCTGGGCCGAGGTTGTTGACGGGCTCAACACGCTTATCGACTTTCGATATCAGCAGCATTTCTTTGCCAAGAGCGGCCAACCCGGCCGTGGTCAACAGCGCACCGGCAAGGATGGCGACGACATCATCCTGCGGGTGCCGGTCGGCACGGAAATCCTCGACGAGGACGAAGAGACGGTCATCTGCGATCTGACGCAGGTGGGCGAACGGGTCTTGCTGGCCAAGGGCGGCAATGGCGGCTTTGGCAACCTGCATTTCAAATCAGCGACAAACCAGGCGCCACGCCGGGCCAATCCGGGGCAGGACGGGATTGATCGCACCATCTGGTTGCGGTTGAAACTGATCGCCGACGTCGGCCTTCTGGGGATGCCCAACGCCGGCAAGTCAACCTTTCTGGCCGCGACATCGAACGCGCGCCCCAAGATTGCGGACTATCCGTTTACCACCTTGCACCCCAATCTGGGCGTTGTGGGGGTTGATAACGTTGAATTCGTTGTGGCCGACATCCCCGGCCTGATCGAAGGCGCACACGAAGGCCGCGGGATCGGGGATCGGTTCCTGGGCCACGTAGAGCGCTGCGCGGTGTTGTTGCATCTGGTCGATGGCACCTCTGAGTCCGTCGCAGAAGATTACCGGACAATCATTCACGAGCTTGAGGCATATGGCGGTGAATTGGCGGAAAAACCTCGGATTACCGTCCTGAACAAAGTCGACGCGCTAGACGAAGACGAACAGGCGTTGGCCAAGGCCGAGTTGGAAGAGGCCGTTGGCGGCCCCGTTATGATGATGTCCGGCGTCGCGCATCTGGGCGTAACCGAGGTTCTGCGCGCATTGCGAGCGCAAATCGACGAAAACCGTCTGCGCCAAAAACCCGTTGAGGAGATGCAGTCTTGGCAACCCTGACCGCAGCCAAACGACTGGTGGTCAAAATCGGATCTGCCTTGTTGGTGGATCGACACACCGGCTTGCTGCGATCCGACTGGCTGCACTCGCTGGCACAGGATGTGGCCTGGTTGAAAAGGGAAGGGACGGACGTCATTCTGGTGTCCTCGGGATCAATTGCTTTGGGGCGGGGCGTTTTGAACCTGCCGATGCAGACCCTGCCGCTGGAGCAATCTCAGGCTGCGGCGGCCGTCGGGCAAATCCGTCTGGCCCGCGCCTATGAAGAGGCGTTGACCCCGCACAAGATCACCACCGCGCAGGTTCTGGTGACGCTGGAAGATAGCGCCAACCGTCGCCGGTACCTGAACTCTCGCGCAACGCTCGAGACTTTGCTGGGCTTGGGTGTGGTTCCGATCGTCAATGAAAACGACACCGTGGCCACCGACGAAATCCGATATGGCGACAATGACCGGCTGGCCGCACAAATCGCCGTCACCGTCGGTGCGGATCAGTTGATTCTGCTGTCGGATGTGGACGGGTTCTATACCGGCAACCCGAACGACGACCCAAACGCCATGCGCTATGACGTGATCCGCGATATCACTCCCGAAATCGAAGAGATGGCGGGTGATGCTGGCTCGGGTCTGTCCAAGGGGGGTATGAAAACCAAGCTGCTCGCCGCGAAGATGGCGACTGCCGCCGGCTGCGACATGGCAATCATCGAAGGCTCGCCATTGAACCCGCTGAAAACGCTGGAAAATGGCGCGAATAGCACGTGGTTTACGGCCACGCTGGACCCACATGCCGCGCGAAAACGCTGGATCTCGGCAATGAAACCTCGGGGTGAGATTGTTGTTGATGAAGGCGCGGCGCAGGCGCTTGGCAATGGCAAAAGCTTGCTTCCAGCCGGTATCGTCGAAGTGACAGGCGACTTTGGCCGTGGCGACCCGGTGGCCATTCTTGATCCAACGGCCCGCCGTCTGGCGCAGGGGCTCAGCCGCTATACCGCGCAAGAGGCGGATGCAATCAAAGGGCGCAAGTCCTCTGAAATTGAGGCGACTTTGGGCTATCCGGGCCGGGCTGTATTGATCCACAGGGACGATTTGGCGCTGTAGCCGCGCGATGCTAAGACACCAATGACCGATCGAAAGGCACATGAGATGAAGGATTTCGACAACGTTCCCAGCATGATGGCCGATCTTGGGAAGCGCGCCAAAGCGGCCTCGGCTGATCTGGCCTTTGCCAGTGCCGAGCGCAAACATGCCGCGCTGATCGCGGCAGCGGATGCGGTTTGGGCCAACCGGGCACAGATCATCAAAGCCAACCAGAAAGATCTGGATTTTGGCCGCGACAAGGGCCTGAGCCCGGCGATGATGGATCGCCTGATGCTGGATGAAGCCCGCGTTCAGGGCATGGTCGACGGGCTGCGCACAGTTGCTGATCAAGCCGATCCCGTGGGCGAAGTGCTGACCGAATGGGACATGCCCACAGGTCTGAACATTCAGCGCGTGCGTACTCCGCTTGGCGTCATCGGTGTGATCTATGAGAGCCGCCCCAACGTGACGGCTGACGCGGGCGCCTTGTGCCTGAAATCCGGTAATGCGGTCATTCTGCGCGGTGGGTCTGAAAGCTTCCACTCTTCCGGGGCCATCCGTGCCTGTCTGGTCGAAGGATTGAAGGCTGCGAACCTGCCCGAGGACGCGATCCAACTGGTGCCCACTCGGGATCGTGCGGCGGTTCAGGAATTGTTGACCATGACCGACTATGTCGACGTCATTGTCCCGCGCGGTGGCAAAGGGTTGGTCGGATTGGTACAGCGCGAAGCCCGTGTGCCGGTTTTTGCCCATCTCGAAGGCATCGTGCATATCTATGTCGACAAGGCGGCTGATCCCCAGAAAACACAGGATGTCGTGCTAAACGCCAAGACCCGCCGCACCGGTATTTGCGGCGCGGCTGAATGCCTGCTGATCCATCAGGACGTGGTGGAAACGCTGGGCAGGGATGTTATTGCATCCCTTCTTGCCGCGGGGGTCGAGGTTCATGCGCATGGTCAATTGGACGTGGATGGTGTGGTTGAGGCAACTGCCGACGATTGGGGCAAGGAATTCCTCGACAGCGTTATTGCTGCCAAGCCCGTCGCGGATATCGACGCGGCGATTGCCCATATCCGCCAGTTTGGGTCCAATCACACCGATTGCATCATGACCGAGGATCCGGACGCCGCCGCCCGGTTTTTTGAACGGCTCGACAGCGCGATCCTGATGCACAACGCGTCAACCCAGTTTGCCGATGGTGGTGAGTTCGGGATGGGCGCTGAAATTGGCATCGCCACTGGTAAGATGCACGCACGAGGCCCGGTAGGGGCGGCGCAGCTGACCAGCTTTAAATACCTTGTGCGCGGGAACGGAACGGTTCGGGCTTAAAACCGGATCGTAACGCGGGTTGAGGTGGTTTCCGCCGCAACCCGCCGTCCCATCGCCGTGGCGTTTTCGGGCAGCAGGGCGAACTGCACCTGAGAAGGCGTCACAGGTTTGGCAAAATGCCCCGAAGGCAGGCTTTTCCAGAGATCATTATCCACATTGAGCTTGTCGGCGGATCCGGTAATGGTCCAGCTTTCGCCCGCATGATCAATCGTAACTTCGCCACCAAACGGCATCGCGCTTTCACAGCACATCAGTGCCAGAAACGCCAGTTTGACCTGGTTGCGCGGCACGGCCTCGGTCAGGTGCCAGTTTACTCGCACACGACCGGCCCGTTCGACATCCTTCAGCAACGCAGTCACCTCGGCCCGGCCCAAGGGCTGATCGCCGGCTGACCCGAAAGCCACGCGGAAGAAACGAATTCTGGCCCCAGCACTGCCGACACTGCCCGAGATCAGCTCCATCTCGGGTCCCTGAACCGCACCAACCATTTCAAGCAGCTCAAGACCATTGGTGATCGCCCCGATGGGGCTGATAAGATCGTGACAGATCCGCGAGCCGATCAACTCGGCCAGGTTGACGTCTGAGTCGCGCATGCGTACCTCCTGCTTCATCTGCCGCTGGACCGGAGCCCTTGCATGACAGACCTTAATGCCATTTTCGCACCGGGCATGTTTGTCCGCCACCCCGATTATCCCGACTGGGGCGTTGGACAAGTGCAGTCCAACATCGGGGGCAAGATCACCGTGAATTTTCGCGAGCAGGGAAAAGTGGTGATTGACGGAACGCGCATCGCCCTGATGCCGGTCTTTGATCCGTGAAACTGGTTTAGGAAAGGTTAACGTCACGGGATTTCGCCCGTGTTGCCATCTGCCCGAGAACTGCGGTATCAGCGCGCAAACAAGAACGGAATTTCTGATGTCGGATGCAGGCCCATCCTTTACCGTCAAACTCGCCGAGACTGAGGCCGAATTGCGTGCTGCGCAGCGGCTTCGCTATGACGTGTTTGTGCGCGAACTGGGTGGCGGAGGAGAGATGGTCGATCACGATGCAGGGCTGGAACAAGACAGGTTCGACCCTCACTTTGACCACATGCTGGCGATTGATGACCTAACCGGTGAAACAATTGGTGTTTACAGACTGTTACCGGGTGAACGTGTCGAAGAAATGGGCCAGTTTTATTCCGAAGATGAATACGACCTGAGCATCCTCAAACAAAGCGGTCGCAAGCTGCTGGAGCTTGGTCGCTCGTGCCTGCACGCCAACTACCGTGGTGGCACGGCCATGTATCACCTTTGGAACGGTTTGGCCGCTTATGTTGCCGAACGAGAGATCGAAGTGCTGTTTGGCGTGGCCAGTTTCCACGGCACCAACCTGCACGACCTGGCGCAACCCTTGTCGATGTTGCACCACAACAACCTGGCACCACCTGACCTGCGTGTGAAGGCCCAGCCGGACAGGTATCAGAACATGAACCTTGTTGCGCCCGAAGACCTGGACCGCCGCACCGCAATGGTGCAGGTGCCGTCGCTAATCAAAGCCTATCTGCGGTTGGGCGGGTTTGTGGGAGAGGGCGCCTTTATCGACCATGCGTTCAACACCACTGATGTGTGCCTGATCCTGGACACCGCCCGCATGAATGAGCGCCAGCGTCGTATCTATAGTGGGGCGTAATCTGGTGAGCGATCAATCCTGGCAAAGCGAAGATGCGCCCGATCCGATCGAGCTTGGCGTAATCGGGTGGGGGCTGGTGATCTTGCGCGGCCTGCCGCTAGCCCTTTTGGTGACTAGCGGCCTGATCCTGTTGCTGACCGTCCGCCTGGTCGAACGTCCGATCTACGGTCCACGCCGACCGATCACACCCTTCATCAGCCAGTTTGTCTGCCGCAACGCGTTTCGCATTCTGGGCGTCGGGTTCCGAACCTCGGGTGACTTGATGCAAGAACGCGGGGCCGTGGTGGCTAATCACTCCTCGTGGCTGGATATTTTTGCGCTGAACGCCCGCAAACGGGTCTTTTTTGTCTCGAAGGCCGAGGTCGCGAAATGGCCCGGTATCGGCTGGCTGGCACGCGCGACCGGCACAGTGTTTATCGAGCGTGACCGCAAGAAGGCGCGCGAGCAAACAAAGGTGTTTGAGGAACGATTGACCGCTGGGCACAAACTGCTGTTCTTCCCCGAGGGCACCTCTACGGACGGATTGCGAATTTTGCCATTTAAAACAACGCTGTTCGCGGCGTTCTTTTCAGATGAACTGCGCAATTTCATGTATGTTCAACCGGTTTCCGTGGTCTTCCATGCCCCGAAGGGGCAGCCCGACCGGTTCTATGGTTGGTGGGGCGATATGGAGTTTGGCCCGCATCTGTTAAAGACACTGGGCGCGTGTCGGCAAGGCTCGGTAGAGTTGATCTATCACACGCCCGCCAAGGTTAGCGACTTTGACAGCCGCAAGGCGTTGGCGGCCCATTGCGAAGCCGTCGTGCGCCACGCACATACCTTGGCACGGCTTGAAAAATAGGGGCATTTGGCCCTTGCGCTGCATGTCAACCTGCCGTATACGCGCGCCATTCAAACCCGCAGGCGGGGTTTGGGCTTTGTAGGGGAGACATCCTTACCTGGCCCGCCGGTTGGAGCATCCGCTTCTTTCACCCCCGCCGAGGCGTAAACCGGAAAAGGAAATAAAGCATGGCTCTTCCCGAGTTCACCATGCGTCAGCTGCTGGAAGCTGGCGTACATTTTGGTCACCAGACACAGCGTTGGAATCCCCGCATGGGCCCGTTCATCTACGGCTCGCGCAATGGTATCCACATCATGGACCTGACCCAGACCGTTCCGATGCTGGACCAGGCGCTGCAGGCTGTTCGTGACACCGTCGCAAAAGGTGGCCGCGTTCTGTTCGTCGGCACCAAGCGTCAGGCTGCTCAACCAATCGCAGACGCTGCTGAAAAGTCTGCTCAGTACTACATGAACCACCGCTGGCTGGGTGGCACGTTGACCAACTGGAAAACCGTTTCCCAGTCGATCAACCGTCTGAACCAGATCGACGAAGCCATGGAAGCCGGTGCCGAAGGCCTGACCAAGAAAGAGCGTCTGGGCATGGAACGTGACCAGATCAAGCTGCAGGCATCCCTGGGCGGTATCCGCGAAATGGGCGGCGTTCCGGACCTTCTGTTCGTCATTGACGTCAAAAAAGAAGCACTGGCCATTGCCGAAGCCAACAAGCTGGGTATCCCAGTCGTAGCAATCGTCGACACCAACTGCTCACCTGATGGTGTTGATTACATCATTCCCGGCAACGATGACGCAGCGCGCGCCATTTCTCTGTATTGCGATCTTGTTGCGCGTGCCGCTCTGGACGGTATGACCGCTCAGATGGGTGCCGCCGGAGTTGACTTGGGCGCGTTCGAAGAAGCACCGGTTGAAGAAGCCGTTGCAGAAGAGCCTGCCGCTGCAGAAGAAGCCGCGCCGGAAGCCAAGGCCGAAGCGTAAGCTGCCCGTCACGTAAATGACATATGGGGCAGGGTAGACCTGCCCCAATTCCGTTTGAATTGAGGAGAGCCAAGAGATGGCAATCACAGCAGCAATGGTGAAACAACTGCGCGACACAACCGGCGCAGGCATGATGGACGCAAAGAAGGCGCTGACCGAAACCGGCGGCAACATGGACGAAGCCGTCGATTGGCTGCGCACCAAAGGCCTGGCCAAAGCGGCCAAGAAATCGGGACGTACCGCAGCCGAAGGTCTGGTTGCTGTTCACGTCAAAGACGGCACCGGTGTTGCTGTCGAAGTGAACTCGGAAACCGACTTTGTTGGCAAAAACGCCGAGTTTCAGGAAATGGTCGGCAAGATCGCCTATGCCGCAGAAGGCGTCGACAATGTCGAAGCTTTGCTGGCGGCCGATCTGGGCGGCAAATCCGTTGCAGACACGCTGACCGACAAAATCGCCACCATCGGCGAAAACATGTCGGTCCGCCGTATGTCCAAGCTGTCGGGCGACACGGTTGTGTCCTACGTCCATAACGCAGCCACCAACGGCATGGGTAAAATCGGCGTTCTGGTCGCTCTGTCCGGTGGTGACGAAGCGATCGGCAAACAGATTGCGATGCATATCGCAGCTGTGAACCCTGCTGCCCTGTCCGAGGCGGACATGGACCCAGCTGTGGTCGAGAAGGAAAAACAGGTTCAGATGGACATCGCCCGCGAATCCGGCAAGCCGGAGCAGGTAATCGAAAAGATGATCGTTGGCCGCATGAAGAAGTTCGTTGCGGAATCGACATTGCTGAGCCAAGCGTTTGTTGTGAACCCTGACCTGACCGTCGAAGCCGCTGCCAAAGAAGCAGGCACAACCATCACTGGCTTTGTACGTCTGGAAGTTGGCGAAGGCATCGTTGTCGAAAAAGAAGACTTCGCCGCCGAAGTTGCCAAGGCCGCACAAGGCTAATTGGTTTTTCCCGGGCGTCGAAAGGCGGCCGCGTGCATCTAACCAGACCGGTTACGCAGCTGCGTAACCGGTTTTTTTGTGCGTTTCAGTCATAGGGAAACAAAAAGGGACGCCGAAGCGTCCACGTCTATTACACGTTTGGATTGAGGGGCCCCGCAAGATGGGGATGGTCGAGGCCCCCCAAAATTCCGACAAAGGTACGTGGACGAATAGACGCCCCTGTGTCAGAGCAACCGGAGAGCCTTGGAATTGCAAAGATCCGATCAAAACGTTCCCTGGCTAAAGCCACCACTCACGGAACAATATTACTTTGCAATTCGGGTTCAGATTTGGAAAGTCATGATTTCCTTACCCTAGGTAAATTGACGCAGCTTAGCGTCAATTTTGATGACTCAGGCCTCGACGACAAACATCTGGTTTTGCAGCGATGCTTTCAAAACGGCCTGTGCCGTCGTCTCAACCGAAAGCGAATCGCGCGCCAGCCTCAGGTGCTTTTCCACGGTCGCCGCCGTCAGTCCCATCAACAAGGCGATATCCTGCGTGGTCTTGCCATCACCAACCCATTGCAATGCCTCGCGCTGTCGTTTGGTCAGCGCGCGGTTCGGCGCGTTGTAGGGCAGGGTGAGGATCTTCAAATGCGCGACATTGTTCATCAACAGGATATCGTCACCATGTTCCGCCCAGATCTCATCCACCTCTGCCTGTGTCAGCGTGTCACGCGCAGACAGAGAAATCGCGCCTTTCGACCGCATGGATACCGACGTGAAGCTGACCGTGTATCCGGAAATGACCTTCTTGGACTTGTTGAATTCAATAACCGCACGTTCTTTCGGGGTCAGAGTGCCCGCCGACATCTGATCCTGCGTCATCTTCCAGCTTGCCGCACCTTCGTTCTGCAGTGCCCACTTCAACATCGGGGCATGGAAATACAATCCACCCCGGAGAAAACCGTCCAGGTATTCCTGTCCATGGTTCGTCAGAATCACAAAGTCTTCAGGATCACCCAAAGATGTTTCAGTGCGATACTGGGTGTATCCGTAAAGAAGCCGAATGAACCCGTACTTTGCCATTTGCCGGCAATGCGCGTCCCAAAGCTCTTCCAGCGTCTTTGTATAGCTGAGGAAGTGAAGGTATTCGCTCAGCTTCATCCAACCCCTCCCCGTTTCAGATGCGCCGACAGGGCGTCCAGCGCCAGTACATAGCTCTGCGCCCCAAAGCCGCTGATCTGCCCGACGGCGACCTTCGAGATGTAGGATTTGTGGCGGAACGCCTCACGCGCATGGATGTTGGACAGATGCACCTCGATCACCGGAAGTTCGACCGATGCAATCGCGTCCATCAAGGCGATCGACGTATGCGTATAGGCTCCGGCATTCAGAACGATCCCGTCATGCACGCCCTTGGCAGCGTGAATAGCGTCAATCAGGGCACCTTCGTGGTTGGATTGAAGACACGACACATCAAAGCCAAGAGAAGCTCCGTGGCTTTGGCACAAATCTTCAACCATCTTCAACGTGGTGCTACCGTAAACCTCAGGCTGACGCGTCCCCAGAAGGTTAAGGTTCGGACCATTCAAAATCAGAGCTTTTTGCATTATTTCACCGTTCCCATAACAGGTTGATAAACGCGAATTGGTGGGAATGTCTACCGGTCCGCGCACTCATGACGCGAACGTCGCCCAGCAGACACCCCATATGTCGAGTTTTCACTTGGTGATTTGCTCAGACCTCATCCAGCGTGACGACTATTTTTCCAAGCGCTGAGCGGTCGGCCAAATGAACCAACGCCTCAGCCGCGCGGTCCAGTGAGTACCTGGCGCTGATCTGAGGCTTGACCTGACCGCTCGCGTACAACCCAAACAATTCACTTACATTTTCGGCATGCCCCTTGGGATCACGGAAAACCGACGCCCCCCAGAATACACCCACGATCTGACAGCCTTTCAACAACGGCAAGTTCAGCGGAACCTTGGGAATTCCGGCCGGAAATCCGACAACAAGGTAACGACCGTTCCAGGCCATGCTACGCAGCGCGGGTTCAGCATAGTCGCCACCCACCGCGTCATAGACGACGTCCACGCCTTCGCCACCGGCCAATGCCTTGATTTCAGAAGAAAACGCCTTTTGCGCGTCCCTGTCCATGTCACGCGCATATACGATTGTCTCGTCCGCGCCGATCTTACGGCAGAATTCCGCTTTGTCCGGCGAAGACACCGCTGCAATCACGCGTGCGCCCATCGCCTTGCCAAGCTCAATCGCAGCCGATCCAACACCGCCGGCGGCGCCAAGGATAAGCAGGGTTTCCCCCTGTCGAATGGCAGCGCGATCCTTCAGTGCATGGTAGGAAGTGCCGTAGGTAAAGATGAAACAGGCGGCTTCCTCGAACGGTATCGTTTCAGGAAACTTCACTGCCATCTTGGCCTTGAGCGTCAGATGCGTGGCAAAGCCCCCATGACCGGTCAGCGCAAGAACACGGTCGCCCACCTCAAACCCGCTCACACCGTCACCAACCGCCTGAACCACGCCCGCGATCTCGCCCCCCGGTGCAAAAGGTCGCGGCGGTTTGATCTGGTACAGATCCCGGATCATCAGCGTATCGGGGAAATTAACACCGGCCGCCTTAACCGCAACCAGCAATTCACCCTTGCCTGGCACAGGATCGGGCAGGGTGGTCAATTCCAGAGTTTCCGGTCCACCCGGAGCGACGCTGAGTAAAGCTTGCATATCTGGCCTGATGTCCTTGTTATTTGTTCAGAAGGACCTTTGGCGCGGCAGCGGGTGTTGTCAAGAATTCAGGGTGATGCAAATCTGATCACCATCACCCAAGCGCCCATAATCAATATTGAGGAGCAGACCATGACCCCCGAAACGCTTTTTTCATTGCAGGGCAAGACCGCTCTTGTAACCGGTGGCGCCACGGGAATTGGGCGCATGGCCGCCGAGGCACTTGTGCGCGCCGGCGCGCGGGTCCTTATTGCTTCGCGCAAAGCAGAGGCATGCGAGGCCGTTGCAGATGAGTTGAACGAATTGGACGCCCCCGGCAGCGCTGAAGGGTTCGGCGGGGATGTCGGCACGAAAGAGGGGATCGATGCTCTGGTGTCGGAAGTTATAGGCCGAACGCAACGCCTTGATATTCTGATGAATAACGCGGGTGTATCCTGGGGTGCACCAATGGGGCAATTCCCTTATGACGCGTGGGATAAGGTCATGTCCGTCAACGTTGCGGGTATTTTCGACCTGTCCCAAAAACTGCTGCCGATGTTGATGAAATCAGGCACACCCGATGATCCAGCCCGCGTGGTCAATGTTGGCTCGGTCATGGGGGAGGTTCCGATGGGTGATGGCGCCTATAGCTACTCCGCTTCTAAAGCAGCCGTTCTGCATCTGACCAAGATCATGGCAAAAGAACTGGCGCCCTATCACGTCACCGTAAACGCACTGGCCCCCGGGCCGTTTGTGTCGCGCATGACCGCGTTTGCGACCGCTGACGAAGGCACCCGTGACAAAGTGGGCAAGTCGGTGCCCCTGGGCCGCGTCGGACGTGACGAGGACATCGCCGGATGTATGCTGTTCCTTTGCGGCCAGGGCGGCAGTTACATCACCGGGGCCGTGATCCCCGTATCCGGCGGCATCAACGTGGTGACGGCCGGTAACATTTTTGCCGAAGCGCTTTAGGGGCCTGAGGGATGACCGATAACACCGCACTGGATCTGCCCGCCATCGACGCCTATCTCAGCGCGCATCTCGACGGTTACAATGGCCCACTCAAAGCGACAAAGTTCGACGTCGGCCAATCTAACCCGACCTTTGAGCTGCGCACACCAGCCAAGAAATATGTATTGCGCCGAAAGCCACCAGGCGTTCTCTTGAAATCCGCCCACGCAGTAGACCGTGAATACCGCGTGCAAACAGCCCTCGCGGGCACCAAGGTTCCAGTCCCCGAGATGTATCTTTTATGCGAGGATAGCACCGTAATAGGCTCTGATTTCTACATCATGGAACGCCTTGATGGGCGCACTTTTCTTGAGCCCACGATGGAAAGTCAAAGCGTTGAAACGCGCAAAGCTATACTGGACGAAATGAACCGGGTTCTGGCCGAGTTGCATATGGTTGACGTCGACGCAGTCGGACTTTCGGATTACGGCCCGCCCGGCAATTACTTTGAGCGTCAAATCGGGCGCTGGACCAAACAGTACCGTGCCTCGGAAACAACTCAGATACCGGATATGGACACGCTGATCACGACGCTTGAACAGTCGGTGCCTGCGGATGACGGGCAGCGCACGCTTGTGCACGGTGACTATCGCATCGACAATCTGATGTTCGCAAAAGACGGAACCAACTGCCTAGGCGTTCTGGACTGGGAGCTTTCGACAATCGGTCACCCCTATGCAGATTTGGCAGCCGTCATTATGCAATGGCAGATGCCGCCCGGCAAAGAAGGGCGCGGCCTGGCCGGAATTGACCGAGCAAATCTGGGCCTGCCGTCAGACCAAGCCTTTATCGAGCAGTATTGCCAGCGAAGGGGACTGCCGGGGATCGACAAATTCGGCTTCTACCTTGCCTTTAATTTCTTTCGCATGGCGGGGATTCTGCAAGGAGTCTATAAACGCGCGCTGGATGGCAACGCGTCAGACCCAAAACGAGCACAAGTTTTTGGGGCTTATGTCCCTATGTTCGCGCGGCACGGTCTGGCCGCACTGAAATGAGAAAACGAATATAGAGCAAGCGATCACGCCAAACCTTTCAACTCGAGGTTAAGGTTCCCAAGGCTGTTTTTGCCAAAGAACATCTCGTTTTGGACGAACATGGTAGGCACACCGAAAACGCCTTTTTTGACCGCAGCTTTCGTTTGATCCTTGAGCTGCTGTTTGATGTCCACATTGGTCATGGCCTCGCGCATCTTGCGTACGGGTAGGTCGTTTTCACGCAGGATTTCGGACAATACGCTCAGATCATCCACTTTTTGACCATGCACCCATATCGCATCAAATATGGCGTCTATATATCTGGCTTCCCAAGGTTTTCCAGATGCAAAGACAGCACCTCGCATTGCAAACTTGGTATCCACGGGAAAGTGAGGGCTCATATGAAAACTCACTTTTCGCGCACGCGCAAACCTGTGCAGATCATGAGTGAGATAGGCGGTCTTCTGGCGGTTCTCGGAAAACGCCTGAAACGGGCTTTGGTTGTTCGTCACTTTGAAAATCGTCGCCAACAATGCTGGAACATAGTGCACATATGCGCCGTGCTTTTTGGCAAGGGCTGGTAGTGCCTTGTAGGCAAGATAGGCGTTAGGGCTACAGAAATCATACACAAAATCTATTTGTTGCGCCATGTTTCTCCTCCGACGTGTGATCAAGGAAACCGCACGAACTCGTATTCACCGATTCTGTTCCCAACCTAGTGTATCAGGATGGCGGAGGAATTCGCTGAGTTTGTAGAGGCGTTGCGCGGATTTCCCTGTCAATTCAGCGGATAAGCCCGCAAAATCGTGATAATTAGCAAAGGGTCAAATCTATGGGCAGTCAATCAGCGTTCGACACAGGGCGGTTAACCCGCACTTGCAGCTGGATGCAGCGCTATGTCGACCAAAGGAAATACGCGGGCAGTTCGCTTTTGGTGAAACATAACGGGTCCGAGGTTTTCTACTACGCCTGCGGTCACCGCAGCGTGGAACAGGACCTGCCATTCGAACGCGATACCATCGTGCGCATCTACTCGATGACCAAACCGGTCACAACGGTCGCGTTGATGATGTTGGTGGAACAGGGCCTGGTACATCTGGACGCCAGACTTTCGGACATCCTGCCCGAATTCAGCCGCATGCAAGCGCTGATCAGCGGCGCAGAACGGTTGGATCAGACAGAGGATGCGCCGTCGCCAACCCTACATCAGTTGCTGACGCATACCAGCGGTTTCAGCTATCCGTTCAATCCGGGTCTCCTGCCTGAGGCGATGGATGAGGTTGACCTTCTTTTCAAGCCAAACCAAGGTGTTTTAGCTGATCGTGTAAGTGATTTGGCCAACCTTCCACTGGCCTTTCAACCCGGCACCCGCTGGGAATATTCGGTCGGCATCGACGTGATCGGCAGAGTTGTCGAGGTAATCTCGGGCCAACCTCTCGACCAGTTTTTTACGCAGAAAATCCTTGATCCACTTGGGATGCATGACACCGGCTTTTCAATCCCGTCGGGGGCAAGGGACCGGTTTGCCTCGCTTTATACGCCTTTGGCTGGGGACATGATGGAATTGAACGCCGCTGAAACCGGCGACGACACATTGCGGCTTGTAGATGAAGCGGGCAGCTCTCCGTTTGAAAACACCACCACTTTTTCCGCGGGCGGTGGGCTGGTCAGCACACTCGATGACTACTCGCGTTTCGCTGAAATGCTGCGCAATCATGGGGTGGGAAATGGTCATAGGTTATTAGGATCGCAGACCATAGAGTTCATGTTATGTAACCACTTACCGGGCGACATTGCATCATTGGGGCCGCAGAGTTTTGCCGAACAACCGATGAATGGCACAGGTTTTGGTCTGGGGGGTGCTGTCGTGATTGACCCGGGTCGGGCAGGGGTTCCGGGCTCGGTTGGCGATTTCAGCTGGGGCGGCATGGCGTCGACCTTTTTCTGGATCGATCGCGTCAACGACCTGAGCGTTGTCTTCCTAACCCAGCTGTCACCCTCCAGCTCTTATCCATCCCGGGCCGAGCTCAAGGCGCTTGTCATTGGGGCAATGATTGAATGACGCCCTAAGCGCTGATATCCCACACAGACACCCAACCGGAGAACCGATCATGACCGAAGCAGAACGCGTCCTTCTGGACCTTTTGGACATCGAACGGCTTGAGGTAGATCTGTTCCGGGGCACCGGGTCAGGCGGTGAAACGCCAATGCGAATTTTTGGTGGGCAGGTCATCGCGCAAGCCCTGGCAGCGGCGTATCGAACGGTGGATGACCGCCTGTGCCATTCGCTGCACGCCTATTTCATTCGCCCAGGTGATCCTACTATTCCTGTTATATATCAGGTTGATAGGGCACGGGATGGAGGTTCTTTTACCACCCGCCGCGTGGTCGCCATTCAGCACGGCAAACAGATCCTTAACATGTCAGCATCATTCCACATTCAGGACGAAGGTTGGGACCATCACCACCAAATGCCTCGGATGGAGGCTCCGGAAACTTATCCGTCCCGGGCGGATTTACGTATGCAATACGTGGATCAGGTGCCGGAAAAGCTGCGCGGAGAGCTTTTACGTGACCGTCCAATCGAAGTGCGCGAAGCAAGCCACCTAAATCCTTTCAACCCCGAGAAATCGGATGATCGAAACCAGGTCTGGTTTCGCATGAATGCCGCCACCAACGCGGATCAGGTAACTCAACACCTGTTATTGGCCTATGCCTCTGATATGTATCTCATGAGCTCTGGCATGCGGCCGCATGGGCTCAGCTGGTTCACTGGCGAAGTCAACGGGGCCAGCCTGGATCACGCGTTGTGGTTCCATGCGCCGGTACATTTTGAGAACTGGCATCTTTACTCGATGGATTCACCATGGGGTGGGCGAGGGCGCAGCTTTAACCGGGGCTCAATTTATGCGCAGGACGGAACGTTGATTGCTTCGGTCGCACAGGAAGGGTTGATGCGCAAAGCGCAATAACAGCTTTAACTGCCTTCAACAAACTGTTGATTTAACTTGCGCATTCCGCCAAGCCAACGCTCATAATTTGCGGATTTGTGGCGCATATAGTCCAAAACCTGCGGATGCGGCAAAATAAGAAACTGTTCCGTTTCAATGGCTTCAACACAGGCCTGTGCCACGTGTTCAGGTTCAAGCATGCCGTCTATGGACGCAACCGAGACCTCGTGGCCGCGCGTCATTTCTGACCGAACGGCCTGCGGGCACAAAACGGACACACGCAGGCCTTTATGGCCATAAGTAAGTGAAAGCCATTCTGCAAAACCAACAGCCGCGTGTTTTGTAACCCCATAAGGCGCGGCGCCGGGTTGGTTCAACAAACCAGCCGCCGATGCGGTTGTCATGATGTAACCGCCGCCACGTTCCAACATCCGCGGCGCCAGATGACGCGCTGTCCAGACATGGGACATGACGTTGATCTTCCAAATGCGATCCCAGTCTTCGTCCGGAACCTCCAGACCACCAAGCGTCAAAATCCCGGCATTGGCGCAGAACAGATCGATTGGTCCGATGTCATCCTCGACAGTATCAATCAGATCTTTGACATTGGCTTCGTCCGAGACGTCACAGCGCAGAGCATGTCCACCTATGGCCGCAGCAACGCGATGCGCGCCGTCTTCGTCGATATCCGCGCAGACGACGATCGCACCTTCGTTGGAAAACCGTTCGGCCAGTCCTTTGCCGATACCACCAGCTGCGCCAGTAATTACGACCGTTTTACCGTTCAGGTTCATCAGAAACTCCGTGCCATTCGTTCAGGACCTGATCGTAAGGCATTGGCAGCATTTGGGAAGTGGCAAACCTTGCATGGTATTTATTTACCATAATACCAATTACACGATTATTTTTACACCTCAATAGAAGGCTTGCAACCCGGTTTGCGCCCGCCCCAGGATCAGCGCATGTACGTCGTGCGTACCCTCATAAGTATTCACGGTCTCAAGATTAACCATGTGCCGAATGACATGGAATTCAAGTGAGATTCCATTTCCGCCATGCATGTCACGCGCCATGCGCGCAATCTCCAGCGCTTTGCCGCAATTGTTGCGCTTGATGACCGAAATCATCTCTGGCGCGGCTTCGGCCTGATCCATCAAGCGTCCGACTCGCAAACTGGCTTGAAGACCCAAGGCGATTTCCGTTTGCATGTCTGCCAGCTTGCGTTGAAACAACTGCGTTTGTGCCAGAGGTTTGTCGAACTGTTTGCGATCCAAACCGTATTGACGTGCACCGTGCCAACAACTTTCGGCCGCACCCATCACGCCCCAACTGATGCCATAGCGCGCGCGGTTCAGACACCCGAACGGACCTTTCAGCCCATGGACATGCGGCAGCAACGCGCTGTCGTCGACTTCGACGCCTTCCAGTACAATCTCGCCTGTGATCGACGCACGCAGGCTCATCTTGTTTTGAATCTTTGGTGCGCTCAGGCCTTTGACGCCTTTTTCCAGAACAAAGCCGCGAATTTTGCCATCATGCGCATCCGATTTGGCCCAGACAACAAACACGTCGGCAATTGGTGAATTTGAGATCCACATCTTACTGCCGGTCAGCCGATATCCACCGTCGATCTTTTCGGCCCGGGTTTTCATCCCAGCGGGGTCAGAGCCCGCATCCGCCTCTGTTAGGCCGAAACATCCGATCCACTCACCGCTGGCCAGTTTCGGCAGGTATTTCCGTCGCTGTTCTTCGCTGCCATAAGCAAAGATCGGATACATCACCAACGAGCTTTGAACGGACATCATCGAGCGGTAACCGGAATCCACACGCTCAACTTCGCGCGCGACCAGGCCGTAGGACACGTACCCTGCCCCCAGCCCGCCGTATTCTTCGGGGATCGTGGTGCCCAGCAGGCCCATTTCGCCCATTTCGCGGAAAATATCCGGGTCGGTCTCTTCGTTTTGGAATGCGTCTGTCACCCGTGGCTGCAGCTTTTCCTGAGCGTAAGCGTTGGCGCTTGCGGCGATCATGCGTTCGTCCTCGCTCAGCTGATCTGACAGGCGAAACGGGTCATCCCATGCGAACGCGCCCATGTCTGGTGCGTCTTTGGCACGCAATGTCGGCTTGGTGTCAGGGGCGTTCATAATGCTTCTCCGGGCTGTCTGCTTCGCCGCAAACTAACCCGACGCAACGGTAAAAAACAGTAAGAGTTTTGCATCCTACCATGAGCAAAACTCATAGCCTTATGCCCACACCCCTGCCCCGATGTGGTTCAGCCCAATGCGTAGCCAGCACCGCGTACTGTGCGCACAGGATCTTCGCCGCCATGTTGCGTCAATGCCTTGCGCAAACGACCGATGTGGACGTCCACGGTACGGGTATCGACATAGATGTCGCGCCCCCACACCCTGTCCAGCAATTGCTCTCGGCTCCAGACGCGGCCCGGTTTTTCCATAAATGTGCTCAGCAGGCGAAACTCGGTTGGCCCAAGCTTGAGAGGTTTGCTGTCGCGGCTGACCTTATGGGTTTCGGAATCCAAGATGATATCGTCAAATTCCAAGCGAATCCCGACGGTTGCAGGACGGACCCTGCGCAGCTGTGTGCGCACCCGAGCCATCAACTCGACCACTGAATACGGTTTGACCACATAGTCATCCGCACCGGTTTCCAGCCCCCGAACCTTGTCGACCTCTTCCGAGCGGGCGGATAGCATGATGATGGGAATAGACCGCGTATCAGGGCGGGTTTTCAAACGGCGGCAGACCTCGATGCCACTGAGATTCGGCATCATCCAGTCCAGTACGATGATGTCCGGGCTTTCCTCATCTACCAACAGAATGGCTTCATCGCCGCTGGCCGCTTTGGACACCCGAAATCCTTCCGCTTCGAGGTTGTAGGCCAGCACTTCCCGCTGGGCCAGTTCATCCTCGACAACCAGAACGGTTGGCTGATCAGCAGACATGTCCCTCGTCTCCTATGCCGATTGCGACGTGATGTCGGCCTTTGGGCGCGCCTCGGTCGGTCGCTCACCGGTCACCAAATACACCACCTGTTCGGCAATCGCGGTCACGTGATCACCCATGCGTTCGATATTCTTGGCGATGAAATGCAGGTGCATACACGAGGAAATGTTGCGCGGGTCCTCGGCCATGAAGGTCAGGAATTCGCGAAACAGCCCATTATACATCTGGTCCACTTCTTCGTCGCGTTCGATCACATCAGCAGCCAGTTCAGCATCGCGCTGAATATAGGCATCCAGCGCATCGCGCAGCATCCGCTCAACTTCGCGCGCCATACGACGCAGAGCAGCAGCACTGCCGTTGATCTCGCCGGCGTTGACCAGAACCGTGGTGCGCTTGGCGATGTTCTTGGAATAATCGCCAATGCGTTCAAGGTTGGCCGAGACCTTCAGCACGGACAGCACCAGACGTAGATCGCTGGCCGTTGGCGCGCGCAGGGCAATCAGGCGGGCCGTTTCCTCGTTGATCAGCTCTTCGAGCGCGTCGATGGCTTTGTCACCCTGACGCACTTCTTGCGCCAGTTCCTCGTCCCGCGTTTCAAGCGACCGGGCCGAGCTTATGATGGCGGCTTCAACCAGCCCGCCCATCTTCATGATATGGGCCTGGATCGCCTCGAGATCCCTGTCGAACGCAGATGCAATATGTTGTTCGGTCATCAGAATATACCTGTGCTCAGCCGATACGGCCAGTGATGTAACTTTCGGTGCGGGGATCTTCGGGGTTGGTAAAGATCTGCCCGGTCTCACCGTATTCAACGAGATTACCCAGATGGAAAAACGCCGTTTTCTGGCTGACCCGCGCGGCCTGTTGCATCGAGTGGGTCACAATCACGACCGAATAGCGCGAGCGCAGGTCGTCGATCAGTTCCTCGACCTGAGCGGTCGCAATCGGGTCCAGAGCCGAGCACGGTTCGTCCATCAGCAGAACCTCGGGCTCGGTCGCCACTGCGCGGGCAATACACAGACGCTGTTGCTGACCGCCCGACAGGCCGGTGCCCGGTGCGTCCAGGCGGTCTTTGACCTCATCCCAGATCGCACCACGGCGCAGGGATTTTTCGACGATCTCATCCAGTTCCGCCTTGTTCCGGGCAAGGCCATGGATGCGCGGGCCGTATGCGACGTTGTCATAAATCGACTTGGGGAACGGGTTGGGTTTCTGGAACACCATGCCGACCTTGGCGCGCAGTTGAACAGGGTCAACGCGTTTGTCATAGATATCTTCACCATCGAGCAGGATATCGCCCTGTACCCGGCAGATGTCGATCGTGTCGTTCATCCGGTTCAGACACCGCAGGAATGTCGACTTACCACAACCTGACGGGCCGATAAACGCGGTCACGGTCTTGTCTTCGATTTCAACATCCACGTCCTTGATGGCGTGGGTATCGCCGTAATGGACCTGAACCTTGTTCGCGGCGATCTTGATTGCTTTGGAGTCCACGGTTCTCTCCACTCGTGTCATGTCATTCATAATAGCACCCATCTACCAGCGGCGTTCAAAGCGGCGGCGCAGGATGACCGCAATGGTGTTCATTGTGACGAGGAAGATCAACAGGATGATGATGCCCCCCCATGCGCGTTCGTAAAAGGCCGGATCGGCGCGCTTGGACCATTCATAGATCTGCGCAGGCATCGCTGAGTTTGGCGACAAGAAACCTGCAACTACGCCGTCTGGAGCGTTCGAGGCGATAAAACCTACCATCCCGATCAGCAGCAGCGGCGCAGTTTCTCCAAGTGCCTGCGCCAGGCCAATGATCGTACCGGTCAGAATACCGGGCGCGGCCAGCGGCAGAACATGGTGGAACACCGCCTGCATTTTCGAGGCCCCGACCCCAAGCGCCGCATCGCGGATCGACGGCGGCACGGCCTTTAGCGAGGCCCGGGTCGAGATGATGATTGTCGGCAGTGTCATCAGCGTCAGCACCAGCCCCCCCACCAGCGGAGCTGACGTCGGCAGATGCATATAGTTGATAAACACGGCCAGACCAAGGATACCAAACACGATGGACGGCACCGCAGCCAGGTTCGAGATGTTCACCTCGATGATGTCAGTCAGCCGGTTCTGCGGCGCGAACTCTTCAAGATAGATCGAAGCCGCAACGCCAATCGGCAGCGCCAACGCCAGCACCACAAACATCATGAACAACGAGCCCAGCATCGCCACACCAATCCCCGCAGCCTCGGGCCGTTGATCCGAGGCATCAGTGCCAAAGATAAAGTCCGGATTGAAGGCCTTGTATAGCACTCCGGCGTTCCGCAATTGGTCAACGAAGTCCAGTTGTTCGACCGAAATTCCCTTGTCGTTTGCAATCGACTCGCGGCTGACACGACCTTTCATGTAGCCATCGACGCGGCTGTTGACCAAGAACCTAAAGCTGACGGTTTCGCCGATCTTGCCGGGGTTGGCGATGACAAAGTTCCGCAGCTCAGCCTGTGCCGCCTTGGACAGGATCTTGCCCATCTCCTTAGGGGTCAGTCCAGACTGAATGCCCAGCTTTTCTACTTCGCTTTCCAATGCCGAGGCGATCAGAGGCGCATAGCCAAAGGTTGAAACCTTTTTGATATCCTCGATATTGCGGTTGCCCTTCTTGTCCAACTTGTCGGCTTTCAGCTCGACATTCAGATCAAGAAAACTCTGTTGGAACGCGCCTGTTCCGGCGGTTACGATATTGGTCACAAGCACGACCAGCATCAGCAGGCCGATACCGATGGCGACAATCCCGTAGAACTTGAACCGGGTCTCGGCTGCGTTGCGCTTTTTGGTTCGCGCGTCCATTTTGAACAGAGATTCGCTCTTGGGCTTGGCAGTCGGAGTGGCTTCGGACGATTGGGAAAAATCGGTCATTCGTACTGCTCCCGGTATTTGCGTACGATGTAGAGGGCAAAGATATTCAGCCCCAGCGTGATGATGAACAGGGTCAGACCCAGCGCAAAGGCCACCAATGTCTCGGGGCTGGCGAAATCCGTGTCACCGGTCAGCTGACTGACGATACGGGTGGTGATTGTTGTCATTGCCTCGAACGGGTTGCCCGAGAATTTGGCGATTGCGCCCGCGGCCATCACCACGATCATCGTCTCACCAATTGCGCGGCTTGCGGCCAGAAGGATGGCACCGACGATCCCTGGCAATGCAGCGGGCAGAATGACACTGCGCACGGTTTCGGAATGAGTCGCACCCAATCCAAGCGAGCCGTCACGCATCGATTGCGGAACTGCGTTGATAATGTCGTCCGACAGCGAGGATACAAACGGGATCAGCATGATGCCCATGACCAAACCGGCAGTCAGAACCGCATTGGAGCTGGCCATCCAACCGACACCCAGCATCCCACCGTCCCCGAACATGGACACCAGCGCAGGACCCACTGTCAGCAAGGCAAACAGACCGTAAACGATTGTCGGAATACCCGCCAGGATCTCAAGCAATGGCTTGGCAACCGAACGGGTCGCGCCAGACGCGTATTCCGACAAATAAATCGCCGCGAACAGTCCGATGGGGACTGCGACCAACAGGGCGATCAATGAAATATAGAGAGTGCCCCACAACAATGGAAGGATTGACAGTTCACTTCCGCCGCGAAAATTCGGAGCCCAGGTGCCGCCAAAAAAGAAATCCTTCCAGGAATGCAACTGGAAGAAGTTCATCGTCTCGAACACCATCGACAGAACAATTCCCACCGTGGTCAGGATGGCAATGGAAGCGGCCAGCAGCAAAAGAGCCAGAACCCCCTGCTCGACCACGTTACGGGCCCGAAATTCTTTGTGCGTTCGGATATAGGCAAATGCCGCCCCCAACAGCGCAAGGGACAGAACAACCACTTGCATGGCGACTGATCCGGTCGTGGTCATGCTTCGGTATTTCTGCGCCGCAACCAGAATGGGCTGAGTGATGTCCTGGGTCAGTACCTGACCGGCATCTTTCAGCGTCTGCGTCAGTTCTTCGATATCGGCATCCGCGTTTGAGGCCTGAGCCTGTGAAATGGCTCCGGCGGCCACGGCACCATCCAAACCATCCGAAACGCGGCGTACTTCGCTCATGGCCAGACCGCGGTCTGCCCCCTCAGGCAGGGCCTGATCGGGGATCAGACCCGATACGGTGCTGTTCACGATCATCGGTTGCACCAGCAGCCAGATCATAAGCAGACCCAACGCAGGAACCAAAGCGGTCAGGGCAACGTTGTAGCCATAGTAAGAGGGAAGAGAATGCAATTCGCGGACATTGCCGCCGGCACTTGAAAGTGCGCGGGATCGGCCCGTGAAATATCCAATCACTGCCAGCGCAAGCAGGATAAGCAACAACCAGGAAATCGCCATGAGAGCTCCGTGGGGATGGCAGTACGAGAGTCAAAAAGAACCGGGGCGCGCAGTAACCGCCCCGGTTCTGTTCGTATGGTTATTAAGAACCGCCGCCTAGGACGGTCTCGTTTGCAACGGCTTCCTGAACTTTTACCAGCTCAGGGTCCGAGACCAGGCCGTATTCGGCCAACGGGCCGTCGGGGCCAGCAATCTCGTCCGCAACGAAGAATTCGGCGTATTCTTTCAGGCCGGGGATCACGCCGATATGCGCCTTCTTGACGTAGAAGAACAGCGGGCGCGAGACCGGGTATTCGCCAGTTGCGATCGACTCGGTCGAAGGAACGATACCCGACATGGTCGCAACCTGCAGTTTGTCGGTGTTGTTCTCGTAGAACGCCAGACCAAAGACACCAATGCCGTCTTTGTTGCTGTCGATACGGGCCAATGTCTCGGTATAGTCGCCGTCAATGTCGACCGATACGCCATCGGTCCGCAGCGCGATACAGGCTTTCTCGGCAGCTTTTTTCTTGGCTTTGTCGTTGTCGCCTTCGGCAGCGGCCAGGTAAGCATCGAAGTCACCCAGGTGCTCACAGCCTGCAAGGATCACCTTGTCTTCGAACACTTCGCGGGTGCCGTGCTTGGTGCCAGGGATGAAGGCAGCGATCGGCTGCGCCGGGAACGCAGGGTTCACGTCGGCCCAGGTTTTGTTCGGGTTGTCGACCAGCTGGCCGTCAACAACAATCTGAGCGGACAGAGCGTTATACCAATCTTCGGGCGTGAACTCGAACGAGTTGCCGTTGATGTCGGATGCGAAAACGATGCCGTCATAACCGATCTGAACTTCGATGATGTCGGTCACACCCGCATCGGCACAAGCTTTGATTTCTTTTTCACGGATCTGACGCGACGCGTTCGCAACGTCGATTGTATTTTCGCCAACACCTTCACAGAAACGCTTGAGGCCAGCAGAAGACCCACCCGATTCTACAACCGGTGTCGGGAAGTCAAAGTTTTCACCGAAGGCTTCTGCAACGATCGAAGCGTAAGGCAGAACGGTTGACGAACCTGCAACCTGTACTTGGTCACGCGCAGTGGCGGTGGTGGCCGATACGGCCGCGATGGCCAGGGCCGAAGCCGACAGTTTTACAAAGGACATTTCAGTCTCCTTGAGAATTATAGGTAGTGATCATCCCCATGATGATCTTGCGCACACCACTAAGAGGCAGGCGTAAGTGTTTTGTGACAGGTGTGTAACAGCTTTATGACACTGTCCGATAAAATGGACTGTTCCTACGCAAAGCAGCCATGCGACTATTACATAGGATGTGGTGCCGTACCTTGGTGACCCGGGAGTTTTTACGTCTATCGAGGCAGAATAACTGTAAAAACAGCGCCTTTGCCCAATTCGCTTTCCACCCGCAGGCGTCCGCGGTGACGATTGATAATGTGTTTCACAATCGCAAGCCCCAGACCGGTTCCGCCCAGCTCTCGGGACCTGTGACTGTCGGCGCGATAGAACCGCTCGGTCAGCCGGGGCAAGTGAGTCGCATCAATGCCCGGACCTTTATCGATGATCTGTACCCGAACGGCGGGTCCACGCATCGCCGTATCCCGATCAGAGGACAATACGCGCACTTCGACACTACCGCCGCTGCCCCCGTATTTGATCGCGTTTTCGATCAGGTTGGTGAACACCTGACGCAACTGATCGCTGTCACCGGTCAAAGACACCGGGCCATCAGGGGCGTTCAGTGTCAGCACCACGCTGGACGCCTCGGCCAGCGGCCGCAGATTGTTCAACGTGGATTGCAACAGCGCCGTCAGTTCAAGCTGTTCCCGGGGGCGGATGCGTTCCTCGCTTTCGACCCGGTTCAGGGACAGCAAATCCCCAACAAGCCGATTCATGCGGTTTGCTTCATCCATCATGATCTGAAGAAACCGCTCGCGGGCAGAGACGTCATCACGGGCAGGTCCGCGCAGCGTTTCGATAAATCCCATCAGAGCAGTCAGCGGCGTGCGTAGCTCGTGGCTGACATTGGCCACAAAGTCGCGCCGCATCTGACTGGCATGTTCCAGATGGGTAACGTCCTGAAACACCACCAGGACCGCACCACCGGACACAGCGCCCACCCCGTTCATATACCGGCATTCAACTTCGAACGTTGTGTCCTGTGCGCCATCGTTGGACAGGTGCCGAGTTCTTGCCGGGCCTTTGGTGCGCAGGCTTTGCTCCATCGCTTCGATCACCTGCGGCTGCCTGAGGATCGTTGCAAAATGGCGGCCGGTGATGTTTTGGCCCAGCAAGGTTCTGGCGTCCGTGTTGGCGGCGATGATCCGCTCTGTCTGATCCACCATAAGAGTCGGCATCGGAACAGCCGATACAACTTCGGCGAGCAGTTCGTTTGACATGAGCTAATTCTCGTGTGGTTTCGCAGATCGCCTTACTGGACGGGCTTCATCGTGTCGCGGAACTTGCGCATGTTGTCCTGGTAGTGCAGCGCACTGAATGTGATTTTTTGGGCGGCGGCCTCGCCCAATTGTCGGACAACCTTGCCAGGTGCGCCCATGACCAGAGAATTGTCTGGGATCTCTTTGCCCTCAGTGATCAGAGCCCCTGCCCCAATCAGGCAGTTTTTCCCGATCTTCGCGCCATTCAGAACGATGGCCCCCATCCCGATCAGGGTGTTGTCGCCAATTGTGCACCCGTGCAGCATGACCTTGTGTCCGATGGTGCAGTTCTTGCCGATGGTCAGCGGGAAACCGGCGTCGATATGCATGACACAGTTCTCCTGAACATTACTGCCCTCACCAATCCGGATTTCTTCGTGATCGGCGCGGATGGTGCAGCCAAACCAGACCGAAGCCCCCTGCTCCAGCACCACTTTGCCGATTAGATTGGCGTCCGGTGCGACCCATGTGTCGTCGTGGAGTTGCGGCGCGTGATCACCCAAGGCGTATATGGTCATGCCAATCTCTCAAATTCGTTTTGCAATGTCCGTACGTGATCTTGCAATCTTGGTTGCTGAATGCGGCGCATACGCTCGGCACTGACGATGGTTTTCAGCTTGTCTTCGGTTTCATCCAGATCGTCATTGACCAGCACATAGTCATAGTAGCCCCAGTGGCTGATCTCGTCCCAACTTTTCAGCATCCGCTTCGATATTACGTCTTCACTGTCCTGCCCCCGGCCTTCCAGCCTGCGGCGCAGTTCGGGGATCGACGGAGGCAGGATAAAGATCGACAGCGCATGTTTGCCCAGATCCGAGTTCCTGATCTGCACTTCACCCTGCCAGTCCACATCAAACAACACATCCATGCCCGCATTGATTGACTCGCGGACCGGACCAGCAGGAGAGCCGTAGAAATTGCCAAACACGTGGGCGTGTTCCAGCATTTGACCTTCGGACACCTGCTGTCTGAATTCATCTTCGCCAAGGAAGTAATACTCGCGCCCATGCTCTTCACCCGGTCGCGGCGCGCGGGTGGTGGCTGAAATCGAGAACTTCAGCCCACTGTCCCACTTCATCAACCGTTTGGCCAAGGTCGATTTTCCAGCCCCCGAAGGTGAGGACAGAATGATTAAAAGGCCGCGTCGATCCGCCATTTGGGGCGCTCCTGTCATTACTCTATGTTCTGCACTTGCTCGCGCATCTGGTCTATTACAGCCTTCAACTCAAGCCCTACCGAGGTCAGGTCAGCGCTTTGCGCCTTCGAGCACAACGTGTTGGCCTCACGGTTGAACTCCTGCATCAGAAAATCCAATTTGCGCCCGACTGCGACGTCCTGCGACAGCAGATCACGCGCGGCAACCACATGCGCTTTCAGGCGATCAATCTCTTCGGTGATATCCGCCTTGACCGCAATCAGCGCCAGTTCCTGTGCGACGCGATCCGGATCTGCACCCTGTGCGTTGTCCATCACCCGCGCCAGATTTTCACGCAGTGCCAAAGCCGCCTTGTCTTTCCGCTGCTCGGCCAGTTCGGCAGATTGCTCGGTCAGGTCGGCAACTTGATCGAGTTGACTGTTCAGTACACTTGCCAATGCCTGGCCTTCGGTTTCTCGCATTGCAATAAATGCCGACAGAAGGTCAGGAAAGTCCCGGGTCAGCTTTGCTACAATCGGTGCGGGATCGTCTGCGTCATTTCCTGCATCCAACATACCTTTTATGGCAATCAGATCTGCCGCGCTTGACGAGGCCAGCGTGACACCACAGGCTGCGGCCATCTTTTGTGTGCGGGCCATCGCGGTCAATGCAGCAACCATTGCCGTTTCGTTCAGGACCAGATCAGGCGCGGTTTCATCCCGGTTCACCCGCAGCGACAGGGTGACATTTCCCCGGTTGAGCGCCTTGGACATCTGCCCCCGCAGCGTCGCTTCAAGCCCGGTCAGCCAGTCCGGCACACGCAGACGCATGTCCAGCCCCTTGCCGTTCACGCTGCGCAGCTCCCACGTCCAGCTATGTGGTCCCAAAGCCCCTTTGCCCGAAGCGAAACCGGTCATGGATCTGATCATTCCTGCCCTTTCATAAACAGCCCGCTGCTGCGTGCCTTCAGCACCTAAAGCCATCCCCCGGTGCAGGGCAAGTCTTTGCAGAGTTTGCCCCTGCGCGCCAGAAGTTAACCATTCATTAAAGAATTCCTCCAAAATTGAATTAACCCGTGTCAATCTGACCTTCACGGGGGCTGTTCAGTCTTGCAAAGCCCCGATATCTGGCATTTTAAGAAAATGACGGTCGATTGACTGTAGGGTGATGAAAATGAAAACCTTTTTCGGGAACGGATCCGGGTCAAACTTTGGAAAGATCGTCGGAATGGATCGTTTTGACAGTGGGCGCAGCTTGTCGCCCCTTCGCCAGGCCGAGGCGTATTGGACCGCGTTGCTGACAGGCGACGGGGTTCCAATGCGGTCGCAAATCGATCCGCGTGGGCTTGAGAACATCCTGGAGTACACCTTCATTCTGGAAAGGATCGCGCCCGGATTGGCTCGGTTCCGTCTGGCCGGAAGCCATCTGAACAATCTGGCAGGCATGGAGGTGCGCGGCATGCCTTTGACGGCATTTTTTGAACCTGACGCGCGGACGGAAATCACGGATGTCCTGGAACAAGTGTTCACCGGGCCTTCGATTGCAGAGCTTGGGTTGATATCACCGGGCAACCTTGGCCGGGCGCGCATGCAGGCGCGTATGATCCTGTTGCCGCTGAAAAGCGATCTGGGCGACGTCAGCCGCGTTCTGGGCGTCATGGTCAGTGATGGGGCAGTTGGTACAACGCCGCGGCGCTTCACCATTTCCGACCACCAGATGCGCGCGGCGTCAGACGTGCAGGCACCTCAGCCCAAGGCTCCGGAAACCGTCGACGGTTTTGCCGAAGATCAGGCCGATTTCAAACGGCCTGGATCACATCTGCGCCTTGTAGTGTCGCGCGACGATTAACCATTAATAAAGGCGGGCCAATCAGCCCGCCTTTGGATTTCTCAGTTTTGCTGACCTTAGCTGACTGCGCGTTTTTTACCGTTGCGGCGCAAGTTGGTCAGTTCTTCGGCGACCAGGAAGGCCAGCTCCAGCGATTGCGTCGCGTTCAAGCGCGGATCGCAAGCGGTGTGGTAGCGGTCCGAGAGGTCCTCTTCTGTCACGGCCCGCACGCCGCCGGTGCATTCAGTCACGTCCAGACCTGTCATCTCGAAATGCACGCCGCCGGGGATGGTGCCCTCGGCCTGATGCACGCCAAAGAAATCGCGCACCTCGCGCAGGACCGAGTCAAACGGGCGGGTTTTGTACCCCGTCGCCGACTTGATGGTATTGCCATGCATTGGGTCGCAGACCCAGGTAACCTTGGCGCCCTCTTCCTTGACAGCCTTGACCAGACGCGGCAGATGCTCGCCCGCTTTGCCCGCACCGAACCGCGCGATCAGGGTCAGGCGACCCTCTTCGTTTTCGGGGTTCAGCTTGGACATCAGAACCTTCAGGTCCTCAGCAGTTGTTGTCGGGCCACATTTCAGACCGATCGGGTTCAGTACACCACTGCAGAATTCCACATGCGCACCGTCCGGCTGACGCGTACGGTCACCGATCCAGATCATGTGACCCGAGCCTGCCAACCAGTTGCCCGAAGTGGAATCAAGCCGCGTCAGCGCCTCTTCATATTCCAGCAGCAGGCCTTCGTGGCTGGTGTAGAATTCCACGGTCGAGAATTCATGCGTCGTATCCGCCGTAATCCCGGCCGCGCCCATAAAGTCGATCGTGTCCTGAATACGGTCCGCGATTTCCGAGTATTTCTGAACGTCCTGCTCATCCGTGAAGCCCAAGGTCCAAGAATGCACCATGCTCATATCAGCAAAACCACCGGTCGAAAACGCGCGCAACAGGTTTAGCGTTGCAGCAGCCTGCGTGTAGGCCTGCAACATCTTGCCGGGATTCGGGATACGCGATTCTGGGGTGAAGGCCAGTTCGTTGATGATATCACCGCGGTAGCTGGGCAGTTCCACGCCATCAATCACTTCGGTGGGCGCGCTGCGCGGCTTGGCAAACTGTCCGGCCATCCGGCCCACTTTCACCACGGGCACCTTGGCACCATAAGTCAGCACCATTGCCATCTGCAGCATCACCTTAAAGGTGTCACGGATCGCATCCGCGCTGAATTGTTCAAAGCTTTCAGCACAATCCCCGCCCTGCAACAGGAAGGCCTCGCCGCGACCGGCGGCACCCAAATGTTGCTTCAGACGCCGCGCCTCACCAGCAAAGACCAGCGGGGGATACTGTGAAAGCTGGCCCTCGACCTTGGCCAAGGCGGCCGCGTCGGTATAGTCTGGCATCTGAACCCGTGGCTTGTTGCGCCAGTTCGTTTTTTGCCATTCGGTCATAGCTTTGATCTCCGCTGAAGTAGTCAGGTCGTCTCTATACAAAATGCAATGAAGAGTGACCATATCCGATTTGGACCTCTTGACGTGGCAAACAAGCTTTGATCATGGTGGCCGCCAAACCTGTCGCCGGACGCCACGTCACTCAGCGCCGAATCAAGGACACCTCGCCATGCAAGAGCAACGCCAAGTTGTCACTGTGGAAGACACTGCGACCAAGCCTCGTCACTACGTATTTGTCCTGTTGGACAAGTTCTCGCTGTTGTGTTTTGCATCGGCCCTGGACAGTTTGCGTATCGCGAACCGAATGGCCCACAAAGAGCTTTATTCCTGGAGCTTCGCCGGTGAAGGTGGTGAAACTATCAAATGTTCCGCCGGCACCGAGTTCAATCTGGACACAGACCTGATCGAATTACAGCGCGACGATGTTGTCCTTATCTGCGGCGGTGTCGATGTTCAGGCGGCGACGACCAAGAAAGTTTTGAACTGGGTCCGCCGCGAGGCACGCCGGGGACTGCGTATCGGCGGGCTTTGCACTGCAGCCTATACCTTGGCCAAGGCCGGTCTTTTGGACGGAAAGCGCGCGACTATTCACTGGGAAAACTCGGACAGTTTTATCGAAGAGTTTGATGAGGTCGAATTGACCAAATCGGTTTTCCAGATTGACGGAAACCGGATGACCACAGCCGGCGGCACGTCTTCTATTGACCTGATGCTGAAAATCATCGCCCAAGATTTTGGTGAAAACCTTGCCAACGCTGTCGCGGATCAGCTGATATATTCCTCGATCCGCACAGATCAGGATACTCAACGCCTGTCCACGCCGACCCGGATTGGCGTGCGTCACCCGAAGCTGAGCCAGGTTATCCTGATGATGGAAAAGAACATCGAAGAGCCGATCTCGCCTTCGGTCCTGGCAAAGGATGTCGGTATGTCGACGCGCCAATTGGAACGCCTGTTCCGGAGATATCTGAGCCGTTCTCCCAAGCGCTATTACATGGAGTTGCGCCTGCACAAGGCCCGCAACCTGCTGATGCAGACCGACATGAGCGTGATCAACGTTGCGCTGGCCTGCGGCTTTGCCAGCCCGTCGCATTTCTCAAAATGCTACCGGGCGCATTACAACACTACGCCCTATCGCGAACGAGGTGCGCAGAGTGGGCGGTTGTCGGTCTAGCTGCCCGGGGTCATGCGGTACACAACGCCCCGCCCGACCGAAATAAACCAGATCGACCCGTCGGCCGCTTCGACGATGTCGCGCACGCGGTCGGTTTCTGGGCCTTCGATCTGTTCGACTTCGCGCAGCGGTGTTCCGGCTAGCCGGGCGATGTAATCAAACTTGAGTGACCCGACAAAAATGTCGCCCGTCCACTGCGGCCAGAGCTGCCCGGAATAGACCATCAACCCCGAGGGGGCGATGGACGGGTCCCAATAGTGCTGCGGCTGCTCCAACCCCGGTTTTGCATTCCCATCGCCGATTTTCTGACCCGAGTAATGCACACCATAAGAAATGATCGGCCAGCCATAGTTCTGCCCGGGTGCAATCAGGTTGACCTCGTCCCCGCCTTTGGCGCCATGTTCCGACACCCACAGGCGTCCCTGCGCATCCAGCCCGGCACCCTGTGGGTTGCGGTGGCCATAGGTCCAGATTTCGGGGCGACTGTTGGCGTCACCGACAAAGGGGTTATCCGCCGGCACCGTCCCATCGCGATTGATCCGAATGATCGTTCCCATAAGGTTGCTGCGGTCCTGCGCGGCAGGACGGTCACCCCGATCGCCAATTGTGACAAACAACGTGCCGTCCTCGGCCTCAACCACGCGAGAGCCGAAATGACGGCCCGATGATCCGCCCGGAACCGCCTCGAACAAAACGCGCAGCTTGGTTAGACGGTGACCGTCCTTTGACAGCCGTGCAACGGCAAGTGCGGTTCCGGCGCCGTTCTTCTGGGGTTTTGAATAAGTCAGAAAGACTTCACGGCTTTGCGCAAAGTCCCGCGCAACAGTGACATCCAGCAACCCGCCCTGCCCGCGTGTTGCGACTTTGGGCACGCCTTTGACCCGGTCCGCCTGCCCATTCGCCACATACAAAAGCTCACCATCGCGTTCGGTCACCAGAAAAGTGCCATCCGGCAGAATTCCGATTGCCCAAGGTGTATCCAGCCCCTCGATCATTGGTGTCACCTGCACGGGCCCGGATGAAGTCTGCAAGACATCCGCGCTGGCCGAACCAACACCGAGGGACAAAACCAGAATCGCAACAGCTCTTATCATCTTGGTCTCCATTTTCTGGATGTTCGCCGGTGAACGGCACGACAAACCCATAGAAACAAATAGGATTGTTGGCGGTAAAAACACAATTTCGTTAGGACTTTTCTTTTTCAGACAGCTTGCCTAGGGTCGAGCCCAGAACGAAAACGTTCCAATATGGGAGTAACCTAATGAAAAAGCTGCTTACAGCAACTGCAGCAACCGCCCTGCTGGCGGGCACCGCGATGGCCGAAGATGTCAAGCTGGGGGTCCTTTTCGGATTTACCGGACCAATTGAATCGCTGGCACCTGCTATGGGTTCCGGCGCGGAAATGGCGATGGCCGAAGTCACCGAATCTGGCAAGCTGCTGGATGGCACATCCGTTGTTGGGATGCGCGCCGACACAGGCTGCATCGACAACGGTCTGTCGACCTCAAACGGAGAACGCATGATCGCGGACGGCGTTTCGGGTATCATCGGTGGCGATTGCTCGGGCGTGACCGGTGCGATCCTGCAGAACGTCGCCATTCCAAACGGCATGGTGATGATTTCACCCTCGGCAACCTCACCGGGCCTGTCGACCATGGAAGACAACGGTTTGTTCTTCCGCACCGCCCCGTCGGATGCGCGTGAAGGTCAAGTGATGGCAGACATCCTGAACGACCGTGGCATCAGCTCGATCGCTCTGACCTACACCAACAACGACTACGGCAAGGGCCTTGCGGATGCGATCCAGTCGTCGTTTGAAGCCGCAGGTGGCGAAGTGACCATCGTCGCAGCCCACGAAGACGGCAAAGCCGATTACTCGGCCGAAGTTGGTGCTCTGGCCTCGGCCGGTGGCGACATTCTGGTCGTCGCGGGTTATCTGGACCAGGGCGGTCTGGGCATCATTCAGTCGTCGCTGGACAGCGGTGCGTTTGACACGTTCGGCCTGCCGGGTGGCATGATCGGCGACTCGCTGCCTGCGAACGTTGGTGCTGACCTGAACGGGTCGTTTGGCCAGATCGCCGGTTCCGGCGGTGAAGGTGCTGAAAAGTACTTTGCTATGGCCGAAGCCGCGGGCTTTGATGGCTCGTCACCCTATTCGCCTGAATCCTACGACGCTGCTGCGCTGTTCATGTTGGCGATGCAGGCCGCTGGGTCGACCAACCCTGCCGACTATGGCGCCAAAATCCTGGACGTCGCCAACGAACCTGGCGAGAAAATCTATCCGGGTGAACTGGCCAAAGGTCTGGAATTGCTGGCTGCAGGTCAGGACATCGACTATGTCGGCGCGTCCGGCGTGGAATTGATTGGCCCCGGTGAAAGCGCCGGATCCTACCGCGAGATCGAAGTGACCGACGGCGAGAACAAGACCGTCAACTTCCGTTGATCCAGCAATAAAAGTCATAATACCAAGCAGCCCGGGCCTTGTGTCCGGGCTGTTTCAATGACAAAAGGCCGCACCTCTTTGCAGGGGATGGGCAAACAAGAACGCCGAACAGGGCGGCTAGGGGAATAGATGATCGTCGTCGAGGACGTGCATAAGCATTTCGGCGGTTTTCATGCGGTGGACGGGGCATCGCTTGAAATCCAAATGGGCTCGATCACCGGCCTGATCGGGCCGAACGGGGCCGGAAAAACCACACTGTTCAACGTGATTGCGGGCGTTCTGCCACCAACCAGCGGCAGGGTGTTCATGGATGGTGAGGACATCACCGGCCTGCCACCGCATGATCTGTTTCACAAAGGCTTGTTGCGGACCTTCCAGATCGCGCATGAGTTTTCGTCGATGAGCTGCCGCGAGAACCTGATGTTGGTGCCCGGCGCGCAATCGGGTGAATCGCTGTGGAACACCTGGTTCGGGCGCAAGCGCATCGCAGATGAAGAGCGCGCCCTGGCGGCCCGCGCCGATGAGGTGCTGGAATTTCTGACCATTGAACACCTCGCCGATCACAAGGCCGGTCAGGTCTCGGGTGGGCAGAAGAAACTGCTGGAGCTTGGACGCACCATGATGGTCGACGCCAAGATCGTGTTTCTGGACGAAGTCGGCGCCGGTGTGAACCGCACCCTGCTGATGACCATCGCCGACACCATTCTGCGTCTGAACAAGGAACGCGGCTATACCTTTGTGGTCATCGAGCACGACATGGATTTCATCGGCAAAATCTGCGACCCGGTCATCTGTATGGCCGAAGGCAAGGTTCTCGCCGAGGGAACTTTGGACGAGATCAAGGCCAATGAACACGTGATCGAAGCCTATCTGGGCACCGGCCTGAAGAACAAAGACAAGCTGGAGGCCCAAACATGACCGCTGGCATGAGTGACAATCCCTACCAGGACGATAAGGGCAACAAGGATGCCTCGATCACCAACACGGCGGGCATTGGGACAATGACGCCGGCCCACCGTAAAAGCGGTGAAACGCATTCGGTCAAAGGTGGTCCGTTTCTGATTGGCGACACGATGACGGGCGGTTACGGCAAAGGGCCGGACATCCTGCACGATTGCACCATCGCCGTCGACAAAGGTGAGATCGCGGTGATCGTCGGCCCCAATGGTGCTGGTAAATCCACTGCCATGAAGGCCGTGTTCGGCATGCTGGACGTGCGCGCAGGCGCGGTGCGGCTGGATGGTGAGGATATCACCACCCTCACTCCACAGGACCGGGTGATCCGGGGCATGGGCTTTGTTCCGCAAACGCAGAACATCTTCACTTCAATGACGGTCGAAGAGAACCTCGAAATGGGCGCGTTCATCCGCCGTGACGATATCTCGGACACGATGGAGCAGGTCTATGACCTGTTCCCCATCCTGCGTGACAAACGCGACCAGGCGGCCGGAGAACTGTCGGGCGGTCAGCGCCAGCAGGTCGCCGTGGGTCGTGCACTGATGACCCAGCCCAAAGTGTTGATGCTGGACGAACCAACTGCCGGTGTCTCGCCCATCGTGATGGATGAGTTGTTTGACCGGATCATCGAGGTTTCCCGCACCGGGTTGCCGATCCTGATGGTTGAGCAGAACGCTCGTCAGGCGTTAGAGATCGCCGACAAGGGATATGTGCTGGTTCAGGGGCGGAATGCCTATACCGGCACGGGCAAGGAACTGCTGGCCGATCCAGAGGTTCGTAAGAGTTTCTTGGGGGGATAAGTTGATGAAAAAAGCTCCTTCTCTTAAGTACTTGGTGCCGTACCTACTTACTTTACTTCTGGTTTTTGAAACTCCAGCACTCGCCGCAGAACAAGAATTATCCAGCGCAGCGACCGAAATTCTTGCCCAAGGTGGAAACGTGCTCAGGTGTTCGATAACTGAGGCATGTAAAAGAGGAAGGTGTGCCAATACCGAGAAACTGGTCGAAATCGCGCTCAGCGATATTAACGGTAACGCTGGTGCGGACGACGGATCAGCGTACTTGGTGCAAAAAGGTAGCTGGATCGAAGCTACAAAGCAAAGTGATGCAACAGGTACTAAAATTGGCAATCAAATCACGATCATCTTGCCGGGGTTCGGCGACTCAGTTGCGATGGCATCGATTGATTTGACTTCAAATGAAATTGCGTACTCTGAGCATTTGTCAGCTACATTTGGTGTATCCAACCACTACGGTTCATGCGAGGCGGTAAACTAATGGACTTCCTCAACGCCCTTGTGGCGCTCTCCAACTTCGTTCTTGTTCCCGCAATCGCCTATGGCAGCCAGTTGGCGCTGGGTGCTCTGGGGGTGACGCTGATCTATGGCATCCTGCGGTTCTCGAACTTTGCCCATGGCGATACGATGGCCTTTGGCGCGATGATCGCGGTGCTGGTCACCTGGGGCCTACAGGCCGCCGGGGTCAGTTTCGGGCCACTGCCGACCGCCCTGCTTGCCCTGCCCTTTGCCATCCTCGGCTGTATCGTTCTGGTGCTGGTCACCGACCGAATGGTCTATCGGTTCTACCGCGAACAAAAGGCCAAGCCGGTCATTCTAGTGATTGTCTCGATGGGCGTGATGTTCATCATGAACGGGCTGGTGCGGTTCATCATTGGACCAGACGACCAGAGGTTCTCGGACGGGGCGCGGTTCCTGATCCGGGCCCGCGATTTCAAGGAATGGACCGGTCTGAGCGAGGGGTTGGCAATCCGCACCTCGCAAGTGATCACCGTGGTAGTTGCGGTGGCCGCTGTGGCGGCACTGTTCTGGTTCCTCAACAAGACGCGCACCGGCAAGTCGATGCGCGCCTATTCCGATAACGAGGATCTGGCCCTGCTGTCGGGCATTAACCCGGAACGCGTGGTGATGATCACATGGATTCTCGTCGCCGCCCTCGCGACCACGGCAGGCGTGCTGTATGGGCTGGACAAAAGCTTTAAGCCTTTTGTGTATTTCCAGCTGTTGCTGCCGATTTTCGCCTCGGCCATCGTCGGCGGCCTCGGCAACCCGCTGGGGGCCATCGCGGGCGGGTTCATCATCGCGTTCTCCGAGGTCACGATCACCTATGCCTGGAAGAAAGTGCTGACCTATCTGGCACCCGAAAACCTTGAGCCATCGGGATTGGTGCAATTCCTATCCACCGACTACAAATTCGCGGTCAGTTTCGTGATCCTGCTGATCGTGTTGCTGTTCAAACCGACGGGTCTGTTTAAGGGGAACGCGGTATGACCGAAACTGTCAAAAACACGCTGCTTTTCGTTGTTGTCGGCTGTCTGATCCTTTTGTCGGGTTTCACGCAAAGCTGGAACGCCGCGATCCTGATCCTGAATATGGGGCTGATATCTGCCATCATGGCCATCGGGGTGAACCTGCAATGGGGCTTTGCCGGCCTGTTCAATGTGGGCGTCATGGGCTTTGTCGCACTGGGCGGGCTGGCCGTCGTGCTGGTCTCGACGCCTCCAACAGACGGGGCATGGTCCGCTGGCGGATACGGCATTGTTCTGGCCTTGCTACTTGGGGCCGCAACCGTTGTAGCCGCCGTTTTGGTAGTACAGAAAATGCCCAGAGGTCGGGTACAGACCTTGGTCATCATCGCCATCCTGATCGCGGGTTTCTTTATCTATCGCGCGGTGTTTGATCCCAACGCCGCCGCGGTTGAGGCCATCGACCCGGCGGTTGCAGGCAATCTGGGTGGTCTGAACCTACCCGTGTTGCTGGCCTGGCCCGCGGGTGGTCTTTTGGCCGCGGGCGCGGCGTGGCTGATCGGCAAGACAGCGCTGGGTCTGCGTTCGGACTATCTTGCGATTGCGACACTTGGCATTGCCGAGATCATCATCGCCGTTATGAAAAACGAAGATTGGTTGGCCCGAGGCGTCAAGAATGTCTATGGCATTCCGCGCCCCGCACCTGTTGTGGGCTACGAGGTCGAGCTGCAGAACGATCCGAGTTTTATCGCCCGTGCCGACTGGCTTGGGCTCGATCTTGTCACGGCCTCGACCCTGTCAGTCAAACTTGGGTACTCGCTGCTGTTTCTGATCGTGCTGCTGGTTTTGCTTTGGATGGCCCAGATGGCGCTGCGCAGCCCGTGGGGTCGCATGATGCGCGCCATCCGGGACAACGAAGTGGCGGCCGAGGCCATGGGCAAGGACGTCACCCGCCGCCATTTGCAGATCTTTGTGCTGGGCTCAGCCGTCTGCGGGATCGCCGGGGCGATGATGACCACGTTGGATGGTCAGCTAACTCCCGGCGCATATCAGCCATTGCGCTTTACCTTTCTTGTGTGGGTGATGGTGATTGTTGGCGGTTCGGGCAACAATTTCGGTTCGGTGCTGGGAGCGTTCCTAATTTGGTTCCTGTGGGTTCAGGTTGAACCAATCGGCCAGTGGCTGATGAACCTGATCACCGTGGGTATGCCCGATGGCAGCGCGCTAAAGGCCCATCTGATCGAAAGTGCAGCGCATATGCGGCTGTTCACCATGGGGCTGATTTTGCTGATTGTTCTCAGATTCAGCCCAAGAGGACTGATACCCGAAAAATAAATCCCTCAGCCCTACAAATACTTGAAACGCGTCGAGAACTCGGCGCGTTTTCTTGATTTTAAACATTTTTCTGAATAAACGAGCTCAATACCTTGTTTAAGCAAGTGTCGGCACTCACTCACACCGAAAAGCCGATCTTTGACGATCACCAATGTTAACAAACAAGAAAAGAACGCGCCCTATGAAATCCACAACAGTCAAATTGGTCCTGACTCTGCCGGTTTTGGCGGTTTTGACCGCATGTATTCCCTCGCCCGAAGATTTGGAAACCACTCCGGTCAAAGTTCAAACCCCAAAGGGTGAGGTAACCTGTCAGCTCTATCGTCAGGACCGCGTGACCTGGGATCGCGCCATCAATTACCCGGCCACTAAAATGACGGTACCCGAGGCTGACGCCTATTGTCGTCAGGAAGGCCAGCGGCGCCTGAAGTAATGTCCTGGCGCCGAACGCTCTTGGTGTCCGGCGCCTGACACCTATCTGGCCTTAAACAACCCACCCAGAATACCGCGCACGATACGCCGGCCTGTGGTGCCTTTCAGTTCTTTGATGACGGCCTGACTCATCGCGCTGGCGAATGTGTCCTTCTGGCGCGTGACCCGGGATGATGACCGCCCAACCCTGCTGCCAGAGAACCGCCGGGCCGTGGCAAATTCGCGTTCGGCCACGGATTGCGTTTCCTCTTGTGCCTCGGCCTTTTCGGCCGCTTGCGCCGCCGCATCCGCCCGGGCCTGCAAGATTTCAAAGGCGGACTTTCGGTCCTTAAGAGTATTGTATTTCGCTGTCATCGGAGAGGCATCCATCACGGCCTGACGGTCCGCGGCTGCAATCGGTCCAAGCTGAGAACCCGGAGGGCGGATCAGCGTGCGCTCAACAATGCCCGGCACACCTTTTTTCTGCAGCATGGATGTAACCGCCTCGCCCACACCAACTTCGCGAATGGCGGCTTCGGTATCGAAGACAGGGTTCTCGCGGTAGGTTTCGGCTGCAAGACGCAGGTTCTTGCGATCCCGCGCGGTGAAAGCGCGCAACGCATGCTGAACCCGGTTGCCAAGCTGGCCGAGAATATCCTCGGGGATGTCAGCCGGGTTTTGCGAGACGAAATAAACCCCAACGCCTTTGGACCGGATCAGACGCGCGACTTGTTCGACCTTGTCCACCAGAACCTTCGGCGCATCTTCAAACAACAAATGCGCTTCATCGAAGAAGAAGACAAGCTTGGGTTTGTCGGGGTCGCCGACCTCTGGCAACTCTTCGAACAGTTCGCTCAGTAGCCACAGCAGGAAAGTTGCATAAAGGCGCGGTGCGCCCATCAGCTTGTCGGAAGCAAGGATATTGACCATCCCCTGCCCGTTTGCATCTGTGCGCATCAGATCGGCAAGCTCTAGCGCCGGTTCACCAAACAGATTTGTCCCACCCTGGTTTTCCAGCACCAACAAACGCCGCTGAATGGCCCCGATCGAGGCGGTCGAAACGTTGCCATAGCGCAGCGACAGTTGCGTCCGGTTCTCTCCGATCCAGACAAGAAGGGCTTGCAAGTCCTTGAGATCCAGCAGAGGCATCCCCTCTTCATCAGCAACCCGGAACGCAATGTTCAGAATACCCTCCTGCGCTTCGCTCAGGTCCATGAGGCGCGACAGCAACAAAGGGCCCATCTCGGTCACAGTTGTGCGGACGGGGTGCCCTTGCTGGCCAAACAGGTCCCAGAAGGTGACCGGGCATGCGCCATAGGAATAGTCCTGAAACCCGATTTGCGTGGCCCGGTCCTGAAAGGCTTGATGCAGCTTGTGAGTATCACTGCCCGCCTTGGCCAATCCCGACAAGTCGCCTTTTACATCCGACAGGAAAACCGGAACACCGGCCTGAGAAAACCCCTCTGCCAGAATTTGAAGGGTTACCGTTTTGCCCGTGCCTGTGGCACCGGCGATCAGCCCGTGCCGGTTGGCATATTTCAATGTTAGGGATTGAGGCTGCGCATAGTCTTCGCCCGCGCCGCCCAGAAAGATACTTTTGTCCATGAATGTAAGGCCTTGATTTCCACCGATCTGCGCCCAGCATACAAAGTTAACCTTTGACTGCGATAGTCTAATCGCTGCTTTTGCACCGAAAGGGGCAAGGCGGCAAACTTCCTCCCTGTCGACTGACCGCGCCCTCGGGCGCGGTTTTTTTTAAAAGAATGCTCAGCCTTCCATTAAAATTTCAGCTTAGCAGTTGACCGATGCGATCCCCTTTCGTAACGTCTGCGCATAAATAAGTCGGCCAGTCCGACGGGGAGAAAAATTTTGAAAGGGAGCCGCTCCACCGGCTCCCTTTCTCATTCCCTGATTTCCCAGCCTGCCCCCTCTGCCTGATGGGCTGATTTGCGTAGCGTACCAGCAATAATCCGTTCACAAGGTACGATTTGGCCCGCTTAGGACCTGACACCTTGGCCCAATGGTGCTAGACCCAGCAAAAAGATCAATCACACTGCCGAGGCATTCATGTTCAAGAACCTTCTCTCACTCAATGTTGCTGCTGCTCTGCTAATGTCCGGCGCGGTCGCGGCGCAGGAAACAACTCAGGAAGACCAGACCCAAGGCGAGGTTCCGCAAACGCAATCCGGTTCTGATTTGGACCTTGGAGAATCTGGGCCCCGCGTTGGCGAGCAATATGTTGTTGAAGAAGTCGGAGACTGGGCAATCACATGCCTCAAAACTGATACCGGCAATGATCCCTGCCTGATGCGGCAGGCTCTGACGGGCGAAGAAGGACAACCAATTGCAGAGATTTCGATAAGCAAGCTACCCGAAGGTGTTGCTGCAGTGGCCGGAGCATCGGTTATCGTGCCGCTCGAAGTTCTTGTGCAAGCCCAGTTGGCGTTGTCAATCGATGGCGCGCCAGGCAAGCGGTACGATTATCATCACTGCAATCCTGTCGGATGTGTTGCTCAACTCGGCTTTACCGAGGGCGATGTAGCAGCGATGAAAGCAGGCAGCGATGCGACATTGTCACTTGTGTCTGTGCTCGCACCAAACCAATTGTTGCAGATTGGCATTTCACTTTCCGGTTTCACTGGCGCGTTCGATAAACTGAACGGCAACTAAAACTGACGCTTCAACCGACCAAGCTTGATCGCCGCCGGTCAAATCCGGCGGTGTCTTTTATTCAAACGTTAAACTGTTCAGACTTTCTTGAGGGCAAGCACCGCGTTCAGCCCGCCAAAGGCAAACGCATTGCTTAGGGCCACATCCACCCTGGCCTCGCGGGCGTCATTGGGTACCACATCTAGCGCACATTCGGGATCGGGTTCTTCATACCCAATCGTCGGCGCAATGACGCCATCCCGCAGCGCCATGATACAGGCCAGCAATTCCACCGCGCCGGTGCCGCCGATCAGGTGACCATGCATGGATTTCGTGGATGATATCATCAGATCATCCGCATGTGGGCCGAACACATCCGCCACCGCGGCGCATTCGGTTTTATCATTTGCCGCCGTGCCAGTCCCATGGGCATTGATATAGCCGACCTGATCCGCGTTCAGCTTCGCATCCGCCAGAGCCCCCGACATCGCCCGCGCCGCGCCCTGCTTGCTGGGCATAACGATATCCGACGCATCAGACGTCATCGCAAACCCGACAACCTCGCACAGGATATCCGCGCTACGGGCTTTTGCGTGGTCGTAGTCTTCGAAGACAAAAACTCCTGCGCCTTCACCTTGAACCATACCGTTACGGTTGGCGCTAAAGGGACGGCAGGCATCCTTGGACATGACGCGCAGCCCTTCCCAGGCCTTCACGCCGCCAAAGCACAACATGGATTCCGAACCACCGGTCAGCATCGCCGGAGCTGCCCCGCTGCGCACCATCTGGAAAGCCAGCGCCATCGCATGGTTGGATGAGGCGCAAGCCGTCGAGACCGTAAAGCTTGGCCCCTTGAGGTTATGTTCCATCGACACATGGCTGGCTGCAGCGTTGTTCATCAGCTTAGGCACGACAAACGGATGCACCCTGTTTTTGCCATCTTCATAGACCGAGCGGTAATTGTCGTCCCATGTCGATACACCGCCCCCCGCTGTGCCCAAAACAACGCCCGAGCGGGCTGCAATATCGCCGTGGAATTCGATGCCCGACTGATCAATCGCCTCTTTTGCGGCTGTCAGGGTGAATTGAGTAAACCGATCATACAGCGTCATCTGTTGGCGGTTAAAGCGCCCTTCGGCCTCAAACCCGCGCACCTGACCACCGATCTGGATGGCAAGCCGTTCTACGTCGCGAAACTCTAGCTGCGAAATGCCGCAACGGCCTTCACGCATGGCTTCCAAAGTATCAGGGACGGAATGGCCCAGCGAGTTGATCGTCCCCGCCCCGGTAATGACAACGCGTTTCATGGGCTGGGGTCAGACCTTTTCTGACACAAGTTTTTCAATGCCTGCAATGATCGCGGCAACGTTTGAGATGTCAAAGTCACTTGCCGTAGGTTCATTGGCGTTGAATGGAATCGAAATGTCGAATTCTTCTTCAATGGCAAAGATGCTCTCGACCAGGCCCAGACTGTCGATCCCAAGATCCTCGAGCGTACTTTCGGGCGTCACATCCGAAGGCTCCAGCACCGCCTGCTCAGCGATGATGGCGATGACGCGGTCGGTGATGCTCATGTCGATCCTCTGATTATCACGTTGAGTGTGATTTAATCGCTCGGGGGCTGTTTGGAAACAACCTTTTTCAACGCCTCGACGTCACGGGCCATCCGGGGCAACCGGCGCTGGGCTTTGTAAATTTCCGTATGAGTTTCCATTTTGACGGCAGGATATCCCATGATCACACGACCGGCAGGTACGTTTGACAGGATTTTAGAACCTCCGGCGGCAATCACGCCATCACCGATAAAGATGTTGTCGACCACGCCGGTTTGACCACCCAATACGACGTTGTTGCCAATCTCGACCGTACCGGACACACCGGTCTGACCACACAGCAGACAATCCTGTCCCACGCGTGTGTTGTGGCCCAAATGCACGAGATTATCCAGTTTTGACCCGCTTCCGATCCGGGTGTTGCGGATCGTGCCATTGTCGATCGTGCAATTGGCCCCGACTTCGACATCGTCTCCGATCTCGACCGCGCCCAAAGAGTGGATGCGCAGCCAGCTTTGCGCCTGTGCGTCCCCCTGATCCCCCAGAGTTTTCCGCGCGTTTTCTGCACCTGAGACTTCGGGCGTGACATAGCTAAACCCGTCCCCTCCGATGCGGGCGCCGGGTTGCGCCACAAAGCGGTCGCCGATCCGGGCGCGGGCACCGATGCTGACCATCTCGCGCAGCAGCGCGTTTGCTCCCAGAACCACATCCATCCCGATCACACAATGTGCACCGATCACGGAGCCTTTGCCTATACGGGCCCCTGGCCCGACCACGGTCAGCGGCCCAATTGAGACATCATCTGCCAGGTCAGCGGTCGGATCAATCACGGCTGAAGGGTGAACACCAGGTGCAACACCCTGCCCGTGGTCCAGCATGCTGGTTATCCCCGCCATGGCCATGCGCGGGCGGGACACAAAGATCGCCGCCTCAAGACCCAGCGCCTGCCAGTCCGCCCCGTCCCACAACACTGCGGCCCGCGCAGAGCCGCCGCTCAGCGCTTCGGCGTATTTAGGTGACATGGCCATCGCCAGATCCGTCGGACCAGCATCAGCAGGCTCTGCGGCGCGGTGGATAACCAGACTGGTATCGCCCTGGCATTCCGATCCCAGAGCGTCGGCAATTTGCTGAATGGTGTACTGCATCTTGGGCTTCCCGGATTGAGGACCTGCCCCGGTGATTACCCCTGAACGTCCGGCAGGGCTACCCCCGCTTTTTGCAGAGCATCCCAGATTTTGCGATCCCGGTCATAGACATCCCGGCGATACTGAACCTCGCCTTTGGGGCCGATATAGGCCGTACGATAGATCAGGTGAACCGGAACATGCTGATCCAACTGAACAGTGGTTTCCCTGCCCGATGCCAGCACGCGGTGGAAAAACGCCTTGGGGTCTTCTTCTTGTTTGGCCAGCAATGCATAGGCAAACTCGAACGGTTGCGCCAGTCGGATACACCCATGTGAAAACGCCCTGACCTCACGCGCGAACAGGCTTTTCTGAGGCGTATCATGCAGATAGATGTTGTACTTGTTGGGGAACATGAACTTCACCAGCCCCAGCGCATTGCTTTTGCTAGGCGGCTGCCGCATTGCGAACGGAAAGTTCCGAGCGGTGAATTGCGTAAAGTCCACCGCACCTCGATTGACCTGCCGACCGCTGCGATCCGTGATCTGGATATGTCCAACCGCGTTGGGGTTCGATTGCAGTTTGGGCAGGTATTCCTTGGTGATAATCGAGCGCGGCACATACCAACTTGGGTTGATCACCATATGCTCCATCTCATCCGAGAATTCAGGGCTACGGCGATCATGGATGTTTTTGCCGATAACGGCGCGTGTTTCAAAGGTGACCAGCCCATCATCGACAATCTTGGCCGAAAAATCGGCCTGGTTGACCAGAATATGCCGCTCTCCCCGCTCTCGCGGAAGCCAGCGTTCGCGTTCCAAGGCGACGTAGACGGCCTTAAGTCGATCTGAGGCGCTGCGGTTTACCTCGCTGAGCGTGCCCTGACCGGCAACCCCATCCGCCGCAAGGCCATGATCCCCTTGAAAGGCCTGAACCGCTGCCAGCAAGGCATCGTCGAACTCTGGACTGGCTGTTGGCCTGAGGTATCCCAATGAAACCAGACGGTTACGCAGCTTGATGACATTCGGTCCAGTGTCGCCGTATTCCAGTTTAGCCACCGGGACAGTCGCACCCCAACCGCCCTGCTGCACCAGATGCTCCAGGGCAATCTTTTGCTTCATCAGTGCTTTGTATTGGTACGTCTGCGGCGCCAATTCATCAAAGTACTGCCCGTTTTCTACGGAAATCACCCCGTGAAGATGATCCTTGGCCGGTTTACGCTCGACCTTGCGCACCAAACCGTCGTCGATGTCACGCGGACGCAGTGCGCCGGATTGAAGGTTACGGGCGTATTCGACAAAGGCGCGCGTCAGCTCGATTTCAACGGCCCCCAAGTCCCGCGTTGAACGCGCATTCTCCATCTGATCCACAAGAGTCTGCACGCTGAACGCCCCCTCGGGCAACCCGTGCAAATGCGATGCAGACAAGGCTTTGATCAATCTGGCCCGGCGTACGGCATGTTCCGGCGTATCGCCGACCCAAACCGGAGAAAATCCGTTTGTTCGGTAAAATTCCGCTATTCCCGAACCGGACGGAGCGAATTCTGCGACGGCCATCTGGAACGCGGTTGCAGGCCGACTATCCGGGCTTGCAACAGCCGCTGAAGCCAGAAAACAGGCGGTGAGAAATGTACTGGTACGCGTCCGAATAACAGAGAGCATGGGATGGCCTTGGTTAATCAATATCTTAGGTCGCAAGGATTGCGTCGATAACTATTGTTGCGCGCGGTACATCTTGTCTATTCACAAATACATCAGTTCAATGCATCTATCCGCGCGTGATGCTTGTTTGCATCGGCTGAAAAATGCCGGGCGCTAATTGCCCCCAGATTATACAAAATTGCATCACCTGCGCAAAATTCTGCCGAAAATTCCCCCTTGAAAAGGTGAATTTGAAAGACTTCTTGGCTGGCTTTCGCGACTGTGTCATAAAATCCGCATCTGGGATGGGAAAAAATTAAGATCGCGCACGTAACATCGTGTGCAGGCAGGAACAGTACGGGACGAAACTGAAATGACTAAGAGCAGTACCTCGGGCTTGACCCGGCGTGCCCTATTGGGTGCATTTGCAGCTACAGCAGTCGTGGCGGCACCAACCTATTCCCATGCAGCAGGATTCCTTCGTGGCGGCGGTGATATCCGTCGAATTCGCATGTATTCCGGTCGCACAGGCGAACGTATCGATATGATTTATTGGGTCGATGGTAAATACATCAAGGATGCTGTCAAAGAAGTGAACCACTTCATGCGCGATTGGCGCACCGACCAGGTCAAGGACATGGACCTGCGCACCATCGATATCATGGCCGCTTCGCACAACATGCTGGATGTCAACGAACCCTACATGCTGTTGTCCGGCTATCGCTCTCCTCAGACCAACGCCATGCTGCGCTCGCGCTCGCGCCGGGTTGCCAAGAACTCTCTGCATATGCAGGGGCAAGCGGCTGATCTTCGCCTGTCATCGCGATCAGTTTCACAGATGGCGCGCGCTGCCATGTCCTGTCACGCAGGCGGAGTGGGCAAATATTCCCGTTCGAACTTTGTGCATATGGATTGCGGCGTCGTCCGGGCCTGGGGAGGTTAACAGCCCTTTCACAAGTCCGACCAACGATGAGCGCCACTTGGCGCTCTTTGTTTTTCTGCAGCACGAAAAGCTTACTCGCACAGCGCGACGCGGTTCGATCTGTTTTGATACCAGAGAGTTATGGCGCACCTGAGAGGATTCGAACCTCTGGCCTCTGCCTTCGGAGGGCAGCGCTCTATCCAGCTGAGCTACAGGTGCCTTGGCCGTTAGCTATCCTTGTTCCCGCCCGGGCGCAACTGGAAATCTGCCCGGTTTCAGCAGGTTTCACGCGAACAAATCATGCGCCAGTTCAAGCGCGTCGATCAAAGTGTCGACCTCTTCTTTTGTGTTGTACAGGCCAAAGCTGGCACGGCAGGTTGCGGTCACTCCGTAGAAATCCATCAGAGGTCCGGCACAGTGGTGACCGGCACGAACAGCCACGCCCTTTTTGTCCAGAATTGTCGACACGTCATGCGCGTGCCCTGCCCCATCCAGCGTAAAGCTGAAAATGGCGGCCTTGTCGGGTCGTGTTCCCTGAACTTGAACCCAGTTCAGACCGGTCAGCTTTTGCATGGCGTAGTCGCGTATCCCGGCCTCATGTGCGGCGATGTTCTCCATCCCCAGGTCCATCATATACTCCAGCGCCACGCCTAGACCGATAGTCTGCACGATGCCCGGGGTGCCGGCCTCGAACTTCATGGGCGGGTCGTTGTAGATCACCTGATCCTTGCTGACCTCTTTGATCATGTCTCCGCCACCGATAAAAGGGCGCATCTCGGCCATGCGATCGGATTTGATGTAGATCGCGCCTGATCCGGACGGACCATAGAGTTTATGGCCTGTGATCGCGTAGAAATCGCACCCAATATCCTGAACGTCCACCGGCATGTGTACTGCACCCTGACTGCCATCGACCAGCACCGGTACACCTTTGGCATGTGCGCCTTCGGTAATTGCTTTGACATCCACCACAGTGCCCAGAACGTTGGAACACTGCGTCACGGCGACAAGCTTTGTCCTGGGACCAATCGCGTCTATCACCGCCTGCGGATCCAGTCCGCCATCGGCGTCCACATCAACCCATTTCAGGACAACACCCTGCCGTTCGCGCAGAAAATGCCAGGGCACGATGTTGGCGTGGTGTTCCATGACACTGAGGACGATTTCATCGCCGGCCTTCAGTCGGGGCATGGCCCAACCATAAGCCACAAGGTTGATCCCCTCGGTCGTGCCGGAGTTCAGGACGATTTCATCCTCGTTCGATGCCCCCAGAAACCGGGCAATTGTGCCGCGCACGGATTCGTATTTCTCGGTCGCAAGATTGGACAGGAAATGCAAACCGCGATGCACATTCGAATATTCTTCGGCATAAGCACGAGTGACGGCATCAATAACGACCTGAGGTTTTTGCGCCGAGGCACCGTTGTCCAGATAGGTCAACGGCTTTCCGTTTACCTGCCTCGACAGGATCGGGAAATCCGAACGGATTTTTTGCACATCATACATAGTCTTCTTTCCCTATACGGGGCCTGCGGGCGACAACATGAGGACAAATAGCAAAGCGACAGTGCCAGAGAGCAAAATGACCCCAAACGATTTCCAAAGTGACCCGAATTTATGCGCTTCATTCAGGAAATGGAGCGTCACGTAAAGGCTCAGTACCGCTGTCGCCAACAGGAACATCAGCATCAGGAACGGAAGCTGGATTGTGACGATCAGGATCAGAAACTGTGCCGCAATCTGCAAATATTGCAGCCAGACGGTCAGGATCATGATGTCATCGAACGATCCCACGCCACCCAGAAGACGACCAAAAAAGAGGAAGGTCATAATGCTGAGGAAGATCGCCCCGGCCGAACGGATCAGAATCAGGTAAATCGGATCCGGTGGCGGCAGGGCTTGGCCCGCCGGGGTTGGAATGAAATTACCAAGCCCAACCTGAACCAGGCAATTGAGCACCACCGCCAGAAAGAATGCCAACCACAGAACTTCGCGTCCGGGTTTAATTGCCATCAGTTGCCGTGCGGCGTCCACGGGATTGGTCAGGGTCAGGACCGCCAAGTTTGCGAAGGCTACAAAATTCATTCCGCTTGCCTTTGTGCTTGCACCAAGCCCGCCAGCCAAAACCAGACGAAGATACCAAGCCAGACAATCCCAACCAGTGTCAACGCAGGACCTGGGCCCATGAACCCGGCAACCAGACCGTTCAACAATACCAAAGGCGTAGACGACAACAGCGCCCAGAACAAGGCGACACGAGCACCATAAGCAGAGCCCCGCCCCCCGACCAGACGGGCGGCGCCGAAAGAGACGAAAGCGAGTACGTAAAAGAACAACGGCAGGATGATGACCGACCCCAACAGAGCTCCGCCCATCAACATGTTCAGCTCTAGCCCTTCAAGATGAGCCCGGCGCGCAAGGCTTGGCAATTGCGCGATGAAAGCCACCACGCAAAAGCCCATGACAAAGACCAAAGCTCTGTCTTCGCGTCGTCCAAGGTCCAACAAACGCTGCACAACCCGGCCCGGCCCGCGATACGTGGCCACGATATCCGAAGTGACAGGCATCAGCTGTGTCGCGAAAGCCAGCCTTCCAGGCGGGCTACCATGGCTTCGGCCAATGCCGCATCCTCGATCTCGTCCACCGCTTCGGCAAGGAAGGCCAATGTCAGCAAGTTGGTGGCGTCCTTGGTCAGAATCCCACGCGACCGCAGGTAGAACAAGGCCGTTTCGTCGATCGCGCCCGAGGTCGACCCGTGCGAACAGATGACATCGTCGGCATAGATCTCAAGCTCTGGCTTGGCTAGGAACTGGCTATCCTCGTCCAGCAGCAGCGACTGGCTGATCTGATACCCGTCGGTTTTCTGCGCGCCTTCCTTGACAAGAATTTTGCCCTGAAACACGCCGGTAGCTCCGTTGCGCAGCACCTTTTTGAACACCTGGCGGCTTTCGCAATTCACCGCATCATGGGTGACAAAAACCGTGTCATCGTGGTGGAAATCACCGTCGCCGACGCAAGCACCTGCAACATGGGCAACTGCGTCATCACCGGTCAGCTCAACAACCTGTTCGTTGCGCGTCAGAACGCCGTTCACTGTCAGCGTAAAGGATTTGTAGACCGAGTCCTGACCCAAACGCGTGAACATATGTGTGGCCGCGCGTCGTTCATGATCCCTGCCCTGTGCACGTACATGATGCAGCACACCGCCATCAGCGATGTCGATCTCAATACATTTGTTAAAACGCGAGGCCGCCGGGCCGTTTTCCAGAATGGTCACCTCGGCGCCGCTTTCGACGCGAACAATGTGATGCAGCATGGCATCCGAGGACTCAGAACGGTGCTTGTAGATCAGGCTGATCGGCTTGGAGGGTTTTCCGGTGACATGGATCGCCACACCGTCGGCTGCAAACGCCGTATTCAGCGCCGCCAAAGGCCGCTGCACCGGGGTCTGTCCATGCGATTCCAGCACGCCGTACAGTTCCTTGGCCCAATGGATGTCCTTGCAGCAGATATCCTCGATCCGGTCGATACTGACCCCTTCCAGAACCAGATCATCCGAATGTTCGGGGCTGAACACGCCGTCCACGAAGACGATTTTCAGGCGATCAAACTCGTCAAACAGCATCGGCTCATCGGCATTAAAAAGCGCTGCGTGCGGGGCCTCGGGCGATACCAGCGTATCGGGGCGGGTATACTTCCAATACTCATCCCGCCGACTGGGCAAGCCCATTTCCAACACACGGGCCAGCGCGTCTTCGCGCGCGGCACGGGTGCACCCGGCGTCAGGCATGACCATATTGGCCAGTCGCGCCTCTGTTGCGGTTTGCTTCACTTCGGGCAGGGCCATCAGTTCACCTCGGCCAGAATGTCGGAATAGCCGTTGTTTTCGACTTCCAGCGCCAATTCGGGACCGCCGGTTTTAACGATTTTACCATCCGCCATGATATGAACAACATCCGGTTTGATATGGTCCAACAGGCGCTGATAATGGGTGATGACAAGGAAGCCACGGCCCGCATCGCGCAAAGCATTTACACCTTCGGCCACCAGTTTCATCGCGTCGACATCCAGACCCGAATCTGTTTCGTCCAGAATGCACATCTTAGGCTCTAACATAGCCATCTGCAGGATTTCGTTGCGTTTCTTCTCGCCGCCAGAAAAGCCTACGTTCACGGGGCGCTTTAGCATATCGGCGTCGATCTTCAGCGATTTTGCCTTTGCGCGGATTTCTTTCAGGAAGTCGGCAGCCGACATTTCCTCTTCGCCGCGTGCTTTTCGCTGCGCATTCACTGCGGTGCGCAGAAAGGTCATGTTGCCGACGCCCGGAATTTCCACCGGGTACTGGAACGCCAGGAAGATACCAGCAGCGGCTCGTTCTTCTGGTTCCATCTCAAGCAGGTCTTTATCGTTCAACTCGGCTGAACCGTCGGTTACTTCGTAACCATCACGGCCCGACAAGACATAGCTAAGCGTCGATTTGCCCGACCCGTTCGGCCCCATGATCGCATGCACTTTTCCGGCCTCAACTGTCAAATTGACGCCTTTGAGGATTTCCTTGTCTTCTTCCTCAAGTTTCACGTGCAGGTTCTTGATTTCCAGCATTTCTTACCCTTTTCTAAGGTGACCGGGCCCAGTGCGCCTCAGGTCTAAATCTCGATTGTTGTTGTCCGGGCATGTGGCATTCGTTCTGCCCGCGACCCATTCTTTCGTCATCACATTATCGCCGCTGTTCGCATCGCCAGAGAAGCGACCCCCATCCCGACAAAGAACATGGCGATCAGTACATTTCGCGCCCGCCCTTTTTTGAATCTCAGCAGTGCGTTCAATCCCCAGACGGCAAAGACCAGCAACGTCAGGGCTGAAACGCCAGCAGCAGCCAATACAGAGAGCACAAACCCCGGCATTTCATCGGCGTCCGTTTTCAGGTTCTCGTAGTTTGATGCTGTGAACGCCAAAATAGTGCTCACTACAAGGCCAAGGAGGCAGCACAGCAGTCCTCCGATGCTGCCCAAGACACGGCTGCCACCACTGCTGTTAAGCAGTGTGGGCTGCAGACTTTCGCCTCCAATCAATACTGCGGCACCTTGATTGGATTGAATGCGTTCAATCCTTTTCTGAAAATCGGACTGGCTCACGACTACCCCACAGAACCTTCGAGGCTGATCGCAACAAGCTGTTGAGCTTCCATCGCAAATTCCATCGGCAGCGCCTGCAGGACATCCTTGCAGAACCCGTTGACCACAAGGGCCACGGCTTCTTCTTCGTCCATGCCGCGCTGACGGCAATAGAACAGCTGATCGTCATCCACCTTGGATGTGGTCGCTTCGTGTTCCACCCGGCTCGAGTTGTTCTTGACCTCGATGTAAGGCACCGTGTGGGCACCGCACTTGTCACCGATCAGCAGGCTGTCACATTGGGTATAGTTGCGGCTGTCTTTGGCCTTGGGGTGCATCGAAACCAGTCCGCGATAGGTGTTCTGCGCCTTGCCAGCGCTGATGCCCTTGGACACAATGCGTGACTTGGTGTTCTTGCCCAGATGAACCATCTTGGTGCCGGTGTCGGCCTGCTGATAGTTGTTGGCAATCGCGATTGAGTAGAACTCACCCTGACTTTCGTTGCCGCGCAGGATGCACGACGGATATTTCCATGTCACGGCCGAACCGGTTTCAACCTGGGTCCACATCACCTTGGACCGATCACCCCGGCAATCGGCGCGTTTGGTCACAAAGTTATAGATACCGCCCTTGCCGTTCTCATCCCCGGGGTACCAGTTCTGAACGGTCGAGTATTTCACCTCAGCATCTTCTTCGATGATGATCTCAACAACAGCGGCATGCAGCTGCGCGGTATCGCGCTGTGGTGCAGTGCAGCCTTCTAAGTAGCTGACATAGCTGCCTTTATCAGCAATGATCAAGGTCCGCTCGAACTGACCGGTGTTTTCCGCATTGATGCGGAAGTAGGTGCTCAGTTCCATCGGGCACCGCACGCCTGGCGGGATGTAGACGAACGAGCCGTCCGAGAACACGGCCGAATTCAGCGTGGCGTAGAAGTTATCCGACACCGGAACCACCGTCCCGAGATATTTCTTGACCAGTTCCGGGTGTTCCCGGATCGCCTCAGAGATCGAGCAGAAGATAACACCCACCTGCTTCAATTCTTTCTGGAATGTTGTACCCACAGAAACCGAGTCAAACACTGCATCAACAGCGACCTTACGGCCTTCGGCCGGGGCATCCTCGGCCCCGTCGACGCCTGCCAGAATCATCTGTTCTTTCAGCGGGATACCCAATTTTTCGTAAGTCGCCAACAACTTGGGGTCGACGTCGTCTAGCGATTTGGGCTTTTCCTCCATCGACTTGGGACGGGCATAGTAATACTGGTCCTGAAAGTCGATCTTGGGATAGCTGACCATGGCCCAGTTCGGCTCATCCTTCTGGGTCCAGCGTTCGAACGCGGCAAGACGCCATTCGGTCATCCATTCCGGCTCTTCATTCTTTTCCGAGATCAGACGGACAATATCCGGGTTCACGCCTTTGGGGGCGTATTCCATCTCGATATCGGTTTCCCAGCCATATTTATAGGCTCCGCCGACTTCGCGCACCGCATCCACGGTTTCCTGATCGACACCCTCTTTTACCTGGGTCTGGTCCAAAGCGGCCATAAAACACCCTCCGTCAGATCACGCAGCACGCGCGCGATGCTTTTTCTCTTTTTCAAGCCACGTTTCGGCGAAACGCAGCACATCTTCTTCACTCGTCTGAGGGCCCAGCGAAACGCGGATTGCGCTTGCGGCCGTCCCCTCGTCATATCCCATTGCGGTTAAAACCGCGCTGGCCCGAACCTTGCCGCTGGAACAGGCTGAACCCGCGCTTACTGCAAAACCGGCCAGATCCATCTGCATCACCTGCGTCTCACCCTTCCAGCCGGGTGTTGCAAAGCACAAAGTGTTGGGCAGACGTTCGATATCTTTCCCGACAAAAATAGTAGATTTAGAACCAGCCTCAAGGGCCATTTCTAGAATATTTCTAAATTCTTTCACCTGCTCCCAAACACCATTGGCCAAATCCTTGGCAGCAGCTTCAGCTGCGGCCCCGAACCCCGAGATTCCAATGACATTTTCGGTTCCTGACCGACGACCCATTTCCTGGCCGCCGCCTTTGATCTGCGCTTGCAGATCAGTGCCGCGCTTTAACACCACCGCGCCAACGCCCTTGGGGCCGCCCAGCTTATGTGCCGAGACCAACGCCATCTGCGCACCCAGCCAGTTAAAAGCAACGGGCAATTTGCCAAAAGCCTGCGTGGCATCGGTCACGGCAAGGCCCGCAGGTAAACTCTGTACGACCCCGGTTTCGGAATTGGCCAGTTGCACAGTGGCATTTTCCGGGTCAGGCACGGTGACCACCCCAGACAAAGAAACTGCTAGATCTTCAACAATCCAAGACCTTACAGCGTCATGTTCTATTGCAGCGCCATGTATCTCTCGGCCCGCCAAGGCCAACGACGCCCCTTCGGTTGAACCTGAAGTAAACACGATATCCGCCCCCTCGGCCCCAAAGGCTGCCGCGATCTGCGCCCGTGCCCGTTCGACCAGAGCCTTGGCGGCGCGTCCTTCGGCATGCACTGACGACGGGTTGCCGCAGACATCCATTGCAGCGATCATTGCATCGCGGGCCTCGGGCCGCAGAGGCGTCGTTGCATTGTGATCCAAGTATACACGTTTCATGGATACATCTTTTCCCAGACCCGGAAACACCCGGCAGTCCTTAAATCCGATCGCATTGCCCTAATCATCCACAACAGCAAACAGGCTTGGCACTGCGGGGCACGGCGCAAGATCATTCTTGATCACATCCGACAACCGGGTCTGATGCAGGAAGACATAGACATTCGCGCTTAGGCTCTCCCACAAGCGATTGGTCAGCGACTGGGCCCGACTGCCCGAGGACGCGCCAGACGCGCCTGCGCCCTTTTGCAATGCGTCTACGGTTTCATCCACGGCGGCCAGAACTTCGACCACGCGAATTTCCGACGGTGGGCGCGCCAGACGGTACCCGCCACCCGGCCCGCGCACCGAAACCACAAGCTCTGCACGGCGGAGTTTCACAAAAAGCTGCTCAAGATACGGCAAGGAAACATCCTGACGCTCAGATATTTCGCTGAGGGTGACCAACGTTTCAGCCGGACGAAGAGCGATGTCGGCCAAAGCAACCATCGCATAACGACCTTTGGTCGACAGCTTCATTTTGTTTACCTCATGGCAGGTTCAGCGCGAAAACATTGACGCCGCCGTCGCCAGTGCGTATCTCCGACTGGCAGCGACTTGCGCATAGTATCACAATTAGAACCGTTCTAAGGTGCCTGACGAGAACCGTCAAGTATTTCGCGGCACCAAGAAGAAAAAGACAGGACCAAAGCACACATGCCCGAGGTGATTTTTCCCGGACCCGAAGGCCGCCTGGAAGGCCGTTACCACCCGCAAAAGGAAAAAGACGCACCGATCGCTATCGTGCTTCATCCACATCCTCAGTTCGGCGGGACCATGAACAACAAGGTGGTCTATAACCTGCACTACGCGTTCTACAACATGGGCTTTACCGTGTTGCGGTTCAACTTTCGCGGCGTCGGCCGCAGCCAGGGCGAATACGATCAAGGCGTGGGCGAGCTGAGCGATGCGGCGTCGGCGCTGGATTATCTGCAGTCGATGAACAACAACTCGAAACACTGCTGGGTGGCCGGGTTCTCGTTCGGGGCGTGGATCGGCATGCAGCTATTGATGCGCCGTCCGGAAATCACCGGGTTCATCAGTGTCTCGCCGCCGGCGAACATGTATGATTTCTCGTTCCTGGCACCCTGCCCGTCATCTGGCCTTATCATCAACGGCTCGTCCGACCGCGTGGCCCCGCCCGCAGACACCGTCTCGCTTGTGAATAAACTGCATGAGCAAAAGGGAATCACAATCACCCATAACGAAGTTGAAGGAGCCGATCACTTCTTCCAGGACCGCCATATGGATACGATGATCACCGATGTCAGCGACTATGTGAAACGCCGCCTGACCGAGACCACACGCTGATGTCCGATACCATCATCACCCTTGCGGCCAAACTGGCCGAGGACACGATGAAGGTGATGGATGAGACCGGGAATGACCGTTTTTTCGTTGAAGTGGGCGAGCTTTTGGGCGCGTCCTCTCAAACCTTGGAAGAAGCGTTCCTGACCGAAATCCGCGTGCGACTGGCCGAGCGCAAAGCCCGGCAATTCGTGGTGCGGAAACTGACCGAGCATCGAGCCAAGACGAAAGCGATCGAAAAACAATGACCGAAAGACTGTCCGCGCAGATTGAATTCCTGAAACGCGCGGACAGGCTCAAGTCAGTTGATCGCGCCAATTTCCTGCTGGACCAGTCCCGCCCTGAAAATGCCGCCGAACACAGCTGGCAGCTGGCTTTGTGGGCTCTGGTAATGGAACCCGTGGCGGATGAAGATGTCAGCATTAACCGGGTCATCCGGATGCTGTTGCTGCATGATTTGGTGGAAATCGTAGTCGGTGACCATCCCATTCACCTGCAGACAGACTGGCAGGCTCTGGAACAGGCCGAACAAGCCGCAGCAGCAGAGTTGTTCGGGCTGCTGCCCACGGATCAAGCCGCCAGTTTCCTGGCCTTGTGGCAAGAGTTTGAGGCCGACAGGACCCCGGACGCGAAATTCGCCAAGCACCTCGACCGGTGCCAACCGATGTTTCAGGTCTTGTGCTCGCCCGCGCCAAACCCTGAACACCTTGCAATCGTCCAGAACAATCTGAACAGCGGGCGTGCGGCCTATCTGAAAACGGCACTCCCGCAGGCTTATGACGCGGCGCATCGTCTGTTGATCGGCGAGGCCCCAGCACAGTCGGCATTCTCGTCCCGCCTGCCCTTTTTGGCGGAAACGGACCAGCTAAAGTCGGTCTACCGCGCCTCGCGCTTGTTGTCTGATCAGCGTTTCGAAAACTCGGCCGAGCATTCCTGGCACATTATGCTGTTTGCCTGGGTCCTGTGTGAATACGCCACGCCCGGTTTCTCTATCGACCGTGTCCTGAAAATGCTGTTGCTGCACGACATTGTAGAGATTGATGCCGGTGACCACCCGATCCACGGTCAGGTCGACCACGCGGCGCAAGAAGCTGAAGAACAGGCGGCGGCTAACAGGTTGTTCGGAATGTTGCCCACGGATCAGAGGGTCAGCTTTTTGGCCCTGTGGCAGGAGTTCGAAGCCGCCGACAGCCAGGATGCCCGCTTTGCCAAAGCAATCGACCGGATTCAGACGCCCATCGGCAACCTTGAAACCGGAGGTGGATCATGGGTGGATTATGACGTCACCTTCGCACAAATCGAAGAGCGCGTCGGCAATCCCATTCAACGGGGTGCACCCGATTTATGGGCTTGGCTGCGCCCTCAGCTTGTGGCGTACTTTACGGCTGAAATCCGCGTCTGACGCCCCGCAAAGAAAAAGAGGCACGAATGCCTCTTTTCCCGTTTTCGGCTGGCGCCTAAACCTGTGTACTATTCAACCGATCAACAATTTTGGCTGCATTTTTGTCGACGGACCCCCCGTCAGCAAGCCACCCAAGCGCCACAATAAGTGCCGAAACAAAGATGACGGATTTAGCAAATAACGTCATTGGAAATACTCACCAAACAAAAAATCATTAAAAACAATACACTGATAACACAAACACAGCTGAGAAAATAGTCAGGTTATCCTGACCTGACTGTTTGCCCCAGATTTCGGGTATCGCAATCGCTAACTCTTGAGATATCCAAAAATTCTCTTGCCGCAGAACTGCGTTTTGTGATCAACCAAACAAAACCCAGAACGAGATTTCTGACATGCCCAAAGCCTATCTGATTTTGTTGCTGGCGGTTGCCGCAGAGACCATCGGCACCACCGCGCTGCAGGCCAGTCAGCAGTTCAGTCGGTTCTGGCCCTCGGTTCTGGTTGTGATCAGTTACGGGATCGCTTTCTATCTGCTTGGCCTGACTTTGCGTTTCATGCCTGTTGGCATTGTCTACGCTATCTGGTCGGGCCTGGGCATCTTTCTGATAGCGATCATCGGGTATATCGCCTTTGGGCAGAAACTTGATTGGCCAGCGGTTCTTGGTCTTGCCATGATTTTGGGTGGAATCCTGATCATTCACCTGTTTTCCAAGACTGCCGGGCACTGATCGCCGGTTAGGGCTGGTATATTTTGCCGTGCCGCGTTATGCGCGCGGCAACTTCCCGTTCAAAGGCTGACCTCTCATGGACCTGCGCAATATCGCAATCATCGCTCACGTGGACCACGGCAAGACGACCCTGGTGGATGAGCTGCTCAAACAATCCGGCGCGTTCCGGGAAAACCAGGCCGTGGCAGAGCGCGCCATGGACAGCAACGATCTGGAGCGCGAGCGTGGGATCACCATCCTGGCCAAGGCCACATCGGTCGAGTGGAACGGCACGCGCGTCAACATCGTCGACACCCCTGGCCACGCCGATTTCGGCGGTGAGGTCGAACGTATCCTCAGTATGGTCGATGGCGTTGTCCTGCTGGTCGATGCCGCCGAAGGTCCGATGCCGCAGACCAAGTTTGTCACGTCCAAGGCGCTGGCGCTGGGCCTGCGTCCCATCGTGGTGCTGAACAAGGTCGACAAACCGGATGCTGAACCTGATCGCGCGCTGGACGAATGTTTCGACCTGTTCGCCAATCTGGGTGCTGATGACGACCAGCTGGATTTTCCGGCCATGTACGCATCGGGACGGTCCGGCTGGGCGGATATGGAACTGGACGGGCCGCGCAAGGACCTTTCTGCTCTGTTCGACTTGATCGTGGACCACGTCCCTGCCCCGCAGCAGATCGAACACAAGGACGAACCCTTTCGCATGCTGGCCACAACACTGGGCAGCGATCCGTTCATCGGGCGCATTCTGACCGGCCGTGTCGAAAGCGGCACGCTGAAGGCGGGTGACAACCTCAAGGCGCTCAGCCGGGATGGCACGTTGATCGAGAACTTTCGCGCGTCGAAAATTCTGGCGTTCCGCGGTCTGGCGCAACAGCCAATCGACGTGGCCGAGGCCGGCGATATCGTAACCATCGCCGGTATGAGCAAGGCCACTGTGGCCGACTCACTGGTGTCACCCCAGGTCGAAGAGGGCTTGCCCGCGCAACCCATCGATCCGCCAACCATCACGGTGACATTCGGCATCAATGATTCGCCACTGGCCGGGCGTGACGGCAAAAAGGTACAGTCCCGTGTCATTCGCGACCGCCTGATGAAAGAGGCTGAATCTAACGTCGCCATTCGCATCACTGACACCCCCGGCGGCGAAGCCTTTGAGGTTGCCGGTCGTGGTGAACTGCAGATGGGTGTTCTGATCGAAAACATGCGCCGCGAAGGGTTCGAACTCAGCATCTCGCGCCCACAGGTTCTGTTCCGCGAAGAAGACGGACAACGCCTTGAACCGATTGAAGAAGTCACCATCGATGTGGATGACGAATACTCAGGCTCGGTCATCGAAAAGATCACGGGTGCACGCAAGGGCGAACTGGCTGAGATGCGCCCCGCCGGGGTCGGCAAGACCCGGATCATCGCCCATGTCCCCTCGCGTGGGTTGATCGGTTATCACGGCGAATTCCTGACAGACACACGCGGAACCGGTGTCCTGAACCGCGTGTTCCACGGCTGGGCGGCGCACAAAGGACCGATCCCCGGACGTCGCGCCGGGGTTCTGATTTCGATGGAAAACGGTCAGGCTGTCGCCTATGCGCTATGGAACCTGGAAGAGCGTGGCCGCATGTTTGTTTCACCTCAAACAGACGTCTATCAAGGCATGGTGATCGGAGAGCATTCTCGTGACAACGATCTTGAGGTTAACCCTCTGAAAGGTAAAAAACTTACCAACGTTCGGGCCAGCGGATCCGATGATGCAGTTCGGCTGACACCCCATATCCAGTTCTCGTTGGAAGAGGCGATTGCCTATATTGACGATGATGAGCTGGTCGAGGTCACTCCGAACGCGGTTCGTCTACGCAAACGCTTTCTTGATCCTCACGAACGTAAACGTATGGCGAAATCTGCTTAGTTCTGACAGTGATATAGTTCACACTTTGGAAACAATGACGCATTCGTGACATATTTGCTTCCGGATTGAGTGTTTCGGAGTTCTTGGGGCCCGCCATTTTGGCGGGCTTTCTCTTTGTTTTTTATCCGTTTTCTTTCGCCAAAGGATATTCCAAATATTAATTTTGGGTGAACGCCTCTTGAAAATGTGACGCAAAGCAGGTGTAATTATGGTTGAAGTGTGGCACAATTATAGTACCTAAAACGTGTGGCACGACAAGTTTGTGCAAGTGTTAGTAACGAGTATTGAAGGAGTGGCGCCATGCGCGTGAAATCCCGTTTATTATCTATAGTATTTTTATCTGCAACCTTTCCCCTGATCTCCGCCAGCGCGGCTCATGCGGAAAGATGTAACATCAAAACAGCCAAGCAATCTGTTTCAACTGAAACCCTGTGTGATTGCACAGTCGTTGACACACGCATGTTGCGTTACATTCAACGCCGCGCTGATTTCGATGACATTCTGGCCCGGACGCTCGACAGCTGCCCTGCTTTCGCGGCCGTTCTGACCGACCTTCCAACTGCAACGACGGCGACCAATGACCGCGACGGTGATTCCAACGACGGCGGCCTGAGTGGCAGCAGTGGCAACAACGGCGGCGGCGGCAATAACGGCGGTGGCGGTAATAATGGCGGCGGCGGCAATAATGGCGGCGGCGGCAATAACGGCGGCGGCGGCAATAACGGCGGCGGCGGCAATAACGGCGGCGGCGGCAATAACGGCGGCGGCGGCAATAACGGCGGCGGCGGCAATAACGGCGGCGGCGGCAATAACGGCGGCGGCGGCAATAACGGCGGCGGCGGCAATAACGGCGGCGGCGGCAATAACGGCGGCGGCGGCAATAACGGCGGCGGCGGCAATAACG
>NZ_FWFP01000017.1 GCF_900172215.1 Ruegeria meonggei
CCCGCCGATACCGATACGGGTTCCGATGCGGGTGACAAAAACCAGGACGCCGATTCTGGGTTTGCAACCCTGCCCTCATGGTCGGTTGGCGGCTTCCTCGCGCAGTTTGTAAGACTGTCCGATAGCGACTGGTTATCGGAAAGATCCAATCGCAAGGACACGTCTCATGACACTGAGCAGTTCGATTTCGCTGCAAGTGACACCGATGACAATTCTGCGTCGAGCGATACCGATTTCGATTTCGGTTTCAACAGCGGTCGCAAAAAGCACTGGTCGTTCGAAAGCAACTGGCGCTCCACCCGGGATGAAGGGGACAGCCGTTTTGCAAACGACAACGATGCAGAAGACTTCGGTAGCCAGACGTTTTTCCATGAGGATTTGTTTGGCTGACGGAATAAGTCGCTGAATATTTCAAAAATTGATCATGAATTTATGGGCGGGGTGCGGCTTTCGTATTCCGCCCATAGCTTTTCCGAACAAACACATTGCAAAACGCCTTCACCTCAGACGATAAATTCCATGTGTTGTGTTGTCATCTGAAAGGCCAATCAAACAGTTTTAGCGGTTTGAAATTCTCTAACCCGTGCGCATTGCTCCCAATGGGCCGGTGATTCCCTTAATTGCCTGGCCATCAACTGTTACTGATGACGCCGGCATCTCGCTTGGTTGCGGAGGTACGAGTGATACAATCGGAAATGCGCTGGCACCTGAATTGCAGGCAGGATTATCTGGAAGCGGTTTGGGCATCCATTCAGGATGAAAAAACCCGCCGCATCATGGAGATTGGGGGAACGACCAGTCGCTCGACCAGTGACCGACCCTTACCCAGCCACATAACGTCGTTTACCATCAGCGACATTAGTGCGGAAGAGTTGGATCATGTTTCCGATGAGTTTGACACGCTCCAGATCGATGCCTGCGGAGATATTGCCCATGTGACCCAGACATTCGACCTGATCATGTCGAAATTCTGTGGCGAGCACATGCCGGATGGAAAACAGTTTCACAAAAACATGCACCAGCTTCTGAATGAAGGGGGCGTGGCCATTCATTTAGTCCCGACACTTTTTGCCTCTCCGTTTCTGATCAATTGGATGCTGCCCGAAGGGCTAACTCGCAAGGCAGTTCAACTGCTGCAACCGCAGCGTTTCGATAAGCAGAACACCGGCAAATTTCCCGCCTATTATTCCTTGTGCCGCGGTTCAACGCGTTATATGCGCAACGCCCTGGCCGATATCGGGTTTTCCGATGTCGAAGTCTACGAATACTATGGCCATCACTATTACGATAAACTTTTTGGCTTACGGCAGCTCGACAACTGGCTCTCGCGTCTTTGTGCCCGCAGAAGTTGGTCTTTTTATTCGTCCTACGCCATTATCGTGACACGCCGATAATCAGATCGTTGCCAATACTCCGAATGTGGGAGCGTAAAATGGATTTAATATCTTCGAAAAGCTCTCAGACAAAGCGCTGGAAACATCCGAACTCTTGCCGTTTCTCAGATCCGCTCCAGACACACATTTGTCGGCCAAATTGGTGCGACAGTGATCATGCTGCCCTCAAACATCTAACAAACGCGCTGAACGAATATCTTTGACCAGCCCGCGCCCACTAACCGCAATCGGTCTTTGCGTTTAGGCGGCTTCTCACTGCAATCTGGTATAAACTACTGCCATGTCTTCTTTACACATATCCCGTTATGAACGATATCTCCCCATCGTCGTCTTTGCGCTGATTATCATCAGCCGGATTATCGCCATCGTTGATGGTCGGGATCCCGGATTCGATCAGGCGATGCTGATGGCCAATTTTCCATTGGAATCCCTACACAGCTATTTTCAACCACTGCCCCTTTTTGAACAAGCAACAGCACTGGGATCGGTGGCGTTACTTGATCTGGTCTCAAACGTTTTCGGGAATGAAGGGCTTACCCGGATTCATGCCATCCGCATCTGGGCAGCGCTAGCTGCATGTTTGGGATACTTCATTTTATACCACATGCTCCGCCAGTCATTTTCGATATGGGAGGCTACCCTGGCCCTGACCCTTATCGCCGCCCCAAACGAGGCTCTGCTGTTCACGACCAATCCCAAAAACTACGTCAATGCCTTTCTGGTCTCGTGTCTTCTCATGTGGGTCGGGCAAGCCTATCTGAAAAATCCGGATGGACGCCGGGTCGCGGCCTTTCTGGGCGTTACGCTGCTCACTAGTATCTTTGCCTTTACGGCCCCGTTTATCGTGGCGGCCACCGGCGGCGGTATGCTGGTTGCGACCCTCTCGCGCTATCCGAGGCAGGAATGGACCAGCCCACAGGCAAGACGGGACCTTCTGCGGCTGACAGTCCTGGGGTTGATGGCTGTAATATGCTGCCTATTGTTTTTTCTGTATTTCACGCGACCCATCACGGTCCTTGATCAGATGGCCTATGCCAACAGATATGACGCCGTCTTTCTGACCATTGCGTCCCCCTTCTCCGACCACAACCTGTATGCGGGAAAAAACATCCTCAGGGTTTTCTATCTGATGGTTGCGCCCGCCTATCTTAACGAGCTGATTTTTTCGCTTGGTCTCCTCCAGTATATAACCATCATTCATTTGATTTGCCTGCTCATCAGCCTGATTGGGTTTCTGACCCTCTGGGGACGATCCAAATTTCTGGCCGGCGGATTGAGCGCAGGTATTCTCACAATCCTGGTCGCCAATACCGCCCATATCTTACCAATCGCTTCGGTCCGGCATTTCCTGTTTCTTACCCCATTTGTCGTTCCATGTTTTGCCCTTGGGGTGGTCAGGGTTGTCGAATTCATCCTGGCACGGCTAAATGCGCAAGCCTTCGTTCCGGTTGTGCTGAGTGTGATCATGCTTGCGATATGCGGCGCGGCGGTCCTGCGATCCGGCGACCTCAAAAACGCCGAGGTATCCGAACACCTTGCCCGCATCGACGAATTTCCCGCACCGCTTTGGATTTATTATGGCGCACAACCAAGTGTACGCACTCTGCGCTCGGATCTTATTCTGAACCCAAATGCAAAGGTGATCGGGCTCCTTCCTCATGAAAGCACCACGTCGTCATGGATGCTTGCTGCTCGCGAGAGTCAAAATCGCCTGACAAGCGAAGAGTATTTCAAACAAACGGCCACTGCCCTTGCGGGACAGGAACCCGTCTGGCTACTGTTCACCCATTATCTGTCCGAAACACGTGTCCCTAACGGGCTTGACCGGTTCATCGGAATTGCCGAGGCCGACGGACGGGTTTGTCAAACACAGAGCGCGCCCGGCAGCTTGCTGGCGTTATGCGCGATGCCGGATGATTTACCCACCAACTGGCAATAGATGTAGATACGTCCGCATCCCCCACCGGCGTGTCAATTCCCATACAAAGCCGAATTCCCGGACACGGCAGGAGCAAGCACCATATATACACCAAACTCAGTCAGAACCTGATAATGGTCGCGAATATAACGGCCCGTTACATTGTCTCTTGCCCGGTTCAGAAGCTTGCCTTCGATAATACGCTGCTGACGGTGAACTGTCGTCGTCCAACGCGCCAGCTTTTCCACCCGCCGCCAGGGCCAGTCCCTGACGGAACTGTCGGGGTCAATAAAACCATAGATGCGTTCATAGTCGCTTCTGAACATCACCACGAGCGCATCAGGATTTTGCTCGAGAAAATCACGTTCCGGGCGTTCAATTTCGGAATACATGATGTCATCATGTTTATAGTCCTGCCGGCAAATGCCCGCGTGGCTCGACAGGAACCAGGTTTTACCATGAAACAAGACGGGCATGGGTGCCTGCGTCGGAGCCGCCAGGAAACCTCCAAGTGCAACGATATCGGGGTCGGCCGTCGTACGTTCGAACTGAACGCTCTGAGCCCGGAAATTGCTCGGATCGATATCGGCAGTGGGCACTCCGGTCAAAACGTCTTGGGCTCCCCTGAGATACGCTTGCATATAGTGATGCGCCGTTGGGTATATGCCAATGAGATATGTGAATGAGGTAATCCCGATCAGCACAACAGCGCCGCGCCGCATGGTCGCGCTCATACGGGTCGCCAGCGTCGGGAGGTTCAGCAGGAACGCGAAATACAGAACCAGAAAGGGTGCTGAAAAATGCCAGTGATCCGCTCGCGCCAAACCACTTTTCAGAATAACCAGCGCATAGACAAGCCCACCGGCCAGATACAGATCGCCGGCCCGCATCTCGCCCCGAACCTGCACGATAGTTGTCCCTACAAGCATGCAGACCATAGCCAGAAGGGCGATCTGTGCGACTGAATTGACAGTCCAGTAGAATTCGAAGGCGGCATGGCCCTGCGACATGACACCTGTGACCTGCCTTGCTGTATCAAGATAGAACCGCCAGTTTTCGCCAAGCATGAAACTGATCGACAAAACCCAGATCAAAACAGCGCTGATCGCGATTACAAGCCCGGACCGTAATGCCTCGCGCCGATGCTGTCCGAACAGAAGCATCCCGTAGATGGTGCCGATGCCCAGCAAAGTGGCCGCCGCATATTCATGCGAATAAGCCAGATGCAAACCGGCCATGACCGCAACGGCCAGGTTTGCGCGCATGTCAAATGGGCGGTACGCCACCAACAAAAGCGCGAACACTGGCACCAGACGCCGCAAGGCGCTCCAGTTCGGGCCAAGCAGAGTATTGATGAGAAACGGCAGGAGCAGCAGAAAAATGCAATATCGCCACCATCTGTCCTTTACCGTCAACTGCAATACCGCCATCAGCAACGCGAATTGCAACCCTTCCTGAAGGGCCATGAAACCAAAATAGGATTCCATGGATACACCGAATACTTTCGTCCAGCCCCACATCGGATACAGCATGAGAGGCCCATACAGGAATTCGAAATCCCGGAACGGAACCTGACCGCAGGCCATCCGGAACAACACCATGATAAAGCCTTCGTCCTCGTTAAAGGGCCCGTAACGCGCCAGAAACGCCGGGAAATAGGCAAGTACAAATATCCCGAAAACGATGAGCAATTCGATCGGGATCAGTCGCCCGCGCGCAAGAGGCACATACGGATCAGGTACCGCCTGCGTCTTGCGGGCCCACACTGCAGACACCACGAGAATAATCACCGACCAGATCAGCGCGACCCAGTATGCCACGGGCGCGTTATATCCCTGCGCAGCAGCCGCACTAACAATTGCGGTTGCACTCTCGGTCGGTATTGCCCGCGGAACGAAGTGAACCAGAATTATGTAACCTGCCAACCACCCTAAAAACACAAACGCCGTCTGTGGAAATCTGTTCATAACGGTTCCTAAAAAAACAAACAGCCTGGGTCAAAATTAACAGAATTTCTGCAAACCCCACGCCACGCATCAGTGGCACGAATTGCAGCGCTGCGCGTTCAGACGCTCGAACTTCCATCCCAGGCGTACTAAAACTCTGAAACCTCCCGCTGCTATCAAATGACCACTCTGGCAAATGTACCGGAAAGAGCGACGCTCCCAAAGCCGAGTCTGCCACAACCCGCACCAGATAGCGCCAAATTGGAAACACTGACCTCAAAATATCGAGATTGAACACAAGCAGACCCTTCCATACACCCTGCTGTGCAGCAAACAACGTGGAAATATCAGGGTTAAGCGCCTAAGCTTTTGACCAGTTCTTTTGTTCATAAGGGTTAAGAGATGATGGATACGGCCATTTCGGGCCTGAATGATCGCCGGGGTGCACTGAACCCAGGCCGTCCGAAATCTCCGGTCATTTCGGTTGTTGTTCCATGCTTCAACGAAGAAGAAGTTATTCTCCACACGCACAAGCGCCTTGCAGCCGTCCTTAGCGATGCCGGCCTTGATTTCGAGATTATCTATGTAGACGACGGAAGCTCAGATCAGACCGCGCTGTACCTGCGCGACATTCAGGAGCAATCCGAAAATATCGGCGTCATCCGGTTGTCCCGAAATTTCGGCCATCAGGTCGCAGCGACTGCGGGTCTCGATTATGCAGGTGGGGATGCCGTCGTCCTGATCGATGCTGACCTGCAGGACCCTCCGGAAATGATCCCCCAAATGGTCGAGAAGTGGAAAGAAGGATATGATGTCGTTTACGGCGTCCGTACCTCCAGGGAGGGAGAGTCCTCCTTCAAGCTCTGGACCGCCCGCGCCTTCTATCGCCTCATCAACACGTTGTCCGAAGTCCCGCTGCCACTTGATGCTGGCGACTTCAGATTGATCGACCGCCGCGCAGTTGGTGCGCTCAGGCAAATGCGTGAACGGCACCGATTACTACGAGCCATGACCACATGGGTCGGCTTTCACCAAACCGCCCTCCCCTATGAACGATCAAAGCGATTTGCAGGCACGTCCAAATATCCGCTGCGGAAAATGATCGCGCTTGCTCTGGACGGGATCGTTTCGTTTTCAGTCATCCCGCTCCGGCTTATCTCTTTTGTCGGGCTGATACTGTCGCTGCTGGCTCTCGTCGGCATAATCTACGCGGTTACGGCGCGGCTTATGACCGACAGCTGGGTTCCCGGCTGGACCCTTCTGTTCATTTCATCCCTCATGATAGGGGGCCTGCAGTTCATTTTTCTCGGAATCATGGGCGAGTACATAGGCCGCATCTATGGGGAGGCGAAGCAACGCCCGCTCTTTCTGGTCCTAGAGGTTCTGGGGCCTCAGCAGTTCCGTGACCGGCAGCAGAGTACCATCCCAGAAGAGGTTTCGCTTTGAAAAGCTGGGAAATGTTGCCACCGAAGCTCCGCCAATTTGTCCTCTACGTCTTATGCGGCGGTGGCGGGGCCGCCTTGGATTTCGTCCTTTACGCGTTTCTCGTGACGACCGGCGTCTGGCACCATGCCGCAAATGTTGCCGGATACGCGTCTGGCACATTGCTGAGCTTCGCCCTGAATCGCGTCATCACGTTCCGCGTTCTTGACGCCCCCATACGCCGACTAGCCGCGTTTATGGCTTTTGCCGGTATCGGATATCTTTGTTCCATGACGGTCCTGATTGTTCTGGTTGATGCCCTGAGTGTGGACCCAGTCATGGCCAAGGCCGCCTCGGTCGTGGTTGTTGTAGCCGTACAATACACCCTGAATTCTCGCATTACGTTTCAGCCAACGGGTTCACAAAGGAAGCCTCATGACAAAATCAAAGACGTTTGATTGCGCTATTATCGGTGGAGGCTTCACAGGGCTGGCCGCGGCAGCCGAACTGGCCCGGGCGGGACATTCCGTCATTATTCTTGAGAAAGAGACCGAACTGGGCGGGCTGGCTGCGGGCTTCGATGTCGGCGGCTACGAGCTTGAGCGGTTCTACCATCACTGGTTTACCAGCGATACGCATGTCAACGCGCTGGCAAAACAGGTCGGCGTTGAAGATCAGATTATTCTCAGAGAGTCGAATACCGGTATGTATTACGCTGGTAAGCGGTTCCGGCTATCGACACCAGGGGATCTGTTGCGGTTTGGCGCGATTCCGGTTCACGACAGAATCCGCACCGGCTTTGCCACGCTTTTTGTGAGACGGATCAAGAACTGGCACGCCCTCGAAGACCTGACTGCAAAGGAGTGGCTGACGCGCCTGTTCGGCAAAAATGTCTTTGAGGTCATCTGGGAACCCCTTCTGATTGGTAAATTCGGAAAATATGCCGATGAAATCTCAGCTGTCTGGTTCTGGAACAAACTGGCTCTGCGCGGAAGCAGTCGTGGCGCTGGCGGCTCCGAACAACTGGCCTATTTTCGCGGTGGGTTTGCCAAACTTGCCCGTGAGGTCGCGGCCTATATACAACGGCATGGCGGAACAGTCGCTGCGGGCGTCGACGTCGCCCGCATCAAGCGCGACGCACAGGGTGTGGTTCTGGAAACAGCAGATGGACCGGTTTCGGCGAAAACGGCGTTGCTGACGGTGCCCCTGCCGATCGCGGGCCAGTTGCTGAAAGATGAGACACCGGTTTCCTACCAAGAAAAGCTCAACAAAATAAAATATCTGGGGAATGTCTGCCTGATCCTCGAAATGACCCGCAGCCTGTCAGGCCTTTATTGGACGAACGTCAACGACGCGTCCTTTCCGTTCGTCGGAATCATTGAACATACGAATTTTGAGCCAACAGAATCCTATGGTGGCCGGCATATCATTTACCTGTCGAAATACCTGCCGGTGGACGACCCTTTATACTCGATGAGCGCGGATGAAGCCTTTGAATTCGCGCTCCCGCATCTTCAGCGCATGTTCCCCGACTTTGATGAAAAATGGGTAACACAGCGGCATGTGTGGACGGCCGAATACGCGCAACCAATTGTGGTCCGGCATTATTCGTCACTGACCCCGGCCTTTGAGACGCCAATGCCCCATACGTATCTTGCGTCTATGGCGCAAGTATACCCCGAGGACCGCGGCACCAACTATGCCATCCGGGAAGGCAGGCGCGCGGCTGTGGAAATCCGGCGCCAACTGGAAGTGGCACACACTGATGCTGCGTAGTCAGTTTCTTGAAACCTGCCGAAAGAAGAAAGAATCTGGATCCCCTTTGCGCTGTGCAACATGGTTGACCTGCAATTCAAGAAAGCTCTGCACTGATTGGCTGTCCGGGGGCGGAAACGTATAGTTTTTGACCGAACGTACCAGTTCTGAACCGCCGGTCAGCGCCCCCACGCAAACCACGGCCAGCAATACCGGTTTCATGATGGGATGAGCCTTGAAAGATGTGCCAAGCAGCCCGTAGGCGATAAAGATAATCAGGACGAATAGTGCGGGGATCGACCCTCGCATTACAAAATCATTGGCAAACCCCATCCGAAAGAACGGCAGCACAATCAGCACGGCCAGCGACGTCCACAGCCAGGGGGTATAGACGTAGGAGGTTCCTCGGTCCTTCATCAACCAATAGAGCGGTACGAAAAACACCGCCACCTCAAGACCCATGAACACCAGATAAAAGAGCCAGAAATCCGGCCTGCCCGACCATCCGAAAGAAACCGGAAAGCTGAATGTGTTTGACGCAAGAAACAGGGCACTTGTTAGCCCGACGATGGGAGCCAGAACGAAATTTGAAGTCGAGAAAACATCCCGGACCCCATTTTCCCGAATCCATAAAACGATGGCCAGCACCACGAATGGAAGCACACCGATAATTGCGAACGGGGTCCAGAGCAGGCTAAATGCCACGAACAGCCCGAAACTGCGCGGCGGAATTCTGAAAATCGAATGGAACATCGTCACGCCGGTGAGAATCCAGGCGGCAATGGTGTGCTGCGGCACCCAGACAAGTAATGTGGTATTGGCGGAATACTGAAAATGCTTGGCCCACCATTCAAGATGTTCCCCCATGTTGGGCAAATTTTCATGCCTCAGATACCAGCCGATAATATCCAGCCCGCCAAACGCGATAAAAACAAGTACAGCCAACAACGACCTGAAAGGTGTCAGGGGAAGATCGAGAACCTTCAAAAACCAGGATATTGCAATCACGACCCCGGTAGTGCTCCACAAGAAAAGGACGAGGTTTGCTGCCCCCCAACCAAATATTTTCCCCACCAGAGCTGCCGGAAGATAAAAAGCTACGTAGTAGACATAGAAGAAAGGTTCATGGTTTGGGTCATCCGCCCCCAGCACAAGCGGCCAGTCCTCTTCGATCAGATGTTTGAAAAGACTATTATGAGCGTTCCAGTCCGTATTCTGGAAGCCGATGCCGCCAATTCCCGAAAATCCGATCCAGATCACAAGCACACAGCAGACAGGAACGATATATCCCAGGGTTCGGCCAAGCTCTGAAGTAGGTGTAAAATTCCTGCGGGTACCGGCGACCAGAAACACTAATCCGATAAGGCAGACGATTGTGTAACCAAGCGCATAGGGCGGTTTTAACCATCCAACAGCAAACAGCACATTCGGCAAACCCAGATAGAGGAAGGACGCCAATAACAGACCGCCGCCGCCCTGCCGGATATAGGTCTTCATAACCCGCTGGTCCTGTTGTGCATAAAAAACATATTCGCCCAAAACACTCGTTAAGCCATATCAAATTAACACAAACCCATACTAATCCAGTTAACGATTCATACCCTGTTACCGTCAAGAGCGCGATTACCCGGTCCCGCACAGGTTTCTTTCAAGCCGCAACCAGACATAAACACTGCTGCCTGCGCGAAACTATATGCTCGTAAGAGCAGGGAACTGTGATCGACTGGTGCGATTTGAATCCACAAGATTTCCTGATTTTTTCAAGGGATCAACTCCAACAAATAAAGTTGCCCATGTACTGACTTAATATATTGATAATAAAAGTTATTTTAAACACCATCACAATCCCGGCTGACCAGTTCATCCCGCAGTATCAGCTTGATACAGCATATCGACTTTGCTCGGGAAGCCATCAACCGGTTGATAGCAATACCCATGACCTAGATAGAGCCTGAGAAAAGCATCCGGATCATAAGTCCAATTGGAACGAAGATAGACCCGCATGCCCTCTGAATGGTTTGCCAATATGGCCTCAATTGTTTCCAGGGTCTCATCATTCATCGTCGCGCTCCGATCAACACCATAGCCACAGCGATTGTGTGAAAATCAGATAAAGCACCTGCTGCAACATGATCCAAGTACATGGAAACATTTGACAAGACTGACCCGAAACTCCAAATTCACGAATATTCGCGCCAACCGGGGGCAGACCCGTTTTCAGGCCAGAGAGCACAATCTAGCGCTGCATGATGGCTTTCAACGACTGAACACCCTGCCCTCAGGGCCCGCGACTTGATCACACATCTGATTGGGAGAACTTGAGTAATGCGCAATATGATGCAGATGAAAAAGGTCATCCTGTTGCGCGGTGCCTATCGGCGGGGGTTGGGAACCTTTTTTCGCCAGCTCTGGATGACAGTTGCCGATGTCCTTCTGCGCCGGAAATTCCTCATTTTCCGCATCGATGCGCGCGATGTAATGCAGTTTGACACCAGCAACTTGCCCGTTCTCGACTGCCGTGAGATCACCCGATGGGATGATATGCCAGACCATTTACGCGTCCGTCTCGAAGATCCGGCCGAGGGGTTGGAATGGGGACAAAAATCTTGGTTCGGACAAAGCCGCAGATGCTGGCTCGGCGAACTGGACGGACAGCCGGCATGTCTGATGTGGTGGCTGGATCACACACAATCCGAACATTTCTTCTATGATGTGCCCGAGGACGCCGAAATCCTTTTTCAGACAGTGATTTTGCCGGAGTTTCGCGGCCGTCGTCTCTATTATTCGCTGCTTTCGGATTTAATGCGGGCGCGCATTGCCAATGGAATCGAGGCATTTTACGGCAGTTGTCATGAATATAATACAACGCCAGCCCGAAATATGAGCCGGCTAGGCTTCAAATATATTGGGGCTGTTCGCGAGTCACGCCTAACGGGACACCGCCGCTGGATCCCTGCGTAATCTCCCCTTCGGCGGTTTCAAACTGAGAACCGGCCAAGGGTGTTTTGGCTGAGATCGGATTGTCGCCTGCCAGATCCTGCAGGGCGGTGCCCCAAAGCTGCTGCGGCTCATCCTTGCCGTCGATCTTGATGTCAACATAGCAAGACTTGCTGCGGGGATCGTCGGAGTTCACAAGCGCCTCTTTGGCCTCCACGATGACACCGGTGACCCCGGTCTCAACTGACACCTCTCGCGTGGCGCGCAGTCAATGTCACTGGCCTTCCAGGCGCGACGTTTGGTTTCGATCGTCCTTTCCTCGCCAGTCTCCGTGTCGCGCTTTTTGACCGTGACCATTTTATACCCGTCATGGGCTGAGCAGCCCCACTTGAGTGGTCCAAATTGAAAGTTAGTGCATGGTTGGCCTTTGGTCCATCGGGACGAAGACTTCCGGGGTTGGTGGTCGGTAGCCCAGAGCACTGTGGGATTTGAATGTGGGTCGAAAACTCGCTTCTGGCGACGTGCTTGGTCGACAATCAATGCGCGTACTAGACGATCCAACGGTTCAGCGTTGCGTGATCTACCTTAACACCACGCTCGGCCAGGATTTCTTCCAAGTCCCGCTAAGATACTGAATAGCGCAGATAGAAGAACACTGCGGCAAGATCACCTTTTTGGAAAATGTCCGCCTTTGAAAGAGATCGTTACGATCCGCACCTGTTCGTTTTTGGTACGCCTCCATTAGAGTCACAATGGACCAGACAGTTGGGGCAAAAGATTGCGACAGAATCTTACTTCATCTTTGGATTCAACCTCGTAATGCTCGTACTGTGCAGCTTAACTTGTTTTTGCGCGTTAGATACTTGACTTTGAGGATCTCTCCATCACTTTTGATAAGTATCGCTTATCATGTTTGATTGATTTCACTGGGAAACGCGCGCAGAATGGCTGCCATGAAGCCCCCTGCCCCATACCTTCCCGTCCCCTACCCGGCTCTCTCGCAGGCCGATCAGGAGGGGCTGAGTGATCTCTATATCCGCGGCACGCCGGTCAATACGCTCAGGGCTTATGAGAGGGATTTGCTTTATGTGACGGCCTGGAAAGCCGCCCGATTCAGCACTGCATTGGACTGGCCTGAGGCCGAGGCCACTGCGCTGGCCTTCATTCTTGATCACGCGCGCGATCTGAATGAAGCACCAGGAACGGATGTGGCGCGCGAAACCGCGGAAGCGCTAATTGCGCAAGGCCTGCGCAAGTCGCTTACCTGCCCTGCCCCGTCCACGCTGGACCGGCGCATTGCCTCCTGGCTGGCCTTCCATCGGATGAAGAACCTGACCAGCCCGTTTGGCACTCCGCAAGTCAAACAGGCTCGCTCCAAAGCCCGCCGAGCGGCGGCCCGCCCTCCTGCCCCGAAATCCCAGCACCCAATTACCCGCGATATCCTCGAACAACTGCTGACGACCTGCCGCGGGCGCCGCCAGGACTGCCGCGACCGCGCAATCCTGATGCTGGGCTGGGCCAGCGGTGGTCGGCGCCGGTCCGAGATCACCGGGCTGATGCGCGAGGATGTGTCATGCAAGGAATTCGACGACAAAGGGCTGGTCTGGTTGTCGCTGTTGGAGACCAAGACCACGATCAAAGGCGAGACTCCCCGTCTTGTCCTGAAGGGTCGCGCGGCACAGGCACTGGTGCATTGGATCGAGGTTGCACAGATAAGAGACGGCCCTCTGTTTCGCCCCATTTCCAAAGCCGATCGGGTGCTGACCCGCCGCCTGTCCCCAGATGCGATTTATCAGATTGTCAAGCACCGGCTGAAGCTGGCGGGATTGCCGGAGGATTTTGCCTCGCCCCATGGATTGCGTTCGGGCTTCCTGACTCAGGCCGCCCTCGATGGTGCTCCGATCCAGGCCGCAATGCGCCTGTCCCTGCACCGCTCCATGGTCCAAGCACAGAAATACTACGACGATGTGGACATCGCCGAGAACCCGGCAGCAGATCTGTTGGGGTGAAAAACCGAAGGTTCTCGAGCCTTTGTCTTCTGGCAAACATTGCCGCGGTCTTTCGTTACCAAACCCTCAACAATCTGGTTACGCACCTCATGATTTTGCTTTCTCTTGGATGAAGTAATGGGGAGAGCACTGCAGAATTGATTTTGGCGAACACTATCAATACGACCAAGATTGAAACCGCCCTGTTTTAAAAATTATGATTGAAGTCAATTAATATGTGGTCGATCACAAGAGCTCGTACTGATTATCAGCCCTTGGGAAACACTAAGAAAGATGGGACCGAGCCCGCCCTGAAAACAAAAGAACGAGGCTAAGCGCGCACAACATGTTCATTTGAGGCCCGATAGACACCGCGTGTATCAATAATAAGTTTCGCATGGCGGAGGATCATGTCGTAATCAAACACATCGTGGTTTGTCGCCAGAATAACGGCGTCCTGCTCGGACAGAATCCCTGCGGTCAATTCTTCTGAAGACAAATCAAACGCGTGATTGCGCATTCTTGGGAATTCCGGAACATGCGGATCCGAGTAGCTCAGCACACCGCCATTGTCCCTCACCATTTCCATAAGAACGACCGATGGGCTTTCGCGCATGTCATCAACATTCTTCTTGTAGGCGATACCCAACACCATGATCTTGCTGCCACGCACTGGTTTGCAACATTCGTTCAAAGCCCCTACAAGTTTGCCGAAAACATAGTCAGGCATCGCTGCATTGACCTCACCCGCCAGCTCGATGAAACGGGTGTTGATGTTATACTCCCGGGCTTTCCATGTCAGGTAGAAGGGGTCGATCGGAATGCAGTGCCCCCCAAGGCCAGGCCCCGGATAATAGGGAGTAAAGCCAAACGGCTTGGTTGCTGCCGCGTCGATAACTTCGAAAATGTCGATCCCCATCCGGTCGGCGACAATCTTCATCTCGTTCACAAGACCGATATTGACCGCCCGGTGAATGTTTTCCAGAAGTTTGGTCATCTCTGCTGTTTCGGTGGAACTGACAGGTACCAGTGTATCAATAGCCTGATCATAAAGTGCCAGACCAGCTTTCAGGCACGCTTCTGTATGACCCCCGACAACCTTGGGAATAGTGTTGGTCGTGAACTTAGAATTGGCGGGGTCTTCCCGCTCTGGCGAATAGACCGCAAACACATTTTCACCAACCCTGAGACCGTTCATTTCAAGCCGGGGCAGAATTTCCTCTTTGGTCGTCCCCGGGTATGTGGTGCTTTCCAGGGCAATTACTTGTCCTTCGCGCAGATAGGGGGCGATCTGGTCACATGTGTTGGTAACAAAACTCAGATCCGGTTCCCGGTATTTGCTCAAAGGTGTCGGGACACACAGCATGATCCCATCCGCCTCGGCGATACGAGAAAAATCGGTTGTGGCTTCGAACCCGTTCTGCCCAGCCGCCTCAATGCGGCTATTTTCTATATGCTCAATCGAACTATAGCCGCCGTTCAACTGATCAACCCGTTGCTGATCCAGGTCGAACCCCAAAACACGATATCCAATCTCAGAATAGCGCAACATCAGAGGCTGGCCGACATATCCCAACCCAACTATGCCAATCACAGCGGATCTATCCGTGAGCTTAAAACAAAGTGAGTCCAAACAGGCTGTTTGCGAAGAAAAATCGTTCATTGAAGCACACCAAGTTGCATAGCTGAAATTAGACAGGTCTGGAGCAGGCCATGAAGCTTTTTCCAAAGACCGTTAATAGACGTCTGTTCGCAGATGACAATTAAAGCTTCTGCTGCAAGCATAAGCCCCATGCGGCAGGTCTGGACCGGAAGCACGGATTGTAACGTTATGTCACCGCACCGGGCAGATTTCGAAGCTTGAAATAGAAAACGTTTCAAGCAAGTCTGACGGCGGGTTCGGGTGTTTGTTAAGGTAAGGTATTGTTGAGCAGATGGATCTGTTGATCGAAAAGACCGAATTGGACGGAGTCATCTGCATCACACCGCCCAGGTTCGGCGATGATCGCGGTTATTTCAGTGAGACTTGGAACCAGGAACGCTTTGTCCAAGCTGGTTTGCCACGGGATTTTTCCCAAGATAATCATTCATTCTCGAGTCACCTAAACACGTTGCGAGGTTTGCATTATCAGGCACCGCCCTATGCCCAGGGCAAACTGGTTCGGTGCGGGCGCGGGCGGATTTGGGATGTGGCCGTCGATATTCGTAAGAACAGCAAAACTTACGGCGCATGGACGGCCACAGAACTGTCGTTTGAAAACAGGAAACAGATTTGGATTCCAGCCGGTTTTTTACACGGCTTTCTGACACTCGAAGACGAAACGGAAGTTTTCTACAAATGCACCCACCCTTACGTGCCAGCGGCAGACGGAGTCATTGCATGGGATAGCTGTGGGATCGACTGGCCGCTCGCCGGTGCACCCATCGTTTCCGAAAAAGACGGTTCGGCAGTGGCATTTTCCGATTTCTCCTCACCTTTTGAACCGGAGCTGTTCTGATGCGGCTGCTCGTCACCGGCGGAGCCGGCTTTATAGGGTCGGCCGTCGTACGAAAGGCGGTCGACGAGGGGCACGATGTCCTGAACGTCGACAAACTAACTTATGCCGCCAGTCTGACCAACGTTGCGCCGGTTTCGCACCTGCCCGGCTATCGCTTTGTCCAAGCCGATATCTGTGACCCGTCTGCAATGGCCGATGCCATTGCCCAGCACGCGCCAGATGTGATTCTAAATCTGGCTGCTGAAAGCCATGTCGACCGTTCCATCGATGCGCCCGATCAGTTCATTCAAACCAATCTGGTTGGCACCTACACACTTCTGGAAGCCGCCCGAAAATGGTGGGTCAGTCAGGGCCACCCTGACACTTTCCGTTTTCATCACGTTTCCACAGACGAAGTCTTTGGAACGCTCGGCGCCACAGGGCATTTCACCGAAGACACGCCCTATGATCCCCGCTCGCCCTATAGCGCCTCAAAAGCTGGCAGCGATCATCTTGTGCGGGCCTGGTATGAAACATATGGCCTGCCTGTCCTCCTGACGAATTGTTCCAACAATTACGGGCCATATCATTTTCCCGAAAAGCTGATCCCCGTCATCATACTGCGCGCACTGGCCGGGGAACCGGTCCCGATCTATGGCGACGGGTCGAACATACGCGACTGGCTGTATGTCGAGGACCATGCCGAAGCGCTTCTGACCGTCGCCGCAAAAGGAAGCGTTGGGCGCAGCTATGCCATTGGGGGAAACAACGAAGCGACGAACCTTGAACTAGCGCAGCAGATCTGCGCGCTTCTGGATCGGGCGAGGCCCGGACCGCAGCCCTACGCCAATCTCATTACTTTTGTCCGGGACCGACCCGGTCATGATGCGCGTTACGCAATTGACCCGTCCCGTATCCGCAAAGAGCTAGGCTGGCGTCCTTCTGTCACGCTGGAACAGGGTCTGAGCCGCACAGTGGGCTGGTTTCTCGACAATGAAAGCTGGTGGCGCCCCCTTTTATCCCGTGGTGGTGTTGGGAAAAGATTGGGGTCTGTGTGACTGGCGTTCTGATCTTTGGCGCGACGGGTCAGCTCGGCAAAGCGCTTGTTCGTCAGTCACCGCAGGCACACGCGCCTAGCCGCGCGGACATAGACTTGTCAAGCCCGGAAGATTGTGCCGACGCGATCCTTGAGTATCGCCCGAAGGCGATTATCAATGCAGCAGCCTACACAGCCGTTGACCGGGCCGAAGAAGATGAGGCAACAGCCCATTTGATCAATGCAACAGCGCCGGGTGTAATGGCCCGTACTGCGGCAACCCTTGGTATCCCCTTTGTGCATGTCTCAACCGACTACGTCTTTGACGGATCGGGCCAATCTCCTTGGACGCCCGAAGATCAACCCAATCCTCTGGGAGCCTATGGTCGGACCAAGCGGGCAGGTGAGATCGCTGTTCTGCAAGCTGGTGGGTGCCCTGTCATCCTCAGGACATCCTGGGTGTTTTCCGCCGATGGAATAAACTTCGTCCATGCAATACTACGCCTTTCGGCCGAGCGAGATCAGCTTTCAATTGTTGCTGATCAAATCGGCGGCCCAACCCCCGCATCGGCTTTGGCAACTGCATGCCTGACAATCGCCAATACCCTCAGAGCCGCCCCTGAAAAAGCCGGAATCTATCACTACTCTGGCTCTCCGGATGTCTCTTGGGCCGAGTATGCACGCGCGATAGTTGCGCGCACTCAACGTCAAACCCACATCGAAGACATCATGACCACGCAGTATCCGACCCCAGCCAAACGCCCGCTCAACAGCCGATTGTCCTGTAACAGCACCACCACCACTTTCGGGCTGAACCGGCCCGACTGGCGCAAAATTCTGGACGATGTAGTCCCTGAAATGGAGGCACAGAGATGAATGTACCGACGCGCAAAGGTATCGTTTTGGCGGGCGGGTCCGGCACGCGACTACATCCGATCACAATCGGTGTATCCAAACAATTGATGCCAATCTATGACAAGCCGATGGTGTATTATCCGCTTTCAGTCCTGATGCTTGCCGGTATCCGGGATATAGCGATTATCACAACACCCCACGATCAGGGTCAGTTTCAACGGGCGCTTGGCGATGGGTCGCAATGGGGTGTGTCGCTTACCTACCTGGTACAACCTTCACCGGAGGGGTTGGCACAGGCCTATCTGCTGGCCGAGGGTTTTCTGGCAGGTGTGCCTTCAGCGATGGTGTTGGGCGACAACATTTTTTTCGGGCACGGCCTGCCCAAACTTTTAACCGCTGCCGATCAGCGCCTGTCCGGTGCCACGGTCTTCGGGTATCATGTTGCTGACCCTGGAAGGTACGGCGTAGTCGGCTTTGCCTCGGACGGGACCGTGAATGAGATCGTTGAAAAGCCGGAAAGACCACCGTCGGACTATGCGGTAACCGGCCTCTATTTCCTAGACGGAACGGCCTGCGCCCGGGCGCGTGAAATCACACCATCAGCTAGAGGCGAACTGGAAATCACGTCACTGCTCGAACTGTATCTCGCAGACCGGCAATTGACGGTGGAGCGCATCGGCCGGGGCTATGCCTGGCTGGACACCGGGACATACGACTCGCTGCTTGAGGCTGGGAATTTCGTGCGTACTTTGCAAAACCGACAAGGGCTGCAGGCGGGCTGCCTCGAGGAAATCGCCTTTGCCCAAGGCTGGGTCACTGCCGAAGAAATTGAAAAGGCTGCGGCGCGATTAGGCAAGACGTCCTACGGCAGTTATCTCAAAAGGCTCATCGAGGACGTTTTGACCTAGACCCGTACCTTGAACATCGTGTTTCGCGCGCGAAACATACTCAGGCTTGAGCGCGCAGCCAGGCGCGCAGCTTCTCCGCAAAATTTTCCGAGACACCTTCCCCCGAAAGAACCAACCGGGCCCCGTTTCGGCTGATATCCATTCGAATATCTCCGATATTTTCAGATAACGGTTTCTCCGCTTGTTTCTCTGGTTGACTGTTTTTCTCTAGCGCCTGCTTCAGGAGCACAGCCTCTTCTTCGAGCGCTTGAGGTTTGTGGCGCTGAATGATCCCCGTGAGCCGCTTGGCCATGTGGGGATCTTCCTTCAACGCCTTGACCAGCGCCAGACCCAACCGCTCGGGAATGGCTGCGGCAAAGCTCAAGCAGTCATCAAGTTCGTGATACAGGACCATAAATGAACCTATCTTGGATCGTTTCGCCCTGCTCGCCGATGCGAAGAGCGCACGCAGCGCCGAAGTTTCGTCCGGATAAACGCCCTGCTCTGCGGCCCGTGCCGCGATCCGGGCGCGCTCATAATAGCTCAGCCCCACCCGAATTTCGTTTTCTTCAACCATCGCCAGATAGGCATCCGCTGCTGACTCTGGTCGTTTCAACAGTGCCTGAACTGTAGCAAAGCGCTTTTCTCCGGTTTCAGAAAATAACGCCCGGAGGGCGCTCAAACGGCGCCAACCAGATATCAAACCGAACCGGCCCTGTTCCAGTTCCATAACCTCAATCGGTGTTTGCTGACCGCGCATCCTGAGGCTTTCAGTCAAGGCTGCCATCTCAGTGTCGTCGACCGCCATACGATCTCGTACCAGATGTGTCTCATCCACTATTTCGAGCGGCAGGGACTGAACCATACGGCCATCAGCCCGCGCAGCGCGGAGTTCTTCCGTCAACTCCTCCAATGCCGCCTGCGCTGCTGTATCACCGGCAACCTGAGCGATTGGCGGTGGATTACGTCTGGCCCCTACCGGAGACGCGCCCTTGGCTTCAAGCGCTGACACCGTTTCACCCAAATAGTCGGGACGGGCAGGGGTCAGTCGTTTACGCTTTACCATATTATTTCTCCTTGTCCCACCGGTTTCGCCTCTGATTTCCGTGCCTTGAGTTTCCTGTCCACAGCGCTTCTGTTTCGCGCGCGAAACGTTTCACCCTACAAACCGACCGATTTCTCAGCAGGTGCATCCGCCTGTTGCCCAAGCTCTTCGCGTCGCCAGATACCTACCAAAAGGCGTTTGAATGCAGCGTAGGTCGCATCGAAGGTTTCGCGCCCCCGCACATAGGTTTCCCGGTTAAAATCACGGTAATCGGCTTCGTAAATACCTCTGACCTGTTCACCGGCCTGACCAATCAGTGCGGTATAGCCCTGCCAATGCGGCGAAAGCGTCGGTCCGAGATAGGCCTGCATCAAGCCTGCCAGCTCAGCCTGCTGGCTGCTGTCATAGCGCGTTATCAATGTGCGCACAGCATCCCATTCAAACGCCATTTCCTGGCGTCCGAGCGCGCGAGCGGCCATGTTCTCGCCTTCTTCGATGGACTGAAATGTGGAGTGTAGCATGTCGAAAAACCTACCGGTTGAATCAAACTCCAAGAACGATGCACCCATTGGAACCAATAGGATATCCGAGGCCGACAATCCATTGATTGTCAGATACCCCAAGGCCGGTGGTGTATCGAGAAAGACGATGTCATAGTCATCCAGCACCCCATCTTCTGCCAGTGTATCTGACAGGGCCTCCCACAACTTCCAACTGCGGCCCTGCATGCGCCAAACCGGTATCTGAAATTCAGCCCAGTAGAGATTAAGCTGGGCACCAATTAAATCGATATTCGGCCAGTGCGTAGATTGTATCAGGTCCCCACTATGTGTTTTCAGAGCTTCAGATAGTGTGTCATCGATGGGGTGAGGGGCCTCACCGCGATCAATCCTTCCTTGATTTTCCCGCCGTAAATGAGAGGCATAATGGCGGGCTAAAAGCGGGAAAACTGTTTGCCATTCATCGGTAACTTTGCCGCCAAAGATTGACGTCATAGAGCCTTGGCTGTCCAGATCGATAACTAGAACTTTATACCCATCCAAAGCAGCTGACATTGCCAGGTGAGCGCAGGTGGATGTTTTGCCCACTCCACCTTTGAAGTTAGCAACGGCAACTAGCTTTGCAGGAATGTTTTCGGGGCGATAAGGGCGATATTCTTTAGCTTTGGAACCTTCAGAGGCAAAATATACCCTGAGCCTCAGCACCTCATCCAATGTGAACCATTTGGCGCCACCCTCTGTTTCGGAAGATCCTTGGGGCAGGTCTGGATTGTTTTTAAGCACGCGCCGGAAATGGGCAGGGGCCACTGGGATCAGGTACTTGGTGATTTCCCAAGTGGAGAACATCCGTAATTTTTTTTGCCCATCTTCTTGTAATCCGCGGCTGGCAAGATCCGTCCGCCCTCGAGCGCAGGCTTCCGCGATGTCGGAAAAATCACGGGTTGCTGTTGGATCTCCAAGTTCTGCCAAGGCCGTATCAGGTGAAATGCTAAGATAGGGCGGGAGCCCTTCACGCGTGACTGCTCGCATTGAAATTCTGCCTATGTGTTACCTTTCTCATAATATATCACGAAATGCATCACATGGAAGATTTTTAGCAACAAGAAGGTCTTTTTTCTGTGCAAACCTGCTGAATATGCCTTGGTGAAGAGCTCCTTTTTGACATGGACTGAAATTTTTTAAGTTAAAAATTAGTTATTATATAGTTACAGGGAGAAGGCAGTTTTCCTAAGATCATAATTATAAAAGGTTTTCTTCCAATATATCTGAGCAACATGATTCTGATCCCACGATAACCCGACTCTGATCCCACGAAAGGGTGACTCTGGTCCCACGATCTGATGGGTTTACGGGTTCTGTGGATAACTTTAGGTTGGCGTCAATAAAACCACGAAAAAAGAATCGAACAAAACCTATGTGTGAGAGGATATGAGCAGGGCAGATGCGCTGTTGCCGGACAGGCATCCAACGGCGGATTTTTTTGTCTGTGATGTTTTTGATGCGCTACCCAAAGACGATCTGGGTTCGATGGAGCATCCGATGTTTTCGTTGTCCACACGTCCGGACCGGCGAATTCTGCAATATAGTCATAACGGGGTTGAGATCACGGTCACGCCAAGTGTGCGCGGGCTGGCGACGATCCACGACAAGGACATTCTGATTTTCTGTATCTCGCAGTTGATGGCTGCCCTGAATGCGGGGCGTGCGGTCAGTCAGGTTCTGCACCTCAAAGCACATGATCTTCTGGTCGTGAGCAACCGGGAAACGTCCGGCGACGGATACAAGCGGCTGAGAGAGGCGTTCGAGCGGCTGGCAGGGACCCGCATAACCACCAATATTGCGACGGGTGAGGTCGAAACGATCAGTGGGTTTGGCCTAATTGAAAACTGGGAGATCGTACGCCGTAGTCGGGGTGGACGGATGATAAGCGTTAGGGTGAAATTGTCGGACTGGTTGTATCGGGCGGTGTTGGCGAAATCGGTTCTGACATTGCACAAGGATTATTTCCGGTTGCGCAAACCACTGGAGCGGCGCGTGTACGAACTGGCCCGCAAGCATTGCGGCCGACAACCGGAATGGCGCATTTCGGTCGAGACGCTTTTGAAGAAATCAGGCTCAGCCTCGCCGCGCCGTGTGTTCCGAAAAATGATTCGGGACATGATCGCAGCGGATCATTTGCCGGATTATGAGATGACCGAGGAGCCCGGCGATATCATCTGTTTTTCTCGCCGCGGGCAGGTGATTGAGGTAACGGACCGGCCAAAACTGTCCCCCGAAATCCTAGAACAAGCCCGGGCTGTGGCACCGGGGTGGGATGTTTATGCCCTTGAGGCGGACTGGCTGGTCTATTGGGCTGCAAGTGGGCGACCGGTTTTCAAGAATGCCGGAAAGGCCTTCCTTGGCTATGTCACAAAGCGGATAGCAGGATAGGGAATATCAGGTCTAAGGCAGAAATATTCAGCCGGGATAGGCGTGCCGACGGCGAATCCAGAACCGTCGTACAGTCCGGAAGGCGCAAGCCAGAAAAATGCCAGTTGTAGTTGTTAGGCTGCCGAATAGGGCATAAACCCCCAGAGCTGTCAGAAAGGAATAACCGTAAATCAGGGCTATGGTGCCAGTAATCATGCCGGTCATGATACCCAGCCCGATGACAGCTATTACCATCATACCCTCCACTTACGGTTCAGATTCTAAATGAACCTCTGGATCAGTTTTAATCGGAGGCAATGCTCCTGCTCAGCACACACTCTGTCCCGGTTTTATGACCAAATTTGGGCGTTCCGGGTTAACCTGCGGTCAACAATGCAGGTATAGACCCTGATTTAGCAAGAACTCGAAGTTTACAAGCGCAAAAGCAGCCGGTTTTTGCTGGAATCCCGGGTTGGATCAGAAAATCCGGGATTTTCCGGAAGATAAAATTTCTAAAACAAGGTGGACCAAGCCTGCCGTAAGCAGCCGATTTGTCGGATATGGCGCAGGGTGAAGTCTGTACATCCAGTGGCGTTAATACGAGTTGGCGAAATCGGGTTTGGAGCGTGCGGTTTCCGAAGGAGCTTTCATTTTAGCCTCCTTGCCAGTAACAATTTTCCATGTTTCGGATAATTTGGTTGTGTGATGACAAAGACTGATTTCAAAGAGGTGACAGTCAGCCTTGTCGTCCCCGTTTTCGCCGGTGAGAAATATCTGGAAGAGCTTGCGGACGCCGTTCAGGGGCTTCGCAATAAGTGGCAGGAAGAAAAGGCGCCGCTGGTGTTGGCCGAGCTGATCCTTGTTGATGACGCTGCAATCGACACCTCTCCGGATGTGATTGACCGCCTTGCCAGAGAGCATTTCTGGATCATCCCACTGCATCTGTCCCGTAATTACGGGCAGCATGCGGCGACGGTTGCGGGTATTCTGCACAGCTGCGGTGACTGGGTTGTCACTCTGGACGAAGACTTGCAACACCCGCCGACCCAGATACCGGGTCTGCTCACCCGTGCGGCCGGTGTTGGCGCGGATGTCGTGTATGCTCAGGCGGCAACCGACGTTCATGAATCGGCTTGGCGGGATAGCACATCGCGCATTTTCAAACGCTTGATGCAATGGCTGACAGGCAATCCGAACCTGCCCCATTTCAACAGTTTCCGCCTGATCCGCGGCTCGATTGCGCGGGCAGTGGCCAGCGTGTGTGCTCATGACACGTATTTCGACATCAACCTTTCCTGGTTCACACAGCGAGTCGAGGCTTTGGAAATGGACCTGAAGGATGAACGTTTCATCCGCGAAGGGCGCAGTGGATACAGTTTCAGATCCTTGCTGGGGCACGCGTCTCGAATGCTTTTTTCAAGTCAGATCAGATTTCTGAACTTTGGTGTCTGGCTGGGGGTCGCGCTGTTGCTGAGCTCATTCGTGGGTGGCGTTTATTTTCTGGTCCTCAAGCTTTTGTCGCCCGACGCTATTGCGGTTCAGGGTTGGACCTCGTTGTTTCTGGCGATTTGCCTTGCGAGCGGGCTGCTGGCGTTCATGCTGGGAGTCGTACTGAAATATCTTTCGACCCTTGTTCTCAAGGCGCACGGCAAGCCAACATTCTTTACAATAGACCGGTCACAGGATGCGCTTCTTACGGATTGGTTTGCGCAGCAGAAACCATGAAGCTGCTGTATTGGCATGAAACTGACCAATATCCGAACGGTATCGCCGTGTTGTTTGGGACGGGGCTGGTTGGAGGGGCCATCGAACGGGCCGTCCGACAAGCTGTAAATCCCGTGGCTCAGAAAATGTCCTATGACTGGGGCAATGCCGAGACCCGGCGACAGCAATCCCAGCGCATTGAACAGGCCGCTATCGCACGGGCCGCAGATATGGAACGCCCGCAAAGCATTGCAGTTATCTGGGCGGCGGGGCAAAGCGGTTTCGGTTCGACCCTGGAAGATATGCAGCAAGAGTTGGAGACCTTGAAAGACGTGCTTGCACTGGCTGGGCGCCTAGCCGCTGCCCTGCCGCAAGCAGTGCATTGCCTGCATCATGTCAGCTCGTCTGGCGGTCTTTTCGAGGGGCAGGTGGCGTGCGGGCCGAAGGCGGAGCCAAGGCCGCTTAGGCCGTATGGATCCGGAAAGATGTTGCAGGAACAAGCGGTTATCACCATGCCTGAGGTTGCCCGCCATCACATATACCGGCTGACAAGCGTGTACGGCCACAATCCCAGTGGGCGGGCCGGTCTGATTCCCACTCTGATGACCAATGCCATAAAACGGCGCCCATCTTATATTCAGGGATCGTTGTCTACGCTCAGGGATTACGTGCTTGCCGAGGATGTGGGCCGCTTTATGTCCAGAAACATTCTTTTGCCCGGAGATGAGACAACGTGCACGCATCTCATTGCGCAGGGCCGACCGGCGTCAATCTTCGAGATCGTTCAGATGGTGAAGAAAGCGGTTAATATGCCGCTGCACCTGCAGATTGATCCGCACCCCTCCAACGCACGCAGCATGAGCTTTCTGCCCTCTGCAACGCCGGAAGGCTGGCGGCCGACGCCACTGCTGACCGGGATCGCGCAGGTGGCGCAGGACGTCCGGCTGTCTCTGCTCTGATTTGGATTGATGGATTGGCAATCGGGCCATCAGCTTTGTCTCTGAAATTGAAACTATTGCGTTATAATGAGGCAATTGACGCGCCTGCTGTCAGCGATCCGGGGCGCGCGCGTCACGATCTGGTTGCCGCATTGAAAACCAATCGTGCTAGGGTATGCTCATTAAGGCGGATTTAGGGAATTTGTTTCCAGAGGGTGGTTTCCGACAGGTGCTCCGGTTCCGTAGACTGATTTTAAGGCATTACGCCAATTTCAAAATTCGCAAAACAGCCTTGTGGCACCATGCAAATGAACCAAACTTATGTCGGTAAAATCATCGCAACGCTCCTGGTTGTTGCGGGCTTGTTCCTACCAACGGCCTGGTGGATCTGGATAGTGCAGGGGGCGGATGTCCCGGACGATCCGCAGCTTGTTCTGGGGGTGCAACTGTTTCGGGCAGGGCTGGTCGTTCTTGGGGGGTATATCCAGGTGTTGGGCTTTGCACCAAAGACCCCCGAACCTTGTGGCCTTAAACCTGAGATTGCCACAGCGCGCCCAATCGAAACGGCTGTATTTTCAGGTCTGATCATCTGCGCCACTTTTTTGCGCCTTTATAATCTGAATACCGGCATCTGGTTTGACGAGATGCTGACATCGGTCAACTACATGCCTTTGACGGTGGGACAGATTGTCAGCACATACCACGACGCCAACAATCATGTGTTGTTTAGTGTGCTGGCGCGGTCGTCGTTGAATATCTTTGGGGACAGTGTCTGGGCTTTGAGATTACCAGCCGTCTGTTTTGGTCTGGGTAGTATTGTAGCCCTTTACTATTTTGCCCGCAGGGTTGTCAGCGCCCGCGAAAGCCTGTTCGCGGTGGCGCTGATGGCGTTTTCATATCACCATATCTGGTTCAGCCAGAATGCCCGTGGTTATACGGCGCTGTTGTTCTTTTCGATCCTGTCGAGCGCCTGGCTGTTGGATGCGCTCCGGCAAGGCAGCCGGCGTAAATGGGTGTTATATGCGGTCGCCGTAGGGTTAGGGGGCTATACGCATCTGACGATGGCCCTGGTGGTTATCGCGCATCTCGTAATCTGGGCTGTGACCCTGTTCCGTGCTCAGCCGCACCGGTGGCGGGGTCTGTTCTATGGCTTTATTCCGGCTGGCCTGTTAACCTTTCAGGCCTATGCGCTGGTCATACCAAGCATGGTGTCGGGGGCATTGCTGAATTCCGGACTGCAGGGACCAGATACGGAATGGACCAACCCGCTATGGGCTTTGATGGAGATCGTGAATGGCCTACAAGTGGGGTTTGCAGGCGCAGGGGTAGGGCTTGTCGCGGTGGCGGTATTTGTGGTCGGGCTTTGGGGCTTTCTGCGTCACCGGCCCGAAGTGGCGACCCTGTTTTTGATCCCCGTCGTGTTCGGGTTCCTTGCCATGACCAGTATCGGATACACCCTGTTCCCGCGGTTCTTCTTCTTTGCCATGGGGTTCGGCGTCGTGATCGTTGTTCACGGTGCGATGCTGAGTGGGCAGTATCTCAGTCTCCTGTTCCGTCTGTCTGAACCGTGGCCGCAACGGGTGAGTGCACTGTTTTGCGCTGCAGTCGTGGCCGTGATGCTGCCGTCGCTGCGCCATGTTCATCTGCCAAAACAGAACTTTGCCGGGGCGATCAGTTTGATCGAGCGGGAACGTCAGGATGGAGACAGGATCGTCACGATAGGCATCGCGGGCTTTCCGTTCAACGCCTATTATGGCAAGGACTGGCCGAATGTGAAATCCATTGCCGAACTGGAGGGGCTTGAAGCGGCCCCCGGTCGAACCTGGTTGGTCTATACCATGCCGGTTCATGCACGTACGGCCTATCCTGACATCATGGCGCGGATTGCCCGGGACTATACCGAAGTCAGAAGTTTTGGCGGTACGCTGAATGGTGGGGCCGTGGTGATCAATCTGGAAAACCCGGCACCGGCGTCATGACACGAATGGCGGGCCAAAATCTATGAAGGGAAGCGGATAACATGTGCGGGATTTGTGGGATCATGCGGCTGGACCCGAATGCGCCGCGTACTGAGGATGGGTTAATAGAGCGGATGGCCCGCACGCTGCTACATCGCGGACCAAGCGACGATGGCATATGGCTGGACGATCGCGTCGCACTTGGGTTTCGGCGCTTGTCGGTGATCGACCTGTCATATGCGGGGCACCAACCGATGACCAACGAAGATGGCAGTATCGTAATCGTCTTCAATGGCGAGATCTACAATTTCCAGGAACTGAAGGAAAAGTACCGTCTGGAAGAGCGTGGCCACATCTTCAAGTCACGCACCGACACCGAGGTTCTGCTTCACCTTTATGAGGAAATCGGCCTGGACATGATCCCTGAACTGAACGGCATGTACGCCTTCACGATTTGGGACACCCGGACCGGATCAATGCATCTGGCCCGTGACCGTTACGGGATCAAACCATTTTTTTACCAAAAGGACGGCAGCTATTTCCGGTTCGGATCTGAAATCAAGGCGATCATTGCGGATGACCGGGTTGTGCGTAAGCCGTCAATGCAGGCTCTTCATGACTTTCTGACCTTTAATTATATACCGGGGACACAGACCGCCTTTGAGGGTGTCCACGAAGTGCCTCCAGGGCATCATATGACTGTCTCTTCTGACGGCGAGATCACCATGAAACGCTATTGGGATCTGGATTTCACCGTTGATGAAAGCATTACCGAAGATGAGGCTGTTGAACGCTCTTATGCGTTGATGGACAAGGCTCTGCAGCGTCGGTTGATCGCCGATGTCCCGATCGGCGTGTTCCTGTCCGGAGGCTTGGATTCCAGTACCCTGGTGGCGCTCATGCACAAACATGTGGACGAGCCTATTCACACGTATTCCGTGGGATTCGAGGATCAGAGTTTCAATGAACTGCCCTATGCAAGGATTGTTGCGGAGACATTTGGCACGATACATCGCGAGGTGACGGTCACCGCCGACATGGTGCGGGACATGTTGCCCAGATACCTGAGCTTCATTGACGAACCCTACGGCGATGGGTCGGCCATTCCAACGTATTTTGTCAGTGAGCTGGCCAAGGACGAGGTCGTGGTTGTTCTGTCCGGCGAGGGCGGGGATGAAGCCTTTGCCGGTTATGACACACATGCAGCCTATAACGTATATAAACAGGCGCGACGTATCCCCGGGTTCATCCGCAATGGCATCATGAAACCGCTGGTGAATTGCCTGCCGGTATCAGATCGGAAGCTGAGCTTTGAGTTCAAGGCGAAACGCTTTCTGGGTGGGCTGGACCTGCCGCCACACGAGGCGCATCTGTGGTGGCGGACTGTACTGGGCGAGGCGGAAAAGGCCAGCTTGTATGCGGATGGTGCCGTGAATGGCACACCGCTCCAGCCATCTGTCCGGCATTTCACCTCGGCCTATGAACATTGCGGCGCGGAAGAAACCCTGTCGCGGCTGATGTACATAGATTCCACCATCTTTCTGCCTGATGATTTGATGATCAAGAATGACCGGATGACAATGGCGCATTCGCTTGAGGCGCGGGTTCCCTTTACGGACCCGGAGCTGACCCGATTCCTGGCTTCGGTTCCGGCGGGTTTGAAGATGAAAAACAGGCGGAAAAAGCACCTGATGCGCCGGGCGATGGCGCAGGATCTGCCCGATGAAATTCTCAACAAAAAGAAGGTTGGGCTGGAAATGCCCTATTCACGCTGGCTCAAGCACGAGCTTCGCGATCTTATGTTGCAGTATTTGGGACCCGAGAATATCGAGCGGACCGGGCTGTTCCGGCCGCAGGCCATATCAGCGCTGATTGACGATCATATTGATGGGCGTCGCGATAACGGCCGACCGCTTTGGGGGTTGCTGAACTACATGATGTGGCACGAGCTTTACATTCAAGCCTAGCCGGGTTTCCGGAACACCCAGAGGGTTGAGATCACATAGCTGACCACAAAGGACACGCCGATTGCCGCCAGCAGGATTAGCCAGAAAGGCAGCAGCGAAATATAATCCAGTGCCGCAACCACAATAAGCCGCACAATAAGGGAAAACAGAACCGCCAGAAGATACTTCCCGAAACCCAGGGCCGAGATGGTTTCCCGGCTGGTATGTTCATAACTGAAGATGTTGTGGCCGCAGTAGTTGACGAATGACCCCAAGATAAAACCGCAGGTCACGGCAAGAACGTAGGGTGTGCCAAAAAACGACGCGAGTAGAACGGCCAGCAGATAATCTGCGATCATCCCCAGGATGTTGACGCCGAAAAAGCGGAAGAACTGGCGCTTGTCCCTGAGTTCCGATGCCATGTCAGCCGACCCCAAGATGCTTACGCGTCATTTGCCGGGCGCGACGCATCGTGCGGCGTATGGCCAGATATGCACCGCCCCGGCCCGCCAGATGCTCCTGCCAGCGGGATACATCGGTGAAATAGAACATCTCGAGCCGCGGCAGATCGTGTAGATCATCTCTGGGCCCGGCCACGCCCAGCCTTGTACCCACAGAGGTGGTGTAATGCCGGGCGATGCAGCGCCGAACTTCCGGTGACGAAGCGCCATAGGGGGGCGCGAAATGGCGGATGGGTTGGCCGAGCCGGGCGGCGATGTCCTGACCCGAGCGCACGACCTCTTGTTCCAACGTCTCGGCTGGCAGAGTGGTCAGATCGGGATGGGTGATGCTGTGACCCCCAAAAAACACCCCCTCGGCGGCTAGGTGCCCGACCCGATCCCAACTCATCAACGGGCGGCGCGGGGTATTGCAGCCAACCCAGTTTTCCAACTCGCCCATGCGCCCCGAGGGCAGATATACGATCGGATGAAACCCATGTGTGCGCAGGATCGGCCAGGCGATGGTGTCGAAATCGGAAAACCCGTCATCGAAGGTAATCACAACTGAACGTGTCTGGGGGGGGGTGGCCATTGCGTCAGGCGAGACAACCGGCAGACCGGAGTCGGCTAATGCCTGCATCTGGGCTGCGAATATCTGCGGTGGAATTGATGTCGGTCCCGGCGCGTCGGAAATCGAATGATACATCAGGATTTCAAGCCGGGGCGTCACCGCTTAATCCTCGACGATATGGGTGGCAAAGATTTCGCGATAGTCATTCCACTTCGCACGGTCAATCTGCCCATCCGGACCGATACACTCAGCAGCAGCATATGCCATGGCAAATGCGTGATGGGTGTTGTCATGGGCAAACAGGCCCTGCCGCCCAAAAACCAGAAGCCCCTCAAGTCCCGACAACCACTGATCTACTGTGTCGAACCGGGTCTGATAGTCGATATCATAGACCGGGTACGCATGACCAAGCCTGCGGGTCTCGCAACGGCGCACTGGGACTGTGACTGGCAGACCCAATTGACCCAGCCAGCCGGTGAATTCGCGGCCCAAATCCTCATCGGGCATGTCCCACCATTTTTCACCAGGGTCGCAGGGCAATTCCGCACACAATACGGTGACACCTTTGGGTTCGGAACTGGCGGAATAGTTTTTGGGTTCCGACATTCGGCTGATCGGAATCGAAGTTTCGGGAAAGTAATGCGCGTCGAATTCCGTGAACTGGTCGGTTTCAAGGATCAAATATAGCAGGATCATGCCGCGGAACCGGATCGTTCGGGCGGCCTCGACCACCGGGGTTGGGGGCTCGTCGATCAGGCGTGTCAGGCCAGTCAGGGGGATGGTCGACAGGATCAGATCACCGTCCAGCTGTGCTTCGCCGTTCTCATTTTGAACGGTCAACCCGGTTACCCGGTTGCCATTACGTTTGATCCGGGTGATTTCGGTCTCGAACATGAATTCGGCCCCGTTTTTCCGGGCGCTTTCCAGCATGACGTCTGAAATCTGCCCAAAGCCCTGACGGGGATAGTAGAACCGCCCGGCGGTTTCACTACGGAGTCCCGGCATCAGGCGCAGCATTTTCATCAGAATCTTGCCAACCGATCCGCTGCCAACCCGACGTTCGGCCAGCGTGACCGCAAGCTTGTCGGGATCAAGCCCCCAGAGCTTTCGCACATAGGGGAAATAGAAGTTTTCCGAAATCGTAGGCCCCAACCCGTCATACAGCACGGTGGAAAAAGTTGCGGGCCCTGTGCTTTTCTTGCGGAAAAGTTTCAGCACCATGTCGCCAATCAGAGACAGGGCAAAGGGTTTGGGCAGCCGCATCAGCGCGTCTGTCAGCTTGAGCGGGAAATGTATCCATTTACCGCCCAGCCGGATCCGCCCGTGCCGGGGACGTAGCAGCAGGTCATCACCCAACAGTTGCTTCACATCGGACAACACTTCGGGTTCCGCCGCTGGGTGAAACCGGTGAGAACCGTAATCGCAGATCACCCCCTCGATCGGGAACGAGGCCGAGTTGCCGCCGGCCCGGTCCGCGCGTTCGATAACGGTTACGCGCGCCTGCCCGCTGCGCGTCAGCGTGTGCGCCGCCGCCAGCCCCGCCGGTCCGGCACCTAGAATAACGATATGGGGCTTGTCCGCGCCCTTCGTGAATTGGGAAACATCCGTCACTTGTACTTTTCCTCTTTGCTACAGGCCCGTGCCCCTATAACCCGCACTGGTTCAGGGCCTGAGGTGCAACCGCGAGATCATGTCTGCGATTAATCCCAACGACCAGATCATGATCGCGGCAAGGAATGCGAATATGGTGGTGCCGCTGAGGTTGAGGTATGTCAGGTCGATGAGGAATTTCACCATACCCAGGACGAAAAACGCCAACCCTAGGGGAATGAACACCCGAAGCGGGTTGAACAATGTGCTGATGCGCAGGATCAGAATGACAAAATTGATGAAATCGACCGGCCTGATTTTCGACTTGCCCACCCGCTTGCCATATTCAATCGGCGTATAGATCATCCGCTTGCCGTTCGAGGTCATGCACAGCGTGATCGTGGTGGTGAACGAGAAATTCTGCGGCAGCAGCGGCAGGAATGGGATCAACTCGGATTTGCGAAACACACGTAGCCCGGAATTGAGGTCGTTGATCTTGCGCTCGGCCAGAAACGAGGCGAAAGCGAACAGGAATTTTTTGGCTGGCCGACGCAGCAGCGGCACATTTTTCATTGCCGCGCCGCGGTCACCCACGACCATGTCCTGATCCCGGCACATGGCCAGCATGCCCGGCAGATAGCGCGCGGGATAGGTGCTGTCGGCATCAAGGATAGCCACATATTCATACTGCGCCATCCGCACCCCGCGTTTGAGACTGGCCCCATACCCGGAGTTGACATCGTTGAAGGTGACGGTGGCGCCGCTAGCCTCGGCCTCGGCGCGGGTGTTATCCTGGCTGGCATCGTCCACCACGATAATCTCGTAGGGAATACCCAGCGGTTCGAGATGTTCGCGTACATCGTCGACCGTTCCGCGCACGGCGTTTTCTTCGTTATATGCAGGGATGACGACGCTCAACTCCATACCGGCGGTATTCTGGTGCGTTGGCCCCTTGGCCGTTGGGTCGACCCTTTCAATCACTTTGTTCATCGAGGTGAATTCCCCTTGCTTACCCAATTCTTCTGCGCTGTTGTGGTTTTTCATTCGATTTCACCCAAAAGCGTATGCTGAAGCTTAGTCGGTGAATTTGGCTCAATTCGACTCTTACAGCGTCAGGTTTCGTATCAATTCCTAATTTGTTGCTATAATACCGGTCGGCCCAGGCGCCAGATAAGCCGGGTTTCCTTGGTTCCCAGGTCAGGAAGTGTCAGGATCACCTGATTGTCGGTATGATCAGCCCGCAGCTTTGCTGTTGTAACCAGAACTTCTCCATCCTTCTCGAACCGAACGGTTTCGGCGGTACTGTCGCCAAGTTGAACGGTGGCCTGGTGTGCGCTGCCATCTGCCTTGAGTTGAAAGCGCATTTGGATTTCTTCACCTGACCGCAATTTCCCGCGCGTCCAGAGTTGCGCTTCATGTGGCTGAGCGGGGACCCATTGGCGAACCCATTTTTCGTTTATGGGGCCAAAACGATACGCCCCGAGCGCCGCTGTGCCAATTATGAGCAGAACCATAAGCCATTTTGTAGGTGACATACCCGTCCAGATCCGGCGGGCAACGCCGGATGAAGGTGCTGCACCCGACGGTGCAGGTGGCAATACGCGGGACGCATAAACTAGTGCGCCGAACAGGGCCGCACCTGTCGACAGCACACCGAAGATCAGCCAAAGCACCCGGGACGCAAACCCGCCCCATTGGCCGAAATGCAGGGGGTGAATCATTGCGGTCACTCTGGACCAGAGACTGAGATCTCCGGCCGAAAAGGCGCCGAGCACTTGAAAGGTCGTGGGGTCGACAGTCACTGAATTTGCTTTTGCCTCTGCCAGAAGAGCATCGGTTCGTCCTTGAAACTTAATGCCGTCGGTTGTGCGATTCGGTAGCACTATCAGGGTAATTTCCAACTCGGGCATGGCAGCGGTTGCCGCAGCGGCAGCGCGGTCCAGATTGGCCCCGCTGAACCCGGCGGGTAGCCGTCCGGCCCGTTCACTTGCCTCGGCGGCTTTGGGGTAGGTCCCCGACGGAACACCGATTGCGGTGATGAAATAGAAGAGCCCGGTCAGGGTAATGACAATCAGGAACGGCAGAGCCCATAGAACCGTCAACCGGTGCAGGCCACCCCACCAACCTCGTGTGCCCATGTGGCGAGGAGGGGGGCGGAAATACCCGCGCCAGAAACGGCGATAGCTGATTAGCCCGGTGATGATCGAGATCAGTAAAAACACAGATGCGCTGCTGACGAGCAGAACACCCAACCGATGCCCGGTCAACAGGCTGTCATGAATGCCACGGATGATTGGGTTCAGCCCCGAAAGCCGAGGGGTAGAGCCCAGTACTTCGGCCGTGACCGGATCTGTCCAGACAAAGACTTCTTCGCCCCAGCGCGTGAAAACAACCGTGGCATCCCCAATCCATGAGGCTTTGTCCCGCTCAATCCAGCCAGTACTCACATCCGGATAGGCAGCCCGAACGTTGTCATAGATTGCACCGGGTGTAGCGCTGCGCTGTGTGATGGCAGAGGTAGCACGCATGTCTTTGTGCAGGAAGGCTTCGATTTCGGTGATGAACACCAATGTTGTCCCCGTTGCCAGCATCAGCAGCAGCAGGACCGACAGGTTCAATCCAATCCACGCATGTAGCCGGAACAGAAAATTGCGCATCTTCCGCGATGTCATGTGATCCTTTCTGCGGTTCTGGCGGGGCAGATAGCCTGCAACCGCTCGGACAGCCAGTCGGCGCGCAACTCGTCAATTCTGCGGCAATTTTCCTCGACCCCGGCATCGGTGAGTACGGCGGCCACCTTGTCCCGCTTTCCGATCCGGTAGTCGATGCCGATCACCGGGCGCCCCTGGCTGAGCGCGAAAATGGCGGCGTGGAAACGCATTGCGATTACCGTATCCATTCGGCGCAGAAGAGCGACAACCCCGTCAAGCGACGCATCCGCCTGCCAGATCCGGAAGTCGGTCCCTGGTTCAAGATGTTGCATGATCCGCCAGGCGCTGCGCAGATCCGACATGCCGAACTGAACCGCATTCATTGGAAAGAACAGGAAACACGGGTCGGTGCCGGTCTGACGGGCATAGTCCATCAGTCCCAGTGCCAGTTCACGTTCGCAGCGGTCTTCGACGGCGCGGGTGCGCGCGGCCGGGTCGCGACCCGGCTCGGCGGGTGTGAACAGATGCCCGATGGGGCGGATGTTGATGCCAATCACCGGCCGGCCAGCAGTGCCAGCCAGCAAGGTCGCAATCTGCGCGGGTTCATGGATTGGCAGGCGCGTCAGTGTCTCAGCCCGGGTTTCCAAATAATCGAACGCCGGGTCGCGGCCAATTTCAATGTCGCACCCACGGATGATCTCGCGGCGGGCATCGTCGCGCACACGGATCGTGATCCGGTCAGCCAGCTTCACTAGGCGCCGCGCCGTGAATTCCGAAGGCTTGCGGACAAAGGTGCCGGGTCCGATACCTTCCATAACAAACGGTAGACCCCTCTGTTTCGCGCGGGTGGCGGTTTCCAGATGGCGCACCAGTTGCTTGGGCAAATCGGTCAGCGGGCCACCTGCAAATACGACGCCATCGACCAAAGACAGCGCAACACGGATATTGGCGGGCGTATACTCCTGAACTTCGACATCGACCGGAACGTCCAACATGGGGATGAGATGGCGGGTGTGATAAGGACGCTGGGTCATCAAAATCGCCCGCGTGGTGCCGTGGCGCTTGTGAATCCGGTATAGGACCCCGCCAAGAATGGCAGCATCGCCGATATGCTCGCCCCCATAGGCACCGATCAGCAGCACATGTGGCATTCTGGGGTCATCCCCGCCGGGCCGGACCTCAGGCGCAGTACATGCGCGCAAATGTGCGGGTACGCCACATCCCAGAACATCGGTTACATCCGCAATCCTTGTTTTCAGCACCTGTGCCGCAGCCGGACCGCGACGGTCGTTGAAGCTGGGCCGTAGCAAGGCCGCGCTCAGATTGCCTTGGGTGCGCAACTCTTCAGAATATCCGGTCTTGCTGTCCAATATACCCCAGGGTGCATCAGCCTCGGGGGCGGGCGTGTCCGACAACGCGCTGCAGAGTCGCCGGAGCGCTGAAATGCGGTCGCGCGCAAGATGGTTGATCTCTTCGCCCAGCAGGCGATATGAAACGAAGTCCCAGGCAAACAGCCGGTCATCGCTCTCCAAGTCTGCACCATCATCGCCGAGCGCTGAAGTTGGAAGCAAAACCAACGTCACACCGCTGCTTGATGCCAGCGATCCCAGAAATTCAAGGTGATAGACCATGCCAGGCGTCAGCGGAACCAACCAGCGCACCGCGTGTCCAGCAGCGTGCAGTGCCGCTGTAGTCGTGGTGATCTGCCACAGCCGCCCCGCCTCGCCTAGGACATATCCAGGCACATCATCTGTTTCCTTCAATATGAAATCTGTCGTGAAGCCGATATCCTGCGTCTGAGCGAAAGAGGCCAGCTCCACGATGTCATCCGCCGTCATCGTGTTGTGGTCCAGGCGCAGCGTGACACTGTCCAAATCGCGCCGGTCTGCCAGAACGGATATCAGTGCCTTATTGTCGAAATCTGTGTTGGGAAGGACATTCAGAGCCAGCTTGTCACCCGGACGGATTGCCCGCAGCCGTGCTGCCATATCTTGGGCCGTCCATGGGTCGTGAAGGATGAGGTCAATAGGAAACGGGGTCATCATGATCCTTGCAACATGGCCTCAACTAGATTTCGGCTTGGTTTCAACATAGCCGATGAATTCACCAGCTGACCAGCAAACCAACAGGAACAGCGTGAGAGGTGCTGCCGCGATATACCTGCCGATATAACGGTCCTTCGCCACCTGACGACGAAAGTGCCGGAGAAAGAGGACAAAAGGCAAAAGCGGCATGGCCAGGCACAGTTTCAGTCGCTGCCCGCGGGTGATTTCGCGGGCCCGCACCTGACCGAACATGCGCGCCCAGTGCAACCGTTCGGCAGCCAGGTTGCCAATACTGACCTTTGGTCGGTGCTGCTCGGTGATGGCCGCATCCGTCAGCATTAGACCTGTCCCCGCGTCACGTAGCGCCCAATTGACTTGCGCTTCCTGATATTTGACCTCCCATAGATGCCTGACCGACATTATTGCGTCTCTTTTGTAGACAATGTTCGTATCGGTCACGTACTCTGGGTTTTCTTTGGAGAGTGGTGGCTGGTATCGACCAAAGTCGCAGAAGAAAATGGCCCAGTTCCACAGTCGGTTCACACCATTGGTAACAGCGCCGCCAATGACACCGTGGGGGTGTTCATCATGCAACCGGATCATCGTTTCGGCCCAGCGAAGGTCGGGGACGCCACGATCTTCGATAATGCCGATCAGCCGACCGCGGGCCCGCTTCATGGCCTCGGCCCGCCGGGTGTCGTAGAACGCATGCATCTCCAGCGGGTTCTTCGGCACGGTGCCACCCAGAATTTTGCCTAGGTCAATAAAGTCGAATTGCGGATAGCGCCCGACTAGATCACCGGCCTCCTGCGACATGTGATCATAAGGGATCAGGACTTCGAGCCGGGCGTCACCCTGTTGTCTGGACAAGGCATCAAGACAGCGTGTCAGCACTGCTCCGCCATCGACAATCGTCATCACAATGCTCAGATCAGGGGGCTGTGACATGGGTGGCGCGCCCTATCGGACCTTGCTCAGTGCGTTCCCTGGGCCGAACCAGTATCCGGCAACTTCACCGGCACCCCACGACAGGCAAAATGGGACAAGCAGAGGCAGCGATTTGACCAGGTGGCCGATATGTTTGCCTTTCGACATGATGCGTTGAACCGTCCGATAGAACATCAGCGGCGGCAAGGCAAAAGCGGCCGTTCCCATGGCAAGGCGACGTGGCAAAGGCGCGCCGCTCACCCGTGCGCCCGCATAGGAGCGTGAATAGAGGAAGCGCTGTGAGAAATAGAGCCAAAACGTATAGTGCATCTTGTGGCCGACCACGATGTCAGGCCGCATGATCAGCGTGATCCCATCGGCCTTCATCGCATCATGCAGATGATTTTCCCATTTGTGTTGTGCCAGGATATCACCATAGCGGTCCAGCACCACCTTGCGATAAATCACGTTGTTTCCGGGCACCCCGCCTGAAGGTCCTGCTGGCAGGGGTGGCAGCGAGGCGCTGTATTCACAGAGAAATGCGGCCCAATCTATCCAGGTTTCGGTCGCCGCGTTTTCGATGGCGCCGCCGACGACGTCATGTCCCTCTGCCAGGGCATCCAGCATCCGGGGGGCCCAGTCAGGCGGAACGATCACATGATCTTCGATCACCGCAACAGCCGGCGCAGTCGCGGCGGCGATACCTATGGCGCGCATCGCGGGGATTGTCGTGTCTGCAGCCACGGGCAGAATAAGGCTATCGGGAAAATCGCACTGCACTGCTTTACGCACGGTATCGCCAATCCGATCCACAACAATCACTTCCAGAACTGCCGATTGTTGTGCAGAAAGTGCGGTCAGACAGCTTCTCAGATCGTCATAACTATTCACCGATGGGATGATGATTGAGAGGTCTGGTGCTGGCATGTTGTACTCCTGCACTTGTAAAAATTGACACTAAAACAAACTGCTCCGGACATTGTCCGACCTTACCGCTTATATCTGTGTGCAGGCCGCACCATGAGCTGTCAAGCATGCTGTCCCGGTCAATTTGGTCCCTTGGGTATGGCGCAGTTCCGCATTCTTGCTAGGGTATTGGTCAGGCGGGAAAGGACCTGAGCATATGGCGCGATATCTGGTCACTGGCGGTGCGGGATTTATTGGCTCACATTTGGTCGATCATCTTGTCGAAGCGGGGCACGAAGTCGTTGTGCTGGACAATCTGTCCACAGGCGCACGGTTCAACCTACCGCCGCAGGTCGATCTGGTTCAGGGCGATATTGCTGAATTCGAAAATCTTCCGGCGCTGATCGCGCGGGTCAACGGGTGTTTCCATCTGGCTGCCATTGCGTCGGTGCAGCAGTATCAGGAAGGCTGGGCAAAGGCCGCGAAGGTGAATTTCTACGGTTCGGTTCGGGTGTTGGAAGCGGCGGCGCGCGCCAATGTACCCGTGGTCTATGCCTCTTCGGCTGCCATTTATGGAAACAACCCGCTCCAACCGCTGATCGAAACCACAATGTCACGCCCCATATCCGGCTATGGCGTTGACAAGCTGGCTATGGAACATCATGCAGAGGCCCTCAAAACGACAATTGGCCTCAGGGCCACGGGGCTTAGGTTCTTCAATGTCTATGGCCCGCGCCAGGTGCCTGGCAGCCCGTATTCGGGTGTGATCAGTATTTTTCTCAACCGTCTGGCTGCAGGGCAGCCGATAACCGTTTTCGGAGACGGAGAGCAGGCGCGTGACTTTGTCTATGTCTCTGATGTGGCCGGGGCGCTGATGCGAGCCATGTCCTGGACAGCGGCGGGGAATTGCGGCGTGTTCAATATTTGCCGTGGTGAGGCAATCACGCTCAATGATCTGATCCGCGTGCTTGCCGGGGTGTTGGAGTGCGCGCCGGAAATCCGATATGAAGAATCCCGCGCTGGAGATATCCGTATTTCGCTCGGTTCTTCCGTGGCTGCAGCGGAAAGATTGGGTTTCACGGGAAATGTAGCTCTTGAAGAGGGTTTGAGATATACCGCTGATTGGGCCAGAAAATCTTCCCAATGAATGGCCTGCATCTAGATTGTTTCCACCCTTTGTCGATATCCGGCGCAGGGCCTCGAATCAGCCGGGTATTTCCTTGGCATAGGCGATCCGTCGTAAATCGTGATAAAGCGGCGCGATCTGAGTCAGGCCAACACCGCAATAGATACTAGAGCAGATGAGGAACTGCAGTTTCGGATCGGTGGTTACCCAATGTGACAGAACCAACCCAGCCGAAGCTGCCGCCAGTGGTGGTGCCACAGATTTGACCAGTGCCATGGAGCCAATCAGGCGGTCTGCTGCGATCTGGGTTATTATACCGCTTGCCAGTAGACCGGCGCACAACGCCAGGGCTGCGCCCGGGGCGCCCAATACCGGGATTGTGGCCACACCTGTGCACACCAATACAACGGCGCCCGCGATTTCTGCCCACAACAGGTATTTTTGCCGGGTGTAGCCGATCAGGGACCATCGCGCATGGCCTGACAACGTTCGGATTGGCACGGCCCAGGCCAGTACGGACAGCACCGGTCCTGCGGCACGGAAATCCGAGCCGAATACTGATCCCATTATCGGCTTGCTCAAAAGGGTCAGCAGCAGGGCCAGCGCGATCCCGGCCCAGGCGACCAGATGAACCGAGGATTGCATGACACGGCTCCATGTCTTGCGGTCGTTCTGCACTGTGCGGGTGATCACCGGATACAGATTGAAGTGATAGACAAAACTCAGCGTCATCAGCGAGATGACGATCCGTTGTCCCGCACCCAGCCAGGCCGGTCCGGTGCCGTCCGCCAAGCTGGCAAGCAGGAACATCGGCGCATAGAGCATGAAAGCCCATAACATGTTGGCAAGGCCGACCGAAAAGCCCTCTTTCAGGAAATACAGGGCGGCGCGGGGCGGCCATCCGAACCGAAACGGCACCGTCCAGATGTATTGTGCAATAAGGTAGTAGACAGAGACAGCGATCACGGCGATCAACTCGATCCAGCCAACTGTCAGCATGCTGCTGCCGGGCACCACGAACAGAAATATCCCACCTGCAAATATCGCGGTTCGGATCGGTTGCGCCAGGGCCGCAATGGACATTCTCTCGTAGCCTTGCAACAACCATTCCTGCTTGAACGGAACTGCCAGCAGAGACAGGGCATAGACCCAGATAAGCATGGTAAGTTCGAGGTTCTGATTGGTGAAATACCCGGCAATCCCCACAACAGGGATCACGATCAGCGCAAGTATCAGCCGCGCCGCAGGCACCTGTGCGGCCAGATCCGGGGCGCGCTCAGGGGTGCGGGCAAGCTCACGCACCCCGATGGTTCCGGCACCGCATTCAATGACGATTGCCGAGAAGGCTGCGATCGAGATGGCCAGTTCGACCGCGCCGTATTGGGTGGCATCCAGAACCCGCGCCAGATACGCAAACGCAAGAAACCCGATCACCATGCTGATCGACTGACCACTAACCAACGATACGAAATCCCGGAAGAGCTTGGGCCCCTGATCCGACATGATATGCGTCAGTCGCTCGCGTGCGGTGTCGATGATCGACATATGTTTAGGACTCTCTTTGACCAAAGGGCAATTTCCGTTGCTCCAACTCATACTTCTCTCCGTATCCGCCTATGGCAAGACCGGTCTGGGTCCCAGGCCCACGGAAAGTGTCGGCTGGCCGGTTTGGCAGAGGGATATATGGCTATACACGCACGATCATTTCGATAAAGTCTGGCCAATTGCCGTTTTCAGTTCAGGAATTTTCAACAGGGCGCGATATGTCAGATCCGGCACTTCACATAGGCATCGACGCAACGACCTGGTCGAACGATCGTGGATTTGGCCGGTTTACTCGCGAATTCGTAACAGCCCTAGCCGCGAGAGACAGCGGGTTTCGTTACACCCTGATTTTCGACCAGCCACCGGCCTCTGACTGGCCGGTACCGTATGGAGTCGATGTCGTAACGGCGGCGACGGGCAAAGGGCTGAACGAAGCGGCGGTCGGTGAAAGTTCGCGTTCGGTCTGGTATCTTTGGAAGATGGGGAGGCTGGTGCGCCGCCTGCAATTCGATGTATTCTATTTTCCTGCCGTCTATTCCTATTTCCCGTTGCTGTCACGGGTGCCTTGCGTGACATGTTTTCACGACACAACTGCGGAACGGATCCCTCATCTTTTGTTTCCGACCAGAACCAATCACCGGTTGTGGCAGATCAAGACCTGGCTGGCCAAACAGCAGATGGTGCGGGCGATGACCGTTTCCGAGACATCCGCCAGAGACATGGTGAGCTATCTCAATATACCGCGCGGCAGGATTGATGTGGTGACCGAAGCGGCGGACCCGATCTTTCTCCCCATCAACGACAAGAGACTGGCGCAGGCAGCGCGTGAAAAGCACGGCATTCCAGAGCAGGCAGAACTGCTGGTTTATGTGGGCGGTATGAATGCGCACAAGAATATTCTTGGCCTACTCAAGGCAATGCCGGATGTCGTGCGGGAACGCCCCGAGGTACATCTGGCCATCGTCGGCTCCATCTCGGGGAAAGGTTTTTGGGATAATGTCCCTGAGTTGATGGCCTTTGTCCGGGACAACCCGGTGTTGGACAAACATGTGACCTTCACGGGCTATGTGCCCGATGCAGAACTAGTAGAGCTTTTTGCGTCAACCGCTGCACTAGTTTTCCCGTCTCTGTGGGAAGGCTTCGGCTTGCCAGCCGTCGAAGCGATGTCCTGTGGTGTTCCAGTGCTATCGTCTGATCGCGGCAGCCTGCCCGAAGTGGTAGGTGATGCGGGGCTTTACTACGATCCCGCAGATATTGGGGAGATCCGCGATACGATATTGCGGTTCTTTAACGATCCCGAGTTGCGCCAGGCCTTGGCAACCGCGGCTTTACTACGTGCTTCCAAATTCAGCTGGGAACAAGCGGCCAGGTTGGGCGAAGACAGTTTCCGGCGTTGTTATAATGATGTGTCTGGTAACGTGGCGTAGATCATCCGGACCCAGAATTTCTCCCAACCCTGACCTTTCCGTTTTTCGACGGGCCAAGAATAGAGTGGGTGGAACAGCAGAACAAATCGCGTCGTTACATTGTGGGACTTCAGCCAGATCAGATAATCGTGAATTTTCTGCAGATGATCGTGCGTTTCCTGCAATGCAGTTGGCCCTACAGTGATGGCTCCATTTCCAGGCACGATTGTCGTTGTTTCGTCAACATGGCTTAAAAGCACCTGTAACCCGGCCAGGTGACCGCTAAGGCTTGCCCCGCTGCCGATGCTAATGAAGGGGAGTTGATCCAATATCAGAACATCGCCCGCAGCGATGATATCCGCTTCTTTGAAATGGGCGATGATGTCACCGTTCGTATGTGCCATCGGGATATGGGTCAGGGTGATATCCTGCTCGTTGAAGGTAAAGGTATGATCTGTGTCGAATACAAAGGTTGGCAGGCTTTCGATTTCGAACGCGGTATAGGTATCAGCTTTGATGTTTTCGTAGGTTGCGCGATGCGCGATGATCTCGGCTCCTTTGTTGCTGAATGTTGCGTTGCCACCACGATGATCGCCATGAGAATGGGTATTGATGACCATGTTGACATCAAGCGCATCGATGGTTTCGAGTGCCGCCAGGACGCTATCGGTCATCTCTACATCACCTGAATCGATCAGCAATGTCCCATCCGGGCCGGTTGATATCGTGATGTTCCCGCCGGCTCCCCGCAAAACAAAAAAGCCATTACCCAGCGGGATGACGTTCAATTCGGGTGAGTATTTATAGATCTCTTTTGCCGCTGATTTTGTGGCATCACTGTCCCGCAGATAGACGTGCCAGATCAACCCCGCATAGCCTGCGGTGACCAGACACAAAGTCAGACCGACAAGAAATACTATTTTTCCGATAGAAATGTTCCAACCTCCTGCTTGCAATGCGGGATTTACCTACTACCGGCGCGGTTCTCGCATATGGCCAATATTTTCCAGCGCTACGGCTTGCCCACTACCAGTACTTTCGCGGACAGCTGCTGCCACCTGTAGCGCCCGCAGACCGGCGTGGCCATCGGCCAGCGGCGCGTCATAATTCCCCGCGATCATACGTTGGAAATCCCGCAACTCGTCCTGGAACGACAACAGGCAGGTGGATTGCCAGGTCTTCAGTTTCTCGCGGATCATGATTTCGGGGTAGAATTTACGTTGCCTAGTCTCTGGTCCGTCTGTTGTTGGCTTGGAGATCAGCAAGTTCTGCATCGGCGCATACGCGCCCCGCACCATGCCTTTGTCCCCATAAATCTCGACAAAAGATTTATAGCCTTTCCACTCGGCCCAGGTCGCGTGATAGGTGGCGGTGACCCCTTCGGGATTCCTGAACACTGCCATCGCGTTGTCTTCGGATCCGTCCACATGCCAGATATTTTCGGTCATCACCCCATATACCGAAGTGATTTCACCCAGGAAATAGCGGGCCAGATCGGTCATATGGATGCCGATATCCATCATGGCACCGCCGCCTGATTCCGGCATCTTGTATTCCCAGTCATGGCCGAAATTGTGCAGCCCGTTGTGACCGCCATAGATGCGTATATGGTCGATTTTTCCGATCTTGCCTGCATCAATCGCCGCGCGTGCAAAGCTTACGAAAGGGTAATATCTCAGATTGAAACCAACAGCGAGGATACGATCAGCATTCTTGGCGGCATCGACAATCCGCTGACCGCCCACGACCGTGTTTGACAGCGGTTTTTCACACAACACATGTAAACCACGGGCAAAGGCGGCCACACATGCGTCCTCATGCAGATGCGGAGGGATTGAAACGATCACGGCATCCATTCCAGTATCCAAAAACGCACTAAGATTCGAATATGCTGTGGCAGATGTGCCTTCGACTGCCGCCTTTGCCGCCTGCTGGTTCACGTCAACGACGGCAGCCAGTTCAGCAGTAGGGTCAGCGATGATCGACTGGACCCGCAATTTGCCGATCTTGCCAGCACCTACAACGCCAATTCGCATTCTGTTTCTCCTTAAATTCCAGTTTAAATTTTTGCTGTCAGCGCTATTGTTCTGGCCCGTTCAGCCTTACGGCCTTGAAGCTGCTATTCTCGAACAGAACGGCGCCCGGCCAGGGCGTTTCAGCATAAAGTACAGCATAATCGGCGCCATAACGCTGCGCGACTGCGATCCAGTCGATTCCGTTCCGATAGTTTCGTGCCATTTCGCGCAGGGCGGTGAATCCGCCACTGTTAATCGGGCCATGAACGGCCTCCATTCGGGTCCGCCATTCACGCATCGCCGCATCGTCAAATGGGATTGAAGTGTGATCGACGACGATGGCCCGGCCTGAGATTATTCGGAAGGATTCGAAATCTGGCGGCACTAGCCAGATCGCATCGGGCGGGCTCAGTTCAGACGCGGCACGGGAGATTTCGAAATTGTCGCCAGTCAGATCGGCCCAGACCAACTGTGCCTGCAGTGCGTTCAGGCCCCAAAGCCCCTTCTCACGCGTCAATGCTGTCGTGGTCAGTGTCACAGCCACCAGCAAGGTTGCCAGAGCCGCTCCTATCGGCTTGCCCGGACGCGGCGCGGCAATCAGGGCTAGCGCTGCCAACGCCAGCAGGGCCCGAAGACTTTGCTGTGTCAAACCATACCGGTATTGGGCGGCAACACTCATCAGGATCAATACTCCAAGGCCTGCCCAGCGTATCACGGACCAGACAGGTCCGCTGACCCAGCGCGGTCCCAGAACCAACGCCCCTGCGGAAATCAGCGCGAACACGATCGCATAGGGCTGCGCGTCTGCTGTGGCCAGTGCCAGACAGCCTGCCATGGTGATCCCCGCGAGGCGATCCCGATCAATCCAGTCTGCGACCAGCCAGCCAAAGGCAAGCAATCCAACCCACTTGACCACCATCAGCATTCGAAAAACCTGAGCAGTGACCCAGAGCCGGCTCTGCATCATGTCGACAAACCAAAGACTGACAGCACAAAGCGCCAATACGATCAGAGCCGCCAAAGAAAGGGCGAGAACCTCGCGACTGAAACCATGACGGAACTGGTGAAGGGCGAGAACGATACCGGCACAGCCAACAAACGCCAGCGCCTGCATCCAGGACAGCTGTGGGAAGCTCAGCCCCAGATAGTGATGCGGTGAACGGAACTGTGCCAGTGTCTCAAAAAACTCGGTATCGCTCATCCGAATGGCATTCGTGCCGGACATGGGCAAAATCCATACCAGATACATGGCGATCGCGAAGAGAAAACCAGACACCACGGCTGGTGCAAAGCTGCGCAGAACACCTGCCTCGGGGGGGCGTAACAATATGGAGAGCCCAATGGCGCAATAGGCGATCAACGCAATCTCCATGCCGATCAGCGGGTGGGCCAGGGCCGACAGGATCAGGGGGCCAAGTGCCCAGAATGGTTGTAATTTGATCAGCAGCACCATGCCGATCAACGCCAGTGGAATAGCTGGATTTGCGGGCTGGAAGCTTTCGAACCTAAGATAGCCGGCCAGACCAAGAGAGAAGCTGCCATTGGTGACGACAAAAACAGCAGCCAGCAGGCCGCCTAAAGCATTGGTATACAGCAGGCGCGTCGCTGCGTAGTAGGTCACTGAAGCCAAGGCAAAATTGCAAAGAACCGCAAGGCTGTGCGTGATCAGAGGCAGAGGAAGAATGTCGTGCAGCCAAGCCAGGACATGTGCGTAATAGATTCGTGGGCCGAATTGGGCAGCACTGTTCACATAGAAGTCGCCAGTCAGAAAATTTGGATCGCGCAATCGTTCGACGATCGGAAGTTGTTCAGCCTGGCTGCCATAACCGAACAGGGTACCCATCAACGGCATCAGGGCAAGAAGCGCCAGAAAAAGTATGATGTTCGCAGGCGCAAGAGGATCGGTTTGCCGGATATCTGCTGTCGGAGAGGCTCCCATCATGACCTTTCCTAAGCTCGCCTGGGCCGGACGGGCAGAACACCAGTCGCGATGATGCTTGCCCGGGTCAGCTTCCCACGGCCCATGCAGTCCGGAACTATGGCGGAAGATGACATTTCAACCATTGAGCAACTCATCGTTTGCGTCTGTGGCGAATTTGGCAGCGCGCCGCGCGATGTCGTCAAGGCCCCGGTTGCGTGCCGCTGCCGTGATTTCGTGAAAATATTGCCCAATCACCACGTCCTCGCTCCAGAGCCTGTCAAAAGCCTTGCGACCACGTTGCCCATCGGCAGCTGCGGCTGCCGGGTTTTTGATGTAATGCGTTAGCGCGCGCCGCAGATCCTCAGCCGTGGTAAACAGCTGCCCGCCGCCGCTGGCTTCGATGATCTCAGGGTAGGGGCCCAGTGCCCGGGCGACGATGGGGGTAGCTTCCCGAAAGGCTTCGAGCACCACCATGGGGAAGACTTCGTAGCAACGTGACGGAGTGACCACGGCCACCGCGTCCCGATAAAGCTGCTGCAGCTCGTGCATGGGTTTGCGACCAAGAAACCGCACCTTGGGGTTGCCTTCACCCAAGGCCCGCAACGTGCTTTCGTAGTTTCCGCTGCCGGCAATCCACAGTTCTGCCGGCAGATCGCTGAAGGCGGATATGACGTCCTGAAGCCCCTTGATAATCTCCAGTCGCCCAACGAACAGAACGTAAGGCTGCGATTGGTCTGCCTTAGCAGTTTCTGAGGCGCCGCCCTCGAATTTGGGTAGAAAGGATGGAAAGACCGTCATCGGCGCTGTGAAGCCGAAACGGCGGTGGTTGTCCGCCGAGGATTGGCTGAGCATCAAGAACCGGTCGACGTGGCGTGCATTACGCGAAATAAGGTTTGCGGCCCGCCACAATTGCGGTGGGCGTCGATGGCGCAGGACGCAACGCAGACAGCGTCGTTTGTCGCAAATCTCTCGATTGTCGCGCCACAGGATATGTGTGGGGCAGACCATCCAGTGCTCATGCGCGGTGTGCAGTTTGACCCCTGTGCCATATTTCCAGATGCCCGGTCCACCAATGAGCGAGATATTGTGAAAATGAACGACGTCGAAACGATCTGTCAGCAGGTCCCGCAATGCGGCGCGGTGCAGGGCCGGTTGGCCCAGTTGCTGCACGGCAAGGCTTGAGAGGACAGGTTGATTACTGGCCAGCCGGTGAACCGGGATGCCGTTATCCGAGGCGGGCGCTTCGGGGGTCGTTCCCGACAGGGCGCGGTATCCGTCAGTGTCATGGATAACCTCGACTTGGTGGCCGCGCGCCGCCAAGGCCCGGGCCAACCGCTGGACATAAACCCCGTCGCCGCCGAAATTGAACGGCGGGTAAAAGGTTGTCACCATGGCTATGCGCAGCCCAGTTTCCGTCATATGTCCCTCTTGCCAACCCGGCGGCACGGTCAGGTTTGCTATATGTTTCGGTTCCACCCCTTTTGAGAAGACTATGACCACATCAAGGGCGTGCAACGCTTTTTAAGGCAAAGTGCCGCCAATCTATGATTCGATAGCCTCAGGGCAGGATTCAGGCTGGAAATATTGTCTACAAAAAGCGAGTAAAGTAAGCTTTTTAGCAACTTTGTTTTTCTGTTTGCCGCAAGAACATGATTCCGCGCAAAATTCCGGCTACTATGTTCCGTGTCATGGTAAGGATCGGATCATGTGTGACATTAGCCTGTATCTTTTGGGCCGCTTGATTTGTTCGGTCGCAGCGCGTTTTTTAAGGGTATGTGACGTTTGTTTCAGAGTGTGATTGTGTGGAGGAAACCATGTCTTACCATGATTTGAGATTTGACCAGGGTGAAGGCACAGACCGAAACGGGTTGGCTGACCGGATTCTCAAGGGCGAGGTTTTTGTTTTCCGCGAAGCGTTGCAGACATTTGGCCTGAACGATATGTGGCGTCAGGCAAGTTTGCGCGGCATTGAGAAAAGTATCGGCAAGGATGCGGCCGAGCGTGCGGACCGCGACGGGTTCCACCGCATTCACGAATGGGTTGCGGCCGAAGATGTCCCGGCGATGACGGATGCCGTTTATGCTGAAATCGAACCGTCGGCGCATGAATTTCTGGATCGATTCATGCACGGGGCCTTCCCCGGCATTTCCAGCTTCTATTTTGAACGGACACCGAATGTGCGTTTTCATATTCCCTATGATCTGACCCAAGAACACAAAAAGGCCTATAGCGAATTTGCAAAGGATCACGGGCAAGGCAAGATCGCCGCGCATGGACCGCATCGCGACAGCTGGCTTGATTGCCCGTCCAACGGCCTGAATCTGTGGTTTGCCATGGGCCGGATTCGGCCTGGCAATGGCATGACGATTTATCCCAAGGATTATGAGGGCGAATATGTCTTCCAGCGTTCAGGCAATCTGGCGGATGGGCAGAAGCTGCACCAGAACTGGACTTTCGATCTGTATCCGGGCGACGTTCTGATGTTTCACACGGATCATGTACATGGATCGGTCCTTAACCGCACCAATGAGACACGCTTTGCGATCTCGTGCCGCTTGTCGATCGACAAGCCGGTTTTCCCGCAACTGCATCACCATACCTACGTTCATTCAGGGTGGAACAACTCTTCGGTGTTGAAGCCGCTGTCCGAGCTGCCAGCGATGATGCAACCCGGTTACGTTTCAAGCTTTGCCAAACGGGTCCGTGACAAGCTGATGCCCGCACTGGCACCAGGTGAGCCCGACCCCCTGCCGCCAGAAATCATCGGAACAAAGGTCGGGGACACCTACGAAGTGCCACTGTCAGCGTTGGAGGTGGGCGGCGTTCACGGGGTGTCGGCGGCGCTTTGCGTCGCACGGCTTTCCGAAGATACGGTGATCGCCCTGACCCGGCGTTGCCCGCATCAGGGGGGCGATTTGGCCAATGGCTGGATCGAGGATGGCAAGGTGGTCTGCCCCTGGCACAGCCTGCCCTTCGATCCGCATTCGGGCAAATCGGCCTGTAAGACATTGCCCAGCCTCAAGCGGGTTGCCTGCGAGATTCAGGGGGACAAGGTGATCATCGACCCCAAAACGGCACTCAATGTAGAGGATGGACGTCCCGAGGCAGCAATAGCATCGGCAGTAAGCCGCCCCACTGCCCAATGATCTATCCAGGGATTGAAAACGGTATCGCTTCGTCCCTGCCCTGCAGTCTTTATTCATGAGCAGCCCATGAAAACGATTTCCGTCGTATCGCCATGCTATAATGAAGAAGACAACGTCGCCATCTGCTATGAGACGGTTAAGGCGCTGTTTGCCGAACAATTGCCCGGATATCGGTGCGAACACATCTTTGTGGACAACGCATCAGAGGACGGGACGGTCAATGTTCTACGCGAAATTGCTGAGAAAGACGCTAATGTAAAAGTCATCGTCAACGCTCGGAATTTCGGGGTGTTCCGGTCGACATTCAACGGATTGCGTTATGTCAGTGGCGACGCGGTTGTGGTGATGCTGCCGGTGGATTTGCAGGACCCGCCCCGAATGATCCCCGAATTCGTTTCACTTTGGGAAAGCGGTTATGACGTCGTTGCCGGGGCCCGAGATACCCGCGAGGAAGGCCTTGTACTGCGGGCGGCTCGCAGCATCTTTTATGGTACGATCAACCGGCTTTCAGATGTGGAACTCAGGCCCAATGTCGGAGAGTTCCAACTGATCGACCGGCGCGTACTGGGGGCGGTGTTGGCGCATAACGACCACTACCCCTACATCCGGGGGATCATTGCGGCCTGCGGGTTCCGCAGGGTCATCGTACCTTATACATGGGAGGCCCGGGCCCGGGGTCTGTCCAAGCACAGCCTGCTGGCAATGATGGATCAGGCGCTCAATGCCATTTTTGCCTTCAGCCGGGCTCCAATGCGCTTTTGCACGCTAAGCGGTCTGGTCATCGCCACCATTTGTGTTCTGTTTTCGTTGTTCTCGGTTGTATTGTATTTTTTTGAACCCGGTCTGGCTCCGCGCGGGACGACAACGATCATCGTTTCGCTTTTCTTCCTGTCAGGGGTGCAACTTCTGTTCATTGGAATGCTAGGGGAATACATAACCGCGATTCATAATCAGGTGCGGGGCGGGCCGGTTGTGATCGAACAGGAACGGATCAATGTCGATCCCGCTTCGGACGGTTCGATTGTCACAGATGGCCATTCATCCGCGTAAAGGATGCGGCTATCTGGCTTTTCGCGACCACGGGAAATGCCCGGTCAGAACCCGGCCAATCAGAATATAGGCCAAGACAGCCGCTGGCAGCACCAGTATCCCCTGCGCAATAAAGGGTGACAGCCCTGTGCTCAGCAATACCTGCAGCCCAAGCGCATTCACACCATAGAGCGACAGGTAGGCCATTACATAGGTGTGCAATTGTGAAATGCCGCGGGTGCCAAAGACCAGTCGGGCATGAGTCATGTAGTTCCAGATCACACCCCCGAAATAGGCAATCGCCAGTGCCGGTTGCGGAGCCAGACCAAAGGCCAGAAGCAATGCGTAAAGCGCATAGCCGAAGATGGTATTCAGAACCCCGACTGCCAGAAAGCGAATGAACTCCCATATCTTTCCGGGGCCGTTCATGATCGTTCCTCCGCTGCCAGAGTTGCTGCTATAGCAGAGATCAGATCATGGCGGGGCTGAAATCCCGCCTCCTGACGCAATCGGGTCACGTCTGTCGCCAGTCGGTCAGGGTCGTCTGGCGCCCTTACGATCTTTCCCAGGCGAACGAGGTCAGGGCGGCCCATCTGACGGGCGGTCTCAGTGATGACCTCGCGGACCGCAACCGTATGGCCACTGGCAACGTTTATTGCCCCCTCTGCCTCAGAGGCAAGTAGCAGCGCCAGAGCAAAGGCCAGGTCGTCCACATGCAGAAAGTCGCGTTCCTGCCTGCCATCGGTACATTCTGCGGGTTTGCCCGCTTTGAGGTTGACTATCAGATCGCCCAAAAGCCGCCCTGGAGGTTCACCCGGCCCAAAGACGAAAAAGATGCGTGCCCATGCGATCGAAAGGCCAAGGGCAGGCCCTGCAGCGCAAAGGGCCAGGCCCGTCCCGGCCTTGGCCGCACCGTATAGTGAGCGAGGCCACAGGGGGCTGGTTTCGGTCAGTTCCGGCACAGACCAGTCATATTCGGCGCAGCTTCCGGCGCAAACCGCGCGCTGGCCGCCCATGCACGCAAATTTCCGAACCAGATGCAGTGTGGCTGCCATCCAGTCCAGATTGGCCCCAGAGGTCCAGCGGTCACGCGGTCCGTCGTGCCAGGCCAGATGAACCAGAAGACTGGCGCGGGCTGTTTCAAGGGCCTTGGTTGTCGCATCGGGGTCCAGCAGATCGCAGGTAATGTCGTTGGCCGGGTTTCGGCCCAGCGTGATCACCTCATGGCCTGCCTGTGTCAGAGCCGTGGCCGTCGCGCGCCCAATCAAGCCAGTTGCTCCGGTCAGTAGAACCCGTGCCATCAGCAGATCCTGACCTCCGGCACGGCGGTTGCGAACCGGGTGCCGTGGGCTTTGAGATCGGCCAACTGATCTGTGACCTCGTCTCGAATGTTCCAGGGCAGGATCAGCACATAACTGGGGGGCGCCTCGCGCAGCGCATCAACCACATGCACAGGGATGTGGCTGCCGGGTAGCAGCGTGTTCTGCTTGGCCGGGTTGCGGTCAACGCAGTAAGAGATCAGATCGGGACCGATCCCGGCATAGTTCAACAACGTGTTACCCTTGGCGGCCGCGCCATAGGCGGCGACAGTGTCGCCCCGGGCTTTTGCCTCACGCAGGAAGGCGAGCAGCCCGTCGCGCAGCGCCTCGACCTGAGTAGTGAAGTTCACATAACCATTGGGGCGGTCGAATTGTGCTGCGGTTTCGTCGGCGCGGACTTTAGCCACGCTGGAGCCCTCGGGATGGGTGGCCCCTTCAAGGCAGGCATAGACCCGCAGCGATCCGCCATGGGTGGGCAGCTCTTCCACGTCAAAGACGCGCAATCCGGCTTTGGCAAAAATCGTCTCGACCGCCAGCAGCGACAGATAGGAGTAGTGTTCGTGATAGATCGTGTCGAACTGCACACTTTTGATCAGGTTCAGAAGATGCGGAAACTCGACCGTATAGACCGCATCTCCCGACAGAAGGATGGCGATCCCCGAGACGAAATCATTGATGTCAGGCACATGTGCCAACACATTGGCCGAGGCAATAAGCGCCGGGGGCTGTTCGGTCTCGGCAAGCTTTAGAGCCAGCGCATCGCCGAAATAGTCGACCAGTGTGCGCACCCCTTTGTCCTGCGCTGCCGCGGCCACATTGCCCGAGGGCTCGATGCCCAGAACGGGAATATCCTTTTCGACAAAATACTGAAGCAGATACCCGTCATTCGAGGCGATCTCGATCACCAGATCGTCTGATCCAAGATCGAACCGTTTGACCATTTTTTCCACGTAATCCCGGCAATGGGCTAGCCAGCTATCTGAAAAGCTGGAGAAATAGGCGTAGTCGGTGGAAAATATCTCTTCTGCCGGGACAACATCGTCCACCTGTACCAGCCAGCAATTGGTGCAGACGCGGGCGTGCAGCGGATAAACTGGGTCCGGTTTGTAGGCGCGGGCTGGATCGATATAGGAATTGGCCAGAGGAGACAACCCGAGATCGACAAGCGTCATCTCAAGAAATGAGCCGCAATGGCGGCAGGTGGGATGGATCTTACCGGTCATACCTGTCTCTTACTCAGTGTTTCGAATTCAGCGATCTGGGCGTGGCACAGCTCGGTTGGTGGGGTGCCCCGGGCCCAGCCGGCATACCAATCCGCCGTCAGTCTAACAGTGTCCTCAAAACTCAGAACCGGGCGCCAGCCAAGCGCTGCGCGCGCCTGCGACACATCCAACCGGAGCATGTTGGCCTCATGCGGGGTGTCTGCGGATGTATCAATTTCAATCCGACCCTGTCCAAGCGCCCTGATAACGGCCTCGGCCACATCTAGAACCGGGCGTTCATCGTCGCGTTCGGGTCCAAAATTCCAGCCGCGGGCAAAGGCGTCGTCCCGCTCAAGTTGCTGGGCCAGCATCATGTACCCCCTCAGCGGTTCGAGCACATGCTGCCAGGGGCGGATTGCGCTGGGGTGGCGCAAAACTACGCGTTCCTCATTACTTAGGCATCCGCGCACGATATCCGGAACCAGCCGATCCTCGGCCCAGTCACCGCCGCCGATGACATTGCCAGCCCGCGCGGTGGCGATCCGGGCCGGATGCGGATCAACAGCGCTTTGCGTAAAAAAACTGCGCCGCATCGCTGCGGCGGCTATTTCGGTTCCGCCTTTCGAGGCGGAATAGGGATCGTGCCCGCCCATCGGGTCCGTTTCACGATACCCCCAGACCTGTTCGACATTTTCATAGGCCTTGTCCGAAGTGGCAACCACCACCGCGCGCAAACCGGGCCCGGCGCGCAACGCATCCAAAAGCTGCACCGTGCCCAGAACATTGGTGGCAAAGGTTTCAACCGGTGTTCGATAGGATCGCCGCACCAGCGATTGCGCAGCCAGATGAAAGACAAATTCAGGGTCGGTTTCCGCGATCAGCCGGTCCAGCGTGGCGCGGTCGTTCAGATCGCCGGTGACGGATCGGATATTGCCCTGATCCAGCAAAGCCCAAAGGTTTGGGTCTGTTTCGGGATGCAAGGCGTATCCGGTTACCCTAGCGCCAGCCTCAGCCAGCCAGGCGGCCAGCCAGGCGCCTTTGAAACCAGTATGCCCGGTCACCAGCACCCGCCGGCCTGAAAAGACGGCGGCGGTCATTCCCAGATTTTCCACGGCGCATCACCTGTGGCCCAATGTTCCTCAAGCTCCTGACGTTCGCGGATGGTGTCCATGGGCTGCCAGAAACCTCTGTGTTCGAAAGACATCAACTCGCCATCGTGTGTCAGGTTCATCAGAGGGCTGCGTTCCCAGATGGTGCTGTCGTCGCCAAGATATCTCTCTACTTCGGGGGAAAGCACAAAAAACCCGCCATTGATCAGGCCGCCATCCCCGATAGGTTTTTCCGAGAAGTTCAGAACTTGATTGCCCTGCATCTCAAGCTGACCGAAGCGGCGGGGCGGGGGAACCGCCGTGACGGTTGCAAGCTTGCCATGGGCGCGATGGAAATCGATGCCGCCCCGGACGTCGATATTGCCAACCCCGTCGCCATAAGTCAGGCAAAAGGCCTCTTCACCTTTGAGGTGGGGCATAACCCGCTTAAGCCGCCCGCCGGTCTGACTGTTTTCCCCCGTATCGACCAGCGTCACGCGCCAGGGTTCAGATTTGCTGTTTGCGATTTCCAGGCTGCCACTGGCCAGATCGACCGTGACATCCGAACTGTGCAGAAAGTAATTCGCGAAAAATTCCTTGATGACATAGCCCCTGTAACCAAGGCAGATGATGAAATCCGTGATACCATGAGCAGCGTAGATTTTCATGATATGCCATATGATCGGTTTGCCCCCGATCTCGACCATGGGTTTTGGTATTTTGACGGTCTCTTCGCTGAGCCGGGTACCCAGACCACCAGCCAGAATAACGCATTTCATAAAATCGCCCCCTCGTTCACAACGAAGTTCGTTACCAATTAATCGGCTTTTGAGCCGAACCAGACGCGGCCCCGCTTTACCAAATACTCGACCACAGTAGGACGGGAGGGCTGAGCCCTGTCAAGGTTCACAAGGCTATGAGTCGTGCCATACCAAATTTCCTTGGGCTCTAGCGTTGGCGAATACACAATATGCTCAGGTGGATGGTATTGTTGATTTGTCTATACACACTGAAAGTGACCCCAGATCGCACTGAAAGTCGTGCTCCGGGCCAAGATAACAAAAGATCAAACACAGGGTATCAATCAAGAATGCGTCCAGGGTTTAGCAGCGGCCATCTGCAAGCGTTGGAGCAATCTCGGCACTCTGAACTGCTATTGTTATTCAACGTGTTGAAGGCAAATTTTTTCCCACTGCCGAGTGGTCGAGGCGGTCTGGTTTCCAGAAGATACGGCCAATTCCTGAAAGTGAGGAGCTCAATCTGCACGCATCTTTGTATACCCCATTGAGCTGCAGTCGTGGCGCAATGGCCATATGTCTATGCCCTGATCGGATGGGGCAAATTGTAACGAGCAAGGTTTATTTACAGGGTGTCAATATGATTTTGTTGTGAATCTAAGGTATCTTCCTGTAGCCTGACGACAGCGTTATTAGTGTGGATGTTAGTGATTTGAAAAAAGATATTGTTCCCGTTGTTATCATTGGTGGCGGTCCTGCGGGACTGACAGCAGCCTATGAACTGCAGAAGCTGAGCGACACACATGTACCCCAGGTCTATGAGGCCTCGGACATGGTTGGTGGCATCTCACGAACCGAAACGCATAAAGGTTATCGCTTTGACATAGGCGGCCACCGGTTCTTCACTAAAGTCGGTGAGGTCGAAGACATGTGGCATGAGGTGATGGGCGATGATTTCATCACAGTGCAGCGCATGAGCCGCATCTTCTATCGCGGCGATTTCTACGATTACCCGCTGCGTATCTTCAACGCGTTGGGAAATATCGGTCCTTATGAAACCTACAAGATTATCGGTAGTTTCATCAAATGGAAGCTGCGCCCGCGCCAGCAGGAAGAAACGTTCGAAGATTGGGTTGTGAACCGTTTCGGGGGCCGGCTTTATATGCACTTTTTCTACAGCTACACGAAAAAGGTCTGGGGGATTTCGCCGTCTGAAATTCGTGCTGACTGGGCGGCGCAGCGGATTAAAAACCTGTCCTTACCCAAGGCCGTCTGGAATGCCATCTCAGGTGCCAATGATACCGCTAGTCTGATCGAGGAATTCCAATACCCGCGCCTCGGTCCAGGTATGATGTGGGAAAAGACCCGCAACCAGATCACAGAAAAGGGCGGTACCGTTCAGATGCAGTCCGAGGTCGTGAAGGTCAATCGAGAAGGCAACCGCATAACGTCGATCGATGTACGTCAGTGGGATAAAGAAAGCGGTGCCAATGAAAAAACCGAACGGGTCGAGGGCGAACATTTCATCAATTCAATGGCCATCCGCGATCTGATCCATGCGTTCGACCCGCCACCACCAGCCGAAGTCGTTGCGGCTGCTGACCGGCTGAAATACCGCGATTTCCTTATTGTAACTCTGGTGTTGGACCACCCTGATCCCTTCCCGGACAACTGGATCTATATTCATAGCCCGATGGTGAAAGTTGGGCGCATTCAAAATTTCCGGGCCTGGTCCAAAGAAATGTTGCCCGATCAGAATACAGCATCAATCGGGATGGAGTATTTCTGTCAAAAAGACGATGGGTTGTGGTCATCTTCGGATGAGGATCTGCGCAAACTGGCCAGCGAAGAGCTTGAAAAGCTGAACTTGGCCAAAGCCAAGGACGTGGTTGATTGCGCAATTATCCGTCAGCCCAAGGCTTATCCGGTTTACGACAGCGAATACAAAGAAGCGCTTGATACGATCAGCGACTGGCTCAAGACGCTTGAAAACTTCCAGACCGTCGGGCGCAATGGCCTGCATCGCTATAATAATCAGGATCACTCGATGCTGTCTGCGATGTATGCCGCACGCAATATCATGGGGGCTGATCTGGATGTGTGGGACGTCAATGTCGACCGCTCCTACCACGAGGAGTTCGAAGCAGAACCGAAAAAGAAACTCTTCAAGAGTGTTCTCGGGAATCGAGCCGCGCTCTGATTATCCTGCGTTTTTTGGTGCCGGGCAGAATGACACGAAAACATGCGTTAGTTCCGACGCACGTGCAACTTCTGTTTTTGCCCCAGTACATGGTACTCGAACAGGCACCAAACATAGACACTGGCTGAATAGATGTAATAAAACTGGTGATATAGCAGGCATTTGACCGCGAACCAAACGCCGCCATGTGTTGCCATTTCCCGAAGCAAATCGCGGTTGGCCAAAAACGCTAACCCCAGCAGCAGCAGCGGTGCAGGCCACCAATTGGGCTGTATCAACAGCGCCAGTACCGACAAAAACAACAATCCCGCCAACCCGGCCCGCACCCGCTCGGCGCCGGAGGTATTCAAACCGTCAGTCAACCCCTCGCGTGAGATCATCAGACGGGCCCAGGGTAGTGCGCGGCAAAAGATATCGGTACTCAGGCTGTTACGCATCGTCCAGACTTTCAGGTGCTTTCCTTGGAGCCGAGGTTCCACGATGATCCGGCGCCCGGTTTCGGCGATGCGGTAGCCCAACTCGATGTCCTCGATTGACGGCACCTCATAGGTTTTGATGTCAAACCCGCCCACCTCGCGGAATACGTCAGCACGAATGGCGCCACAGCCGGCCCAGAAGGTACGCGCATCACGATTGGCGCGTTGATGGTGATAGCGGTGCAGCAGGTTTTTATAGCGGGAAAACCATGCCTGCCCGTCCGGGGCATCATCATAGGATCCAAAGACTGCGGCCACATTATCTTCGGACATCGCATTGCGGATATGTTCCGGCCCGTCAGGCCATGCGATCACATCTGAGTCGACAAACCACAAAACCTCTCCGACGGCATGTTCGGCCGCCAGATTGCGTGCCGCACCGGGTCCCCCGTTCACGGGTGTCGTCATGACCTTCGCGCCCATCTTCCTGGCCAGATCGGCGGTGCCATCGGGAGACTGGTCATCCACCACCAAAACCTCACTGACTTCTCCGGTCTCTAGCATCCCAATCAAGGGCGGCAACACACGATGCAGCAGATGCTCGGCCTTATACGCGGGCATAACTACACTGATCGAAAGTGTCTGGTCCTGCGTCATGGGCGCCCGCCGGAAACGGACCGCATCCCAAGGTGCGGCAAAGAAAGAACAAGGAAGGTGGCTGAAAAAGGCAAAAGCCACATCACCCGTGCGCCATAGCGGTCAGCGGGTTGTGAAACACCGCCACAGACAAGAGCGTTCACTGCGATCCCGATCAACAGAAACAGGGCGAACAGCTTTAGCTCGCAGGGCAGGCTGCGTGGCCATCCCAAAAGTGCAACAATGACCCCAAAAGAAATCAGGTATATAATCCCATGCACCGTGTCGATCCGTTCGATCCAGCCCCGGTTCGTGGCCAGCCGCCCACCTTGCAGATCATGCCGACCCTCATTCAACCCGGATAACTGACGGGCATTGTCCATCATTTGCTCGGTCGGGATTGTCATCTGGATACTATAGCGCATCATTTGGTGAAAAGCATTTTCAGTAAAGGCGTAAGAGGTTCCAAAAGGTCGGGATAGAAGGACACGGACAAAGAAATCGCGCTGCGACAGCGCGACAAGCCGCTGATCCTCGGGGGTCATCAGACGAAATGAACCAAGCTGTGGGGACCGTTCGAAAATAATATGGGACACCGTCAGGCGATAGGGATCGTTAGACCAGGACAAGGCTTCGTGCAGCGCGCAGGTTGGCACTTGGTGATCAGGGCAGGTTGCGTTCAGATAGTCCAGTCCGGGGCCGTCCACAATCAGCCGAGCTGTGATATGCGGCGTGTAGGTGACCTCTTTATTTGCGACGTTTTCCGCAGCGAACTCGAAAACTCTGCGTTCGGCCAAAGCAACAAAAACCACCATAATCACCAAGACTGATGCACGCCATCGGGCCGGAGCCCGCTGAAATAAAGCCGCGAGAAAAACGGCAGGAACCATCAAACCCGCAACAGCCATGTGCGACGGGTGTACGACCACAGCCAAAGCCGCCAGAGCAAAGGCAAGCGCAAGTTCCGGGAACGTCATTTTCCGACCAAAGGCGGCAAGGGCCGCAATCGCAATCAACAGAACCGGAGCAAAAATATCCGGCATTACATAGGCGATATAGAACGGCAACGATGTCACCGCCGCAGCAAGCAGGGGTACAGTCAGCAACCCAACTGCGTTCGGCGGTGGATCCAAATACCGCCGAGCGGCGCTGACTGCCACCCCTGCGGCGAGAAGGGTAATAGCCAGATGCAACACCGCCACGCCGGAAATAAACCCTGCCCGGACAAACAAGGCGACGATCATCCCATATATTAATGATCGCGATCCGCTGGTTGTGTCGTCGTCATCGGCATCACTGCGTTCTGCACCGGCCCCGTCATCTTCAGTGGACGCAGGCAAAATCATATCAAGTGCCACATTCCCCTGATAAATGTAGCTGCCGGTGTCGTAATAATAGAGAGGTCCGCGGTTGACCATCAGCACTGCCAAGCAAAGTATCGCGGTCATAACCAACAGCAGAACCGGCCGGATCTGCCAGAACCGTCTTTGGCGCGCGCGTGGCATACTCATCCTTTTTCCGCAGCACCCTGCGTCGCTGCGATGATCTTTCTGAAATAGGAGATTGTGGTTTCCAGCCCTTTTTCAAGCGGGACTTGCGGTGCCCAGTCCAGCAGTCGTCCTGCCCGAGTGATATCGGGCTGGCGCTGGATGGGATCGTCCTGCGGCAAGGGCTCAAACACCAGTTCCGAAGATGAGCGGGTCATCCGGATCACGGTTTCGGCCAGTTCTCGGATACGCAATTCCACCGGGTTGCCTAGATTGATCGGGCCAGTCACGTCTTCCGCCGAACCCATCAGCCGGATCAGACCGTCGATCAGGTCAGAAACGAAACAGAACGACCGGGTCTGACTTCCGTCGCCATAGATTGTAATCGGTTTACCGGCCAGAGCCTGCATGACGAAATTCGAAACCACACGCCCATCGTCAGGATGCATGTTCGGCCCATAGGTGTTGAATATCCGTGCGACTTTAATCGGCAAGTTGTGTTGTCGGTAATAGTCGAAGAACAACGTTTCGGCACAGCGCTTGCCTTCGTCATAGCAGGAACGAAATCCAACTGGATTGACATTCCCCCAGTAATCCTCGGTCTGAGGATGCACGGTAGGATCCCCGTAAACCTCGGATGTCGAAGCCTGTAGAATCTTCGCGTTGAGCCGCTTGGCCAGTCCCAGCATATTGATTGCGCCATGCACCGAAGTCTTGGTGGTCTGCACGGGATCGTGCTGATAGTGAAATGGTGAGGCTGGACAGGCCAGATTATATATCTCGTCCACTTCGACATAGAGCGGGAAAGTCACGTCATGCCGCAGGATTTCAAACCGCGGGTTGCTGAGCAAGGGGCGCAGGTTTGAGCGCCGTCCGGTGAAAAAATTGTCGACGCATAAAACCTCGTGGCCTTGCGCCAAAAGAGCTGCACAAAGATGCGAACCCAAAAAGCCAGCACCACCTGTTACCAGAATGCGCTTTGCACTCAGGTGCAACAGATCATCGGGATCATACCCATCTTGTGGAAAGTTGGATGTGTTCATCGGTGCTCCCAGCGGCTTGTGGTCCGCCGGATATCCGGGGAAAACCGTTTCATATTCCTAAAGGCCCAAACATATCGTCAAAGTCGTCAATTAGTGGCGGAACACCCTCCCACACCGGCACCCCAATCCACGTCGTATTTAATTGGCTCAAATCTACACATAATTTCAGAAGCTACGAAGAATAATTATGCCAGAATGTCCTTCGTTCCCTCAGTCTCACCAGTATATGCTGTGCGCTCAAAACGTGTTGACCCGGATTTATTTCGTTTTTCGGGTAACCATCTTCATGCATTTCAAATATTCATGACGCGCTCCCTCAAGCATATAGCAGCAGTCAAAACACGTACTGATGCAAGCCATCAGAACATGCTTTGATAGGCTGGCTGGTTTTGCCGTGAAAGCTGTCACTCACGCAAAACAGCTCCGCCCGCTTTCCAGTTTGTATTGGATTTCATGCCTACCCTCATTGTTCGCAATTCTAGCACAAAAGGGAGTTTTTATCCGTTTTGGCCCGGATCGTCGCCTGTTCGCTCCAAAAGAACCTCTTTTTTGACAAGTTCAAATTTGCACATTTTCCAGGTTTCGGCTAACCTTTCCCAATGAGTTCTAGGTCTGATTAAGGGCTTAGCACGGTTAAATGTGTATCTTGCGGGTGGGTTGAGTTCGGATGATTAGAATTTTGAGAACAATTGTACCAGCGATTTTCGCTATGGTAATAATGACCGGTTCTGCCAGTGCGGTGACCTCTGTCGTCGCGGGTGGATCATACGACATTACGTCTGACACTCTGTTCACCGGACAAGTCGACTCTATGGGTGGTTCCGGCTCGTATTCTGTGAATTTCACATCCCCGGCCAGCCCGGTATTCAGCACAGCAAACGCGGCTATTACGGTCGGCATTCTGGGCACGTTCACCAATTTGACGGTCGCGTGGTACGATGCCGCAACAGACACACTTCTGAACTCCACGCCTATTCTGGCAGGTATTACCACGTTGAACACCATCTTCCTGAGTAAGCATGATCGTTTGGGTCAGGATTTGGTGTTCAGCTGGGACAATTCGACCGCATCAACGAACAAAGGCCCGATCTCGTTCACCTTCGATGTCGCGCCGGTGCCGTTGCCTGCTGGCGGCCTGCTGTTGCTTACGGCGCTTGGTGGGCTGGTTCTGGTACGACAGCGCAAGGCTGCAGCTGCCTGACGCAGGTTCCAATTTGATCCCGATCATGTGCAACAAAAAGAGGCCGGTCACGGCCTCTTTTTGTTGGGGCGGGGGTCAGAGTGCTCCCCCAGATGCCTGGCGCAACATCCAGACCATTCGCAGGCATCTGAGCCGGATCAATGTCGCGATTGCCCGCATACGTTCTCCAGCAGTGGCTAGTTTGCCGCTGTTGAGTACCTTCGGGATATGCACCACGGCGCTGGCCGGCATTGCCAATGCCCGGATCGCCCATTTCAGACGTCTGGCCGGGCTGGTGCCATTCAACTGAAACCCCTCGCGCGTGGTGCGATGCCATTTTGTCCGCAAGGCGTTCCAGTCCTGCCGCGACGGATGGCTCACACGCAGGCGATCTTCGTAGATCAGTTCGTACCCGTGTGCCACCGCGCGCATTGTCCACTCCCGGTCTTCCGATACACCATTGATGAAACCACCGATCTCTTCAAAGATATCGCGCCGTGTCAGCAAGTTGCCCGAGCCGGAAAATCCCTGAACTTCGATATAGTGGCGAAAATTGAAGGCAAAGACCGCTTCGAAGGCCTCCGCACCGCTGCGCGGCGGTGGTGTTTCGTCAAAAACATCTACGCGACCACCGATCAAATCTGCCCTTGCCGCGATCTCGCGCCCGACAGTCAGCCAGTCCCGGGAAGGCACACAGTCGGCATCAATGAAAAACAGCCGCGGAGCCGCAGTTTCGCATATCCCCCTGTTGCGTGCCGCGGCTGCGCCTTTTTCTTCCTCGACCACAAACCTTACAGTCGGAAACGCGTTGCGTAACGCTTTCAGCGACACCGGTGATTTGTTGTCGACGACAACAACCTCGGTATCCGTCAGATCATTCTGCATCAACGCCTTCAGGCACCGCTCCAGGCGCTGGACGTCATTATAGTGCGGAATGATAACGGCAATAGCGGGTGCCGTTTCACTAATAGCCGTACTCATAACCAAAAGCCCCGCTGGAATAGCGGCATTTGTTCAGGACAATTCCCATCACGCTGGTCAGTTCGGCCAGTTGCCGTTCGGCCAGATCGATACGATCGAGCGTGGTCTTCTCTGCAACAACCAAAAGCAGCGCACAATCGACGTTCTTCAAAAACCCGTGGCTATCATCGCTGGACATCAACGGCGGTGTGTCAAACAGAATGACATCCGGCTGATATACGGTTTCGATCTGTTCGAGCAGTTCGATCACTTGACGGCCTTGCAGAACTTCCGACGGATTACGTGTCGGGGCATGGTTCAGCCCGAAAATCACATTCTCGCCATGCCGCACAGCGTGTTCATGAAATGGGACGGTGCCCTGTATCACATCCGCCATGTTATATTGGCCGGTCTGCTTCAGGATTTTCGCCAGCCCCATGCGGCGCAGATCAAAATCAAGCACGACTGTCCGCAATTCTGCTTGCCGGCCCAGACTGAAGGCCAGATTGGCCGTCGATGTACTTTTGCCGCTGTCGCTATAGGGCGAGGTCAGCGCCACGCGCCGCCAGCCATTGGCCGTCACCTGTTGCAATACCTTTGTGCGCAGCATGTCATAAGGTGCGGCTTCGGTTCCACCCGAATAGGATATCAGGCGTTGGCGGGCCGCTGTCCTTTGGTCCAGCTCGATTTCGGGTAACGAGGACCAGACCTCATCTTTCTGTATCGGGATGGGTTGTGGTTCGGGTGCGGTACGGTCTGGGGGCTCCTGCTGACGGCTGGCCCGCTCGACCCGCGCCTTTTGGATCGCTTGCTGAAGACGGTCCATCACATACACTCCGAAACAAAACCGATGCAAATGACCCACATCACCAATACACCTCCAGCTTATCCACAACTCGTTCAACAATTAGATCAAGCGGCTGATAATACGTATGGATTGCCCAGACCCCGGCAGGAACTCCGATAAGGATCGTCAGAACCACGGCCACCCAGATAGTCCGTCGTGTTATCACTTCGCCTTTTGACGGCACATAAGGGATGGTTGCAATCGGCCAGACTTCAAGATTTTTAACCAGATCTTCGGGGCGACGGGGAGCCCGGTTCAGCATCTCGAGCAGCAGAACCAGCCCAAGTCCCGCAGCGATGCCAAAAAGAGTCCCCCCGCCAGCGATCATAAACCGGTCGGGCTTGGCCGGAGAGGGCGGAACGGTTGGATGTTCCAGTACGGAAATACGCTGCCCCTGCGATGTTACCTCAATACGCTCGCCGGTCGATGCCGCAGCCAGACGACCCACGGCTGAATTGTACTGCATCTGGATGTTGTCGTGATCTCGCTGCAGCTCGGCCAGTGTGATGGCATTGGAAGGGGTCTGTTCGATCGTTAGGGTCAGTTTGGCCAAGCGCTCTTCAAGCCCGGCTTTCTGATCCTCCAGCGCTTCAATCTGACTGTCCATCTGCGCCAGCTGAATATCCAGAGTTGAATTGCCCGTTTGATTGGGCGTTTGGCTGACCGTTGCGGCCTGCTCGGCTGCCACCACCTGTTCCTGCTTCTTGATCCGCGCGCGCAACAACCGAATTCTCGGGTTGCTCTCGGAATAGACCACCGACTCGTTGTTGAGCTGCGTTTGCAGCTGATCCAACTGTTGTTGGGCCGGTGTCAGATTCTGTTGCCTGGGCCCGACGACCTGTCCGGTCGAGCTGTAGATTGACATCAGGTTCTCGCGTTGGCTTCGAGCGGTAAAAATTTGCCGGTCAGTTTGTTCCAGATTGGCTTGCAGCGCTCCCTGCTGCGCCTGCCGGAATTGCAGGCTGCCGGGCAAGGCGTCTGCATTTTCCTCCTGAAACGCCAAGATGCGGGCCGCGCGTGTATCCAATTCATTGCTCAGACGATCTACTTCCTGTTCAAAGAACGCCAGCGTGTCAGTGGCGCGCCCTTTGCGGTAATCAACGTCCAGTTTCAGAATTTCCGTCAGATATTCATTCAATACACCCGCCGCAATCTGTCCGGTTTGGGCTTCAAAGCTAACCGTCATCAGACTGGCCTGATTGCGCCCGGTGCTGATCCAAATTCGCGTCTGATTGCGCAAGGCATTCACAATCTGGTCGGGGCTTGCTTCGGATTGATCCGGCAGCACCTCGAACTTGCTGGCAACGTCCAGCAACACGAGCCGCGTCAACAGGCGTTGCTCAACGATCTGAAGCTGTTCCTGTGCCGGCGTCGTTACTGTGCTCGAGGCCAGATTGGTTGGTATCTGAGGCGATTCCACGATCAGCCGCATCTGCGCCTCGTATGTGGGGGGCAATGTCAGTGCCACGATTACCGAAACGGCTGAAATGGCAGTGGCAACAGTCAGGAAATAGGGCAGCCGTCTCAGGAAAATGGAAATGTAGAAACGCACCTCTCCCATGTCAGACTGTCATCCTCTTTTCCAGAGAATTTCCGCCAAAGAACACCCCATCCTGAACCACCTGCTCAATAACGTCCTCTCCGACTTCATGCACATCATTTGTCCATGCATACAGCAGGGCAAAGTCACAGAACTGGTTCACCAGGCGCGGTACCCCGCAGGTCTGCTCAAAAACCATCTGGCATGCAGCATCGGTAAATTCACTGCCTTTTCCACCGGCAGTCCTGAGCCTGTGGCAAATGTAGTTCTTCACCATCTCCTTATCCATGCGCTCAAGATGAAAACTCGCGGCGACCCGCTGGGTCAACTGCCGCATCTTGGGGTCCAAGATCAAATCGCGCAGCTCAGGCTGTCCTACCAAGACCAATTGGATCAGCTCGTCGGTGTTGGCATTGATGTTGGTCAGCATCCGCACTTCTTCCAACCCTTCAAACGTTAGGTTTTGAGCCTCGTCGAAGATTAGGATCACACGGCGGCCCTGGGCGTATTCGGCCACTAGGAAATCCTGTAGCAACCGGAACATCTTCACGTAGCTTGAGCCATCCTCAACCGCTACACCGAGGGCATTCAGCACCCATTGCAGAAGTTCCCCCCGTCCGCCCTGAGCATTCGAAATCAAGCCGACCGTAATGGATTCCTCCAGCTCACCGAGAAGATGCTGAACAAGGGTTGTCTTGCCGGCTCCGATTTCGCCGGTCAGAACGGTGATCGGGGCGCAGGTCATGACACCGAACTGCAAAACCGAATAGCCGCGCTTATGCAAGGGCGACCAGTACATAAAGCCTGGATCCGGAAGAAGGGTGAATGGCCGTCGGTCAAGCCCAAAAAAATCCAGATAAAAGGAATCGTTGGAGACCATAGTGCCGTGGGAATCTTCCACCTTCTCAAATCCAGACTCGACTTGGCGGGGGTCGATGAAATTAGAACCCTGAACCACCGGTAAATCCTTACACTATGTAACTAACATTGCAACGCAGGGATAATAACACAATTCATTCGGACAACGCGTCAACTCAAGCCGCCCGATTGCCATTGTACGTGAAATTATTGCCATTCCTCCCGGCATCAATGAAGTCTGTTACAGTTTTTTGTTTCCCCCTTCATCACAATGCCGAAGAGTCAACCAAACGCGGCCCGCCCCTTCCACACAAGGAGTCCGCCCTTGGCGCTGTATTCAAAGGCTAACCAAAAACAAGACGGGCTCAGAATTGTGCCCAGAATAGACACAAAAAGCAAGCGACTGGGTATGGAGAACCGCAACCCATAATAGAAACATTAATTAAATCAACCGGTTAAGTGAGAACAACATGAACCATCATATCATTATCATTTTGCGTTTCGATAAGAGTTTGTTAACAATTAGGCGCTTGCCGGGCATTGCAGCGTGGTTAGCTGCAAGACTGTTCTGAATTACGAAAAAGTAAATTTGTGTATGAGTGTGGGAGTTAACTGTGACAATTCATTCGAAGGACGTTGTCAACGCTAACGTTGGCTGCTCTGTAAATCCTGCAGCGCCGGTAGTTTCCAGTTTCCCGACAGCGTATAGGAACTTGGGCAAACGGCTTGGCGATGTCCTCTTCGTACTTCTGGCAACGCCGATCGTGATACCGCTGACACTGATGTTCGCCGCTATGCTGATATGCCAGGGCATAACGCCTTTTTATCGACAACCGCGCGTTGGCCGGGATGGAAAAGTCTTCTATTTACTCAAGTTACGCACGATGGTGCATGATGCGGAAGCGGTACTTGAGCGCTACCTCTCGAACCATCCCGAAGCACGTGAAGAATGGGAGCATAACCAGAAGCTCCGCCATGATCCCCGCATCATCAAAGGGGGACAATTTCTGCGCAAATCCTCAATGGATGAGCTACCGCAGTTCTGGAATGTCCTGACCGGCGACATGTCCCTGATCGGTCCGCGTCCGATGATGGTGTCTCAACAGAGGCTTTATCCCAGCAATACCTATTACCGGATGCGCCCGGGCGTTTCAGGGATGTGGCAGGTTTCCAAACGAAATGACTCCACCTTTGCCGAACGCGCGATGCATGACAACGAATATTGGCGCAGCATGTCTTTCACCACAGATGTTATCATCCTAGTGCGCACCATCTCCGTTGTCCTACGCGGCACTGGTTGTTGACACACGCCGTCCAGCATCCTCTGGTTGTCTAAAGTACCTAAACGACCGCTCACCACGGGAGGGGGTAGTATTGAATCGGACCCGTTTTCTTCAGATCCTACAGCGTATCGCATTTTCTTTGGCGATAACCGCCTTGGTGGCTGCCTGCGATTCAGCCGAAGAACGAGCCGAGGCGCATTTCCAGGCCGGGATGGCCTTGCTGGAGAAAGGTGATGTGGAACGGGCGTTGGTCGAATTTCGCAATGTCTTCAAGTTGAATGGCCGCCACAAGCAAGCACGCCTGACCTACGCCAGACTGGAACGGGAGCGAGGCAATATTTCCGCAGCCTATGGTCAGTACCTACGGCTCATTGAGCAATATCCAGACAATCTTGAAGGTCGGCGGGCGCTGGCCGAAATGGCTCTCGAAACCGGGAACTGGGAAGAGTTGAAGCGCCATGGTGTTTTTGCAGCGAGTCTCGCCCCGAACGATTTGGGCATTCAATCGCTCAACAATGCGCTGGCCTACGCAAACTCGATCCGATCTGCCGATCAGGTCGCCACGGCAACCACCGTTCATGTCGCGCGCGATCTGGTCACTGCAGCTCCGGCGCTGATGACCGCCAGACAGGTGTTGATCGACCATCTGCTCCGCAATCAGAAATGGCAGGACGCCCTCAGCGCAACCGACGCGGCGTTGGCCGTCAATCCAAATCAGACCCAGCTCTATGTTGTTCGCCTGGGCATCCTGAACGAGCTCAATTGGCCTGCCGAAAAGGAAGCTCAACTCAAGCAAATGATCGATCTCTTCCCCGAGGATGAAGGCGTGCAGCAAATGCTGCTGCAGCACTACATCGAGTATCGTAATTTGCAGGCCGCAGAACAATTCCTGCGCGCGACTCTGGTGTCCGGTTCCGAAGACCCCATGCCGGTACAACGGCTGGCCGCATTTCTGAACGACTATCGTGGCCCTGCCGCCGCGATTTCCGAAATGGACAGGATCATAGCCCGGGGCGGCCCAAACACGACCCGGTTCAAAGCAATGCGTGCGGTTTTGAAGTTTCAGGCCGGAGCGACCGAAACGGCAATTGGCGAGATGCAGGCTTTACTTGAAAGCTCCGAACGCAATGCAGATACCCGGGCAATTGAGGTGGAATTTGCCCGGATTCTGGTTCAGGCTGGAAACCCGGCGGCCGCGCACGCGCTAATCGAAACCATTCTGGCCGAAGACCCCACCCAAGTCGAGGCCCTGAAATTCAAAGCCGCATGGCTCATCGACAAAGACGAGATCGGCGAAGCTATCATCCTGCTACGCGAAGCGCTTGGGCAGGCCCCGCGCGATCCGCAATTGATGACCCTGATGGCCCGGGCGCACGAGCGCAACGGCGATCAGGAGTTGATGGGCGAGATGCTTGCACTGGCAGTCGAGGCATCGCTCAAGGCGCCGGATGAAACCCTGCGTTACGCCCAGTATCTGGTTTCGAAAGGGGATTTGACGATTGCCGAAAGCGTTCTGGAAGAGGCCCGGCGCCTGGCGCCCGGAAATCTGGATTTGCTGACAGCAATGGGGCAACTCTACCTGCAAACCGAGAACTGGAACAATCTCGAAACGATAATCCGCATGGTCAGCGATTTCGAGGATCTGGCCGCCAAGGGTACCGCCCACCAGTTACGGGCGGCAATGCTGGGCGCACAGCAACGAACAGACGACCTAACCGCATTTCTGACTCAGCTGACGCGTGACCCCGATTTCAGCCTGCCTGCGGAAATCGCACTGGTCCGCACAATGCTGAGCCGGAATGACATCCCCAGCGCAAGCGCCCGCCTTGACCAGTTGCTTGCCGTGTCACCCAAATCGCTATCCTTGCAGTTTGTCAAAGCCCACCTTCTGACCAGCAACCAAAACTACGACGAAGCCGAAGCCCTCTACCGGTCGATACTTGAAAAACGCCCGGATCTGGCGACGGTGTGGATGGCCTTGCACAGCCTTCAATTGAACCGTGGCACACCCGAGAAGGCAAGGGCTGTTTTGCAAGATGCCCTGATCGCTCTGCCGACCGACTTCAATCTGCTGATGCTACAGGCGGCAAGCCATGAACGCGCGGGGGATTTGGATGCAGCCATCAACGTATACGAAAAGCTCTATGATGGCATCAGTCGAGCGCAGGTCGTGGCCAACAATCTGGCCAGCCTGCTCACCACACACCGCACCGATGACAAAAGCCTGCAACGCGCTGTTGATCTCGTCCGGCGTCTACGCGGCACCCGCGTTCCGGCCTTTCAGGATACCTATGGCTGGATCGCTTACCGGACCGGGAATTTCGAAGAGGCCCTGCAATATCTCGAGGCCGCGGCGTCAGAAATGCCAAATCAACCACTGGTACTGTACCATCTGGGTAAAACCTATTCCGCGCTTGACCGCGATCAGGACGCCCTGCGCGCGTACAAAACAGCATACAAGAACACACAGAGTACCGCTATGCCCCGAGACCTTGTCACGGTACTCTTGTCAGAAATTGAACAGTTGGAGATGGCACAGAATACAGGACAGTGACCGAGCGAAAGGTGCGAAACTTCCGCTGTAAAAGTGCCGCAGGTCGAAGAAATCAAAAAAACGACGGATTGTTTTGCATCATCGAAGGCAACATAAATAAAGTGAAAGACGAGTTGGACATGCATACAGTGATCAAATCATTTCTTATTTTTGTGGCTGCTGTGGTCGCAGCGACGAGCGCGTTTGCGCAAAGCTCTTATAGAATCCAGCCGGGTGATGCACTTCAGGTTGAAGTTCTGGAGGATGCCAGCCTCAACCGAACGGTTCTGGTTCTGCCGGATGGCTCGTTCAGCTTCCCGCTTGTAGGTTCGGTGCAGGCCTCGGGGCGCACAACAAATACGGTGCAATCCGCCCTTTCCTCTTCTCTTGCTTCAAACTTCAACACGCCGCCGACCGTCTTTGTGTCGATTGCGTCGTTGTCACAGGGAGCGGGGGCAGCAAGCTCAAGCCAGCAGGCTATGGATGTCTTTGTAATGGGCGAAGTCGTCACACCTGGCAAGATCGCTACAGCGCCGGGAACAACCATTCTTCAAATTTTGGCCGAGGCAGGTGGCTTCACCAGGTTTGCGGCACAAAAGCGCGTCGAATTGCGCCGCACTGACAAGAAATCAGGCACGGTAAATAAGTTTCTCTATAACTATAAAGGCACGGGCAGTGGTATAAATGGCAGTACAGTTCTCAAATCCGGAGACGTTATCGTCGTACCAGCTCGCCGCTTGTTCGAATAGGAGCTAATCGGTGGGGAAAATCAGGACTAGGTTAGCCATAACTCTGGCAACCGGGGCAGCCTATGCCATCTCATTTTCTGCGGCAACCGGGCAAACGACGGCGCCACAGATATCGACGACACAGACAGACGATACGACGCCCCCGGCGCTGCAAGTCCCGGCCGCAGATATTCCCGGTCTGCCGACACCACAAACACCAACAGCGCAAGCCCCGACGCAGCCAGCGACAACCACACAGGCCCCGTCGCAGCCAGCGCCGCAGAACATAGCGCAGCAATCGCCTAGCCAGCAGTTGATCACACAGCAGGCCCAGAGAAACCCCGCAAGACGGATTGGGGCCCCGGGTCGGCGGCAAGCCGGGACAGGCCAGGGGCTGAGCGTCACGCTCGACTATCTTTCATCACTCAGGCATGACGACAACCTCAGACTGACGGACCCGTCTATCGGCTCAACCACCTGGTGGGAAAACACCCTTGCGCTGGGGATCGTGAACCAAACCGCCGATGCGACGCTGACATTCGACCTTTCAGGGCTATATCGGATTGCCAACGAACCGATCATCGGCACTGAATCCAGTTTCTCCGACCCCTTCACGCAACTGACTTATCGGCGTGTCCGCGCCAACAGTTCATTTGATGCGCTGGCGGAATACCGCGAGCGGGACCTGGCCTTCAACCGCTCTCTTACGGATGTCAATCTGGATGGGGTCATTGATGCGGCAGACGTCACCGGCACGATCGGAGATCAGATAGATACCCGCGGAAACCTGGACTGGCGTGTCGGCATCAATGACCCCATCGGGTTCCGCTTCGCCTACAATCGCTGGGAACGGCGATATCAGGACACACTTGACCCGGATCTGTTCGATAACACATCCGATGATTTTGCGCTCACAACCTTTTTCCGCATCAACCCGGTGCTACAGGGGAACCTGCGCCTTGCCTATATTGACTTCGTTGCTGAGGATGCGCCCCGGACTGACAGAAGAACAACGATCGCAACCGTCGGAGCCACCTACAACGTGTCTGCGACAACAACCGTGAGCGGGAACTTCGGGTATTCGCAGGTTGATGAAAAGCAGCGCGCGTTTGGCACGGATACACAGACCGAAGACTATGTCGCGTCCTTCGCCTGGAACAAAGCACTCACTGATGGGTCGGCAGACATCTTTCTCGACCGAACTTTCGGGGTCAACGGATCCCGGACAAATGCCACTTTTGGGCGCAACTTCCAGCGGCCCAACGGTTCACTTATTTTCAATGTTGGGGTCACGCGCGGTCCATTCGGAGAAACCACACCCATCGGCCAGCTCGACTATGCCCACAGGCTCGGAAATTCTCGAATTGGCGCAAGAATCCAGCGTCGGGTCGGCACCAGCACTCAAAGCGTAGAAACCCGCGAAAATATCGGGTTCCTGACGTATGATTATTTCATCAACCCGCTGTCGGCCCTATCCTTCACCTATAACTTCATCGATCAGGAAGACGAAGGGCAGGGACCGGCCAATTCTCGCACCCGTTCCGATTTCACCGTCGCATATTCCCGTGCAATCACAAATGATTGGGCCGTCACCATGGGATACCAGTATGAGACGGATAAGCAGAACGCGTTCGATACAGATTCCAGTTCTGTCTATCTGACGCTTGGGCGCCGGTTCCTACTCAAACCCTGACAGGGTCAGATTTGTGATCTTATCTGAACAATCACCAAGTCAAGCTGGTATATTGCAGCCCGGGATCCGAAATACCCCGGCATATTTCTGTCTTTGGAAAGTCACGGCTACTATGGCGGACAGTGAGTGTGGTTCGGGGTCGATTCGACATGTACAGCGAAGGGAAGGCGCTTGAAGCCGCACGGAATACCCTGCCGGTCATAAACGCCTCCGGTTTGTTCTGGTTCATTCTGCTGCTGGCCGGGTCCGTTCCGATCTTCTGGATCGGCATTGTCTCGTTGGGAGCCGCCTGGGGTACACCAGAATACAGCCATGGGCCTCTCATTCCGGTTATCTCGCTGTTTCTTTTCTTACGGGAACTACGCTACTACCCCCCTCCCAACCCTGTTGTACATGACCGTTGGTCGGGTCTGGTTGTGGTCACACTGGCGCTTGTCGTCGCTGTTTTGGGCAATCTGGCGCGAATCCCGGACATCGTCACCTATGCCATGATCATCTGGACAAGCGGTGTGATGCTAACCGTGTTTGGCTGGAAGCGGGGCAAGCTTCATCAGTTGCCCGTGTTCCATTTGGTCTTCATGCTGCCGCTGCCGCAGTTCCTTTATTGGAAGCTCACGATCCTGCTGCAGGGAATATCCTCGGTGATTGGTGTCTGGTTTGTCCAGCAAGCTGGTGTCGCAGTTTTTCTTGAGGGCAATATCATTGATCTCGGTGTCTACAAGCTACAGGTTGCCGAAGCTTGTTCAGGTCTCAGATATCTGTTCCCGATCCTAAGCTTTTCCTATCTCTTTGCCATTCTTTACCGCGGGCCTCTCTGGCACAAACTGTTCTTGCTTCTGCTGGCCGCACCGTTAACGGTCCTGATGAATTCGATCCGCATTGGGGTGATCGGCGTCCTTGTTGACCGCCACGGAATCGCCCAAGCCGAGGGCTTTCTGCACTTCTTCGAAGGCTGGGTGATCTTTCTGGCCTGCGTGGCAATCCTGTTTTTGGTGGCCGTGGCACTGCAACGACTCACGCGCGATCCAAAGCCCTTTGCCGACACCATCGATCTGGATGTCGAAGGGTTTGGCCCAATCTTTGTTCGCATCCTCGGCATTCGTCCGTCCTGGGCACTGGCGGCGGCGGCATTTCTGACGCTGGCCGTTTCAACTGCATGGTTGCTAAAGTTCTCTCCCACAGACAGCCCCATTGATCGCGATCCCTTCGCGCTCTTTCCCCGACAGATTGAAGAATGGTCCGGCACGACCTCCCGCCTAGATCCGCAGGTCGAAATCACACTTGGTGCAAGTGACTATCTCAACGCCAGCTATATTCAGACCGAAACGGGCGACTTCGTGAATATCTTCGTGGCGTTCTACGAAAAACAGACAGATGGTGACGGCATTCATTCACCCGAGGTCTGCCTGCCTGTCGGCGGCTGGGAAATCTTCAGCCTCGACCCTTTCGATATCTCTCTGGACAAGACACCCTATGGCCACTTTACAGTCAATCGCGCCGTCATTCAGAAGGAGTTGTCGCAACAATTAGTCTATTACTGGTTTGAACAACGCGGCAAACGTATGGTCAATGATTTTCAGGCCAAGATGAGCGTGATCGTGGACGGCTTCACACTAGGGCGCACCGACGGAGCGCTAGTGCGCTTTGTTACACCAATCCTGCCCGGCGAAACAGAAGCCGACGCCGACGCCCGGATGCAGAAGTTCATGGAAGCAAGCCTTGATCTGTTGCCCCGCTTTGTGCCGAAGTGAACAACTCTCACAGAATTCATCCTATAGCGCCGCGGAAAACCTGTATCAGATCTTTCTCGAAACGCCCTTTCAAACCAGGCACAATCATATTTTTTTTACAAAATTGTCCACGCCCCCGACTTGAAAAGGCAAGATACTTGCCGCGGCGCCCTCTGGAAAGTGTATCAACATATGACAGTAGAAGAATGACGTTTCGCAGCAATCTATTACCACTACCGGAGTTCAATGGATGAAAGGGAAAATAATAGACACATTCCGTATCCGAACGGCACCGCGTATCTGCACTCGGTCCGCTGGCAGAGACAACAATTTCAACCTGATCCGTATGCTGGCCGCCGGGGGGGTTCTAGTCTCGCACGCCTTTCCCTTAAGCTGGGGCGAAGCTTCAGGGCAGCCGTTTGAATCGGCGCTGCAAGGCCTTTCCCTTGGCATGATTTGTGTCTGGTTGTTCTTTGCAATTTCCGGGTTCTTCATCACTCGGAGCTACGACCGTAAACAGTCGGCCAGCGCCTTTGTGACCGCCCGGATGCTACGCCTTCTGCCCGCCCTCATGATCGTCACGATTATCACCGTCATTGTAGCCGGAACTTTGTTGACCACCGCCCCAGCGGACGTGTTCTGGGTCTCGGCCCGTGATTATTTTGTGCGCAGTATTTTACTGTTCAAACTGCAATATACCTTGCCCGGTGTCTTCGAAGGAAATCCCTATGGGCCAGCCATCAATGGCTCGCTCTGGTCTCTGTCCTACGAAGTGACCTGTTACACTGGTGTTCTGTTGTGCGGCATCCTTGGCATCCTTGGCCGCAAGAAGCTGTTTGTCGGAATTTCCATTCTGTTCCTATTCCTTTACGCGGCCGAGATGATAACCGATCTGCACCCGCGCATGACACAGATCACGCGTCTGGGGCTGCCATTCCTGACGGGAATGATCTTTTACATCTGGCGCCAACATATCCCTCTGTCTTTGAGCATACTTGCCGCGTTGGCGGGCCTGACAGTCGCCGCGTGGTTTACCCCGCTTTTCCTACCGGTCTTTGCCGTTGCGCTGTCTTATGCGGTGTTTGTCGTGGGATATGCTAATTGGCCGGTTCTACAGCACTACAACCGCCTCGGAGATTACTCCTACGGGATGTATATCTATGCATTTCCGATACAACAGCTGGTGGCACAATCGGGTGTCACGACGCCCATCGTTAATATGGCGATCTCGCTGCCCTTTACTCTGATCTGCGCCGTGCTGTCCTGGCACTTTGTCGAAGCGCCCGCCATGAAGCTGCGCCACTGGATCAAAATAGCCGGACGCGCCGAAACAAAGCAAACCGCCAAGTAACGACTAAAGACATCTAACGCTGCCAAATCCTCTTATACGCCGCGATCAGGGCAGGTACCTGATGGGGCCAGGCCATCTCGGACTCAACCCGGGCGCGGCCATAACGGCCCATGGTGGTGCGGCAGTCTTCATCCGCGAGCAATTCGGTGATCTTGTCGGCCATATCCACCGGATCATTGGCGCGCGCGTACAGAGACGCCTCCTGCGCCGAATAGCGCCCCTCGGTCACGTCAAACTGAACGATCGGCTTTTCGAACGCCATGTATTCAAGGATCTTGTTCATGGTGGATTTGTCATTCATCTCGTTCACCCGGTCCGGGTTCACGCAGACATCTGCCATCGACAGGATTTCGAACAGGTCCTGATCGGGCGCGCGGCCGGTGAAGGTGACATAGTCCGACAACCCCATATCGATGGACTGCTGTTGCAGCTTGTCCAGGCTGGGGCCACCGCCCACAAGGCAGAACTGGATATCCTCGCGCCCCTGCACCTGCACCAGATGCGCCACCGACTCCAGCAGCAGGTCGATGCCTTCCTGATCGCCCATCACCCCGACATAGCCCACCATATATTTGCGCCCGTTGCGCCATTCCGGGTTCGGGGGCAGATGCTGCAAACGGCTCAGATCGGGTCCCGAGCGGACAACAAAGACATCCTCGGGGGCCATGCCGCCCCGTTCGATGGCAATCTTACGATAGCTTTCATTGGTTGCAATCGACACCCGCGCCGAGGCGAAGGTCAGCCGCTCGAACGTCTTCATCAGTTTCCAGAAGAACCCGCGCTTGTCGAATTTGGCCTCGTAAAGCTCGGGATTGATGTCGTGGTGATCGAACAGATAGCGCACGCCAAACAGCTTGAAGGGCAGCGCCACCAGAAAGATCAGATCGGGCGGGTTGCAGCCATGGATGACGTGAAAGCCGCGGGTCAGCTTGATCTTCAGTGCCAGCCAGCTTTCCCAGAACAGTGCCGCACCATATTCCAGCAGATACCCCAGCGCGCCGCTGGCATCCAAAGGCAGGGGGTGGCGATAAACCTTGATGCCTTCGTCTTCCCAGACACGCTCCTCATGGCCCTTGCCGGTGGGACAGATGACCGAGACCAGAGCGCCTGCCGCGGCCAGCGTGCGCGCCTCCATCCAGACGCGGCGATCAAAAGGCACGGGCAGGTTTTCCACCACGATCAGCACCTTCAGCCCTTTCAGAGGTTGGCTCTGGCGCAGTTCGTCAAAGGATATCGGCTGAACGGCGGGCGGTGGGCTAGTCATATTCATAGGTTCTTACCACCTCTGTATCGCCAAGGCTCAGATCATTCACGATCCGGTTCGACCCGATCACCAGATCCCAGGGCCCGGTCTCGGCCGTGGCGCGATCCACCAGCAGACTGTCCATATCGGGCAGATGGGTAAAGGCATAGCCCAGGTTCTGCCCCCGCAGATCGGCCGGTTCAATCGCCGGATCATAGACCGACAGCTGATATCCTGCGTCCAGCAACCGCCGGGCGATATCGACATTGGGGCTTTCGCGCAGGTCATCGGTTCCGGCCTTGAAGGCCAGCCCCGCCATCAGCACCCTGCCACCCTTGGGCAGCCGGTTCATGATGTCCTGCGCCTGATAGGTCTTGTGCGCCAGATTGGTCTGCAACAGGCTGTCGATCAGATGCGTATGCGCCCCCACCTCACCGGCGATATGCTGCAGCGCGCGGACATCCTTGGGCAGGCAGGATCCTCCGAATGCGCCCCCCGGACGCGTGTAATAGGGCGAGATGTTCAGCTTGGTGTCCGAGACAAAAATCTCGTGCATGGTTTTCGCCGATACGCCCATTCGGTGGCAGATCCGGCCGATCTCATTGGCAAAGGCCACTTTGGTGGCGTGCCAGGTATTGTCGACGAATTTGGTGATCTCGGCCTCTTCAAAGGCGGTGTAAAATACCGGAGCATCCAGGTTTTCGTGCAATGCATCCATCACGACCGAGCGGTTCCCGTCTGCCGTGCCCACCACGATCTTGGGCGGGTTGAAGTAATCATCAACCGCCGACACTTCGCGCAGGAATTCGGGGTTATAGATGATCTCAACCGCGTGGGCCGCCCGGTCCCCCAGCGCGTTCCGGAAAATCGGTTCAATCAGCTGGCGCACCGTGCCGGGCCGGAAGGTCGACCGGTACGCCACCGTCAGCGGCCGCGCCCGGTCGGGCGAGACGGTCTCGGCAATCTGCCGCGTCACCTCCGCCACAAAATCCATGTTATGAGAGCCGTCGGTGGAACTGGGCGTACCAACACAAACGATGGCCAGATCAACATCTGAAAGGTCCGGAATATCGACCACCGCGCGGATCAGGTTCTTGCTGAGCGCTTCAGTCAGCAGTTCGGCCACTTTGGGTTCCTTGATCGGGGGAAGCCCGGCATTGATTTCGGAAACCTTATCGGCGTTCACGTCAACACCGATCACCTCATGCCCTTCACGAGTCAGACAGCATGCTGCCGTGAACCCCACATAGCCCAACCCGAAAATCGCAATCTTCATTCCGTCACACCAATTTACAACCCGCAGACTGAAGCGTCCGCACCTCCGCGGCGCACACATCATTTCAGATCAACACGAACGAGGTATATTCAGAAACTAATTTATACGTTGAATTGTTATCAGACATTCTGAAACTGAAAGGGGTTTGTGTGGTCATGGCGCGAAAAAGGTGATTATGCCGTTATTTTGACTATCAACGGACCACGCAGATAGCCAGAACGCTGGTTCGCACCCCACTTGAAGCAACGTCTGGAGACCACGGAGACCGAAACACTGAAGGAATTAACGGCTCATTGTTCTCAAAATAGAAAGAAAGAGATTGAAGCAAATCCACCCCACCAAACCCAAGCATAGCCGTAGTACGGCCCTAGCGTTGGGGGCTGGGGCGCTTTTTGCCTCCTCTTTGTTCAGCCAGTTTTTGGGCCTGATGACGCTTGTTGTTACCGCCCGCCTTCTGACCCCGACCGATTTCGGCGTGATTGCATACTTCCTGATCATCGTTGCGCTTCTCGAAATTCTGCAACGCTCTGTGATGGTCATTTTGATACGGCAGGCTGAAATATCCAACGATCTGCTCAACACCGTTTTCACCATACAATTACTGCTCGGGTTCATAAGTGCCGTATTGATCTGGCTGTCCACCCTGCTGATTGAATTGCTCAACGTTCCTGAACTGGTCGAACTGATCCCTTCGCTTTGTCTGATTGCAATCATGAGCTCACTCAGAAGCCCGCGTTTTCCTCTGCTCGAACGCAATTTCCGCTTTGGGTTTGCGGCAGGTGAGGAAACCATAAGTCGGGTGACATACACTTTGTTCGCAATCCTGCTTGCCTGGTTCTGGCGAGATTTCTGGGCGATCGTAGTGGCAGTCTTGCTGACTCAGCTGGCGAGAATTACCTGGTCCTTCTCAGTCGCCCCCATGCTGCCCAGACTGACTCTCAGATGCTGGCGCGACTGCTTCGGGTTTTCGTTGTGGTCCGTGGGGGTTCAAATCATACAATTCCTGACCACCAACATGCCCCAGATCGTGATCGGCGCGACTCTGGGATTGGTTGATGCCGGAATATTCAGAATAGGTTATCGCTTTGTGATGCTGTTCACCGTTCAGGTCTTTGCACCTCTTGAGCGTGTAATTTATCCTGGACTTGCGGATGCCTCCAGAACCGAAGGCACCAGTCAGAAGACTTTTGAACAGGCCAATGCCATTCTGCTGGGTATCATCGTTCCGGTCAGTGTCGGGATGGCACTTGTTTCCAAGTACATGATTATCGTGGTCGCCGGGTATCAATGGGTTGCTGCCGCTCAGGTCATTTGGATACTGGCCCCGCTGAAAGCGGTGGAAACCCTGCAAGCCAATGTCAAATCCGCAAGCTATGTTGACGGCAGCACGCGGCTTCTGTTTCTGCGCAATGGCATGCTGCTGATCATCACAGTCACATTCATGCTCATCGGGACAAATTTCGGGTTTACAGGCGCCCTGATTGGGGCCAGCGCATCCAGCTTGGCCGCGATTTTCATTACATTGATCATGGCCCGCAATTTCGGGGTCGGCGGATTTTTCAAACCGGTTCTTGCGGCCTGGCGCTCCTTTGTCGCGACAGGCGTGATGACCGTTGCCGTGCTTATCCTAATCAGCGCCTATGGGAACGAGGATGTTGCGGGCTGGGCATACAGCTCGGTTGATGACCTGCCATTGCTGCGCATCAGATTTTCCGCGCAGGTTCTGACAGGTGTCGTTGCGTATATCGGCACCCATCTGCTGCTGTGGCACATGGTCGGGTGCCCCCAGGGGTTTGAAAGCATGGCGCTGGATCTGCTGTACAAAATCAAGGACCGTTTTATCAGGCAGCCCGAGAACCGAAAGCCCGGCAAAGGCACCTGATGCGGTTATCCTACCTGTCGCGGATCAGACCTTGCAGTACGGACATGATATAATCGACATGTTCGTCGCCAAGAAACTGATGAAGTGGCAAGGAGAGAACTGTATCCTTGAGCGCCATCGCCCCATCTTGCCCCATCCAGTCCAGATTGCGGCTGAAGCCAGCCCACCATGGGGTGGCACCTATCCCGCGGGCTTGCAACTCCCGTGCCACGTGATCGCGTTCATCCACCACAACAGGCATCGTCAGCGGGCAAGAATGCGGGCCAAGCTCGGGTAACAGCATCCGAATACCCTGCATCCCGTTCAGGTGCTGACAATAGCGACGCCAATTGCGCTGTCGGGCAGCAATCATGCCAGAGGCCGAAAATGCCTGTAGAGATCGGGCCGCAAACGCACTGATCCCTCGGCCACAGAGCCCAGGGTCGAAATAGTAATGGCGGGGCATATCTTCCAAGGCACCGGGCTGCGCCCCACAGGGCGCTTCCTCATGGCGTTGCCCACGCAACCGGCGCAGCATCCGCTGTGACCGGGATGGCCCCAGAACATTTGCCAACCCGGCCCGCGCCAGCGTCTTGACAACCGGTTTTCCCGGGGCAGGCCGGGGAAATGGGTTCCCCACTTTCAGATCAGGCGCGTTGACCACAAGCGCGCCCCCTTGCAGCACAGGTGCAAATTTGTGAAAACAGAACACTGATACGTCCCCGGTATACCCTTCGGCTGGTGCCTTCCCGCTCAACAGGCTGAGCGCGCAATCCTCGATCATGCGGAGGCCGTGCCTGTCGCACAATGATCTAACCGCAGCCAGGTCGGGTTGCAGCATTCCGAAGTAGTGGATCACATAGACGGCCTTCGTTCGGTTTGTGATCAGCGGCTCGATCCGCTCCGGGGCCACAAGCAGATCCGCATCAACCGGATATAGCCGCACCTTCAGCCCGGCATGTACAAGTGGGTCAAGCTCCGAACCGCAATTATACGCCGGTGCCAGAACTTCGTCCCCGGCCTGCAGCCCCAACACATCGCAGGCAGCGCGGATCGCCACACGTGTCTGAAATGCGTAATGCACCCGCCGATCCGCGAATAACGCCGGAATCCCTCCCTTCGCATCCCGCGCCCAGAAGCTGCCTGCTGTCATTGGCATGGTCACGACGGCATCCGCGATCTGGGTGGGCACCTGCATCAGCTTTTTATCGACCACCAATTTTGACGGGATGTGTAATTGTATTCATGACAGGCAACGAAAAAGCACTGCACACCGGCCCGCAGCCTTTCAGCCGTCGTAATCCGATGCGCCCTGACCTGCAGGCTGCGCCCACAAAATTCAGGCAGGACAACTGTCTGAAAAAGTATCTCGGCGCCGAATAGCACAGAGCTTACCCTTTTTCCCTGACTTAACCCTGACATTCTCCTCGCCCCCCAGATGACCGCGGGATCTACCCCGCTCTTGTGATGGACTGTGCCGCGCCCAAACCACGCCGAACGGCCCTTTTCAGCTGCGTCGGTGCCACGTTCGCCTGATGGAACAGCAGATGGTTCACCAGGGTGTGCTCAGCAGCGCGCCGGACATGGCGCGGTCTGAAATAGGTTTTGTACTCCAGAACGGCGAAATCGGGATGGCTCCGGTCGATATCGGGCAGATATCCTTCGACATCCAGATTGGTGCATCCCTGCTCTATCGCCCATTTCATACCCCTGAGCCACAACAGCGGCGCAATGCGCTGATTGCCGATCAGGCTTGCCGCCGCAGGGTCGGCCACGAAACGTCGGGCATAGGCGGTGATCCGGCTGCGATACAACAGAAAGCCGCCCAGGAAAGTGTCTTTGTAATAAGCGGTAAACAGAGCCCCGGCCTCGGGATCGTTATAGACATTTCGAAATCCGGCCTCGTATTCGGGACGCGTGACCGGGGTCAGGTTGTTGGGTTTGATCACGAGCGCATTCAGGCAATCAAAAAAAACCCCGATCTCATCAGGGGATGTTTCATGGCGGATTTCGACGTCCGAGGCCTCAATATTACGCAGATTGCGGCGCGCGCTTCTGGAAAACGAACTGCGCAGCTCTTCCACCGGGCGGTTGAGGTCAATCAGCCCGGTGTCGCGGTGTGGTGTCGGGTCGGTTATTGCCAATCCGGCCCCGGTGAATTGCTGGTGTAGCAGGTCGGCCTCATCATCAAGCCAATAGGGCGTCACCTTGATGGCATCAACCTTGGCAAACCGGGGATGGTCCGAGACAGCAACCACAAACTCGGCCAACGTTTCGGCATCGTCACAAATCGGCCCGCTCAGCGCCAGCGCAACAGAATATCTGCCGACAACAAGCTTGCTGCGGTACAGGGAAAACAAACCAACGGCGCAAATCTGCCCCTGGCGGCGTGCGATCACGAAGACCACGGTGCCGCCAAGCGCACGCTCGACATCGGCAAACCGCGGATCCTGTCTGGGGTGCTGATGCTGGCAACCGGCCACAAATTCACGCCATTCATGTATTTGTTCACCGGTCAGGTCATCGTAACATTCGATATCCATTAACCACTCACTTTCCTGGCACGACTACGGAAACGTCAGCCAAAAATACCAAAGCTATTAAATTCGCCATCTTTTTTAAAAATATAGAAGGTATATGCCACGAAATGTAAAAATAATTCACCGCCTCAGTGGTTTCGCACGCAGAAATGCGGATCATTGGCCTATGCTCCGGTGAATTAAGCGCCTGTTGCGATGTATGTTTCTCTGGGGTCGAGAGTGTCATGAGCGTTTCATCTGAATCAGCAAGCACGCAATGTGCTATTTCCATTGTCATCGTAAGCTGGAACACAAGGGATATTCTGCAGGATTGTCTCGAATCCATTGCCAATCAAACCACCCTGCCCCATGAGGTGATCGTGGTGGATAATGCCTCGACCGATGGCTCGCAGGACATGATCCGGCAGAGCTTTCCGGATGTGACGCTGATCGCCAATACCGACAACCGGGGCTTTGCGGCGGCCAATAATCAGGGGTTGGAGATTGCCAAGGGTGACAAGCTTTTGCTGCTCAACCCCGATACGATCGTTCTGGATCACGCGATCGACGTCATGAGCGGCTGGCTCGACGCGCATCCGGATGTCGGATGTGTGGGATGCCAGGTCTTTGAGGATGCCGATACGATTCAACGCACATGTTTTGCCGACCCCGGGCCGCTGAATCTGGCACTGATCGAATTCGGACTATACCGGCTTGCCCCCCGGCACCCCTTGTTGGGTTGCCCTGAATATGGCGACTGGAACCGTGACAGCGAACGCGACGTGGATGTGGTGTCGGGCATGTTCATGCTGGTGCCACGACATGTCTTCGAAGCTGTCGGGCTGCTCGATGAAGCTTTTTTTGTCTACTCAGAAGAAGCTGACTGGTGTCGACGCATTCGCGACGCAGGCTGGCGCTGTGTTTTTTCCCCCGAGGCACGTATCCTGCACCTTGAGGGGGGCTCAAAAAGCACCGCGCAAATCAAATCGCGTATGTATGTACAAAAACAAAAAAGCAAGATGATCTACACGCGCAAGCATTATGGATGGTTTGGCGCTTTGTGCGCCAAAAGCGCCTTCCTGTGTAGCGCGATCCTGCGCGGCGGCGCCTTTGGGTTGGCCAATCTGGCCCGTTCTACACCAAATCACAAAGCCAAGGTGCGTCTGGCACGGGACGTAATCCGGTTTCATCTGTTCGGGCGGGAACCGGCAGCATGAAACAAATACGGCATAACCATCATCGGCTGTCACTGGAATGCCTTGAGGTGCCTCCCAATCAGCTGCCTGCGCCGGAAGATTGGGATGCCCTTGTCCGGCAAACCGGAGCCGAAATCTATTTCCTTTCCGGCTGGCAAAAGGCCTGGTGGCACCACTATGGCGCAGATTTCTCATCAGGCCGGAAGCCCGTCTGTTTCATCCTGAGGAAAGGCGAGCAGATTATTGGGGTCCTGCCCTTCTGTCTCGAAACGATCTGGACCGGGCCGGTGCCCGCGCGGGTTGCGCGTCTGGCCGGGGTAGATTCAAACTTTGCCATCATGACCCTGCCGATTGACACGGGAATGGAAACCGAGGCACTGACCGCCGTCTTAGACTTTCTGGTGCATGACTTGCATTGCACAACCATCAGCCTTTCCCCGCTGTCGCAACAATCACAGCAGTTAGGGCTTATCCGCGCCGCCTGCACCAGCTGTCCCGCAGTTACCGAGGTTCGGTACAGAAGCGATCGCGGCCATACGTTGATGCATCTTCCCGACCACCCGGATTCATTCATGGCAGCGCTGTCCAAGAGCCGACGCCGCGAAGTCCGGCGCGACCTGAAGCGTCTGACCCGGGACGAACCGCTGCGCAGCACCTGCTCAACACCGGATACCCGGGATGAAATGATGGACCGCTTCATCGACCTGCATACACGGCAATGGGAAGCGACCGGAAAAGGGGGGCATTTTTCGGACTGGCGCGTTGCAGCAGCGTTTTATCGCACTTTGCTGCACCTGCTGGCCCCAAACAGCCAGGCGGCAATAGACGAACAGTGGCTGGGCGATACGCTGCTGTCGAGCCAACTGCGCTTTACGCAGGGCACCAAGGCCTATTGGTGGCTGAATGCCCGTTCTGTCGACCCCCGGTTCAACAAAGTCGGCCTTGGCCGCGTTGGACTGGTTGAGCGCGTGGAAGATCTGATCAATACCGGCTCACGCCTTGTCGAAGCCGGTGCGGGAAAATATGAGTACAAGCTCAGCTACGGCGGAGAGCTGATCCCCATTCACAGCTTGGTGCTAGCCTCCACACGCCCTGTGGCGCGCCTGCAAACGCGCGCCCTGCTCCTTTGGGCGGGTGCGCTTCATCTATTCTATTATCGTCTTTGGTTCCTAAAAATCCGATCGCGGCTGAACACCAAACCACGACCGCTTTGGACCGCCTGGATACGGACGCGATTATGAACATGACATCCCGCCCGTTTTCCCTGCACACGGTTCAGCCAAAGGACTGGCCACAGCTCAGCGCTGCATTCCTTGACCTGACCTATGAGCAAAGCCTGACCTATGCCCGCGCCGCTGCTGCGCGGATCGGGGCCGAGGTGAGTTTCGTTTCTGTGTCAGACGCTTCCGAGCAGCCGGTTGCTGCGGCATGTCTGCGGATCAAACGTGTTCCTGGGCTGGGGCGCGGGATCATCTGGATTGCAGCCGGGCCCCTGATACAGCATCGGACCTGCCCCAACCCGGATACCATCCGGATACGAGCCATCCTTGCGGCATTGCGCACCCATGCGCAGAAGACGGGGCACATTTTGCGGCTGCGACTGCCTGCATCGTTCCTGCAGGACCTTCCCGCACTGAACGGTCTGGCGGAACAGGAGGGTTTCATGCCCTCGGACCGGTCCCCGCCCTATCGGACGGTGATCGTCGATTGCGATCAGGACGAAGACACGCTGATGCGCGCATTGCATGGCAAATGGCGAAACCCCCTGCGCAATGCGCTGAAAGCAAAGCTCACGCTGGAATGTATGCCAGTCGCCGACGGCTGCGAGCGGTTTCGTGCGCTTTATGATGAGGTACAGGCCGCCAAGGGGTTCAGCCCGGATATTCCACCAGATTTCTACTATCCACTGCGCGGGCCGGATTTTACGCACGACTTGCTGATCGCCAGAAAGGATGGGACCGATGTCGCTTGCATGACAATCGGACGATCGGGAACCAGGTCTGTTTACCTGTTCGGCGCCACCCCCGAGATCGGGCGGCGCCTGAACGCCGGGCACTATCTGATGTGGCAAGCTATTCTGCACAGCCGGAAACTGGGCATTAAACATTTCGATCTGGGCGGCATACATCCACAGACCAACCCAAGCGTCACGCGCTTCAAACAACGAACCGGCGGTGTCGATGTCACCGCCCCCGGCCCCTATGAATTCCGGCCTGCAAACATCTCATCACCCCTGATCAGGGCGGCTGAGGCGTTGCATACCCATCTGAAGGCCCGGCGATGAAACCCACGATCAGCATCAATTTCCACGGCATCGGCGACCCAAAACGCACTCTTGAACCCGACGAAGCCCCCTATTGGGTAACCCGCGACCAGTTTGAGAATGTCCTGGACCGGATTGCGGCAACCCCAGATCCGGCAGCATATGTGATCACCTTTGATGACGGCAATCAGTCGGATCATGATATCGCGCTGCCAGCGCTTGTCGCACGTGGGCTGACGGCGCGCTACTTTGTACTGACCGGACGGATTGGCCACCCCGGATCCCTGAACGCCGGGCACATACGAACGCTTCAGGAGGCGGGCATGACCATCGGTAGTCACGGGGTCGCCCACGTCGCCTGGCCAACACTGGAAGAGGGCGCACTGACACGCGAAATATGCGACTCGCGCGCCCGGCTCGAAGATATCTGCAGCCAGCCGGTGACCGAGGCCGGCATTCCCTTTGGGCGCTACGACGCACGCGTTCTGCGGGCCTTGCATACAGCGCGCTACACTGCCGTTTGGTCAAGCGATGGCGGCAAGATGAAGCAGAACGCCTTTCTCCGACCGCGCACATCACTGCGCAGAGACATGACTGAGACCATGATGGCCTCTATCCTCGCCGGACAGATGTCACCTGTGCGCAGGTTGCGCCGTACGCTGGGCATGATGCGGCGGCAGTGGATTGTGACCGGCTGAAACCCGAGGAGCAGTTGGCGCTTCTACCCCCGACATTTCAGGCGGAAACCGCGTATAGCGGATTGTGCGCTTGGTCTGCTTTTGCTGTGTCTCTGAATTGGTCCCCTGATCCCCTTCTGCATCCAGCAACCAGACGCCTGCACCAAAAAGAAACATGAAAAAGCAGAAGGTCGCGTCCCAGAGATGCACGGTCACCGCAGACACGCAAAAGGCACAAAGGGCGAATAGATACCCCAATCGGGCATCAGCTACGGCCCCAGTAAGCGATCTGCGACCGATCTGGATGAACATTGTGAGCACGGTTCCCAGCAGCAAAAACAATCCGGGAAACCCGTGCCGCAATGTCATCAACAGCCAAAAATTGTCGACGCTGCTGAGGGTCATCCAATGCGGGCGGGTCCAGTCGTGCATGCCGATTCCAAAAACCGGATTTCGCATTATGTCATCCCTGGCAAATTCAAATGTCAGGATACGCCACCACGCCGTCCCCGGCGTAAGCGTCATATGCGTTGCTATAATCTGAAAAACGTTGCGGTTAGACCCGGCCTCAACAACAATATAAAAAATTGCGAAACAGATCAGCAAAACTTTCCACTTATTTTTAAGAAAGCTGAACATCTTGTTCCATGCCATCAACGCCATCTGAATGATGACATTGAGAAAGGCCCCCGAAGACAACGAGGTAAATACCACTATCCCCGCGAGGGAGCTAAGACTGACTTTCCTGAACAGTGTTTTGTTCCATCCCAGCACATACCAGAACAAGGCAAACGAAGGTGTCATGAACACACCAAACAGGATCGGATGCGGCATGGTCGCCTGAGCACGGAATAATCCCAGTCGAGGTTCATAAATCCATTTTTGATACACATTCGCGAACCCGCCGAAGAAATCGAGCAATGGCGACTGCTCCGTGGCCATCTCGTACAGAGAAAAGGGCAAAAGGATCACAATGAGGATCAGAAACCAGCGCACGAAATACCGAAAGGACTCCAGATCTCGGATATAGGCCCGAGCAATGAAATAAGGGGCAAGAATCTCGATCGTCAGCATGCCGATAAACTGCCACTTGGACACCAACCCGTGATTGACGGTTAGGGTCAGCGCAGACCAGAAGGCAAATCCGACGATCAACCAGTCCACCCCACGAATCTTGCCGGCGCTTCCATTCAACCAACGGATCATCGCTGGCAGCAGAAAAATGATCAAAACGACGCGATAGCCCGTCAGCTTCAAACCGCCAAGGGAAAAGAAAAACGGCATTGTGAAAGAGACCATCAACAATGCTACGGCGACTGGTCGCGCGACCCTTTCATCAATCCGATCTGCCGTAATCACCGCTATACCAATACCTGAAAAACTTGTGATCTAACCACTTACGTGAGTGATACCAGATTAGAACATACGCATCGGTTCACCGTCGATAAAATTCTTGTATGCCGCAAATCTCTGGGATTTCCCCTTTTACTACCGGGTCGGATAGTTGTTCGCCAAAGAAGAGCCGGCATTCAACTGGTCGACAGTGCTGCCTGCACGTACTCCATATTCGTTATACCCATTTTTCTCTCCACGCGCGTGATACACGAATTCACGATCATAAAAGCCGCGCTTTGAAGAGTTTTCATTTTGAATGAAAGCGTTGTTCAGCACTACCCAGTCGCGCTGGTTATTGTGTCCGATGATGTTTGCAACAGCGTTTTGCTCGATTACAACCGAAGTTGAATCCCCCGAGATGTTTATGGCAGGGGTAGAATGCCCTCCGGGCACCCGGATCACAGAGTTTTTTCTGACGGAGATATTGTCAGATCCGTGGATAGAAATGCCGTGAACGTGGGCATTGTAGATTATATTATTCTCGATTAGCACATTTCGGTGGCGCATATTGCGGTTGCCAAGATCCTTTCCATCACCACCAGCCCAGATGGTCTGCGTAAAATCACCCCGCCCCATGTCAAACACATTGTCGCGAATGACGATGTCGCTACTTCCACTCGGGGTCACCCGCATGATCTGAATCATGTCACGATGATCCATTGACCCGGCGGCTCCCCCAAAATCGTACAGGTGGTTCTTTTCAATCGTCAGCCCCGTTATTGCATCCAGATTGATCCCGTCAGATCGGATGGTGTGAATTGTATTCCCAATATACGCTATGCGGGCCGATTGACCCGCAAGCGTTCCTGACCACCATTTCCGAAATACACTGCCTGATACGCGGATGTCGCTACTGCGCCAGGTACGCAGGCCAACCCCGAAACCGTACCCATCCGCCTCAGAATTTGTGTCATGCGCGAAATCTCCGTCAAAAACGGAATTCGAAATCTGGATATGCCTGCTTTCACCAATGCTGAAAGGGAAGGAAAAATGCGGATCTCCGTTTTTGAAGACATAGTCGAAATAGAGGCTATCCAACACCAGATTGGCGGTGCCACCCAGAAAAAACCCGGTAAAGCAGGCAGGGGATGCCGGGTTGGCAGACCGGATTGTCACGTCGGATTGATAAACTTTATTCACGCGCAGCAGGCCGTAATTTCCTGGCTCAAGGGCGAATATCTCCCCTCCGCGCGCTTGTTGAAGAACCGTGGACAGTTCAGATGCATTGCGAATGATCTGACCTTCTCCTGAGGGTGCCGCCCTCACCGGAATCTCTGCGCCCGAGCAAGCCGGTGCTGCAGACACAGGAGCTGAAAACAGGGCTGCCAAAGCGCCAACCAAAGCCAGAGATGCCCTAAATACGCGCATGTAATTCCCCTCTCCATAAAACACAGGAAGTTTATGACCCGTATCTATTATTGTCCATGACGGCCTGAACGGCCCATTTCCCACATAGCCACCCAGGTTGACGTGGCGGTAGCGGGCAACTCTTTGCCGACGTAATTTCAATATGCGCAAGGCTATGCCTGCAAAACACGCGATCAGTGCCACATTGTTGCGCCTTACCCAACGAACGTGGAATTGTCGAATCATCAGCAATGGGAAGGAAACAATTCCCTGCAGTATTGTTACGAGTTTTCTCGGAAATGACACGCAATCGAGGCGGACTGTCTCGAAACAGGCACAAATTTCCAATCATAGCCTCATTCTGGCCACTGAATCGCCGCTCGGCGATTGTTTCCTGTGGCCTGAGGGGTGGACCATACGCGCGCCGATGGCGTGCCGGAAAATAGGATGTGCGATGACAGCGCAAACAACCACGGTAACCAGCTCAGCCGAGCTGAAACAAGCCCTCGCAAGCGCCACAGGAGGAGAAACCATCCTTCTTGCGGCCGGCGACTATGGCAGGTTGGACCTCAGGGACGCAAAATACGGATCAAATGTAACAATAAAATCCGCCGATCCCAACGACATGGCTAGCTTTAGCCAAATGTCTCTCATCAACTCGTCGAACGTAACCTTCGATACGATCATGTTCGACTATACTTACCAACCCGGGGACTATAACTTCCAAAGCCCGTTCGGGGTGAATGGCAGCTATAACGTCACCTTCAAGGACTCGGTCTTTGACGGTGATGTGGCCCGCGGGACTGGCACATCGATCGATGGGACCGGTTACGGCACAGGTTTGAATATTCTGAACTCGGCGAATATCAACGTCACCGGGACCGAATTCAAGGAATGGTGGAAAGGTTTCATCGCCGCGAAATCAGATGGCATCAGCGTCACCGGAAGCGATATCCACACCATTCGGTCTGATGGTCTTGTGTTCGACGGTGTCGACAACATCCTGGTCGAAGACAACTACATTCATGATTTCGGCGGCGCAGCCGGATCCGGGGATCATCGCGATATGATCCAGATCCAACGCGCCTATGGAAGCGGAAGCGACAATATCACTATCCGCAACAACGTGTTTGACATGGGCAATGGTGACTATGCACAGACCATCTGGATGGGTGGTGACGGAAAAAACTTCAGCGACCCGAACGTCATTCACCACAACGTCTTGATCGAAGGCAACATGATCTACAATGGTCACGTCAACGGTATTGCCATTCATGCCGTGGACGGCCTGACCATATCAAAGAACACGATCCTGCATGTGGATGAAAAGACCCTGACCGGCGGTGTCGAAATTCCGGCAATCAATGTTCTGTCCGGCAAGAACGTCACGATCGAACAAAATATTACATCGCAAATCATAGGCTATAATGGGCAGAGCGGCTGGACCGTAAACAACAACGTCTTGCTCCAGCCAGGCGAATACGATCAGGCATTCGACTATTTTGCAACGGCACAAGCTAACGGGTACAACCAATACGGCATCAAGGCCGGTAGCCTGGCAGATACACTGAATGCCGGCTCGGATCTCGCCGACCAATTCCCGTTCTCGTACAATTCCTGGGTTGGCACAGCAACGCCCTCCAGCGGCGGGACCAACCCTCCGACAGGTGGCGGAACAAGCGGTGGTACGAATCCTCCAGCCGATACCGGTACGAATCCTCCGACCGATACCGATACCGATACGGATACTCCGACCGATACCGATACGGATACTCCGACCGATACCGATACCGATACTCCGACCGATACCGATACCGATACTCCCGCCGATACCGATACGGATACCCCCGCCGATACCGATACGGATACCCCCGCCGATACCGATACGGATACTCCCGCCGATACCGATACGGATACTCCCGCCGATACCGATACGGATACTCCCGCCGATACCGATACGGGTTCCGATGCGGGTGACAAAAACCAGGACGCCGATTCTGGGTTTGCAACCCTGCCCTCATGGTCGGTTGGCGGCTTCCTCGCGCAGTTTGTAAGACTGTCCGATAGCG
>NZ_FWFP01000031.1 GCF_900172215.1 Ruegeria meonggei
TCCGGGACATTGCCAAGCCGAATGAGGAAACTTGGCGACCCGACTTCGCCACTGTTCGGATCCTCACTGACCATGTAGGCGTCGGCGCCAGCGCAATCGTCGGATTGCGCTTCTCTTTCTGCTCTGTTTTGTGCCTCCGCTGCCGTGGAGTATTCAAATTGCTTGCCTATTTTCAGGCTTCCTTGCCCTCCGCGTCCTGGCTTCTGTTCCACATATGTTTGGCAGATGTAGTGAACTTTTTCTGAGCTCTCATCTGAGAGTGTCATGGCAATATCCTTGAAACGAGTACGGGCGCTACTGATGCATGAGAAAAGTAGGGCTCGCTAGCTGCTTTGTTTGTGTTTCGCTCAATTAAGTTGCGCGGAGAGAAGGGCCAACGATCCTGTCACCGCTTTTTGGCGGGCTTCGGCGGGCTGGCTTCAGATGGTGCCTTCGCATCCCTTTCGAGCCGAGTTTTGCGAAGCCGGGCGTTCTTAATCTGTCTTTGCTCTGCTTCTTCGTTGACCATTTCCCGAACGACCCGCGTTGTTTTTTCCATCGGCGTTTCCGCCTTGGGTACGTGTACATTGAAGACAGTTGCTTTTTTCGGCTTTGCCAATGGTTATTCTCCTATCCGTTTCCAACGGCGCATTTATCAGTTGAGTATTTCATGTTGATGCCAGGTGATTGCCTGGTCCTTGAGAGACACGCACGTGACGTGAAGGACTGCGATGGAGCAGCTTTGTCTTAACGTCAGGAGCGGACATAGCTTTCATCAACGCGCTATAGTTCATTTGGAATCTCATTTCCGATCCCACGCTCTGCGTCGAATTGTAAGTGCCGACGACAACATGATCGCTTGTTGCACCGATGAGTCTATTTCCAGGAGGCATAGAAAGCCCAAAAACGTCCGTATCTTGCTGACCAATGGCGAGGATTAGTTGTGTGCTTTGTCCGCTTTTTGGGACAAGGTGAAGTCTTTTGAATACCGGGTCGCAGATGCTCTGAGGGTGAGTCGCAGGTTTGGACCCTGTTTCAATGACCTCGGCGACAAGCGTAAAGGCATCCGTATACATCCCACCTATCTGACCTCCGGAAACCGGATCAACGCCCA
>NZ_FWFP01000019.1 GCF_900172215.1 Ruegeria meonggei
ACAGAGCAGAAAGAGAAGCGCAATCCGACGATTGCGCTGGCGCCGACGCCTACATGGTCAGTGAGGATCCGAACAGTGGCGAAGTCGGGTCGCCAAGTTTCCTCATTCGGCTTGGCAATGTCCCGGAATTTGACGAGTTTTAGATATTTTGGACGTGGGTTTTGCAAAGAAACTGGGCCATGAATACCAGAAAAAACGGACATTGGTGCAAGCGCAGCGAAAGCTAATTTTGTCCGCGATGTGTGGGTTAGAAGGTACCTAAATCATGCACCTGCAGCGAAAGTCCGGTCTGGTGTATGCTGCAGCGCGGCCCTTGACTACCTCGCCAAGGTCCGGAATGAGCCGCACGTACCTCAAACTAACGACTGAAAAATGCGCTACGCGTTGGTTCTAGGTTTTTTGACTGTGCTGCCAGGAATGAGCCTGAACCCTACGTCTTTAGCGGATTTCACTGGCTCTCCATTTATCTGCGCCAAAACCATTTCTGCTGCGATTTGACCGATTTTCAGATGTGGCACTGCAATGGAAGTCAAGCGATATGGCTGAATGGCTGAAATAGGCAGGTCTCCCCATCCTGCGATACCGATATCTTCTGGTACGCGCAGGCCGATCTTTTGCGCGTATTGCAGGCCGCCAATGGCCATGTTGTCGTTTTGATAGAAAATGGTTTCAATATCTCGGTGGGCAGCCAAAAGCTGCTCGGTTCCATAAAATCCGGTGTAGAAACCGGGTGTATCTCTTAGCAAGAGCTGCTTTTCGAGTCGGCCATTTGCGTCTTCGATGGCCTTGGAAAAGCCGTTTAGCCGAGCCGTTGCCGCATTGGCAACGTCATGCGACGTGCCAACATACCCAAACTTCCGGTATTCCATTCCTGCAAGATAGCGGCCCATGCTATAACCGCTGTCAAAGTGGTTCAGGCCAACGCACATATCGAGCGGGCTGGAATTGAAGTCCCAGATCTCAACCAAAGGGATGCCTGCGCTACGCAGCATTTGAATGGCTTTCGGGCTGTGTGAACGACCCGTGACAATCAATCCGGCCGGCTGCCAGGACAAAACCGTTTCAATCCATTTTTCTTCGTGGTCGATTTCGTGCTCGGTCAGACCCAATACCGTCTGGTGGCCAAAGGCACCTAACTTGCGATCAATGCCTTCAAGCACCTGAGCAAAGATTTCATTGCCCAATTCCGGGATACTGACGCCGACAAATGTAGACTTTTTGTCGCCCGCAAACACAGTCGCCAAACGATTCGGCAGATACCCTAGGCGATCCACCTCGGCCATGACCTTGGCACGTGTCTTTTCCGAAAAACCGCCTCCATCCCGTAAGACTCGGCTGGCGGTCATCTTGGAAACGCCCGCAGCCTTGGCTACTTCGGCCAAGCTTATTTTGTTGTTTTTATTAGGTTTATCCGGATCGCTGCTCATTTACGTTACGGGTAACTCTTTTTTATTGACATCCGTGTGGCCTGCGAGAATGCTAGCGTAACGTTACGGGTAACTCAATACGTTGTTGAGGAGCAGCAGGGTTACCGCGATCTGGGAGGAGGCTACAGTGCCCGGCACTGCACAAAACAATCTGTTCTTTGACGGGATAAAAAAGCATTTCGGAGGCACCTATGCCCTGCGCGATGTCTCCCTGAATATTGAACGCGGTGAAATCGTTGCTTTGTTGGGTGAAAACGGCGCCGGTAAATCCACCCTCATCAAGATACTCGGTGGCATCCATAAAGCGGACGATGGTCGGGTCCTGATCGACGGCCACCCGTACGAACACCGCCCAGGTGGTTTTGGAGAGCGCCAGTCAGTTGCCTTTATCCACCAAGATCTGGGTATGATTGAATGGATGACTGTGGCCGAAAACATTGCTTTAGCCTTGGGGTATTCGCGCAAGAAAGGGCTGATCAACTGGACGACAGTAGATGAGTTCGCGCAACAGGCGTTGGACAAGGTCGGATGCGAGTTCGACCCGACGACCCGCGTTCAGGATCTTTCGCGTACCGAAAAATCGCTTGTCGCCATTGCGCGGGCGTTGGCTGTGGATTGCGATTATCTGGTTTTGGATGAACCCACCGCGTCGTTGCCTGCCGATGAGGTTGAACGTTTGTTCGAAGCCCTGCGCCCACTGAAGGAACAGGGCGTGGGCATGATTTATGTCTCGCACCGGTTGGATGAGATCTTTCAGATTGCGGACCGCGTAGCTGTTTTGCGTGATGGGGAACTGGTCGGTCTGCGCAGCATTGATCACACAACACCGGAAGAGCTTGTGTACATGATCGTCGGGCGGAAAACCCGGCAGGTGATTAAACCGGACACCCCGCTGGGAGAGATCGTTCTACAAGTTACTGATTTGAACATGGACGCGGCGCATAACGTCAGTTTCCAGCTGCAATCCAACGAGATTGTAGGTCTGGTGGGTTTGCGCGGCGCCGGGCACGAAAATGTCTCGCGCGCATTGTTCGGCGCTGAAGTGTTTGACGGGCAAATCGTCCTGCGCGGCGAGATACCGGATTTGACGTCACCGCAAGCGGCGATGGCGTCCGGTATCGGGCTGGTTGCCAGGGATAGAACTGAGGAGTCGGTGGCAATGTCGCTGACGATCCGGGAAAACACGTTCCTGAATCCTGCGGCCATCGGGCGGACATTGTTGTCTTTCATGAGCCACCGTTCAGAAGCTGAAAGCGCCGCCCGCATCGGCGCGGATGTAGCGTTGTCGCCGAATGATCAAAGTATGACGATTGAAAGTCTTTCCGGAGGAAATCAGCAGAAGGTCGTGATCGGGCGCTGGTTGGAGACAAAGCGCAAATTGTTGATCTGCGAGGATCCAACCGCGGGCGTTGATGTTGGTGCCAAGGCGGAAATCTATGCTTTGCTGAACCGGGCGATGGAAGACGGTGTGGGCATCATCGTAGTTTCAACCGACTTCGAAGAAGTCGCCGCCATTTGTCACCGCGCCATTGTCTTTAGTCAGGGCCAAATCGTGCAGGAACTGACAGGTACCGAATTGACGACTGAGAACCTCATACAGGCAGCCTCGGCATCGAACGCAGTTGCGAGTTAGGGAATACAAAAATGCAATCGCTTGAATCCAACGCACTGGAACCCACAAAAGCCGAGCTGAAAGATGCGTCGCTCAAAACCCGGGTTCTGCGCTTTCTGCCGGTTTATGGGCTTGTACTGTTGACCGTATTTCTGATCGTCCTGTTTTCGATACTGTTGCCGAATACTTTTCCGACGCTTTTAAACATGCGGGCGATCATTTCGGACAAGGCAATAATTGCACTGCTGTCGCTTGGGGCGATGATCCCGATGGCGGCGGGCCGGATCGACCTGACAGTTGGGTACGGGATCGTGCTGTGGCATATTCTGGCGATCTCATTGCAAACCATGTTTGGTATCCCCTGGCCGATTGCCGTCGCGATTGTGTTGTCCCTGGGTCTGTTGACCGGCTTCCTGAATGGGTTGTTGGTTGAAGTCGCTAAAATCGACAGCTTCATTGCCACATTGGGTACGGGCACCGTGCTCTACGCGCTTGCGCTATGGCACACAGGTGGTCGCCAGATGGTCGGGGCCTTGCCGGACAGTTTTTATGCGATCAACGGCACCTTTGTGTTCGGCCTACCGATCACCGGGTTCTATGTGCTGGGGATCACTGTCGCGATGTGGCTGATCCTGGAATACACGCCAATTGGTCGGTACCTCTATGCGATTGGGGCCAATCAGCGTGCCGCCCAGTTGAACGGAATTCCGACAAGGAAATTCGTGATTGGCGCCTTTATGTCTTCGGGCCTGATCACTGCCTTTGCCGGGGTGCTTCTGGCGTCGAAATTGCGGATCGGGCAAGCCTCGGTCGGTCTTGAATTCCTGCTACCTGCTTTGGTCGGGGCCTTCTTGGGGTCCACCACCATCAAGCCGGGACGCGTGAATGTTTGGGGGACAGTCGTGGGTGTCGCGATCCTGGCTGTTGGAATCTCGGGCATTCAGCAATTCGGTGGATCCTTCTGGGTCGAGCCGATGTTCAACGGTGTCACGTTGCTGATCGCAATCGGTATTGCCGGTTATGCTCAGCGTCGCAAAGGCGCCAACAAGTAAAAGCATAAGGGAGGAGATTATGCTGAAACGGACTTTTATGGCGGTATCCGCCGCGGCCTTGCTAACGGGCCTGGGTGTGCCGGTCATGGCTGAGACGGCCTTTGACGGACCAGCAAGCGGACCCACAGCCGCCGAAGGCAAGTCGATTGTCGTCGTTGCAGGTGATCTAAAAAACGGCGGTATTCTTGGCGTCACCAATGGTGTCGAAGAGGCCGTCGAAACTATCGGCTGGGAGGTTCGCGTGCTGGACGGCGCAGGTTCAATTCAGGGCCGTACAGGCGCAATAGGTCAGGCAATGGCCCTGCAGCCGGATGGGATCATCATCAACGGTTTTGACGCCATCGAACAGCAAGCAGCGCTGGAAGGTGTTGTGAACGCGGGAATTCCGATGGTCGCGTGGCATTCGGGCCCCAAGATCGGCTGTGACGCACCCGGTGGGATCTTTGCCAATGTCTCTACTGATGCGATGACCGTGTCCGAGGTGGCTGCGGAATGGGCGATGGAAGATGGCGGTGACAACGTCGGTGCAATTATCTTCACGGATTCGACCTATCAGATCGCCATCGACAAGGCCGACCGCATCAAGGAAACGATCGAGGCTGCAGGCGGCACTGTTTTGGAATACGTGGATACTCCGATTGCCGATACTTCGGCGCGGATGGGTCCCCTGACCACAAGCCTGTTGCAGAAATATGGCGATCAGTGGACGCACGCTTTGGCGATCAATGATCTCTATTTCGACTTCATGGGTCCCGCGCTGGCGGCTGCTGGCATCTCGTCCGATGATGGCCCCCAGGCCGGATCTGCCGGGGATGGCTCCGAGGCCGCGTTCCAACGTATCCGCGGCGGCAGTTATCAGACCATCACCGTGGCCGAACCGTTAAACTTGCAAGGCTGGCAGCTGGTGGATGAGCTGAACCGCGCCATTCAGGGCGAAGCCTGCTCGGGCTTTATCACGTCACCAGCACTGGTGACCGAGGACGGTTTGGCCAAGCTGGGCGACAGCAACCAGTTCGACCCCGACAGCCCGTATCGCGACGCCTACGCAAAGATCTGGGGTAAATAGAAACACCGGCGGTTCCCATCCACTGCGGTAGGAGCCGCCGTCGACAAGGATAGCACATTGCAATGCCAATTTTGCGGTCCATCGATCGCCATGGCGGAGCTTTGCGCAGAGGAGGATGCCATGAGCGACCAGCCATTGGTTCAAATGCGAGGAATTACTAAGCGCTTCGGCGGTGTAACAGCGCTGCAGGATGTTGATCTGACCGCATATCCGGGTGAGGTTCTGGCCATCGTTGGTGACAACGGCGCGGGAAAATCCACACTGATCAAAATTCTGACTGGGGTGCATCAGCCGACCGAAGGACGGATATTGATGGACGGCCAGCCGCTGGAAATGTCCAGCCACTCAGACGCGATCGCGCACGGGATCGACGCGGTATATCAAACGCTTGCTTTGGCGGACCATCTGTCACCTGCGGCTAACATGTTTTTGGGTAATGAATTGACCAAGAACTTTTTCGGTATGGCTTTTTTGGACAACAAGCGCATGAAATCCGAGGCCGCGCGCGTTTTGGAAGAACGATTGGGCGTTCGTCTTCGGTCAATGGACGTAATGACCGAAAGCCTATCTGGCGGGCAGCGGCAGGCCGTCGCGATTTCGCGCGCGGTTTACCACGAAGACCTGCGTCTGCTGGTGATGGATGAACCCACTGCGGCGTTGGGTCCGCAGGAAACGGCCCGCACTCTGAAGCTGATCAAATCCCTGCGCGAGCAGGGGTTGGCGGTGATCTTGATCTCGCACTCGCTGGACGATGTGTTCGAGGTATCGGACCGCATTCATGTACAACGCCGCGGCCGTGCCGTTGGTGTTGTCAAAACTTCGGAAAGCTCCGTTCAAGACGTTTTGGGCCTGATTGTCGGTGCCCAAGATGCGGCCGCGTGAAGGAGAACGAAATGTCCGCGACCACGACAAACCCTGAACAAAAAACCCTCATGGACCGGTTAGAGCCTTATCTGGCCTTTATCGGTCCCATGGTCATGATCCTTGCGATCCTCATCTTCATGGGCATCGTCGAACCTGCTCGGTATTTCCGCCTGAGCAACCTGAACCTTATCCTGCTGGATGCGGCGCTATACATGCCAATGGCGATGGCGATGACCTTTGTCATAACGCAGCGCGGAATTGACCTGTCGATTGGCTCAATCGCGGCATTTTCCGCCATCATGATGGCCTTTCTGATCAAGCAATACGGCTTTCCCGCATGGGTCGCAGTGCCGCTAGCCATCGTGATGGGGGCCATCATGGGCCTGATCAATGGTTTGGTCATAACCCGGTTTAAAGTGCCGGACCTGATCGGTACGCTGGCGATGGACTTGGTCTATCGCGGTCTTGCCCTGGTGATTGCCAAAGGCCTGGTATTGGCGCGCTTTCCCGACCTGATTACAGATATTGGGCGCGGACAGATTCAGGGCTTTATCCCGATCCCTGTTGTCTTGGGATTGCTCAGCATGGCCATTGGTTATGTTGTACTGACCCGCACCTATTTCGGGCGTTACACCATTGCAATCGGATCCAACCCCGAAGCCAGTGAGATGACCGGCGTCGCAGTCGATCGTCATAAAATCTATGCCTATGTGCTGATGGGTGCTGCAGCGGCAATGGCAGGTGTCATGCTGACCGGCAAGCTGAACGCTATTCAGGCGACTTCGGCCCCGTATTTCAATCTGCACGTCATTGCGGCGGTTGTTGTTGGTGGAACATCCCTGTTTGGGGGACGGGCGTCGATGCTGGGTTCGCTGGCAGGCGTGTTGCTTCTGTCGATGATGATCAACGCTTTGGTGACCTTGCGGATCGAGTTTTTCTGGCAATCCGTCGCCTCGGGCGCGGTTATTGTCAGCTCCGTGGCGCTGTACACCTGGATGCAAAAGAAAGACCGGGACGGTGCGCATGGCCTGATGGCCGCGCTGCGCAGCAAGGAGGCGCAGAAGCTGCTGCGGTTCTCGGCTGCGCTGATAGGCGCACTGATCCTGTTGCTGGCCCTTGGGGCGGGTCTGGCAACCGAGCCTACGCCAAGCGGCTAAGGCAGATAAAAAGTGGTGCGCCGGGAGGTAGGAGTCCCGACGCACCTGCAAGACCCCACAATGTTCGCGAAAGGGAGGACTTACCGTGAAACAATTGAACAAAGCCTTACTGACGACAAGCGCATTTTACCTGTGTGCTGCTGCTGCCTTGGCGGAAGGCAACCTGCCATTGAAAGAGCTGCCGGGTATCGCAGACCGCGACTACTGGGTACCGGGTGAAGTGAATGCCGACGGCAAGCTGGAAGCGTTGCAAGCCATGACCGGTGCCGAGGCGATAAAATACTCGGGTGCGCAGGACGGGCCGGTGCAAATTGCGCTGATCTATCCGTCGGCGGATACGTCGGACTTCTGGGCACGTAACTATCTGGCGATGACCAAACGCCTGGACGAGTTGGGGATTGTATACGAGACAACTGAATTTGCCAGCCGGCAGATCGAACACAGCCTGCAGTCGACCTATGCCAATCAGGTGGTTCAGGACGCGGATCTATATGATTTCGTCATATTTGGCCCATCGGAATTGGCCATTCAGGCAGACAACATCGACAAGATGTCGGGCAGCGATGGGTTTTCTACTTTCGTCTGGGCCTTTCACACGCCGCCAAAGGCTCTGGAAAACCAGCCGGATGCATGGTTCGACTTCAGCTCGGCCGCGGGTGCACTGACCATGTGCGACTACATGCTGGAACGCTTGGGCAATGATGTGACCATGGCGATGAATCGCGGCATTCCGGGCATCACTGATGATCAGCGCTCGGGCGATTTCAAAGCCTGTGTAGAAGAGAAAGGCAACTGGAACACCGTTTATGAACATTACGGTGAATACCAGCGCGAAGGTGGGTTTGAGGGCACCAGCCTGATCCTGCAGGCGTATCCAGAGGCCACGATCATCCACAACGCCAACACAGCTATGGCGATGGGTTCGGTCGAAGCGCAGGTTTCGGTCGGCAAAGAGAAAGACGTCTTCTCGACCGGCTGGGGCGGTACAGGCCTTGAGCTGGATGCCATCCGCCGCGGCGAGCTGGACGCCACGCCAATGCGCATGGGCGACGATGTAGGTGCCGCCACTGCCGAGGCGATCAAGGCGCATATGGAAGACCGTCAGGACGAGCTGCCGTTTGTCTTCCTTGGCCGGATCACTGTGGCGCATGACCAGATGAGCACCGAAGAGCTTGACGCACTGGAACAGGAAGCCTTCCGCTTCTCAGGCGTTGGTGCGTTGGAACGTTAAGGAAACCGTTTGTGGCCGGTTGCGAATAGCTGGCCACAAGCACCCCTAAAAGACCAAAGAAGGAGGGAAATCGAATGGCGCAATCCATGATGTTGATCGAAAAATGCAGCCATTGCGTAAGCTGGTATGACATTGACACGGGTGCCTTGCAGGGGCGTTTGGATTTACCACATTTCCCACATGAATTCGTGATCGATGGTGATTTTCACTATGCCTATGTCGGTCACTACGGTGTGCAGAACTCGGGCATTGACGGCACCGATGGCCGGTCGGTCATCGTGGTCGATATCCGCAAGCAAGAGATTGTGCACACCTATGATCTGGGCGAACACGCCCGCCCACATGGGATCGGGCTAGACGGGCAGGGACGGCTGTACGTTCTATCTGAATGGACCGGGCATCTGCTGGTCAAAGAAAACCCGCGCGCCTTCGATCAGGGCTGGGATCACATCACCCCGACTGGCGGCACCAAGTGCCATCTATTCGCGCTGACCAAGGACGGACGCACCGCCTATTCGATGAACCTGAGTTCGGGCGATGCAACGGTGTTCAACCCGTATGACGCATCTGTTGTGCCGATCTCTATCAAGACCGGGCAAAAACCCGAAGGGCGGTGCCTGCGCGAAGATATTCATACGCTTTACACCTCGCAACGGATCTCCAACACGGTTGCGGTGATCAACACCGACACGCTTGAGATCGAGCGGACCTTTCCAACCCCGGATGACCCTTGCCGCATCTACTATGACGAAAAGCGTAATCGTCTGGTGACGATGAACCATCTCGGCGGGTCGTTTTCTGTTTTTGACGAAACGACAGGTGAGATGCTGCACGACCAGAAAACGCCAGCGAACCCCTTGGCGCTGTGCATCGATGACGAAGCAGCATTCGCCTACATCGCGATCGATTGCGAGCAAGTACAGCGGTTCAACCTTGATACATTCGAGGTGGTTCAAACCTTTGATACCGGCAAGGAGCCGGATGTGATGGTCATACTGCCCGATGGATTCTCAAAACACTGGAAGGGTGCGGCATGACTAAACCTCGTATCGCCATTGTTCCCGGCGACCCGTCTGGGATCGGGCCGGAACTGATCGCCAAACTGCTGCAACAGGATGGCGTACAGGAAGCAGCCGATATCGTATTGGTTGGTGACGGCCACCTGTGGCAACGCGGCGGGGCACAGGCCGGTCTGGACGTGCCACTGAACACGGTGACCGACGTGTCTGGTCAGGGCGGTTTAACCCATCTTGAGCTAGATACGATTGCGCCCGAGGATGTGAAGATCGCCGAAGTGACCGTCGAAGGCGGAACCACATCCCTGCGTTGTCTAGACAAGGCAATGGATTTGGCGATGGCGGGGCAAGTGGACGGCATCCTGTTTGGCCCTTTCAACAAGGCCGCGATGACGGTTGCCGGGCTGAATGCCGAGGATGAGCACCGCTATATGGCGCGGTACATGGGGCATGACGGCTATCACTCGGAACTTAATGTTCTGGATGAGCTGATGACCACACGCGTGACCTCTCATATCGGGCTCAAAGATGTTGCCGTCAACATCACTGAAGAGGGGATATTGAAGGCGGTTAATCTGGCCAACGATACCTTGTTGAAGGCAGGTAAGGCGCGGCCCAACATCGCCGTTGCAGCGTTGAATCCTCATGCCGGTGACAATGGCAAGTTCGGTCGGGAAGAAATCGACATCCTGGAACCAGCCATCCGCAAGGCACAGCAAAAACAGATGAACGTGACCGGGCCTTGGCCTTCGGACACAGTGTTTTTGAAGGCACAGCGGGGCGAGGTGGACGCAGTCGTCACCATGTATCACGATCAAGGCCAAATCGCGATTAAGCTGATGGGGTTTGAGCGCGGTGTGACCGTAGCCGGTGGGTTGCCCATCCCAGTGGCGACCCCGGCCCATGGTACCGCTTTTGACATTGCCGGACAGAACAAGGCTAACCCAAGCGCCACACGGCAGGCGTTTGATCTGCTGGTGCGGATGGCCAGAACACATCGCGCCAATCGTGGCGTGGTCTGAGGAGATTGAGATGACCAAGATTAAATCCGTGCGCACCCGCGTCTGGAACTGGACTGGGCCCACCGTGCCACCCACGGGCAACTTCTGCACCAACGCGTCAGACGCGCTATATGACAAGGGCGACGCCATGTCGTCCTTTCGGTTCCACCAGTGGCTGACCTGCGAGATCGAAACCGACGACGGCACAATCGGTATAGGTAACGCGGCTTTAGCACCATCTGTGGTGAAAGCAGCAATTGACGAATGGTTCGCCCCTCTGGTGATCGGTGAAGATCCCTTTGATTACGCGTACCTGTGGGAAAAGATGTACCGCCGCAGCCATGCCTGGGGGCGCAAGGGCATCGGGATGATCGCAATTTCAGCCGTAGATCTGGCGATCTGGGACCTGATGGGCAAGCTGGCAGGTAAGCCCGTTTTCAAACTGCTGGGCGGGCGCACCAAAGAGAAAATCCCTGTCTATTATTCCAAGCTCTATTCCGGCCCCATCGACGTGATGCAGGCTGAAGCCGCTGAAGCGCAAAAGAACGGCTACAGCGCCTATAAGATGCGATTTGGCTGGGGGCCCAAGGACGGCATGGTTGGCATGCGCGAGAACCTCAACCGGGTCGAGGCAGTGCGTGAGGTCATCGGCTATGACGTCGATCTGATGGTCGAATGCTATATGGGTTGGAATCTGGACTATGCAAAACGGATGCTGCCCAAGCTGGTTAAATATGAACCGCGCTGGCTGGAAGAACCGGTTATCGCCGACGATGTGGAAGGTTACCGCGAGCTGAATGCGATGAACATCATACCGATCTCGGGGGGTGAGCATGAGTTTTCGATCATCGGGTGCAAGGACCTGATCGAGAAAAAGGCTGTCTCCGTCCTGCAATACGACACCAACCGGGTCGGTGGTATCACGGCTGCGCAAAAGATCAACGCCATCGCCGAGGCCCATCAGGTACCGGTGATCCCGCACGCGGGTCAGATGCACAACTACCATCTGACCATGGCCAACGCGAATTGCATGATTAGCGAGTATTTCCCGGTCTTCGATGTCGAGGTCGGCAATGAGCTGTTTTATTACATCTTCGAAGGTGACCCTGATGCAGTCGACGGTTTTATCGATCTGGATGACGACAAGCCGGGTCTGGGAATCGAAATCTCCGATAAGCACCTGAAGCATTTCGAGGTAACGGAGTAACTCATGACATATACCGGTATCTGGCCCGTTGCACCGACACCGTTTCTTGAAGATGGCTCGCTTGATCTCGACGGGATGAAACGTGTTTTGGATTGCCTGATCGATCAGGGCGCGGATGGTGTTTGCGTTCTGGCGAATTTCTCTGAACAGTTCCTGATCTCGGACGAAGAGCGCGCAATCCTGACCCGGCTGAGTCTTGAACATGTCGCCGGGCGTGTGCCGATGATCGTGACAATCAGCCATTTCGCCACTCAAATCGCAGTTGAGCGTGCTCAGTTCGCCAAAGATCTTGGTGCCGACATCGTGATGATGATGCCGCCTTATCACGGGGCGCTTTTGAAAGGGAACGCGCTGCAGACCTTTGATCAATTTGCCGCCGTGGGCGAAGTAGGCATCCCGATCATGGTGCAGGACGCGCCATTGTCGGGTGTCGATCTGCCCGTGCCGTTGCTGGTGCAAATGGCGCAACAAATCGACATGGTGAAACTGTTCAAGATCGAATGTCCCCGTGCAGCCAACAAACTGCGGGCGCTGATCGCGGCAGGTGGTGACGCAATTGAAGGGCCGTTTGACGGCGAAGAGGGCATCACCCTGTTGGCTGATCTGGACGCGGGTGCGAGCGGCTCGATGACATCGGGCATGATCGTCGATCAGATCAAGCCGGTGATTACCCATCACCACGCTGGCCGCATCGGTGAGGCGACAGCAGCCTATGGGCGTGTGGCGATGGTGATCAATCATGAAAACCGTCAATGCGGTTGGCAGTCCTGCAAGGCGGCGATGGTCGAGGGTGGGGTGATCAAATCTGAATTCTGCCGTCATCCGATTGACCCGCTGCAGCCGGCCATTCGCGACCGTTTGATAGACCTTTTGAAACCGTTGGACCCGCTGGTCCTGAAATGGGGAAAATAAGATGATCCTTGGAAAAAACCTGATCGACGGCAACTGGGTTGGGTCCGACAACCTGCGTACTTCGGACGATCTGGCTGGGCAGGGCTTTGCGCAGGCTACAGCTGCGCAAGTTGATGAGGCCTGCCGCGTGGCCCGTCGTGATTTCCGCGCATACTCGGGAAAATCACGCGCTGAACGCGCCACGTTCTTACGCAACATCGCAGATCAGATGGATGTCCTGGGCGACGAAATCACCCAAACTGGAATGGCCGAAACCGGCTTGCCTGAGGCGCGGCTGATGGGCGAACGTGGCCGCACAACCGGTCAGCTGCGCATGTTCGCAGATTTGATTGAAGAGACAGGATATCTTGATATCCGTAAAGACGGCGCGCTACCTGATCGGACGCCACTCCCCCGTCCTGATCTGCGCCTGACGCACAAAGCAATCGGCCCCGTGGCTGTCTTTGGTGCGTCGAATTTCCCGCTCGCCTTTTCGACAGCGGGGGGCGACACGGCGTCGGCCCTGGCCGCGGGGTGCCCGGTGATCGTCAAGGGCCACAGTGCCCACGCGGGTACCGCCGAGTTGGTTGCGCACGCTATCGCCAAGGCAATTGAAATTTGCGAAATGCCCTCGGGCACTTTCCAGATTGTGCAAGGTTCAGGGCGAGAAGTTGGCTCGGCCCTTGTTAAGCACCCCGAGATTACCGCCGTGGGTTTTACCGGTTCGCTGGCGGGAGGACGTGCGCTGTACAATCTGTGTCATGCGCGCCCGCAGCCAATCCCGTTTTATGGCGAACTAGGCTCGGTCAACCCGATGTTTTGCCTACCCGAAGCGATGGCTGCGCGCGCTGCGGAGATCGGCACAGGTTGGGCGGCGTCGCTGACGATGGGTGCTGGACAGTTCTGTACCAATCCAGGTGTGGCGGTTATGCTGAAAGGACCATTTGCCGACGTGCTGGAAACCGCCTGCGTCACATCGCTGAATGAAACGGCAGAGCAAAAGATGCTGACCGATGGCATCCATGATGCCTATGAGCAGGGTATCCGGGATTTCCGGGAGTTGATGATTGAGGTCACCTCCTGTGGGGCTGCGTCTGGCAAACGCGCAGCCCTGCCGGCGCTGTTCAGGGTCAGCGCGGTTGAATGGATTGCTAACCCCAAGCTGCAGCACGAGGTTTTTGGCGCGGCGGGCATCATCGTTCAATGCGATGACTTGGATCAGATGCGGGCGCTGGCAGAGTGTCTGGAAGGTCAATTGACTATCACCCTCCATATGAATGACGAAGACGCTTTAATCGGAAGGACGTTGATGCCGATCCTTGAAGAAAAGGCGGGTCGTTTGCTGGCCAATGGCTTCCCCACGGGTGTCGAAGTTTGTTCTGCCATGATGCATGGCGGGCCTTATCCGGCTAGTACTGATGTGCGGGCTACTTCGGTCGGGACATTGGGTATCGCCCGCTGGCTGCGTCCCGTCAGCTATCAAAACATGCCGGATGCACTGCTGCCTGATGAACTAAAGGTTTGAGGCGAGCTGCGGAGTCCAGACCGGGGTCATCCTGGAAATCGATTGGCGAGGGCCGGTGGCCACGGTCAAACCGGGCGGCGTGACAAGAAAAGGAACTGATTGATGTTTGGCGTTCTAGAAGGCACGGGATTTGAAGTGATCGACAAGGAGTTCGAAGCCTGTTTCATTGGCCACGCTCGGGTCGAAAGGTTGTGGACCGGTGCACGCTGGTCTGAAGGGCCGGCTTGGTTCGCAGCCGGGCGCTATCTTGTATGGTCAGATATTCCCAACAATCGCCTGTTGCGCTGGGACGATACAGACGGGTCTGTTTCTGTGTTTCGTCAGCCATCAAACAACACCAACGGCAATACGATAGACCGTCAGGGGCGCTTAGTATCCTGTGAACACCTGACCCGACGGGTTACGCGCACGAACCACGATGGATCGATCACTGTTTTGGCGGATTCCTGGCTGGGCAAACGTCTAAACTCGCCAAATGATGTCGTTGTCAAATCGGATGGATCGATCTGGTTCACTGATCCATCCTATGGAATCATGATGGACTACGAAGGCGAACGTGCCGAAAGTGAAATCGACGGTTGCCATGTGTATCGCATAGATCCAGACACGCGGGAGGTTTCAGCGGTCGCGACCGATTTTGTCAAACCCAATGGATTGGCTTTTTCTCCGGACGAGACCAAACTTTTCGTCTCGGATACCGGCGCTACACACGACCCGGATGGTCCTGCCCATTTACGTAGTTTTTCAGTTTCGACCGATGGAAAAAGCATGACAGGTGGCGACGTTTTTGCTTCATGCACCAATGGTGTGTTCGATGGCTTCAGGCCGGATCGTGAGGGTCGTATTTGGAGCTCTGCTGCAGATGGAGTTCACTGCCTCAACTCAAATGGAGAGTTGATCGGAAAGGTTCACACTCCCGAGATTGTTGGAAATGTGTGCTTCGGTGGCACTAAGTTAAACCGGCTCTTTGCTGCGGGTACCAGTTCGCTATACGCTGTCTATTTGAACGTAAACGGCCTGTAGCAGGGTTCTTTTCTAGAACTGGAATACAAGGACATAGCCAAAACTGATATCTGCATTCCGGCGAAAGCAGTGTTGCGAATTCCGACCGTGGTACCTTGTCGCCTTGAGGGCCACATAGGTGGAGCTAATGAGCTGACTATCTTGCCAGTTGGATGAACTGCTGAAACGGACGGAGTTCGGGCTCTTACCGCTATTCGATGCGATCCGCAGAGAACGACCGGTCAGAGCCGAAACCCGCCATCGCCGCACGAAACTGGTGTTGCGTTTGCATTTGGTCGAACCCAGCTCGCCAAGGGCATTCTTAACAGCGTGTTATTGGCGAGTAGCAGGAACACGCCCCTTCAAAACCGCAGACTGAATATAGTGACCCAGGCACGTTGAGAAACACATTGGAATTATACAGCTCAACATAGAGCCAAGTTCCTTTTATCACATTGTTAAAGCGCCTAGTTTAGGACGATGGGCTCTGTAGCACAACTGACCGACTGGATGATTACCGAAGGACGCCGCTCAGGTGACCCCGTAATAGTAGTTTCTCATTTCTGCTCGTCTTTAATTGAGGCGGGTGTGCCGCTCTGGCGGGTCAATATCGGCCAGCGCTTCGCGAATCCGCTACTAATTGCCTGGGGGGTAGTTTGGACACCTGATGGGACCGAAAGCTACGACGTAACACATGAGACGATGTTGACAGACGGGTATGTTGGCAGCTCATTTGAATACATTCTGGAGCACAGAAAGCCACTTCACAAAAGTCTACGGCAACTGGATCCAGAGAATGAGCATTCATCGTATCTTGAGTTCGCTGAACTGGGTGGCACAGATTACTATGCGACTCTGCTGTATTATGGTGATGGATCGCTGCACGGCTGCACATTTGTCACTCAAGAACCAGAAGGCTTTTCACCACGACATCTGGAATTGATTGAGGCAGCACTGCCTGGTCTGTCTTCCGCTTTGGAACCTGTCACGATGCGCAAATCGTCTAAGGGGCTACTACGAACATATCTTGGCGATGGGCCCTCCGATGCCGTGTGGAACGGGCGGATCAAGCGAGGAGAACGAACAACTGTTGATGCAGTAGTTATGTTTTCTGATTTACGAGGCTTCACGGCGCTTTCAGATAGTGCACCCGAAGAGGATGTATTTGACGCGTTGAGCGGTTATTTTGATCTGGTTGTTCAGTCTGTGGAAGAGAACGGTGGCGATGTTCTCAAATTTATGGGTGACGGAATTCTCTCGATCTTCACCATTACAACTCAGGTTGAACGCGCCGACCGATGCCGAAAGGCCGCGCAAGCCGCACAAAGTGTATTGACCGGTTTGACTGCCCTCAACCGTCGCCGGGTCGAGGCTCAAAAGCTGTCTTTAGACCTTGGGATCGGGATCAATGTTGGGCAAGTCAGCTATGGCAACATCGGCAGTCCTGGTAGACTTGATTTTACGGTTCTCGGGGGCGCGGTGAACGTTGCCAGTCGAATTGAGGGTTTAACCAAATCTATTGGCCGTAGAGTGCTGGCGACATCAGCGATTGCTGGAGCTTCACCTGATCTGTTTTCCCCTTGTGGGTTTCACGAAGTTCGTGGCCTTGCTCGTCCAATCGAATTGTTTTCTCTCGTCGAAGGAGAACTTTGAGTCAGTGTCGCACAAATTGTTTGGCTGCATCGCAACAAGTAGGAAACGGGTATTGGGCACCAAGTGTAAAAGGCAGATTTGTCCCGCGGGCTGTGAGTTTGAACAGCACCAAGTTTCGCTCATGCAGCGAATGACTGGAATGCGGGCTGCGCCCGCAGCATCCAAGATACGGGCTAAGTGTCCGGAATGGGCCGCAGATTACCATCAATTGATTTATGACCAGTTATTTACGCAGAGTTTGAATGTTCGGAATTTTGCGGATTATGGTCATCGAATGGTGGATTCTCTTTTGAATTGCCAAGTGTCCGGTACTCAATAGGCGATTGTCCGTAGACCCGTTGGAATGCACGATAGAAGTTGGAACGTGCCAAGAACCCTGATTGAGAAGCGATGTTGGCAACGCTTTCATCAGTCTCTGTAAGCAACCGGGCCGCATGAGCCAAACGAAACTCGTTCACGTACTGCGACATGTTGGTTCCCTGAGTTCTGTTGACAGCAGACGACACAGAGCGGGCCGGAAGGCTCAGGCGCTTGGCAAGTCGTTGGACGGTTATGTTGGGGTCCAGAAAAAGCTGTTGTTCATCCATCAATGTTTGCAGTCGCTCTACGACTTCCGCATCTTCAGTATTGGCTACAGGCGCTGCGTTTGTCACCGCGTTGGCTTTGGAGAACATCAATGGGAGCGTGATTGACGTCGCAAGAAGAAGAAAGATCAACGGAACAGTTCCGTAAGAAATCAACATTGAGGCATTGGCGCCCTTGTTGACTGCAAAGTCGATTGCGATCGCGCTATCCAAAACCAGTACAAAGACGAGAAATCCAATGCCGCGTAAAAGCCAGTTGGAAAGGGTCTGTGTGACATCGACCCGCGCTTGACTCAGTGCGTCGGGCCCCTTCCGCCAAAGTAAGAAAAGAGAGACGCAATAATACGAATAGCTGGCACTGATTACCCAATCCAGACTTCTCAAGTCACTGGCAAGGAGCAGATACAACCCGATCAAAATGAAAGGCGCACTTAGGTGCATCATGACGATCTTGGCGACGTCGTGTCTTTCGACAGCCAACGATGCAAAGCTCAGATACAGGAGCGGCCCGAGGAACAAGGGCAACGTGCGTTGCAGCGGGATCAACTCTTCGACTCCGTAGCCAAATCGCAGACCGACCAACAGGGATGAGAAGGCGCCCAACCCAAAGAAGGCCGAGAACAACATGTTGGCCAGACGAAAGCCCAGATCCAACCGCCAGGCCAGCATGGTCAGCACACCGCAAAGCAATGCTGTAGCCAGCGGCAAGGGGAAACTGATCAACCCGGGGCTGTCCATTTGTCCTCTTTCTATCGAGACCTGTCCTCAATCAGGATCAAGGACAGGTATAGGCAGTGCAAAGCATTGTTTCAAATAAACCTACGGCTCAGCTTTGACTTATCTTGAATGATGATCGGAGCTTTCGATGAGACAATCTTCTTACCTTCTTGCAGGATTCTTAGCTATGTTCGCTGCCACGGCATTTGCTCAGCCCTATCGGGCTGCAATGACAGAACTGAAAGTCGCCGACGTTGAGGGAGAACGCGATCTGTCTGGATTTATTTGGTATCCAACAGACGCAACTGGACCAGAGACTTACGACTTCGAAAGTGAAGTGTGGGTGGGGACAAAAGTCGTGAAAGATGCTGCGCCAGTGACCAGCCGGTTCCCACTTGTTGTCTTATCTCATGGTATGTTTGGCAACGCTTACAATCAGGCGTGGCTTGCCGGTGCGTTGGCACGACACGGTTACATTGTGGCCGCCATCAGCCATCCTGGTACATCAACCTGGTCTCGCGACCCCGAGCTGACTCGGCAATTATGGGAGCGGCCAAAGGACATTTCCCGTGTCATAGACCACGCGACTGGTGCAACAGATTTTTCGCAATATGTCGATTCAGACAGGATCTATATGGCGGGACACTCTCTGGGTGGGTTCACGGCCGTTGCCTTGGCCGGCGCGCGCTACGACGCGGCTGGGTTAAATCAGTTTTGTGAAACTCAGCCAGACGAGCTGGCCTGTGGCATCCTTTCGGATTGGAAAATCGCGCAAACACCTGAGGATCGCGTTCAGATGGAGGCGGATCTGTCTGATCCTCGGATCAAGGCATTTGCAGTTTTTGACCTTGGCGGAACACAAAGCTTTTCCGAAGCGAGTCTTCGTCAAATCGACCGACCCATGTTGGTCTTTGGGGCGCCGATCATGAATTCAGGTCTGACGCTCGACATTGAATCCCGCGCGCTGATAGCCGCCCTGCCAGAGAGTAATTCGCGCTACGTCGAGCCCGGGACGCTATCGCATTTCGATTTTCTCGGCCAATGCAAGCCCGGCGGCTACGAGCTTCTGGCGAAAGAAGAACCCGGAGACGAGATCATCTGCTCAGATGGTGGCACAGCGCGTGTTATCAAGCATGAGATGATCATCGACGCTGTTACGGATTTCTTTTCGAATTCATAACCTTGCGAACGCGGAATGGTATGGCGAATCCGGCCTTCCGCCTTCGCCATCACCTGCTGTCATGATCGAATAAACCAGTTTATGCGACACCACCGTCGACAACTTGCTCGGGATATCGTTCCGCCCAATCTGACAAAAATTCGGATACGGCATCCTGGCTTGCCAGTTCTAAGGCACGGCGCGGAAGAGCGACGCCTTCCCGCAATGCCAGACTCAGGCACCGAGTATAGTTGCGGTCAGATCGTTGCGGGCAGTTCTCCGACCCATGAATAATTGTCGATAGAAGTGTTCCTCCATAGCCGTTCACATGTGTCAGGTCTGGCTTTAGCGACAGAAGGTATTCCATGACGTCTGGCAAGCCCTCCCATCCGGCAACCTGCACCGGTGTCAATCCTTCGGTATCTGGACGGTCATATTCAACTCCTGCGGCGACCAGGCGTCGAACGTGATCTAGTTTTCCCGGGATGTGCAAGATCATTCGGATGATATTGCGGTAGGCATCAGGTATCTTGTCTGGGTCAAGGGTGCCCGGCGGCTGAACGCCATCGGCAACGACACTCAATGCCGTTTCGATTTCACTCAAGGCTGTATCTGCGCCGCGCTCTTTGAGCATCCTCGCCAAACTGACATTTCCAAACACCCGCGCATAAGCATAGGGCGTTGTGTTTTCAAAGGGCCGATTCAGATCGGCGCCGTTTTTAAGAAGAAGCTCCACCATTTCTGACGAGGACATCCTGCGCGCCGCCTGGTGTAGCGCTGGAACGACCCATGGTGCTTCGCCGCCAACATGCGTCCCGTCAAATTCATCCACTTTAGCTCCATGGTCGAGAAGCATCTGAACAGCTGTTGTGTCATGGAAGTCCATCGCGCGCAGCAATGCGTTTGTCCCCTTCGGGTCGGCACCATGATCCAGTAGCAGTTGCAATCCCTTATGATGGCCGAGCTCGGTTGAATGATAAAGGCTCTCGCCGTCGTTCGGATTTGCACCGTTCTCCAGCAGCCATTGCCCAAGAACCATATTGTCCGAATGGCCTATGGCGAAGTAGAGCGGTGATAGCTTGTAGTCATTGCCATAATAAACCGGTGCACCGAGATCAATGTAAGCACCGGCTTCCAAAAGTGCGTTTGCGATATCAAGCATGTCTTGGGACAGCTCAGGTGCATGATGAATCCACTTGGATCGGGCAAGGATCGTCAATGGAGGCGCCATATCGCCAATGAGTTGCGTCGCCAGTTTTGGCGTTTGATCGAGAAATTCCAGCACATCCGCCCTGCGATAAAGAGCCAGACAAAGCCCGAAATCTCCGTCTGCCAGATCTGAGGCGTCAGCCAGCAGTTGACTTACTGCGGTGAAGTGACCCTGAGCGAGGGCCAGTTTCAGGCGCTGCCGCTTGGCGGCTTTGTCCATGCCAAGCAAATCCACCGCGAACTTTAGGGCAGGCCAGGACGGAAAACTGTTTTCGCGCGCAATTACGTGCAAATAGTCCGAGTGCCTGAGAGCTGTTGCCTCCGGTCGAGGTGGATAGTTTGCGATGCGTTGACGGGCGCGCAATTCGCGTGCTTCATAAGCTTTGCGAAGTGCTTTGGCATCGCGGCGCAATTGGTCCAGGGATTTTGTCATCGGTGTCCTCACTTTTGGCTCGATGGTCCGCTTGATCCGAGCATGAGACATACCGAAATAAGGCTGTCGAATTGTTGACAGAGATGCCGGTGACGGCTTTCCGCGAACCTGGAGGCTTTCCCTAGAAGCAGTCTCAACATAACCATTTGCAGCAACACCCGCAAGATCGGCTTGAGTGGATGACACTGGAGCGAATGACCGCAAAACGAAAGCGGCGGAGTACCGAATGACGAGACCGGCGATACCTGCTCTGGGCCGTTCCCAAATTGCCAAGCGTTAGGTTGCTTGGCGCGGGGTTGCACCGCCTCTGATGGCCGCGAAGACCCCAGTTTTTCCGATGCCTCACCTAGAACGAATGACACCGAAGTGCAAAAAACCGAACTTGATCGACATCAGTTCGGCAATCATTATCTGTTGCACAGGTTCAAAGGCACTCAATCGCCAACGCATCAATTCTCTTGATGCGCGAAAATGGTGGGTTGTTCGCGATACAGTTGGGAAAGGATACAAGGTGTCGATGGCGACTGTCGATGATTTGCGCAACGAACTCACCGACTATGACGGGCGAGACCCATCAGTCCTTTCAGAGATCGCCGCTCGACACGAGGACCAGCCATGGTTTCTTTCGAGTTTGGCTGATCTTGCGCCGGATGAAGAAGCAGTCGTGTCTGAAGGGGCGACTTGGATCATCAAGGCCATGGTGGAGAAAGGTCACGACTTCATGCCACAGGACGTCGAACGACTGGTTGTTGGGCTTGACGAGGTGACGGCGTGGCAAGCGCAGCTGCACATTTGTCAATCCTTGGTCCATATGTCAGTACCGCAAGAGGTCGAGCCTATTTTGAAGCAATGGTTGAATCCCTTGTTAGACGCGCCGCGCCCCTTCGTCCGCGCTTGGGCCACCGATGCCCTGTGTCGACTGTGCGACAAGCACTCGGACAGGTGGAATGTGCTTGAACAGATGTCGGAGGATAAAGCTGCGTCAGTCCGGTCGCGTGTTCGGAACCTGATGACAGAGTTCGGCGAACGGTAACCCTGCGCTGCCTTTTTCTGATCCGATGAAGATTTTCGCTGTTTACGTGTCTGGAGAGTCTGGAGCCCGTGGCGAGTCCGCCCGCGCGCGAAACACTCGGATAACGGTAGCGCAGACCGCCATTGTAGACATTGCCGCCAACCATAGGGTGAGATCCGGCGTCTGGACCACGATGCTTCGAAGCGATAGACCGATAGCCCAAGGCAAAGCAAAAACGATTGCGAACACCATCGCAATGTCGGCGGCAGCACTTCGAAGTGGATGGCGCGCTGGGTCCCGTCCAATCGCAATGCGCACAAAGGTGGCTGTCTGGTGGATTAACACAAGGCCCAGCCCGCTCCAGAACAATATCAGCCAGGTCCGATAGCCAGACTTCGGTAATCCAAGAGGCCCGCCGGCCAAGTGAAGGGCAATATCGTTGGCAAGCCTATGGCTGGTTGGTTGGATCGGCAATGGTAACGCCGAGGACGCATTTGTAAGCACCACCACAGCCGCGTCATGCTCGGGAAGAAGGATCATCTTTCCCCGAAAGCCGGGTAGGACGCCACCATGCTGGACCGACCGGATGCCTGCCAAATCTACATTTCGCCATCCCAACCCGTAGGTAAAACCATCGCCCTGGGCGGTCCCGTTATGCATCTCCGCAAGACCTGCTGCGCTGAGGATTGTCTCCTGTTCCCACACTCCTTCGCCCAGCTGAAACTGAAGAAACCTCGCCATTTCCGCGACGCTTACTGTTATACCCGCCGTGGCCAAACGCCCGGGTTCGGAAGGACGGTCATCAGGCCTGGGCCAGACGAACCAGTATTGGTGGCCCGCGGATCGGCATTCGTCGTTTCGCGCTCGACTTTGTTCGATGCCGAGCGGGGCGAATACCTGATCCGCCAGAAGTATGTCGAATGGTGTGCCAGCCACCGTCTCCAACATGCGTGCTGCGAGAAGGTAATTGGCGCTCGAGTACGCATGGCGCTCTGTGGATGGGCCATTCAGTTCCACATCCGCAAGACTCTCGACGTACCGTGCGAGCGATGCATCCGGCTGCAAGACGGGCGTTCGGGTCGGCACACCACTCGTGTGTGTCAGTAACTGGCGCAAAGTGATGTCGTGCCAGACGCCACCACTTATGTCTGACAGTTCTGACAGTGTTGCGCCGACAGAACTATCGAGCGATAAGCGTCTCGTCTCGATCAGACGCATCGCAACCAACGCAGCGAATGCCTTGCTCATCGAACCGATCACAAAGCACGTGTCTTCGTAAACGGGCCGACCACGGCCATCTGCACCAAAACCCTGCAGGAACAGAACTTGCGACCGCCGGACAATGGCGATGGCAGCGCCCGGTACGCGATCACGTTCAAGCGTTCGAAGGACATGTTCTTCGATGGCATCTAGGTCGGGATCAAGAGCCTGAGCAAATGCGGACACGCTAGAGAGCACGAAAAGCAGAATCGTTGTCAGCCGTGCGATGTTTGCTTTGAGAAATACACCCGTAAACACACTGAAGAAACGCGAGAACAATCGAACACCCTGCCTGGAAGTATAAGGACAAGTTAGCAACAAAGGCGGTTCATCGGCCAGTGGCAAACATTCCGCCGAGCAGACATCAGGACATTTTCGATCAATGCGCACATTGTCCGCACAGGTGAGTTCGACCGACTGTAAGTTTTGCACGCGCGGCGAATGCCGGCTGCGTCCGCAGCATCTGAGACATGGGTCGAATGACCGGTCTGGGCCGTTGCTACGTCAAAGTGCACCAGTTTTGGTCAGTCGCGCTACGACGCGGTCGGTCATGGACCCTGGTACAAAGAGCATTTGCTGCTAATCGAACAAGGCTTGACTGCGCTATACGTGAAACTTAATAGTTACGGTAACTTTGAGGTTACCAATGAATATCACGTCCAAACAAGCGTTGGTGTTAGATGCGCTTGGCAACGCCGTACGCCGTGACATGCTGGGAAAGCTTGCGGCAAGGCCGCACAGCGTCTCCGAACTTGGAGCGTACTATCGCATGTCGCGACCAGCGGTTTCCAAACATCTCAAGATCCTGAGCATTGCCAATCTTGTTAAGGCGAAATCCGTGCAGAACCGCAACGAGTATAGCCTCGTGCCAGAGGGTTTTGAGGAAGCGCGTTCCTGGTTGGACGCGTTCTGGGACGTTGCGCTGAACCGATTGGCCATGGTCGCCGAAAACAGCGAGGACTGAATGGCCAACGTAATCAGGAAGAGTGCTACGCTGCGGTGCAGTCCGAACGATGCCTTTCGAGCATTTGTGGAAAAGGTCGATCTTTGGTGGCCGCAAGGACATCGGAAGTTCGAAGGTTCAACACTACGTTTTGAAGCGCGCGTCGGCGGTAGGTTCTTCGAAGACCACCCCACGGACGGGCAGTTTGTCCTCGGGGAGGTACTTGAGCTAACGCCGCCGAAGGCCTTGCGCTTCACGTGGCATCCTGGAAAACTCTCGGCCCCTACAGAGGTTTCTGTCCGCTTCGTCGCAGATGGGGATACAACTCAAGTTCTTATTGATCACTCTGAGGGATCCGCCGCTATGGGGGAACGTTGGCCCGAACGCGCAGCGCTTTTTGTCGCCGGCTGGACAAGAGTTCTCGCTGCTTTGGACGTCTACATACTTTCATCAACGCAAGGTCAATAAAATGGAAATCTCACTTTCTAACGTAAATTGGATCGCAGTCATTGGCTCTGTCGTTGCTGGCCAAGCCCTGCTGACCTTGTGGTTCACGTTACTCTTCGGGGAGTCTTGGGCGAAAGCCTATGGAGCAGAAGATCGAGCAGACCATACCCTGGCAGTGCCAAGCAGCACTTATAGCATCGGCCTAGCATGTATGGTCGTTCTTGTGATCGGGACTGCGCTCTTGCACCAAGCGGCTGGAATCAACAGCATTGGCGGCGGCTTGGTTTTCGGAGTCATTGCCGCTATGGCATATGGGCTTGCAACAGTGCTGCCAGGATACGGGTTTTTGCTTAATCTCGAAGCAGGTCGAATTGCGGCCGGAAGCCAGGCAGCGTTGATACTTGTGGTTTCGGTTGTTTTGAGCGCCTTTGGCTAGGCCAAGAGGATATTGGTCAAAGGCAAATACGCATCTAGACCGTGTCGTGCAACTGGGTGGGGATTTCCAATACGACGCGTCGAAGCTGCCATTAGTTTTTGCGCAGCGAACTGGCTCTTTGTCGCTTGAATGGTGAGATCGATAAACTTAGGATTTTGCGTCTGCAGCGAACGTCAGGAATGCAGACTGCGGCTGCAACATCTTTACCGGTTGTTCAACGGAAGGAATGGGCCGTCAGTCTTTTTCGGGAATTTGCGAAGCTGGCGTTTAGCTCGCTGGTACAAAGTTTTCCCTTAGACCCACCAATACTTCGCAACAAATCCGGACAAGGCATCAGAATACGTGTTTTCTTCGATCTGGCCCAATAGCGTGTGATGCATCCCGATAGCCATAGAGAGCTACGACATTTTGTAATCCGACAGCAGACGGCGTTTTTCAGCTATCGCTTCTCTGCGGTTCCGTTCGATCCCCAGCCTAAAGGACTCTTCGACGAAGTCAATGTGATCAGTCGCGGCTTTTTCGGCGCGTTGCTCATCGCCGTCAATTACTGCCTGGCCGAGCTCCATATGCTGGTCCAGTAGCTGCTTTCCAGTGCCGTCAATTGTTTTCAGAAAGTCGCGGTTGTAGAACACACCCTTACGTGTAAGCTCGTAGATCGAAGCCATGATATGGATCAGGGTTGCGTTCTGGCTGGCGTCGACGATTGCAGAGTGCAGCGCAAAATCCGCTTCTTGAGAAGCTTTGGTATCGTTTTCACGCCAAGCGCGCTCATTCTCGACCAAAATCTCCGCAATCCTCTCTTGGTCGGCCTTTGTAGCGCGTCGCGCGGCAAGGCGGGCGGCAAAACCTTCCTGTTCACGCCGGTATTCCAAATAATCGAAAAAGGCGGGCTCATGTCGCTCATAGAGCGCGAGCAGTGCAGGCATCATGGCCTGTCCGGTTAGTGCGGCGACAAAGGTCCCTTCACCATGTTGCGTCGTGACCAGGCCGCGTTCTTCCAGAACAGACAGGGCTTCGCGCAGTTTCGGGCGCGACACGCGCAACATCTCGGCGAGGTCTCGCTCCGAGGGCAGTTTGCGGCCCTGTTTCAGGACGCCCGAGGCGATCAGGTCCTCGATCTGAGCCACGACAGCTTGAGCCAGCGATTCGTGGCCGACAGGTTCAAATATCGCTGTGGGGCTCATGATTTTGATCTCCGCTCAATGCCAAAACTAAAGTGTACTGGTAAATAAATATATCCATAGCTGGTCAAAACTCAAGCTACAACGCTCATCAAGAACTTCGAACTTAGCAGCATGATATGAATAGATTTAAGTCGATTCTTCTTTTTGGGTCGTCTTCGGGTCATATCCTGAACCTTACTGAATTCTACTTGATTTAGCGCATCATGAATAGCCAATGGTAAAAAAACTTGTTGACTGGATTTGTTTGGTAAAGTTAATTTACCACCGGAGCTGTGCTGGAAGAAGCCGCGCCACTGATTGGGGTAAAAGTGCCCCGACCTACCCTGGAGGAGATTTCATGAAGAAGACCCTGACGAGCCTTGCCGTGGCCGCCAGCCTGCTGGCCGCACCTGCGGTTGCCGCTGACAAGCTACTGCTGAAAACCCCGATTGCCTTTTCGACCGAGCTTCCGGGCCTTGGTTCACCGATCCCGCGCGTTGCTGAGCAGCTTGAGCTGATGTCGGGCGGCACTTTGAAAATGAAAGTGTACGAGCCGGGCAAATTGGTTCCACCGTTTGAAATTCTGGACGCTGTGTCCACCGGCAAGATAAATTCTGGCTACACCACCGCCGGATACTGGGCCGGCAAAATCCCGGCCGCACCGCTGTTCTCGGCCGTTCCGTTCGGTCCAGAGGCTGGCGAATACATGGCGTGGCTTTATTACGGCAACGGCCTGACCCTCTATCAGGAAATGTATGATCAAGCAGGCTACAACGTACACGTTCTGCCCTGCGCTGTTATTGCGCCTGAAACCTCTGGCTGGTTCGCGACCGAGATCAACTCTCCAGAAGACCTGAATGGCCTAAAGATGCGCTTCTTTGGTCTGGGTGGCAAAGTGATGCAGAAGCTGGGCGTAGCAACTTCGCTGCTGCCGGGTGGTGAGATCTTCCCCGCGCTGGAAAAAGGCGCCATCGACGCAACCGAGTTTTCGATGCCTGCTATCGACGCGCGCCTGGGTTTCCACAAGCTGGTTAAATTCAACTACTTCCCCGGTTGGCACCAGCAGGCCACCGTATTCGAACTGTTGATAAATAAGGACGTCTGGAACGAATCCAGCGACCAGCACAAGGCGATCATCGAAAGTGCTTGTAAGGCCTCGATGACGGACAGCTTTGCCGAAGGCGAAGCGATCCAGCACGCCGCGCTGCTCGACAATATTGAAAACAACGGTGTCACCATCAAGCAGTGGTCGCCCGAGATGCTCGACACCTTCCGTGCGACCTGGGAAGAGGTTGCCGCTGAAGAGGCTGCCAATGACGCCTTCTTCGCACAAGTTCTGGACGACATGAACGAATTCCGTGACGGCTATGGTCTCTGGAAGACGAACGCGTTCCTCCCGCGTCAGTAAACTCCCTTGCTGACGTAACCGGGGCGGCGTCATCCGCCGCTCCGGTTCTTATTTCCTGATCTTCGGAATTTCTAACTTTTCACTGCTCGTGTGCCGGGCAGCTGAGCGAGGAATGACCATGACCACGCAAAATAAACTTACCGATCCGGTCGAAGCCTATGAAGGCATCCTGGAACACCCCGAAACCGACCGTCAGGGAATTGCCGTTGCCATCGACGCAAGCGTTAAGGCTGTTGGTCATGTGGTTATGTGGGCAAATGTCCTGCTGATGGGAGCGATCTTTACCCAGGTCGCACTGCGGTACTTGCTGAGCCAGAACTATCCCAAACTGGATGAGATCCAATGGCATTTCTACGGCATTGTCACGATGATCGGCATCTCTTATGCGCTGATCACCGACAGCCACGTGCGGGTGGATGTGCTGCATATGCAGTTGTCTCGCCGGGCTCAGAGGGTCATTGAAGTGATAGGCATCCTGACCCTGCTGACCCCGTTCATCTATCTGATGATCGATCAGGGGTATGACTATTTCTATGAAAGCTTGCGCGTTAACGAGCGTTCGGACAGTCCCACTGGTCTGCCGGCTCGTTGGGCGCTCAAAGCGGTTATTCCGATCAGCTTTGTCTTGCTCGCGCTGGCCGCCTTGGCCCGATTGATCCATGACGGGCATGCGTTGCTTTACGGGCCGGCGTCCGAGCGTGAAGGCGCGCCATTGCGACGTATTCTGTTGGTGCTGGCTGTGTTCGCCGCAGTTTGTGTTGGACTGGCTTTCCTCGTCGAAACAACCGAGGAAAAGCTGGTTATCGCAATGTTCCTGACTTTCATCGCATTGCTGTTCACCGGCTACCCGGTGGCCTGGGTTCTGGCAGGTGTCGGCGTGGGATACTGTGGGTTGGCCTATCTGTTCGACAACGACCTGATGTTGTGGACCGGGTTGGAGAGCACCTTTACCGGGCTGGACTATTTGACCCTGGGAGCGGTGGTGAACCGTGTCTATGCGACCATGTCCAACGCGGTTTTAGTGGCTTTGCCGATGTTCATCTTCATGGGTCTGATGCTGGATGAAAGCGGCGTGGCCGAGCGTCTGATGACTTCGATGCAGCGTCTGTTCGGCACTGTACGCGGCGGTCTGGCAATTACCGTGACGCTGATTGGGATTATTCTGGCGGCCTCAACCGGTATCATTGGTGCGTCCGTGGTGTTGTTGGGGGTTCTGTCGCTGCCGTCGATGATGCAGCAGAAGTACCAGCCGACACTGGCAGCTGGCGTGGTTTCGGCCTCTGGCACGCTCGGCATCCTGATACCGCCGTCGATCATGCTGGTGATCATGGCCGATCAGATGGCATTGTCGGTCGGAGACCTTTTCATGGCAGCTGTCTTCCCCGGTGTAATCATCGGCGGGTTGTATCTGACCTACATTTTCATCTTTTCACTGGTAAATCGCGACGCGGCCCCTGTGCCCGAAGGTGCCAAAGCCCCCGACTGGGCCGCCGTTAAAGATGTGCTGATCGCCGTCATTCCGACGCTTATCCTGATCCTTGCCGTACTGGGCTCGATCTTCGCAGGCTTGACCACACCGACCGAGGCCTCTGGCATCGGTGCCTTGGGCGCGACGCTGCTCGCATTGGGATATCGCAAACTGACCTTCCACAAGCTGTGGAACGTGCTGGTGTCGACCTTCAACACCACCGCCTATATCTTTGCGATCTTCCTTGGCGCGACTGTCTTTTCTTACGTCCTGCGTGAACTTGGTGGCGATGAGTTGATCGAGCATGTTGTTCAATCCACTGGGTTTGGCGCAAATGGCACCATCCTCTTCATCCTGTTCATCGTCTTCCTTCTTGGATTTGTGCTGGATTGGATCGAGATCACGCTGATCGTTCTGCCGCTGATGCGTCCTATCGTGAATGGGCTGGGTATCGATATCCCTGGCTTTGGCGTTCTGGATGAACCTGCGCTGGTGTGGTTCGTGATCTTGGTTGCAGTGACGCTGCAAACCAGCTTCCTGACACCGCCCGTTGGCTTTGCGCTGTTCTATCTGAAAGGCGTCTGCCCGCCCGAAATCAAGCTAATGCACATCTATAAAGGCATTATCCCCTTCGTTCTGCTGCAGCTGACCGGTCTGGCGCTGGTCTTCCTGTGGCCAACTCTTGCCACTTGGTTGCCCTCGGTCGCCTATTAAAGGAGCTTTCTCGATGCGTCTGAGCCAATGTCATAACTTCCACGACTTCCGGCTGCTGGCCAGGAAACGGCTACCGGGTCCCATTTTTAACTACATCGATGGTGGCGCTGATGACGAAGTGACATACCGCGAAAATACCAACGCGTTTGATCGCTGCGATCTGCTGCCTTCGGTTCTTCGCGGTGTGTCAGAAGTGGATATGTCTGTCACGGTGATGGGGCAAAAGCTGGACATGCCCGTCTATTGCTCGCCCACCGCCTTGCAGCGCTTGTTCCACCATCAGGGAGAGCGAGCTGTTGCCGCTGCGGCCGAAAAATACGGCACCATGTTCGGCGTGTCCTCGTTGGGTACCGTGTCGTTGGAAGAGCTGCGACAAAAGCATGAGAACCCGCAGGTATATCAATTCTATTTCCACAAAGATCGCGGCTTGAACACCGCCATGATGCAACGCGCCAAAGAGGCGGGGGTCGAAGTGATGATGCTGACGGTGGACTCAATCACCGGAGGCAACCGCGAACGCGACCTGCGGACCGGGTTTTCGATCCCCTTCCGTCTGACGCTGGGGGGTATGATCCAGTTCGCGATCAAGCCGAAGTGGGGGATCAACTACGTTACACATGAGAGGTTCCGTCTGCCTCAGTTGGAAGAACACGTGGATATGGGTGGAGGCGCCAGTTCTATCGGCGGGTATTTCACCGATATGCTTGACCCGTCGATGACCTGGGGTGACGTGGCCCAGATGGTGCGCGATTGGGATGGTCAATTCTGCCTGAAGGGGATCATGACCGTCGAAGACGCCCGCCGCGCGACCGAGATCGGATGTACCGGGATTATCCTGTCAAACCATGGTGGTCGTCAGCTGGACGGCTCACGCACGCCTTTCGACCAACTGGCTGAGATTGTCGATGCGGTCGGTGACAAGCTGGATGTAATGATGGACAGCGGTATCCAGCGCGGAACCCATGTGTTGAAGGCGCTATCGCTCGGGGCCAAGGCCGTTGGGGTAGGGCGCCACTATCTGTATCCGCTTGCCGCTGCAGGGCAGGCAGGGGTTGAACGTGCGCTGGGATTGATGCGTGCTGAGATCGAACGCGATATGAAGCTGATGGGTGTGACCCGTATCGATCAGCTGAACCGCAGCAATATCCGGTTTCGGGACACCGCACCCAATATCAGACAACAAAGGGATGCGGCATGACGAATGAGGATCTGATCCGAACCTTCCGTTCCATCGTCGGTGCTAGGCACGTTCTGACCGGCGAACGCGCAACAGAGCGTTTTTGCCGGGGTTTTCGCTCGGGCCAGGGCGAGGCTTTGTGCGTTATTCAGCCCGGTACGCTGCTGGAACAATGGAAAGTACTGCAGGCTTGCGTTGCGGCAGACAAGATCGTCATCATGCAAGCGGCCAACACCAGCCTGACCGAAGGCTCGACGCCATCGGGCCGATATGACCGAGATGTGGTGCTGATTAATACCCGCCGGATGGATACCTTAGTTCCGTTGAATGACGGCGCGCAGATTGTCAGCTTTCCGGGGGCCACATTGTTTGCTTTGGAAAAACTGCTGGCTCCGCTGGGGCGCGAGCCGCATTCGGTTATAGGCTCGTCGTGCATCGGGGCGTCCATTGTTGGTGGTGTGTGCAACAACTCGGGCGGCTCTCTTGTTGAGCGTGGACCGGTTTACACCGAGCTATCGGTCTATGCCCGGATTACCGAAAAAGGCGATTTGGAATTGGTCAATCATCTGGGCATTGACCTGGGCGAGACGCCCGAGGAAATTCTGGCCAATCTAGACTCCGGCACATTCGACCGGACACCGGAACACACCAACAAACGCGCCTCGGCCAGCGACTATGCGCAAATCGTGCGCGATGTGGACGCTGAAACGCCGGCGCGGTTCAACGCGGACAAAGCAAAGCTATATGAATCCGCCGGGTCCGCGGGAAAGCTGGCGGTGTTTGCTGTGCGCCTTGATACCTTTCCCAAGAACGACGCTGAGAAGGTGTTTTATATCGGCACCAACGATCCGGGTGATCTGGCCGCCCTACGCCACTACATTCTGTCCGAGTTTAAGGATTTGCCGGTTTCTGCGGAATACATGCACCGCGACGTGTTCGATATTACCGCGCGCTATGGCAAGGACACGGTCGTGATGATCGATAAGCTGGGCACGGACCGCCTGCCGATGTTCTTTGCCATTAAAGGGGCAGTGGATGCATGGCTGCGCCGCGTTCCGTTCCTGAGCAGTATTACTGACCGCTTCATGCAAATGGCCGTCGCGCTATGGCCGCGTGTTCTGCCGAAACGGATGCTGGAATTCCGTGACCGTTTTGAACATCACCTGATCCTCAAAATGAAGGGCGGCGGGATCAATGAAGCTGCTAAATGGTTGCCCGGCTTTTTGAAGGATCGCGATGCCGATTTCTTTGAATGCACAGCGCGTGAGGCCAAGATAGCCGGCCTTCATCGGTTCGCCGCTGCGGGGGCTGCCGTGCGCTACATGGCCATCCACGCAGATGAGGTTGAGGACATCATCGCATTGGACGTCGCCCTGCGTCGAAATGATCAGGATTGGCTGGAAAATCTACCGCCCGAGATCGGTGATCAACTCGTCCATAAGCTTTACTATGGGCATTTCCTGTGCCACGTGATGCATCAGGATTATGTTGTCCGAAAAGATGCAGATCCAAAGGCACTGAAGGTAGCGATGCTCAAACTGTTTGATGAGCGGGGTGCGGAATACCCCGCTGAGCACAATGTGGGCCACCTATATGCGGCGAAACCCGATTTGGCGGAACATTACCGATGTTGCGATCCGACCAATTCCTTCAACCCAGGAATTGGAAAGATGTCAAAGGCCCGAAACTATGCCGGGGCCACGCCCAAACAGCCGACCTAAATTGGAGCTCACTCAATGTGGTTTTGAAGGTGTACACGCCCCCGCTGGCCTCGATGTGCCATTGTGGGTTTGCAAACAGCCTGAATGGAGCCGTCTATGGAAGAGATTAGCATGATTGGCCTGGATTTTCCCTGCAGGCCGTTTGTTCGCTCAGTTCCTGAGCTTGCGCGTGCAGCGAATGTCGGGAAAGTGGGCTGCGACTGCAGCAACTTGACGGTCGGTTCAATGTCCGGATTGGGCCGTGTGCGAATTCAATGTCATCTAGCCTAAATGGCCGATGCTGTGAGCATGACGATTACCTCCGACCCCACCTGCAACCGGTATGCTGTACAATCTAGGACAAGATCGCTATTCAGCCTGTTCCTGCAAATCATTGCAAACTTCAGACTAGAAAGGTGGTGTAAACCACATGCAGGTTAGTGTTCGCGAAAACAATGTTGATCAGGCCCTTCGGGTTCTTAAGAAAAAGCTCCAGAAGGAAGGCGTTTTCCGTGAAATGAAGCTCAAGCAACATTTCGAGAAACCGTCCGAGAAAAACGCGCGCCAGAAAGCTGAAGCGATCCGCCGCGCCAGAAAGCTGGCACGCAAGAAGTTGGAACGCGAAGGATGATGTAATCATTCCTCGATGCTGAAAAACAACCCCCGTTGTCCGATGGCAGCGGGGGTTTTTCCGAACGCCTCATGGGCATGAAGGACGAGGTTTGGCTGCGGCATGCGAACTCTTGGTCCGTTTGGACCCGTGTGTTGACACCCCTGCCGCTTCTGGCGTTGGCAATCTGGAGCAGAGCTTGGATTGGTTATTGGGCATGGCTTGCGGTCGGCGTCGTTCTTGTCTGGATATGGATCAACCCACGCGCTTTTTCGCGGCCGGAGTCTTTCGACAGTTGGTCCGCACAGGGTGTTCTTGGCGAGCGTGTCTGGCTGCGGCACCGCGAAAAAGTTGCGGAACATCATAAGCGCGTCGCAAATACGGTCGCCGTTGCCAGCGGCGTTGGTCTCTTGCCGTTTGCCTATGGTCTGTGGGCATTCGACTTAGGGTTCACTTGCCTCGGCATAGTTGTGATCTCGGGCGGCAAGATGTGGTTTGTAGACCGCATGGCCTGGGTTTGGGGCGACTTCCTGCGCGACGGCGGAACTATTGAAGATCTGACGGTTGGCAGTTGATCTGTGGCGCCACATTTAAACCACTCGGGAATACGATCATGAAGAAAGTAGTGTTTTGCCACGGTATGCCTGGCAGCCCATCAGATGCGGAGCTACTAAGTAAGGCCAATCCTGGTATTGAAGCCATTGCTCTGAATTTGCTGAACTTTGATCCGAAGGCCATCGACGCAGATCTTTGTGATGCCATAGATGCAGCGTTGGGGGAAACCGACGGCGAGTGTGTGCATGTGGTTGGCTTTTCCATCGGCGCCATGGCGGCAATAAAAGTTGCGGCGTCCAGGCCAAACCTGGTTGGCCGACTAACATTGATATCGCCCGCTGCCCCACTTTTCATAGGTGATTTTCTACCCAAGATGGCGGGAAAACCTGTTTTTGAATTGGCCATGAAGCGTCCAAGGATACTTCGGTTTCTGACGCGTCTTCAAAGTTTGCTGACCCGGTTTTTTCCAGAAACTATGGTCAAAGTATTGTTCGCAAAGTGCGGCCCTTCGGAAAGAGTTCTTTTAGAAGACGAGACCTTCGTCAGCGTTATGAAAAAGGCGCTATCGGAGAGCTTCGTACAGAGGCCAGCGGCCTATCTTGCATTTATCAGCGCCTATGTCGCAGATTGGAGCGAAACTATGTCAGCGGTGCAATGCGACGTCGTCCTTTGGCACGGGACTAATGACACTTGGTCGCCGGTTGAAATGTCTCACTCGCTAAAGGGTGTGTTTGGTGAAAAAGCCACAATAAACTTGGTTCAAGGCGCTGAACACTATTCAACCCTAGTACAAGCTGAACTGTAGTTCACACTCAAGATTGACGCTTTTGGAGTTGTACAGATTCTGGATAATATACTGATTTCGTTTAGAATAGGCACTCGAAGGAAGAGGCGTCTTTGGCTCGGTCACCTCGGCTGGAGGCAGTCGGATATTCGACCGGATTCATCAAGAAAATGCATGCGGCATCGCCCCGAAATTCGACGTATGAAATTCATATGCGGCAAGATCCGTTATTTCGGTCAATCGATGGCTAGTGGGTCTGGACAGACTTTGTTCGAACTTGGCGGACTTCTACAGAGATTTGGTATCAACCACATCCATAATGCGGAGGGAGATATCATGGGTTATCAAGATTGACGTGGGTGCGGAAACCCAGGAAGTTTTGAGTTCCTAGTGTCACAAATGAGTACGTTAAGTGGTACGGTAAGGATCATTCTCAACAGACTTCCCCCAAGAGAACTTTCTGAGCGAACAGGTTACACACATGATTATCGAAGTTCGTCGCTACACACTAAAACCCGGACGTCGCGAGGAGTTTATCGAGTTCTTTGAGCAGGAGAACCGTGTTGCACTGCGCGACGCCGGGATGCTGGTCTTTGGCCCTCTGCGGGATCTGGACAATCCTGACAAAGTCCACTGGATGCGGGCATTCTCGTCGCTCGAGGAGCGAGACAGGATCAAAGATAGTTTCTACAAAGGACCGGTATGGAATGAGCACATCGAGCCCTTGGTAATGCCCTTAATCCTCCATTTCGAGGCGGATGTGACCGAAACAACAAACGGGTTTGAGAGTTTCGGGGGGGGGGGCGTATCTCTCTGAATTCCGGGGCCCACAATCCGAAGGGCTCACAGAAGAGAACGAGACACGCTCCGCAACACCGATTGTTGCCACTGGCGTGTACGCGGTGAGTGGCGATAACCCGAAACAGACCGTGATCGCATGGCAAAATTACGTCGCCAATACACACCCAACTAACCGGAAGCGAAGACGGCATTAGATTTCGAATGCAAGTCGCCGTTGTCCCGCAGTTCGTGAGTTCGACAGGCCTCCTTTCTCGCTAGTGCAGCGAATGGCAGCAAAGCGGGCGCTACCGCAGCATTTCGGTTGGCTGCTGGATGTCGGCTCTGGGCCGCGAGTTACAACACACTCTGGAGCTGGCGATGTACCAGAAATCGGACAATGCTGTCACTCTGTCGCAAGTTGAAATTTGAGGAAGGTCGCCCCGTCATAGTCGACTTCGCCAACCCGCCAAGCACCAAGTCTGTCGAGTGCCCGCAGGTTCGTGCGTGACGGTGGTAAAAGGAAGGTCACATACGGGATGCGTTCATCGGAAATTGCAAAGTCGATCGCCTTTCGCGAGATGCGCGGCCCGAGGCCAAACGTGTCGGGCCGCAAGACCAGTCCGAAATCCCACTCGGCTCCTTCTTTTTGAAATCCACCCCAGCCGACATATCGGTCATCGGACAAGAATGCCCAATGTCCAAGTCCGTCACGGTGCCAACACTCTTCCTTTTTGGCGACAAACCGCGCCACTGTCTCGGCATTCCAAGTAAATCTCAGAAGCGGCATATGCTCGGCGACACGAGGGTCGGACATGTGCGCTAAGATTTCGGCTGGGTCGATTTCCGACAATCGGACGAATTTTATTTCAGATCTCATTGCGGCGTCTTTCGATGTGCTCGTCGCTCATTGTCCTCTGAACGCGATATTTCACCAGCCAACTCTATGCCTGCTGTCACGCTGCGACATAGGCATTCAGTTTGTTGCCATCCAGATCCCGGAAATACCCTCCGTAGAAACCATGATCTCCGCGCGGGCCGGGGGGGCCCTCATCTGTTCCGCCAAGTTCGAGGCACTTGGCGTGAAGCGTATCGACGGCTTTTCTGTTGGTCATTTTCAAAGCGACCATCACCCCGTTTCCAACACTTGCCGGTTCCCCATTGAACGGACAAGCAAGGCATAACGCAGGCTCGGCCCGCGAGCGCCCCCATGCGGCCATATCGCCGTGTTTCCAAAGGCGGTTTGCGCCCACGCTTGAAAACAAGGCGTCGTAGAATTTCAGCGCGACCTCGAAGTTGTTGGTTCCGAGGGTAACATATCCGATCATGCATGCTCTCCGTGATTCTGTGGGCGTTATTTTCTACTCTAAGCCCGGCTACAAAGGCGCCTGGGTTGCTTCGCCAGACCGCCTTGCAAGCAGGGTCGAGGCCGGACCATGGCTCGGAATTGCCCGCACTTCAAAATTTTCGAAACGCTCGATTGCCTGCATCAATCGGGAGCGGGACATAAACCGGCCAGTCCCGCGAAACAAAAGCGCTTGGCGCATTAGGCTGTCGGCAAAGCCACGGGCAGGCTCATCTGCGCAGAACGCGAGACAAAGCGCGCCGCCGGCTCGAACAACCCTGCAAAGCTCACTCAAAGCCAGATGGGGATCGGGGACGGTTTCCAAAGCCCAAGCACACGTCACAAGATCGAAGGTGCCATCCTCAAACGGCAAGGACTCCAACCGTCCTTGTATCTTTGGCACAGGAATGTCGGCGCAGCGCGCAAGCATGGCCACAGACGGGTCGAGAAGGGTCATCAAATTCGGCGGCATGCCCTCGGCAATCAATCTACGCGCCAGGTTGCCGGTGCCGCAGCCAGCGTCCAAAAATTTCGAATTCGGCAACGCAAGTGCACGCACCAGGCCTTCCAGGGCGGCCTGCGCCTCGCCGCCTGCATGACGCAGCCAGCGATGATGAAGTTTGTCATAGCGAGGTGCGAGTTTGTCATAAAGATCGACCGCATCGTCTAAAGGCGTTTCTGCCAACATCTCTTTAGTCCTATTACTCATTCATAGTGTCCGCGGTGCGCACACGTTTTTTACGAAGAACTTGCGTCGGATTGCGGCGCGGTGTGTTCGTGCTCGGGCCACGTCCATGCAGTCCAGAGAATTGCCATTAGAGCCACGATCTCGATAGCGAGGTGGAAGGTGTCATCCATGTCGGTGGGGGCCGAGGAAAGGAGCGTACCCGTCGTGACGATCACTGCAAGGAAGGTGACAGGGCGACCGATCCTGCGGGTTAGCAGGAGCGAAAAGAGCACCATCGCAATCGGCACCTGGACGAGGAAACCGCCGAGAAGCATCAGCCCTTCGGTGATCTCGATGCCGTTATAATGGCCTGTCAGCAGCATCTCGATATGGGACGCGAGAACAAACTGGTGAATGTCGCGAAAGATGATGTTGAGCAGTATGAACAGCCACAGGGCCGAAAGAAGAATATGGGGATCGAGCCGTCTCATTTTGGTGTCTTCTTTCTGTGTTTCTGGAGTTTGCCGGTATCAGGCCGGGAGTACGATTGGGTTCAGATCACGGCACCGGATGTGCGCGTTGCAAAGGCGCGGGGGATCAGGAGTTCCGCAATCGCAAGGTTGATGGCCCACGCCCCAACCATCAGGAGGTCTCGCGAAAACCCCGACGGCTCAGTGTCAAAGAGGCCCATCGTGACCAGAAAGAGCGCGGTCTGCGTTGAGGCCCCTTGGCCGATGGCATAAGCGCGCAGCATCGCAGCGCGGTGCGCAGCGACGTTTCGCGACCGGATCGCGACGACGGCCCATGCGATGAGGGCGATCATCGCGAGGCTAAGCGTGACCCTCGCCCCATAAAGCAATGGTCCCTGCAGGGCGTTGGGAAATACGTAAGCTACGGTCATCCATAGCCCGGTAAGCGCGCTGACGCATCCCGCGGCCGCCACGATCCGCCCGAGGTTCCTGTGCAAGGCGGGGCGGTAGCGCCTCAGTCTCGGCAGAAACTGCACAGCCCCCACAAGGCAGAAAACTGAACTGCCGAGGATATGCAATGTGATCGGGAGGGGATCGATCACCGCACGTGGGTTCGGCGGTATGATCGCCGGAGCGCCGAAAAGTTCCGGAATTCGGACCAGCCCGACGACTGCCGGAATGAAAGAGTAGAGGAACACGAGGGCAAGGAACGCCCATTCGCGACGGCTGATAAAGTACATGCTTCAGTCTCTCAGAATAAGGTGTCGGTCTGCCTCAGGCGGGCTTGCGGGCGACGATAAAGGGGCTCAGTCGGTTCTTTCCGAAGTACCGCGTCTGCTCGATTTCGAACCCGGCCCGGATCAGGTGCCGGGTCAATTCAGCGCGACTCAAGATGATCACATTAGGCGCGATCCGCGCGGCCATGAGCACGCGAACCATGGCTCGCATCCAGCGCGGCGCGTCCTTCAGACAAACCGTCTTTGATATGAAGTGACCGCCGGGTTTCATTTGGTGGAATACTGAATCCAGCACGGTCGGTATGTCATCCACCAGGTGAAGCAGGCTGAACGCGCAAGCGACCTCGAACGGTTGGCCAGGAATGTGTTGCGCCGCCTCCGCCTGAAGAAATTCTGGTGTTCCCGCGGTATCGTCACCTGATCGTGACCGGGCGATCCGGATCATCTCGGCAGAGAGGTCGGTTGCGGTCACATGAGCGACGACAGGCGCGATCTTCCTGGCTGTGCCGCCTGTGCCGCAGCCGATTTCAAGAACGCGATCGGTCGATCGAAGAAGCGCAGTGACGCATTCCAGCTTTTCTTCGTAGGCGGTGACATCGGCAATAGGTGTCTTGGCGTACTTGGGCGCATGCCGGTCCCAGAAGGCTTGAGCAGTCATGTCGGTTTCCTTTGCGCGTTGCACTTCAGGTTTGAAGCGGCGCGGATGCGCCAGTCGTAAGAAACTGCGGAATGCATTGTGTCGCTTTCGATTGCAGAGACCGGGCCGATCTCGTTTCGCATCCGGTATCATCCATGCGCTCATAAAAGGTCGATTGCTTAAATTCGTCCACCTGCTATACGCTCATGAATGAACTGGCAGGCCGTTTCCTTCGATTGGAACCAGGTACGAGCCTTCCTCGCGACAGCGGAGGAAGGCTCGTTCAGCGGCGCGGCGCGCGTGCTGAAGACAACTCAGCCGACGATAGGGCGGCAGATCGGTGCGTTGGAGGAGGCACTTGGCGTCACGTTGGTAGAACGCAGCGTCCGTGGTCTTACCTTGACGGAAGCAGGGCGCGACCTGATTGATCACATGCGCACGATGGGCGAGGCTGCGACGCTCATCTCGATGGTGGCCGACGGTAAATCTCAGGATGTCACCGGAGAGGTCACGGTCACGGGAACGGACCTCTTGTCAGCAGCGATCCTGCCGGGCGTGCTCAAGCCGTTGAGACAGATGGCGCCGGGCATCCGCGTCCGCATTCTCGCGTCGAGTGAGATGCAGAATTTGACGCAGCGCGAGGCGGACATCGCGATACGCCACGTCCGCCCAGATCAGCCGGACCTGATCGCACGGCACTTGGGCGACTTTCGCGCCACTCTCTATGCCGCGACCGACTATCTCGATTGTGCAAGCCGCCCACGGACACCGCGCGATGTGGCTGCACTCGATTTCGTCGGCAATGCCGACCCCGAGCGGCTAATGGCCCCACTGCGCAACATGGGCGTGCCCGTTCGCGCAGAGAGCTTCGTGATGTCGAGCGAGAGCGGTGTCGTCGCATGGGAATTGGTGAAAGCGGGCTACGGCGTCTCTATGCAGCCCGAAACGTTGGGCGAGGCTGAATCTGGCATAGAGAAGGTCTTGCCGGATTTCCCTTCGCTTGAGTTTCCAATCTGGCTGGTCACCCATCGGGAGTTGCAGACCAGCCGTCGTATCCGGATCGTATTCGACCTGCTGGCCCGGGGTCTGTCAGACGTTGCGAAGCGCCGAAGTGGTGGCGATTAACAGGTGCAAAAGCGCCGAACCCGGAGCAAGTAAGGTCGCGTGGCAATAGTTGAAGCTGCGCTTGCACGAGTTCGTTTTGTCCGATGAGTGTACGTTCATGTTGGAAATGCTGCGCAATCGATCAACTTCCGCTTTGGGGAAGCTGCAATGCGGCAACTTATCTCGCGATGAACGGCTGGTTTGGGCCGCACCTGTCGCGGACCAATGCGCTCATAATTAGTATTCCAATCCAAGTTACTCTGTTGCGTCCTCGGCGTTTGATTGGGCGGCAAGGCGATCTAGCGCTTTCGATAAGCGGTTAATCGCGTCTTCCCGTTGGTCTGCAGAGAGGGCAGATGGATCCGCTTCTAAAATCGAAACGATGCTTAGCACCTGCTGTCCTGTCTCGACAGAATCCTCCTGCTTGACACCTTTGACGCGGTAGGCGGTAATCGGGTATGCCATCCCCTTCACCTTGACCTCACCCCGCTCCTCGCAGTCGATGTCGTCTGCGACATGTGCATAGGTTTCGTAGGAGATGAGGATTTCTCCGGGATTCGAGTTTTGTTCCAGGCGGGACGCGATATTCACGCCGCGGCCGATGATCGTATAATCAAGCCGGTCCTCGCTGCCGAAGTTACCGACCGTGCAGAAATCGGTGTGGATGCCTACCCGGCACCGAAACGGATGGGCGATGCCGGCGGCAAGCCATTCGTCGGACAGTTCAAGTAGACGATCCCGCATTGCGATGGCCATTCGGACACAGGCACGGGTGTCCTCTCTGACGCCCCGGGTTTCCGGATCCCCGAAGAAGACCATGATCGCATCGCCGATGAACTTGTCGATCGTTGCACCATGGTCGAGCGCAATCTTTGACATTTCTGTCAGGTACTGGTTGAGCACCTGCGTAAGCTCTTCTGACTCCATACGGTCGGCTGTTTCGGTAAAACCGGCAATATCGGAAAAGAACACCGTCAATTTCTTGCGCGATGCCGTAATTTTCACTTCCTGTCGTCCCTGGAAAATCGACTCGTAGACTTGCGGCGAGAGGTATTTGGCAAGCTGGCAGGAAAGCTGCTCGAGCTGCGCGGATTTGGTCGCCAGTTCCTCTTCGCGTTGCTTGAGTTCGGTGATGTCGGAATAAACCGCCACCGTGCCGCCATCCTCGGTGCGCCGCTCGCTGACCCGCAAATAACGGCCATTTGCGTAGCGCTGCAAATACTCGGGGCCCGGGTTCCGGTGGCGCGCCATTCGCTCCTCTACCCACCGCTCCGGGCCACCCTGTGCATCGGCAAGGAGCCCACGATCAACTGCTGCGGAGAGGATGCTCTGAAAAGGTTGCCCCGGCTGCATCATGTCGTCGTCGATGTTCAATAGCTCTTTGTAACGCGAATTGGCCGCAACGAGACGGTCGTCATTGTCATAGAGCGAAAAACCTTCCGAGATGGCTTCGATCGCGTCGTTGAGCCGTGTCCTGGCGCGAGCGGACTCGTCCCGTGCTGTGGCGAGTTCGGCGGTGCGTTCGACGACACGATCCTCGAGCGTATCGCGTGCGTCACTCAGTTCGGCCTCGTAGGCGGCCTGTTTTTCCTGCATTTCATTATAGGCGCCGATCACCTGACCCAGTTCATCCGAGCTTTCCCAGATCACCGGTTGCCGGCTGCCTCCGGTCCGGCGCTGCTCGATCGACGCAAGTAGCGCCGCCAGCGGGCGTCCGATGATCGTTCTCAGGGCATATAGCGCCGCCGCAACCTCCATAGCCACAGCGACGAGGGCAATAACAGCTGCAATCAGCAGGCGGTTGAGGGTTTGCTGCCATAAATGCTCACGCGTGGCGACAAACTCGAGCGTACCGATCACCTTTGGCCCTGCACCGGCATCAAAGACAATTTCGCGGCTGAGCTGCACCAGATCTCCGGACGAAGCGGTTTCGGCTACTTCGCCCGCCGCGCTCACCAACTCCCGTTCTTCCCCATAAACCTGTGCCGACAGAATCTCGCGGCTTGTCACAAGCGCCGCAAGCGCAAGCCCGATCTGTTCGTCATCGAGATTCCATAGCGGATTGGCAAGCGCCGCCGCCTGAGTCTGGATCTGCCCTTCCAAGCTTCGCTCCAGCCTTTCCACAGCGCTGCGATGGGTGAGGTATTCAATGACACTGAAAACCCCGATCACCGATAAAAAGATCAGTGGAATCGTCACGCGCAGGAATTTAGCTCTGAGCGTTTCGGTACGGGTGCGCTTGGACGCCATTTCAGAACTCGTATGGTCGTTGTTGCGTGATTGGGACAGCCTCGGCTCGTGGATTGCGCAGATGTGCAAGGATACGCCATATTCGGACTATGCCAAACTGATTGTGGTTTCAGGGACGCCAATGACAAAGCTTGCCTTTTTCTTTTCTGTGTTGATTGCCGTCTGCGCTGCGACCGCCCGTGCTGACGACCGGCTACGCTTTGTTACGCTTGAGTTTGCGCCGTTCATCTATGGAGAAAACCAGCAGGTCGCGGGCCCTGGCCGTGACGTGATAGCCGAGGCATGCCTACGGGCCGGGATCGCTTGCAGTTTTGACATCTACCCCTGGCGGCGGGCGCAGGAACTCATGAAAGCCGGCGATGCTGACGGCATGATGGTTATCGGACGCAACCCGGCCCGCGAAGAATGGTTGGATTTCTCGCCACCCCTATTCCGCACCGAATATGGTTTCTTTGTCGCGGCCAACAATCCTCTGATCTACGACGAACAAAGCCAGGTGGCCGGGTATCGTGTTGGCGTCTTTGCGCCATCCAATACTGAAACACAGCTCAAGGGTTTGCGCGAAGAACAAATTGCCCAACATGTCGAACCCATTGAAATTGATGGCCACCCCGATGATGCGGCAGGAATGCGAAAGCTCGCAGCAAACAGGCTTGATGCCGTTTATTCCAACCGCGATCGCGGTTGGGGGATTATATCTGACGAGGAGCTTGGCGGGCAGGTTCGCTATGCGGGCGGCGACAAGGCAATTCTTTATTACGCTGGGATCCGCAAAGACTTTCCCTATCCGGAAGTCGCAAAGCGGTTTTTTGATGCCTGGCGTGAACTTTATTCAGACGGCGTCGCGCAACGGATCATCGAAGGCTATGGATTGGAGCCCGCGCCGCAAGAATGACCCACCACTCGCAGGCAACTTGGGCATTTGTTCAAGCTTACGAACGTGTCAAATCAGCATCCATTTTTGGGCTTCCAGAAAAAATTTGCACGATCTGAAGGAGACATTGAAATAACAGCACCCTTCGCACTGCTGTCGCACAACAACTCAAAATGCTGTGTAAGGAATGAATGGCAGTTATTGGGGAGCATAGAAAAAGAAGAAGATTTGGAATGGCAGGTTGGAGTTGTGGTTGAAGAGGCGGGACAGAAAATCTAAACACAGATCCCATTTCTACAAGTGGCCGCGCTGAGCCCAACTTGCCTATGCTGCGGAAGTTGCTAACGGAAGTGAAGCGCTACAAAGCGGACAAGGCGGCCAAGTGTAACAAAGGCAGTTAAGACCCGCAGACTGTGAATTACCATTCTAACAGGATTTCGCGCCTGCGGCGAATGGCAGGAATGCGGGCTGCTACCGCAGCATCTTGGCTCGTTGGCCAACGGCAGGAATGGGCCGGATCCTCTACGAGAGCGTTCATCGTTACTGGCTCGCCAGCAGACAGTAGCTAGTGCCGGGAATTGATCTTTTTGATCGGTGGCGGTGACGCCGTGGCAACTCGACATAACGTTCGAGATCTGTGACCTGCGACTACCCCTGACCTGCGGACGATCAGTCTCAGGTGGTGGGCCCGCTTTTCCGGAACCAAGTCCTTTTTCCATCGCTGTCGTAGAAGGCTTCCTCGATATTTGCTCCTGTTAAGGTAAAGGTCATAAAGCCGTTTTTGACATGAAGGCCGTAGTCGGGCTTTGGCGTTTGTGCAAAAAACTCGATGTCCTTGATGAAGTCGGATTTCTTGAAGGGGGGTTTGCTGCCCACTTTAGCCAATGCCCAGGGCGCCCCATACGGCATGGAGGCGTGGCCGGTGCACCGCATGTGACAGGTGCCCGGGATCTTCGGGCCGTGTTTTGAAGCGACAACTTTCTTTGGCGCATAGGCAATCCCGTCATGGATATGCCCGAAATACCAGTAATCCGGCAGGTTGTTGTCCAAAGCCCTGGCGACATCTCGGAGCAGAGATTTTTTGTTCTTGACCTGTTCGAACTTGCCAGTCACATCGAAGGGCGTGTGATGGGTCATGACGATTGTTTTCTTGTCGGTATTTCCTTTGCGCTTCGATTTCACGAAACTGATTTGATCTTCGCTAAGCGCACCATACATTTTGAGAAAATCTGGACTGTAGTAAGCACTGTCGAGGTAGAAAACCTGCCAAAATTCGTTTTCCAGCATCCCATAGGTGAAACCGTTTTGGTGGGCAAAGATTGGGCTGGACAGAGCGTCTTCAAAAAGACCCCGAGCACCTGTGTACATTTCATGGTTGGAATTCATCGTGAAGGACCGGCCGGACTTCTTGTGCGTCCTGGGCCAGAAATCAACAAGATGGGCCATCTCATAGCCGGGTCCAAGGAAGGTCTGACCGGGCGATTGTTGGGGTGTGCCGGTGTAATATACGTCTCCTAAGTGAAACAGGTAGTACGGGTCCAGATGTACAGCCGCATGACGCACCGCTATGGCGTCGTCTCCCCCTGTTCCCCAATCGCCGGCAACCGCAAACGTATTGCCACCCTCGGGGATCGTTGCCACATGCGGGCTTTTGGCCGGGTCATTCAAGGCCGCCATCGGCCATGGGTATTTCTTGTAGTAATAGTTGACAAGAAGCATGTTAATCGGCGCTTCGAGCCAGCGATAATCCAGTTGCCCGAAGTTCCCAATTCCCCAAGACGTACCGTCGGGCGAGATCGCATTGTAGCTAAGGACTGCTGTCTTGAGATGCTCATACTCTTTAGGCGTGAGCGTTGGTTGTGGAATGAGGCCCAAACCATCGACTAATTTAAGGAACTCAAGGAAGACTTGCGGTATATCCTGGTAATCGGGGATTTCCTTTGGGTGTTTTGCCCAAAAAGGTAGAATGCCAAATTCAATCTCGCCGTGCGCAGGAAGCTCGGGCCGATAATGTGGCGGCTTAAGGTAAGGCACACTTGCCTTGAGCATGGCGTCGGACTCTTTCAGAAGTTCGTAAAACTCCTCAAGGTCTTTGATGATTTTCGCCGGATCAAGCACGACGTCGATCTGGTCTGAAGGGGGGCTATCTTCCGGTTTTTGGAGGAGTACTGAAATTTTTTCTAAAACGTCTGCTTCGGTCTGGGTCATGGCCGTCATGGCTTGCTCCCTGAAGTTAGATTGAAAATGGTTTTCTGCAAACTTTGGCCCTGGGAAACACCCGATGCTTCCGTTTGACCGATATCGTTAAACCGACGTTCCAAAAATTGAACGCCACTCTATGGATGTTGCCGCTGTTTTACGTATGGATCAAGCTTCTTGGACAAGCCGCCACCGCGGGTCAATGCTCGCAGTTCCGCACCCATATTGGCAGGCGTTTAGCTGATGGTCACGTTGTCCGCGACCTGCTAGTTCGACGGGCGCTGCATTTTGCGCTTGCGGCGGATGGCTGCAAAGCGGGCTGCGTCCGCAAAAAATCGGGTGGCCAGTGGATGTCTCTTATGGGCCGATGGCTATGATTGCCGCCGCCAAAGTGGGAACTCAATTACATTGCCTCAAGAACACCTTCTAGAACGGTCGCCATGCACTACCTCTCGAAATATTGTGCCACACCTGATCCAAACTTGTGCCATCAAACTCCAAGCGATCGTTGCCCACAGAGTCGACGCTGAAACTATGGAAAGGTATGGGTGGCGATTGTTCTGTTTGAGTTCCGAAGTTTGTTTCAAAACTCATGCAAAGAGTTACGCGTTGAGGTCTCTGAAACATTGGTGTCAGTTGAATTCGCAGCTGCGACTGATCACCGGCTTCGAGAACAAGTGAAGAGCCGTTACTGGGGTTTTCTGTGACGACTCTGGCGATGCGTTGACCGACGCTGACCTGCGCCCCGAGGCTCCCTCATTCATAACGAGAGTCTGCGGGTCTGGTTTTCATATTCTTGGTCGTCGGTTTGGGCAAGCGCTCTCTCGTTGTTTACTTCACAAACAACTGTCTGGCAGTGGT